>NZ_LS483250.1:3755767-4433651 GCF_900465055.1 Moritella yayanosii | reverse complement strand
ATCATTCGCCGTCACACCTAACGTGTAAGTCGCATCAACTAATGCGTCGTTGGCCAGTGCAGTTTCACCCGCGGCTGTTAAGGTCACTACGCCACTGCGGTCATCTTTGATCTCGAAGTAGTTATTGTCGTTGCCGCTGCTGATGCTGTAGGTGACATTATCACCGTCCAGATCGCTCGCAATAAAGGTCGCTACCGTGTTGCCTGCTTGCGCCACATTTTCAACTTGGGTTGAGCCGGTATTGGTATCAATCACGGGGGCATCGTTGATGCCGTCAAACTTGATATCCGCGGTCGCCTCGGTTGAGTTAACCGTGCCATCATTCGCCGTCACACCTAACGTGTAAGTCGCATCAACTAATGCGTCGTTGGCCAGTGCAGTTTCACCCGCGGCTGTTAAGGTCACTACGCCACTGCGGTCATCTTTGATCTCGAAGTAGTTATTGTCGTTGCCGCTGCTGATGCTGTAGGTGACATTATCACCGTCCAGATCGCTCGCAATAAAGGTCGCTACCGTGTTGCCTGCTTGCGCCACATTTTCAACTTGGGTTGAGCCGGTATTGGTATCAATCACGGGGGCATCGTTGATGCCGTCAAACTTGATATCCGCGGTCGCCTCGGTTGAGTTAACCGTGCCATCATTCGCCGTCACACCTAACGTGTAAGTCGCATCAACTAATGCGTCGTTGGCCAGTGCAGTTTCACCCGCGGCTGTTAAGGTCACTACGCCACTGCGGTCATCTTTGATCTCGAAGTAGTTATTGTCGTTGCCGCTGCTGATGCTGTAGGTGACATTATCACCGTCCAGATCGCTCGCAATAAAGGTCGCTACCGTGTTGCCTGCTTGCGCCACATTTTCAACTTGGGTTGAGCCGGTATTGGTATCAATCACGGGGGCATCGTTGATGCCGTCAAACTTGATATCCGCGGTCGCCTCGGTTGAGTTAACCGTGCCATCATTCGCCGTCACACCTAACGTGTAAGTCGCATCAACTAATGCGTCGTTGGCCAGTGCAGTTTCACCCGCGGCTGTTAAGGTCACTACGCCACTGCGGTCATCTTTGATCTCGAAGTAGTTATTGTCGTTGCCGCTGCTGATGCTGTAGGTGACATTATCACCGTCCAGATCGCTCGCAATAAAGGTCGCTACCGTGTTGCCTGCTTGCGCCACATTTTCAACTTGGGTTGAGCCGGTATTGGTATCAATCACGGGGGCATCGTTGATGCCGTCAAACTTGATATCCGCGGTCGCCTCGGTTGAGTTAACCGTGCCATCATTCGCCGTCACACCTAACGTGTAAGTCGCATCAACTAATGCGTCGTTGGCCAGTGCAGTTTCACCCGCGGCTGTTAAGGTCACTACGCCACTGCGGTCATCTTTGATCTCGAAGTAGTTATTGTCGTTGCCGCTGCTGATGCTGTAGGTGACATTATCACCGTCCAGATCGCTCGCAATAAAGGTCGCTACCGTGTTGCCTGCTTGCGCCACATTTTCAACTTGGGTTGAGCCGGTATTGGTATCAATCACGGGGGCATCGTTGATGCCGTCAAACTTGATATCCGCGGTCGCCTCGGTTGAGTTAACCGTGCCATCATTCGCCGTCACACCTAACGTGTAAGTCGCATCAACTAATGCGTCGTTGGCCAGTGCAGTTTCACCCGCGGCTGTTAAGGTCACTACGCCACTGCGGTCATCTTTGATCTCGAAGTAGTTATTGTCGTTGCCGCTGCTGATGCTGTAGGTGACATTATCACCGTCCAGATCGCTCGCAATAAAGGTCGCTACCGTGTTGCCTGCTTGCGCCACATTTTCAACTTGGGTTGAGCCGGTATTGGTATCAATCACGGGGGCATCGTTGATGCCGTCAAACTTGATATCCGCGGTCGCCTCGGTTGAGTTAACCGTGCCATCATTCGCCGTCACACCTAACGTGTAAGTCGCATCAACTAATGCGTCGTTGGCCAGTGCAGTTTCACCCGCGGCTGTTAAGGTCACTACGCCACTGCGGTCATCTTTGATCTCGAAGTAGTTATTGTCGTTGCCGCTGCTGATGCTGTAGGTGACATTATCACCGTCCAGATCGCTCGCAATAAAGGTCGCTACCGTGTTGCCTGCTTGCGCCACATTTTCAACTTGGGTTGAGCCGGTATTGGTATCAATCACGGGGGCATCGTTGATGCCGTCAAACTTGATATCCGCGGTCGCCTCGGTTGAGTTAACCGTGCCATCATTCGCCGTCACACCTAACGTGTAAGTCGCATCAACTAATGCGTCGTTGGCCAGTGCAGTTTCACCCGCGGCTGTTAAGGTCACTACGCCACTGCGGTCATCTTTGATCTCGAAGTAGTTATTGTCGTTGCCGCTGCTGATGCTGTAGGTGACATTATCACCGTCCAGATCGCTCGCAATAAAGGTCGCTACCGTGTTGCCTGCTTGCGCCACATTTTCAACTTGGGTTGAGCCGGTATTGGTATCAATCACGGGGGCATCGTTGATGCCGTCAAACTTGATATCCGCGGTCGCCTCGGTTGAGTTAGTCGTGCCGTCATTCGCCGTTACGCCTAACGTGTAAGTCGCATCAACTAATGCGTCGTTGGCCAGCGCTGTTTCGCCCGCCGCCGTTAAGGTCACCACGCCACTGCGGTCATCTTTGATCTCGAAGTAGTTATTGTCGTTGCCGCTGCTGATGCTGTAGGTGACATTATCACCGTCCAGGTCACTCGCAATAAAGGTCGCTACCATGTTGCCCGCTTGCGCTACATTTTCAACTTGGGTTGAGCCGGTCTTGGTGTCGAACACGGGTGTATCATTGCTGCCAGTCACAGTGATAGTGATCGTTTTCGCGTCGCTCACGCCACTGTCGTTATCGGTCGCCGTGTACGTAAAGGTCACGTCGCGGCTATCATTCACAGCTAAATCATCAAAATCGTTGCCAGGGGTAAACGTGTAGCTGCCATCAGCATTAAAGACCAAGCTGCCTTCGCTGACATCCGTCGCTAACTGGTAACTTTCAACCGTACCGTCAACATCCGTCGCGGCCGGCGCGTTGCCCTTAAGCACGGTGTTTTCACCCGTGCTTTCAGTTGTCGCCGTTGCCACAGGCACATCATTGCTGCCGGTCACGGTGATCGTGATCGTTTTCGCGTCGCTCACACCACTGTCGTTATCGGTCGCCGTGTACGTAAAGGTCACATCGCGACTATCATTCACAGCTAAATCATCAAAATCGTTGCCAGGGGTAAACGTATAGCTGCCATCAGCATTAAAGACCAAACTGCCTTCGCTGACATCCGTCGCTAACTGGTAACTTTCAACCGTACCGTCAACATCCGTCGCGGCTGGCACGTCGCCCTCAAGCACGGTGTTTTCACCGGTCGCTGTTGTCGCATCGGCCGCAACTGGCACATTAACAGTTTGGGAAGCGCTTGCATCCGTCATACTTGTATCAACAAATATTTTACTTTGCCCATCCTGGGTAAATGTCTCAGTCTCGAATTCAGCATGCGCCAGAGTTTCATCACCGATACGATCAACAGTTACCGCAGACGAACGACCGCCATCACTAGCACTACCGGCAGCAGTACTAACAGGATCAATAAACTCTTCATCAGATAGGATTAAATCTTGAATGGCACGAATTTCAGCTAAAACATCGTCACTAACTTGCGGCTGGTCGAGTGTTTTATCACTAGATTCGGTAATTTCATCTAACACATCCATTGCTACATCAGGCGTGTCAGCATCATCATTTGCTTTAAAATGTTCATCGATAATCACTTGTGAGCCATCGGCATATTTCAATATAACCTGAGCACCAGACGTGACTTCAATTTTGCCACCCGCCGCAATTTCATAACCACTCTCCAAGGATTGACTATCCTGCTCAAGTATATGCTCCGCTTTACCGTTAACAGATATAACTTGTGCTTGTTGGGGAATGACAAATGTGATCATGAGCAAGTCCTTTTGACTATCTTATTCTAAGGAACAGGTAAATACCTGCATAATTATCGGTTTACACTATGACCACACATACAGGAATCATCATTTTACCGATATAATAATTAACTAATTCAACCATCTAACTTAATACATAAATCAACATAAACAGCAGAGCTGTTAACGTTAAATACACATTTTAAATGGAGTATTAGTTCTAAATGCTCTTTTATTATACATATTAAAGAAGTTATAGACTATTGTATAATTTGGTTTTTTAAATTACTAAACTGCCTAGTTCGAAACCCTCATTAAAACCCTGAAAATACAACTTAAATTTACCGCTAACCAATTGTAATTAATGATTATTTATCAACGCCACTTTAGTGCCAATTTAAGTGTGAAATTTTAACTGTTCAAATTTCACACAAAAAAAGCCCATCGTTATTACTAACAATGGGCTTTCAGATAGCTAATTTAACAAAACGTCAGTTATATCAGCTATTCAAGAATAAATTATTGCCACCATAATGCCAACTGAGGGAACATGATAAGTAATGCTAACGCGACAACTTGTAAACGGCTAAACTCTAGGCGGTAACGTCATTTTTTGATTAAAACGTAACACTAATGACTTTGTTACCGTCACGGATCGCGAATACGCTCTAACCACGGTTTTCGGTCTGCATCATTTAACGGTTGCGCGGCCACCATTTTCAAAACATTAGCTTTCGGGTGCAGATCATCACCATCAATGAATTTAACACCAAGTTACTGCGCAATGTTGCCGGTAACACGATGAAACACCAGTGTTATCAGCCTGACTTAGGTACTTGCACGCTCAGAAATAATAAAACCAAGATCTAAATGCTTATTTTCTATTGGCTCACCATTAATTTTTTTCAATAATAATTTGGCTGCCTGCTCACCAATATCAAAACTCGGAATACAAACAGAGGTTAATTTAGGGTTTGTCGCCGAGCAAATATCAAGGTCGTTAAAACCTACTAACGCAATATCTTTCGGTACTTTTAAATTACGACGTTGACACTCAAATAGTGCCCCTGCAGCCAAATCGTCATTACAGAAGAATATGCAGTCAGTATCAGGCCATTCACCTAATATTTCTGTCAACATATCGGCACCCATCTGGTAAGTTGAGGCATAAGAACTAGTGAGCACTCGAGCATCACTTAGCTCTGTTTCCCAAATCGCTTTGCGCCAACCATCTAAACGAAGTTGCGCACGTAGATCCATTCTCGCACCAGCAAAACAGATGTTTTTATACCCTTTGCCAATTAAATGCTGTGTCATTTTATAACCCGCTTGCGCATGATCTAAACCCACCGACATATCGATCGCGTTATCATTACATTCCATGATCTCAACAACTGGTAAGTTTGATTTACGTAATAAACGATTACTGCGTTCAGTGTGATGGGTACCAGAAATAATGATGCCATCGATACCAAACTGTAAGTAAGTCTCGATTAAGCGCTCTTCTTCTAATAAGGAATAACCCGAGTGGCCTAACAATATTTGAAAGCCTTGGCTTAACATTACATCATTAATGCCACGCACAACGTCAGCGAATACGCCGTTAGATAATGAAGGAACAATCAATACGATAGTTTTACTTTGCTTTGCACTTAGCATGCTCGCAGCACGATTAGGCACATAGCCCATCTTATCAATTGCTTTAAGGATAGTTAAGCGTAATGATTCCGATACTTTCTCCGGCGTACGGATCGCCCTAGAAACGGTGATTTTAGTCACACCTACTTTATTTGCAACATCTTGTAAGGTCACTCGACCAGACTTACGACTGTTGGAACTCATATGCCTAATATCCTTAATTATAAAATACTTACCTCATTATACCTATCTTCAATTAGGGGTAAATAAACTTTTCAATTAACTTCAAAATAGCATAATCATATGGTTTTCAACATATTTGTTAATTTATTTGGCCATCAATGATACGGTTAAGTTAGATAACAATTCGAGAAACACTTATTACTTAAATCCAGCAAGATATTAGTAATTTTAGCTACATTTATATAGTGCACAGTAAAGAACCAATCAAAATTTAATTAACCAGGAATAGTGTGAGGTAGATCTCATAGGACAATGCTGATTAACCATATTCGTTTTAATGATTTAAAATTAGTTTATCAACAAATAGTGATTTAGATGAAAAAGACAAATAACGATAGCGTTAACATTGTATCTTTTTCTACTTTCTATATCATGCCTTAAACTACAAGGCATTAGCCAATTCTCACCTTCATGACTTGCTAAGACACAGAGGACCAGATGAATAAAAATATTGATATTGCAGTAATAGGTTTAGGCGTAATGGGTGCCAACATGGCATTAAACTTAGCTGAACGTGGATTTTCCGTTGCAGCTTTTGACATTAACGAAAACCGTCGTACTGACATCGTTAAGCGTCATCAACCTCTAACAGCAGCAAAATTAATTGCGGTTGCCGATCTTGCAGAGCTAATTAACCAACTTGAAACACCACGTCGGATCGTGCTTTCAGTACCAGCGGGTCCTGTTGTTGATATTATCTGTAATGACTTAATAGCAGCTGGCTTAGAAGTAAACGACATTGTTGTCGATACAGGTAACAGCCAATGGCGTGACTCTATCGCCCGTGCAGATACTTACGCAGGTAAGTTTAGCTTCTTCACTTGTGCTATTTCTGGCGGTGAAGTGGGCGCTCGTTTTGGTCCATCGTTAATGCCTAGTGGCGACAAAGCAGCTTGGGAAAGACTAAAACCAATGTGGCAAGCAATGGCTGCGAAAGTAGATCCTATCACAGGTGTTGAAATTGCACGTACACACGTAGACCAGCCATTACCAGAAGGTGAACCTTGCGCTGAATATATCGGTCCAATCGGTTCTGGTCACTTTGTTAAAATGGTACATAACGGTATCGAATACGCTGATATGCAAATGATTGCCGAAATTGTGCAATTCATGCGTCAAATCTTAGGCATGTCGGCGGTTGAAGTTGGCGAAGTATTCAGTGAATGGAATAAAGGTAAACTGCAAAGCTACCTCATCGAGATCACAGGTAACATCCTAAAAGTTGTTGATGAAGCAACCGGTAAACCTATGGTTGACGTGATCATGGATCAAGCAGGCCAAAAAGGCACTGGTAACTGGACTGCACGTGAAGCCCTAGAGCTTGGCGTACCTGCAAACGCCATTGCAGAATCTGTATTTGCCCGTTGCCTAAGCACACAAAAATCTATTCGTCAGGTTGGCGCGACTAAACTTGCTGGTCCCACAATAACGCTCGAAGACCGCAACGTATGGTTAGAAAAACTGGCTGACGCGCTATATTGTTCAAAAGTATGTAGCTACGCACAAGGTTTTGAATTGATGTCTGCGGCACAAAAAGAACATAACTGGACGCTTGATTACGTTTCAATTGCTAAAATATGGCGTGCCGGTTGTGTGATCCGCGCTCACTTCTTAGATGATATCGCAAAAGCTTACCAAGCAGAACCTGAGTTATTAAACCTCATGTTAGCGGACCGTTTCACTAATACATTAGCTGAAAACCAAATGGCATGGCGTGAAGTATTAGCGAAAGCAATTATGCTAGGTATGCCAATGCCTTCTATTAGCGCTGCAATGAGCTACTACGATTGCTACCGTGAAGCAGATTCATCAGCAAGCCTTATTCAAGCAATGCGTGACTACTTTGGTGGCCATACTTACCGTCGTAAAGATCAAGATGCAAGTCAAAGCTTCCACTATGATTGGCACTTTGGCAGTGGCGAGCACAAAGTTCAGCACTAGAGTTAAAAGTTAAGAGGAACGCAGTACTCATTAATCGCGTTTTATTTTGCTAATAAAAAACTCGGCTTGCTGGGTTTTTTATTAGCTTTAGATTAATGCTGGTTGATGAATTCGACTTGCACTACTTTTTCGACATACAAAGTGAGTGCTGCCAGTTCTTTTGAATCCCAGGCAAACATGTCAGCTTGCATCGGTTGCAACATACAAAATTGCACCATCTGCTCGGCATCTATAGAGGTTAAGCCCGACATATCTTCCGCCATTGCTACCAAGTGCGGATATGGTTGTTTAAAACTATCATTAAATGCCGTGCCACCAGCATGACAAGTAGCACACGCTAAACCACTATTACCAAGGCTAGGGTCATTCCATAGTTGTTGTCCATAAGCGAGTAAGTCACTACGATCACCACTATAAACAGGGCTGTCGGCTTGTCGAACAAATTTGTTTAGCTCTTCATCATTACAACCCGCTAAACCAATCACGGCGATTAACGCCAGTATTTTCAATTTCATCGTTATTCTCTATTATGTATGAATAATTAAAGTTGGACGTTATAAGCAGTTAAAGTGAAAAGTATAATTAAATATTAGTCCTATTTTTAGATTAAACAAACTAAGCTCATGATTTCACAAGGTCGATAAATGATGACAATAGGCTAATCACCAGCATATAAAACCAATATAATTACCATACCAGTTGGTTTAACGTATATATTTATCCACTCACGCGATCCACAACCAAATGTATCCACCATATCTCTTACTCATGCGCTAACTCCGTTAATATGCTTAACCACTATAAAAACAACATATATGACAAGGAATAAAAACATGTCACAGCCACAATCGCCCGCCTCGATCAGAAAGTCATTATGGCGAGGTATGATCGCCGCAATGCCGTTAAGTATTGCGGTGATCCCTTGGGGTATTTTGGCGGGCTCTTATGCCATTGAAGCCGGTTTAGATATGCTTCAAAGCCAAGCAATGTCAGCGATTGTGTTTGCTGGTGCGGCGCAACTGGTTGCAGTGGGGATGATCAAATCAGGCGTTGGGTTAACCAGTATTCTCTTAACTACCCTACTCATTACCTCTCGCCATTTTTTATATGGCATGGCTATGCGTCAGCAAATGAGTCCCCTGCCTTTACGTTGGCGGTTAACACTGGGTTTCTTACTCACCGATGAATTATTCGCTATATGCAGCGACACCAAACAACACAAGTTTGATCGCTGGTTTGCATTTGGCGGTGGCTTTAGTTTTTATCTCATTTGGAATATTGCATCTGCGGTTGGTATTTTTGCTGGTCAACAGATCCCCAATTTAGATGAACTCGGTTTAGACTTCGCTATCGCTGCGACCTTTATTGCTTTGGTTGTGCCAGCTATTAAAACCCCATCCATACTCGTTAGCGTATCGGTATCGTTAGTCATGGCCGTCGTGTGTGAACTGTTTGAGATCCCGGGCGGATTACTTATCGCGGCATTATCAGGCATGAGTGCTGGCATGCTTACCGCTAAATTAACTAATGAGACCCATCCAAATAAAATAATATTAACAAGACCGGGAGAAGGCCTATGATCTGGCTAACCATTATATTAATGACAGTCATTATCTTTATTAGCCGCTACATATTCATTGAACCAAAACTGCCATTGCGTCTTAATCCCGGTATGGTGAAGTTTTTAAGCTATTCAGCACCTGCAGTACTCACTGCAATTTTAGCGCCGATTGTCTTTATTCAAGACAAGACCTTGCACCTTAATTTTGATAACAGCTATTTGATCGGCGCTGTGTTTGCGGTGCTATTGATCCTGATAACCCGCAACACTTTGCTCACAGCGGTATTGAGTATGCTGCTTTTTTTCTTAGTTCATTAAACCGCAGAGGCAATTGTTATGCATGATTTTGATATGAACCTAATTAAGCCCTACTCCTAAATGCACAAAATTTCTACTCACGGGTATCTACCGTATTAGAAATTGTTGACAATGCACTGGGCAACAAAGAGCACTTTATCGTTTACGCTCCCGAGAACATTTTACTCAAACTCAGTGGTATTCACGATATCCAATTAATAGAATCAAGTGATAGTGAGGAAGATACATTTAACGATTTACGTATGCGTAAAATTGATCTCGCAATTGATAACGTCACTCAGCAAGATAACAGTTTCTGTTTTGAACTGGTGCGCAAAGAACATCTTAAACTGGTGTGTTGCAAAAATCACCCTACAGTTACAGATAGCATCACCATGGAGCATTATTTACAACTCGGTCATGTGGCAATGAAACTGGTGCGTAATAATATGCGTGCCGTGGAGTACTTTGCCAAAACAACATTAAAAGCGCGTGATATCAGAGTGCAAGTCTCTAGCCCAGCCAACATGATGCTGGCAGTACAAAATTCAGATTATATTGCTGCCATCCCTGAGGGCCTTTGTCATATTGCAGATAGCTTAGGGTTAAAAGTCATTGAGCCGCCTTTTACCATGACACCAATCGACTGCCATTTATTTAGTATAATCACAGCTACTCTCTATTTTGTATAAGCACAGCTTATAGTAAGCATAACGCCTGCCCCGTTCTTTTATTTACCGACAATATTTATTATTACCCCATCGAAGCAAAGCTGCTAACAATCAGTTATCTGCTACGCTTTATAAAAATTTATATCTTTATAAAGTAATTTATTAACGGGTGATATTATGAAAAAAACTACATTAGCTATCGTGATCTCTTCTCTCTCTTTAAGTGTAATCGCTGCCGACCATGGCCATGACCATGCTCACCTAAGCACGATTGGTGAGCATGGTGGTAAAGACGCAACCAAAGCAACGATCCAATACAACAATGAATTTGCAAAGACACTAAACTTTAAAGATGTGCGCGCTTTTGAAAATAATAACCGTGGTTTGATTGCTGAATTTGACCAAGCAACTGGCGATATTATTCGTAATAGCTTTAACTTTATTGATGCTGATGTAGCAAATGCAGATAACGCCCCCGATTCAGTAAATCCATCATTATGGCGCCAAGCGGTATTAAACCAAGCAGCAACGGGCTTATATGAAGTCGTACCGGGTAAAATTTACCAAGTGCGTGGTACCGACCTTTCTTCAATCTCATTCATTCGCAGTGATAGCGGTTGGATTGTTTACGATGTGTTATTAACCAAAAAATCAGCCGCACAATCACTTAAATTCTTCCAAGAAAATGTACCAAAAGCGGGTAACTTACCGATTGTAGCGATGATTTACTCACATTCACATGCCGATCACTTTGGTGGTTCACGTGCGATTAAAGATGCTTTCCCAGATGTGAAAGTATACGGTTCAAAAAATATCACCAAAGAGATTGTTGATGAGAATTAGAGTGTTATTTGGGAAGAAAAGGTGTGAATTGAATTTTAGATATAAAAAAGCCTCCGTTTGGAGGTTATATTTAACTTTACAGCATCAGATTACTTTAGCAATTTTTTCAACTTTAGCTATTTTCTCGCCATCCCAAATGAATTCATAATGTGAAGTTTGTTCAATTTTGATGACCTTCTTAGGGGTTAATAGCACCCAGCAAACCGCACCTTCTTTTCTTACTGATTTGTATTGAAGCCCTTCAGAACCCTGTTTTTTTAATTGTGCACCAAGATTTTGTGCACTGGAATAATCCGTTAGATGATACAGATTCTCATCATATTCATGGGTTATATCAATCAGTTCACCACTAAAAATACAGGATAAGCCCCGCATCGTAATCGTATCGTAAGCTAGTCCTTCAATGTTACTGAAGACTATTGATTGATGATGTCTTGTTTCTGCTATTGCAGTTTCAATTTTATCGGCCATGTATAATGCGCCAAATGAACCATCGCTGAAGCGACTACCATTTGGGTTAACATGCGTAAATGAAGCTGTCGCATAAGAACATCCTACAATACCAAAAGGAATTTCCTCTTTAGAAACAAGATTTATATCGCCAATCTCATTCAGTAATCGTGGATTTGTTCTGGCTTGCAAGTCATATAAAAATTCAAATTCTTCAGCATCAGCCACATCATCAAATAAACTAATCGGTGGAAACTTAGAATTAATTAAGCGGTGGCTTTTTTGTTTAGTTAGTTGAACCACACTGCTTTCTACCATTGCCCACCACGCATAGTATCTATATTACGGTACACGTCATGTAGTATTCCAAACTTCCCAGTACTCATTAACTCAAGCGGCGTTTTACCATTGAAAAATGGGTTATGGTTTTTCTTACTTACAAAGCCATATACATTCTCAGGGTTAGAGAACACAATTCTTAATGCTGAATGTATATTAAGTACATAACTGATTCGATCTAACTGATCAGCACTAAGTTTTACACTCGTAGGTTCTTTTTTCGCATTAAAAAACTTACCTCGTTCAAGCTGCATAATTGACATAATTTGATCATTTTTACATCCCCAACGCTCTAAGATATTTAGTGCGACTCTGAAACCTACTGCACTTTGGTTTCTTTTCTCTACAGTGCTTTTAGCTTTAAGATTATTCATATATTCCCTCCCTTCACCAGTGAGTGTAAATATAGACCTTTTATTGAAAACAGTCCATAAAAAAACTAACTTACTGCTACTTAATACTACTATTAATAGTAAATTTTATTATTTATGTTAAACCAGTCGAAAATGTAACTTGTATCTAGCGTACATAAACAAACATTGAACACCTCCAACTTAAGCCCTATGATATAGCTTTAATACTGTATATAACACCAGTAACTTTAGGGGCGGATCATGTCTATTAAATCCATCACCAACGGCTATGAAGTCGATTGTCGCCCGCAAGGTCGAAACGGTAAACGCTACAGGAAGAAGTTTACGACCAAAGGTGAAGCGCAAAAGTATGAGCGCTGGCTGTTATCAACTCAAAATCAAAAAGGTTGGGTTGAAAAATCTGCTGATAAACGCCCCCTGCTTGAGTTAATACAGCTTTGGTACCATTATCATGGGCAGCAACTTAAGACCGGTGAAAAAGAGCTTAAACACCTAGTCGCGATTGATTCCGACTTAGGACACCCGAGGGCAGACCAGGTAACGCGACAATGCTTTACTCAATATCGCGCACTCAAAATGGCAGAAGGTAAAAAAGAGACCACAATTAATCGTAACCAAACTCGGTTAAGCAGTGTGTTTACCGCATTGATCAAAGCTGCAGAACTGAGAGGCAGTGATATTGTCCACGGTAGAGTGACGTTCAGTGATACCAAAAATGGTAAGAATAGAACGGTACCAATTACCAGTGAATTAATGAGTGAAATCCATCACGGGAAAAGTAGCCGGTTATTCAAAGGATCTTATTCTGTATTTTACAGTGTACTGAAGGAACAAGAGTTTGGCTTGCCAAAAGGTCAGGCTGCGCATGTTTTACGTCATACTTTTGCTAGCCATTTTATGATGAATGGCGGCAATATTTTAACGCTACAGAAGATCCTGGGTCACTCAACAATAACGCAAACGATGACTTACGCCCACCTCGCACCTGACTATCTAAATGAAGCAATGAAATTCAACCCAGTGTCCACATTATGACCCAATTAGTATGTTTTGGTGCTATTTACTGCTCGACACTGCAAAGCTAAACCCTGTAATAGCGCGGAAAGCCTATAGTAGCGGATGTGTACAAGCCTCCTTAGGGTTAATGCCGTTCACTTAAGGTGAACGGCATTTCTTTTTTTCACGGGATACCTATCCTTTGAGCATTTCAACAACCTTGGATATTTCCTCTCTCGCCGATTTGGTAAAATAAATTGCTTGGCAGCCTGAGTAATATTCATTGTGTACTTAGGTATATTCCCTGGAGTACAAAATGATAATTGAGTTAGCTCATGAATGATGTGCATCGAAGCACCATGAAAACTTAATTGATTTGGGTGGATGTCATCGAGTGATGTTGCCATTAGCACCATCTGATAGCGTATTAAATTATACGCAAGTAATATGCCCCATAACTCTTGCCTAATGAGTTCTGGCTGATTACTTCGTAAAGTAAATCGGTTGTCTAATAACGATTGTTTCATTTCTCTGAATCCAAGTTCAATTTCCCAACGATGTGCATATAAATCGATTATATCAGCTGGCGGAAAACGCATTGGGTCTGTCATCGATGTCAGGATCTGGACATCTTTCCCTTTGATTTTTCTTGTTAATAGACGAGCTTCCATTGTCTTTGGTAGTTCAGGGAACTTTTTGCGTGATTGAGGTGTAGTTGTTAGTTTGATGAGTTTATCTTGTCGTCCAAAACTTCTAATCACTTCATATTGAGTGTTCTTTTTAAGCGGAATTAACCAGTGACGCATCTCACCCGTTGTTTGCCAACGATGCAACAAACCTAATGAATAAAAGCCTCTGTCGAATAATGTCAGGCTGTGATCAGGGGTATTATCAATTAATCCTAAGGCAAGATTCATCTCGTTAACTTCAACGCTATCAAAAACACTGTTTGTTAATAAATGGCTCGTTAGTTCCATCTGACATACCATGCGAACTTGAGGGTAACTTGCTTTACCATGTTGAGAGCCCGTTCTAGCGAACCCTTTACTGTTTTCATCAGTATCTGGCGTTCGCCATACAACACCGTCGACACCTAATAAATTTAATCCACACCAGTTTCCGTGGTTAGCAGATTGATTCCATTGTTTTTGGGTTTGCTGAAAGACAGATTCAATGACTTTACTTCCTAGTTTTTTTCGTGCTTGCGTGACGGCACTAGAAGCTACATACGGCATACCACTAGGTAAAATAATATCTAATTGGTTAAGTAGCTGGCGCATAGGGAATTTTCGAAATAGCGCCATGCCAATAACTGCCCATACCATATTTTCCATTGGTAGTTTACGCTTTCGAATAGTAGCAACACCGTTTTCTTTTAGTCCAGCATCAATTATTTCGGGAGAGAGAATGTCGGTTAAATTCTGAAACTCAGTGACATTATTTGAGTTAACTAAAGAAAGAGCTGTGGAAAGTTGCATAAAAAATCCGGTGAGTTCTGATCACCGGATTTTGATCTCATTTACTAAAAAAGCAAGATATTTAAGCTTAACTGATCGGCATTATCCTTAGGGTGCCTTTTTTATTGCCTAAAATCTAAAACGCAATACAGCATGCCTAACGCCCTATCCTGCAACTTTAACCTATAGACGGCGGCGGTGAATAAGTCGTCTTAGCGCGCTCTTTTTATATAACAAATACAACTAAAACCATCAGTCTTTAGTTGTATTTAATTTCTAATTTTTTCTTGATTTTTCAATTAATTTAAAAATATGAAGATAAATATATTAAAATACAACACCTTACAGTATCACACCCAGTTAACACACATGGTTATCCACAGATTCTGTGGATAACCTAAAATAAAGACCCATTATTGGTAAACAATGCCAATATATGGCTAATTTAGTCCACAATCTGGTTTTTATACTTAAAGTTATACACAGGGGGATGAATTTCACGACATTATATACACAAACATCGTCACCCTGTGTATAACGCCATGATTAAACCGGAAGCGAGGTGTGGGTATCAAGTATGCTATACAAATAGCTCAAATGTAGTAGCTATATTGAAGTGACGTTATGTGTAAAACAGGCATAAAAAAAGCCTCAAACGAGGCTTCTTCTATCATCAGTATATATCGTCAACTATTCAGTCTAAGCTGGTTAGTTTACGCCTGACTCATCTTCAAGTTGTTTGCGTAATTCCGCTTCCAATTCTTGTTGTAATTCGTCTTGAAGTTGATAATACGATAAATCGTTTTCATTATAGTCCATCATAATCACCTTAATAGTACTTAACAGTACACCGTTAAAATATGTCGATAATCGATAACCCGTTTATCACACTTCTCCGAACAACCCTTTGCTCAGCTCATGTATTAATCCTAACACAGCATTTTCAGTCCGCAATATTTGTTGATCTCGGTAAAAAATTGATCCTCGTCAATAAATCCATTTTGTAATTATTTATCAACATTTTAATAATGCGCTCTTCATATGAAAGCAAATAAGTGAAATAAGAAAGGAGTCACGCTCTCGAAATACAACACAGTGACTAAAACTGAACAAAAACAACCAAAATAGAACAACTTAATATAAGATATATTAAAAAGAAATATACCTATTTTTTGACGCTGAAATCAGCGAAACATTCGAATAACAGCGATTAACCTGCGTTAGGCAAGTAAGTAAAGATTAATACTTTAAGACCTTTACCCGCTTCTGCTTCTTTGAATACGGCTGGCGGTGCGAGTTGTTCTTGGAACACACAATCAGGGCAATGCTCAGCCACATTATCAAATAAGAACTGTTCACCGAGCTCTGGTGCATTCAAGCATAACATCACTTTACCGCCCGGCTTCACTAGCTGTGGGATCCGTTTAATGATCTTGCTGTAGTCACGTTTAATATCAACACTGCCTTTTTGGAATGACGGTGGATCCGAGATCAACAGATCATAAGGACCGTGCTTACGTAAACGGCCATATGATTTAAAGATATCAATACTTTCAAATTTAACACGCTTAAGATCCTGGCTATTACTGTGATGATTATCTCGGCCTACGGTTAATGATGTGCGGCTAAGATCAACATTCAACACTTTGTCTGCGCCACCCGCTAAAGCAGCAACAGAAAAGGCACAAGTGTAAGAGAATAAGTTTAATACATTGGCATTCTCTGCGTGGTCTTTTACCCACTGACGGCCATTGGCCATATCCAGGAACAGACCCGTGTTTTGCGTACGACCAAATTCAAGATTAAAGATCATGCCATTTTCAGTGATCTCGGTACGGTGACATTCTTCGCCAAGGAACAATGCTGTTGGCGCACGTTCACGACAACGGAATTGCACCAGTACGGTTTTACATTGCTCGCCAAGTTGTGCTTGAAGCGATTCTGCTAACAACAATAAGTAATCGTGTTCTTCTTCTTTGTATAGCGTAATAAGTGCAACTGGTGGCAACCAGTCGATGTTCATGTGCTCGAAACCAGCATACGTATGGCCACGACCATGGAACAAGCGACAAGCATCTTCTGCAACAGCAGAAAAATCAACAAATTCAAGCGGCATTTTCACATCAACCTCGGACATAGGAACAGTCACAATCTTATTCACCTTAATTAATCTTACAAAACAAAAAGGGATGCACACTGTACATCCCTTTATTCAATTCACCGCATTATACTCGATTAGCACTAAATTGCGATCAAGCCTCTTGGTTATTTTTCACCTCAACATCACTGCTTTTTTTCACGTCAACATCACTACTGATCAGTATCGACATCCAGTTCTGATCATTAATGGTTTCTAAGCCAATTTTAACAATCATGGTTAGCGGTACAGCGAGTAGCATACCAACAAGGCCAAGCAACCAGCCCCAGAAGATTAATGATAAGAACACAATTAAAGTTGATAAACCCAGCCCTTTGCCCATGAAACGTGGCTCTATCACATTACCCATAATCAAGTTAATCGTCACATAACCCGCCGCTACTGCGCCAGCTTCTGGTAAACCTAGCTGTAACGTCGTTAAGATCACCGCCGGTACCGCGGCAATTAAAGAACCGATATTAGGTACGTAGTTGAGTAGGAATGCGATTAAACCCCACAGCAGATAAAAATCCACATCCATTATAAACAGCATTAAACCAACCGTGATACCCGTCGCGATACTGACTAAGGTTTTGATCGCCACGTATTTGTTCACCGAATCTAAGAACTTGTCTAACTGTGCTAACTTGAAATCAGGGTCTTTAAACATTAAATGCAGTTTCTTCGGTAATACATCACCTTCAAACAACATAAAAACCACAGTTAATAAGATCAGGAAAATGTTGGCCATCACCCCAGACAAACTACTTATCATGCTAGAAACCATAGTAACAGCTGTACCTGGGTTGAAATATTCCAGTAAGGTGTCTGATGATATGTTGATGTTGTATTTACTTAAGAATACCACTAAGTCACCGTAGTGGCCTCTAATTTGGCTTTGATAATCACCAATATTACTAGTGAGCTGCTGCACACTCGAGCCAATCACACTGGTGATCGACAAGCCAATCGTGATAGCGATAATCAGCACAACAAAAATCGCGATTGCGCGTGGGATACGGCAACGAGTGATCACATTGACCAATGGGTTGCAAATAATCGCAATAAACACAGCAAGCAAAAATGGAATGATAATCGGCGTGGCTATTTTGATACCACCGAGAATAATAATCACCGCGGCTACCATCACCAAATTACGCATCTGGCTATTTTCGTTTAAAATTAGTTTCATAGTTACTCATTAGGGTGCTAATAGTCTACAACGTGACAGATGAATATAACCTTAACAAGGTGTAAACACTAATGATATTAGTAACGAAATTGGGGAAGAGATCAGAGAGTGATCTTCAATAACACGAATAATTATTGCGATAGGATCACAGAGTCGAATAACACTTAAAAATAAAGAATAGATAATTATTACGTTGTAGGAGTAAAACAGAAATAACAGTCGTTTAGAATTGAATATAGTTGAAGCGGAAATGGTGGAGCCAAACGGGATCGAACCGATGACCTCGACACTGCCAGTGTCGCGCTCTCCCAACTGAGCTATGGCCCCATTTCCGCAGTAGTGTTTGCTTGCTACTGCGGTGGATAATATGCATCTGTCGGTTAACTGTCAATATCTAT
Source organism: Moritella yayanosii (assembly GCF_900465055.1). NCBI lineage: Bacteria > Pseudomonadati > Pseudomonadota > Gammaproteobacteria > Alteromonadales > Moritellaceae > Moritella > Moritella yayanosii. The sequence goes on along the minus strand of NZ_LS483250.1, from coordinate 4,415,178 downwards.
AACCTAAAAATCAACATTAAACGACGGGAAGTATATTATTTACACACCCTTAGGCGTTTTCACGTGCAGTAATGAATGCTAACGCTTTGTCGATACCAGCAAGGCTACGTTCTTTGCCGATAAGCTTTAACGTGATATCTAATGACGGTGATTGACCGGCACCAGTAATAGCAACACGTAATGGCATACCGACTTTACCCATACCAACTTCAAGTTCAGCAGCAGTCTCGTTAATTGCAGCGTGTAATACTTCAGCATCGCTCCAATCTGCAATCGCAGCCAGTTTTTCTTGCACTTTAAGCAGTGCTTCTTTTGCTACTGGACGTAGGTGTTTCTTCGCCGCAGTTGCATCAAATTCAGCATAATCTTCAAAGAAATAACGGCTAGCAGCAGCAAGATCTTTCAGTGTCTTAGCACGTTCAGCAAGTACTTTAACAATCTCAGCTAGCGCTGGGCCATTAGTTGTATCAATGCCTTGATCCTTCATGTGCCACTCAAGATGAGTTGCAACATATTCAGGTGCTAACGTTTTCATGTAATGCTGGTTTACCCATTGTAGCTTTTCAGTATTAAACGCTGAAGCCGCTTTGTTGACATCATCTAAGCTAAATAGTTTGATCATCTCGTCTACGCTGAAGATCTCTTGATCGCCATGTGACCAACCTAGACGTACTAAGTAGTTTAGTAGTGCTTCAGGCAGGTAACCGTCATCACGGTATTGCATAACGCCAACAGCGCCATGACGTTTAGACAGTTTAGCGCCGTCATCACCTAAAATCATTGCAACGTGTGCGTACACAGGGATTGGTGCGCCAAGTGCTTTTAAGATGTTAATTTGACGAGGCGTATTGTTGAGGTGATCTTCGCCACGAACAACATGAGTAATGCCCATATCCCAGTCATCAACCACAACACAGAAGTTGTATGTTGGTGAACCGTCAGTACGACGGATGATCAGGTCATCAAGTTCTTTGTTGGCAAATTCAACTTTACCGCGGATCTTGTCATCAACGATAACAGTACCTTCTTTCGGATTACGGAAACGTACAACGTAATCGGCACCTGTGTCTTCTATGTCACCATGGCTACATTTACCATCGTAACGAGGGTTTTCTTTAGCTGCCATTTGCTTTTCACGTAATTCGTCAAGACGCGCACGTGAACAGTAACATTTGTATGCTTTGTCTTCAGAAAGTAGTTGAACAACTAATTCGTTGTAACGATCGAAACGTTGCGTTTGGAAGTAAGGACCTTCATCCCAATCTAGACCAGCCCATTTCATGCCTTCTAAGATCGCGTCAACCGCTTCTTGAGTAGAGCGTTCTACATCAGTATCTTCGATACGTAATACAAATTTACCACCTTGGCTTTTTGCATGTAACCAAGAATAAAGCGCTGTACGTGCGCCGCCTACGTGCAAGTAGCCAGTTGGGCTAGGTGCAAAACGAGTCTTAACCATCATAAGTCTCACAATACCTTTTACATTTTATTTGATTCGCGTAACCACTACAGGTTAAGCACATGATGCTGCGCATTTTACCACTAAAGATAAAACTAACAATACGCGAACTAAAATTAACTCGCGATGCGATGCTATTAACTAGCTATGTGCAACCAAGAGCGCCAGTAAATCATCTTCGGTCAGAATATCGATACCTAACTCTTGCGCTTTAGTGAGCTTAGAGCCTGCAGCAGGACCCGCCACTAACGCCGTGGTTTTCTTCGACACACTGCCCGCCACTTTTGCGCCTAAATCTTGTAACCGTGTTTTCGCATCGGCACGAGAAATATTCACTAACGTGCCGGTGATAACATAAATAGTGCCTAACAACGGCTGTTGGCTGGCTTCTTTAACGGCAACATCGTCCCAGCTCATGCCCGCTTCAATTAGCTGGTCAATCACGTCAAGGTTATGCGCTTCACGGAAGAAGTAGTAAATGTGCTTAGCCACAATATCACCGACATCTGAAATCAGAATTAAACGCTCTACAGAGGCTTGTTTAATTGCATCTAAGGTTAACAAGTCATTGGCTAAGTTCGCTGCTGTCGCCTCGCCTACTTCACGGATACCCAGTGAATATAAGAACTTGGCTAGCGTAGTATGCTTCGCTGCTTTTAAAGCTTCAAGTAAGTTGGTGGCTTTCTTTGGACCCATACGATCGAGCAGCGTTAACTTACCAAACGTTACGCTAAATAGGTCAGCTGGGGTTTTAATTAAATCCGCATCAACCAATTGCTCAACAAGCTTGTCACCCAAACCATCAACGTTTAGCGCTTTACGCGATGCAAAATGTTTAATTGCTTCTTTACGCTGTGCACCACAATACAAACCCGCGGTACAACGCACTGTTGCTTCACCTTCGATACGCTCTACTTCAGAGTTACATACTGGGCACGTAGCCGGGAATACGATATCTTGGGCATCATCCGGACGGCGCTCTAACATCACGCGAGCGACCTGCGGGATCACGTCACCGGCACGACGAATGATCACTTGATCTTTAATTTTAATGCCTAAACGGGCAATTTCATCTGAATTATGTAGCGTGGCATTACTCACTGTCACACCACCAACAAACACTGGTTCTAAACGGGCGACGGGCGTAATCGCGCCGGTACGACCAACTTGGAATTCAACATCGAGTAATGTGGTGATCTCTTCTTGGGCAGGAAACTTATGTGACGTTGCCCAACGTGGTGCACGCGCAACAAAACCCAGGGTTTTCTGTAGGGTTAAATCATCCACTTTATACACTACACCATCAATGTCATACGACAATGAATCACGACGTTCACCAATCTGTTGATAGAAGTCTAAGCAACCTTGGTAACCCATAGCAACAGTGACATCCGCACAAACAGGGATACCCCATAACTTCAATTTCTGTAAATTTTCTGCGTGAGAATTAGATAACCCCTTACCTTCAACCTCACCTTCCACGACACCTAATGAATAGGCATTAAACGCTAACGGGCGGCTTGCCGCAATCTTAGGATCAAGCTGACGTAAACTACCTGCAGCGGCATTACGCGGGTTAACAAAAGTCTTCTCACCTTTCTTTTTAGCATTCACATTTAATCGCTCAAAACCCGCTTTCGGCATGAACACTTCACCACGTACTTCTAAGCGCTCAGGGAAATCATCGCCACGTAAACGTAGTGGAATTGATTTAATAGTTTTTACATTTTCAGAAATATCTTCGCCTATCTGACCATCACCACGGGTTGCGGCGCGGACAAAAATGCCTTTTTCATACAGAATGCTCACGGCAAGACCATCTAGCTTTGGCTCACAGCTAAACTTGATCTCAGTTTTAGTCAATAAGCGATCTTGTAGACGCTTTTCAAATGCCAATAGCTCTTCTGCAGAGAACACATTATCCAATGATAACATCGGCATTTCGTGCTGAATCTGGCTAAATCCAGTTAACGCTTCACCACCCACTTTTTGGGTTGGTGATGTGGCTAATGCAAGTTCAGGATATTCGGTTTCGAGCTGTTTTAGTTCACGTAACAAACGGTCATATTCCGCATCCGGTACGGTCGGGTTATCTAACACGTAATATTGGTGATTATACTCTTCAAGTTGCAGTGTTAAGGTTTGAATCTGTTTTACTTGTTCTGTCATCTTTACTTCCAAAGATAAAAAATTCCGAAGATCAAAAAAAGCCCCACCGAAGTGAGGCATTTTTCTGGATACTGTGTTTTATGGAGACTTATTTACCCAGTCCCAGTTACAGTAATAACCTAGTAAGATTTTTTGGCTAATGCTTTACTTTCTAATTGGCGAATGACCGCCTGTTCTTGCTTGATAGCGTCTTCTGTTAATGGGTTGCGTGATGCATCCATTAATAAACCATCAACACCTTCTGCAATGCGCTCTGCCGCACTTAACATCAAGCTATAATTGTGTGATGCTTGGCCAGCGCATGGGAACATCATGAATAATGAGACACCTGGAGATTGAAACTGCTCCATAGTATCAAGATCAAATACACCGGGTTTAACCATATTCGCAAGACTAAAGATAACGGCACCTTTACCCGCAGCATCAACATGGCGGTGAAAAATATCCATGGCCCCATATTTGAAACCAAATGCAGACAATTCTTGTAACAATTCGGCCCCCGCAATATGGCTGCCTTCACGCGCCATAATATTGATCACAAATACGGCTTCATCGTCACACTCAACAACCGTCTCGCTATGTGGTATAGACTCGAGTTCAACGTCCACCGCAGTGGCCGCTTGAGCACTAACGACATCATAGCTTAAATCGTCTTGAACAGTATCATCAGCACCTGCTACTATAACTGGAGGCTCGACATCTGTGGCAGAAAAAGAGTCCGTTACTACTGTCACGCTTTGTGCTGCAACGGGTTCGGCTTGAATGGCAGTACTCTTTATAGCACCACTATTTATAGCAGAAAACTGCGGCTCAATTTTTTCAACCGAAACAGGTGCTGGCTCAGTTATTTTTACGTTCATGGGCGGTTCTACTGTCTTAGTCACAACACGTCTTTCACCGATGCCATCAAGGTCAAAGCCCTGCTTGTCTTTAACCTGGAGATCAACTCTACCCAAGGGTTTATCTTTAAATGGTTTTACTTGATTCTTTTTATTTGACCAAAGTCCATGGGCAATTAAAGCAGCTATTGCAATAAACCCTAGGATGATGAGAACAAGTCGCAAATCTTGCATAACAGCCTATCTCTTAATGTTAATTGTCTGTAAGTTCTACCGCAGCCGAAATATCGACGGCGACGATTCGAGAGACCCCAGGTTCATGCATGGTCACTCCGATTAATTGCTGAGCCATTTCCATGGCTAACTTATTATGACTGATATAAATAAATTGTACTGTTGCTGACATCTCCTGAACCAGTTTACAAAAACGCCCCACATTTAATTCATCGAGTGGCGCATCAACTTCATCTAACATACAAAATGGCGCAGGGTTTAACCTAAAGATCGCAAATACTAACGACAAGGCAGTCAATGCTTTCTCACCACCTGAAAGTAACGAAATACGCGCATTTTTCTTGCCCGGCGGTCGCGCCATAATCGTTACACCCGTGTCTAATAAATTGCCCGATGTCAGCTCTAACCAAGCCGCACCACCACCAAACACTTTAGGGAATAACGTTTTAAAATCACTGTTAATTTTTTCAAACGTGGTCGAAAAACGCGCCCGAGTTTGTTTATCTATTTTAACAATCGCAGCTTCTAACGTCTCGATGGCTTTTTCTAAGTCATCGGTTTGTTCGTCTAAATATTGCTTACGCTGCGATTGTTGTTCAAATTCTTCGACAGCAGCAAGGTTCACGGCGCCTATTTTCTGTAATTGCGTTTCAAACTGTTTAAGCTGTTGCTGGTATTCTTTCAGCGTTAATATGTTAACACACTCACGTTTTAATGTGTCTACATCAACATGGTCATCCGCAACTTGTTGATATAACAACTGTTCTTTCGCTTTGTTGTTAGCCTGTTTTAAATCTAACTGTTGAACTTTGTCTTTCACTTTTAAGTTACTTGTCATTATCCTAGCACGTTTTTCTTCAACATCACGCTTGCCGTTAACCAGTTTCACACGTGTTGCTTTCTTCACGTTATTGTCATTTTCGATGGCAATTTGTTTCTCAGCGGCAATCGCACACGCCGTTTCTAACTGCTGCAAGTTTTCAGCATATAACGAGCTGTCACCTAATGCAGCAATATCTTGCAAAATAGTTTGATATTGAGCGTCTGTTTTGGCGATGAGTTGCTGCTGCTTCTCTATTTCAACCGTGAACTTGGTTTTAACCAAAAGTAATTGTTGAACTTGTTTCTCGAGCACTTGCTGTTCTTGTAAAAACTTCACTTTATCGGCTTTGGCAGCTCCCGCTTTTTGAATCCAGCTATCATCATTGGCGAGCTGTGCAATCACAGCCTGTGTCGAGACTATTTGTTCATTAAAGCGCTTAACCTCTTCTGCTTCAAGCGCTAATAAGTTATTCAGTGTTAATAACCGCGTGTTTAGCTGATCATGCGTCAGTTGCCATTGGGCTTGCTGTTGCTGCAATAACCCCAGTTCAACCGTTAGCTGCTGCACTTCGCTTTGTTTGTCATGCAAGTTGTTTTGCATCCGCTCAATTTGATGCTGGTATTCACCCTGAGTCACCCTAAGCGCCATCAATTGATTGTGCTGTTTGTCCAACACGGTTTCAATTGCTAATAAACGCCCCTGCAGCTGTGACGCTTGTAGTTGCATTTCAATTCGTCCCTGCGGCAATGGCACGTTAGCTTTGCCGTGTTGTGATAACCAGCCCCCTTCATCGGTAAACCAATCGCCATGCGCAGTGATATAACTGTATTCACTGTCGCTTTCGATACCCGCTTTAGCGTCATCAGCGCTAGCGACACAAGTCACTTGATTTAGCTGACGGTTAAATAAATTATTGTTTACCTTATCGGCTAACGAACCTGTACGTGCTGCACATTGACTGGGTTTGAACCACTGCAATGCCGGCAGTTCATTTAAGTCAAACTGGGCAAGTTGTGCGTCACTAATACAATAAGCATCCAGCCAGTTGGCAAGCACCTTCTCAACGGCAGCTTCCCAACCGGGTTCTACATCTAATTGCTGTAATAACTTTAACGGAATAGACTCGAAATTGCATTCTAACCACGCATAGGCGTGATCTGCATGCTCTGCTTTGTGCAATAACTCGGTGATCACACTCCGCGAGGTTTTTATTGCAGTTTGTTCTGCGACGCCGCTACTGATGTTTGCTTCGAGTTCACAGACCTGCTTATTAATCCCTTGAAAGCCATCATTTAGTCCGGCTAATTCATGGGCAAGCTGTGTTTCTTGAGACTGTAACTGTTGCTGCGACGCTGTTTTATCAATAATGACTGCTTGTTTGCTGTGCTGAGTAAGTTGCAGCTGCTCTTCTACTAACTCACTACGTTGCAGCTTACTTTTATTCAGTACTGATTCAGCGCTTTTGACGGCATTACTCAGTACATCGCGTTTACTGCTAAAACGCTGTACTTTTTCAAGGTAGACCGCATGTTGTGCCATTGCTTGGTCACTATTCACTGTTGCCGATGCTAATGATTGTTCAATCACTAATAACGCTGCAGACAGTCGGTGGTGATCCGATTCCGCCACTTGCGCTTGCTGCTGATGTGTGTGTAACTGGGCTTGTTCTTCTTTCAGTAAGAGTTGTAATTTTTCACTTTGCTGTTGATATTCTTGCTGTTTACCTGTCGACTCTTGCTTACGCGCTTGATGATGCAGTATCTGTTGTTCGATCTTAGTCAGCTCTGTACCTTGTAAATAAAATGCCTGTTGCTGATTTTCAATCAATACCGTTAGTTCATTTAACTGTACGTCAAAGTCGGTGAGCTGGGTTTGCAGTTTAGTGGCCGTAGCTGCTAACTTCTCTTGTTCATTCATCAGCACTAGCTTTTGCTGGGTAAGCTGATTAATCGAACGTTCTACATCATATATCTGTACTAGAGCAAGCCTACTTTTGGCTTCGCGTTGCTGTTGTTTTAACCCTCGAAATTGTTGCGCGACCGCAGATTGCACTTTTAACTTATCAATCTGCACGCCTAACTCAATACGAATATCAGCAAGACGATTTAAGTTATCTTTGGTTTGATTGATGCGCTGTTCTGTTTCACGACGTTTTTCTTTATATTTAGAAATACCTGCCGCTTCTTCAATAAAATGACGTAATTCATGCGGTTTAGATTCGATCAAGCGTGAGATCATGCCCTGTTCGATGATCGCATAACTACGCGGTCCTAAACCTGTACCTAAAAACAGTTCCGTGACATCTTTACGACGACATTTTTTACCATTGAGATAATATTGATTAGTACCATCACGATATAACTCGCGACGAATAGACACTTCATTATATTGCAATAAAGCATGGTCAATACGTTGTTGGGCATTATCGAACAACAATTCAACACTGGCTCTTGAGACCGGCGAACGCGCCATTGAACCGTTAAAAATAACGTCAGACATCGAATCACCACGCAAGTGCTTAGCCGAGCTTTCGCCCAACACCCAACGCACGGCATCAATAATATTCGATTTACCACAACCATTAGGGCCAACAATTGCTGTCATATCGTGGGGGAAATGCAGTTCTGTCGTATCAACAAACGACTTAAAGCCTGATATTTTGATCTTTTTAAGGTACATAACAAACAACGCATATAGAATAACCAGAAAACTTTAGCAGATGTGTCTACAATATTAAAGATTCGTCTGGGTAGAATATAAAAGCTGCTGCTTTTTACTGCACTTTTACTGTTCTTTTAATGCAATGGTAGTCGACCCACAACAACCGCATGATAAGATGCTCCACATAAACCACCCACAAGGCGCCATAGAATATGCTTTCAGTAAAACCATCGTTATCGGGGGTTCAATATTTCTTACAAGGTTTCGACTTGATCCGTCAACCTAAGTTAAGACCTTTTGTATTGATCCCATTATTAGTCAATTTCATTTTGTTTTCGGTTAGTTTTTATTTCTTATTTCAACAAATCGACATGTGGCTAGTACAACTAGAAGCAAGCTTAGACTGGTTTAGCTGGTTAGTTTATATCATCAAACCCCTCGCCTTTATTCTAATTTTACTGGTGTTTGGATTCTTTTTTGGTGCCATTGCCAATATTATCGCCGCCCCGTTTAATGGCTTATTAGCAGAACAAACCGAATTACTGTTAAGCAATAAACCGTTGCCAGAAAGCAGCATCAAAGATATCTTGTTAGATATTCCGCGTGTACTAACGCGCGAACTGAAAAAAATTAAATACTACATCCCGCGTGCGGTAGGGTTACTGCTATTATTTTTCATTCCGGTGGTCGGACAAACAGTGGCTCCGGTGCTGTGGTTCATCTTTACGGCCTGGATGCTGGCTATTCAATATGCCGATTATACTTTTGATAATAACAAAATCGGCTTTGACGAGATGCGCAGTGAACTGTCATCCAACCGTATGCAGTCGTTAAGCTTTGGCTCTATGGTGGCACTGTGTCAGTCTATCCCCGTGGTTAATTTCATGATCATGCCTGTTGCTGTGTGTGGCGCAACAGCAATGTGGGTGGATAATAGCGATAAGTCTAATTTCAAGTAGAAATTAAATATCTCTTTTTTGCTAAAACGTTATCTAGATTGCAGTCAGCGTTAGAAATAGCGATTATGATCACAATTTGAATGATGTATTACATTTTAGGTATTAAATGAAAACCTTTGACAGAATAGTTTACGGCAGCCTCGAGCTTTTTAATAAGTATGGTGTAAACAATATGACTACCAATCATCTAGCCGCCAATATAGGTATTAGTCCGGGTAATCTTTATTATCATTTCCGCAATAAAGAAGACATTATCCGTTCTATTTTTGTTTTATATGAAGAACATTTGAATGCCGGTTTCCAGCCCTATCAAGCGGGTAAGCTAGATGTCGATATGTTTATTGGTTACTTTGATACGATGTTTGAAACGGTGTGGAAATTCCGTTTTATGTATAGCAATCTGACCGCTATTCTTAATCGCGATCCGGAACTATCAATACGGTATCGGCACACTCAACGGGAAGCATTAGATCGTTCAAGTAAAATTTTGTACCAGCTGAAAGCCGATGGTGTACTGGCGATTGACGCCGACCGAGTTACGCCTTTAGCCGACACGATGCGAATGATTGCTGGTTTTTGGATTGGTTATAAACAAACACATTCGTGCAATGAGATCGTGACGAAAGCATTTCTTTACGAAGGTTTACTACGCGTGCTCATGTTATTTAGAGCCCACTCAACTCCAGAATATTGCGCTATATTTACGCGTTTAGAGCAACATTACCAGCTATTGATCAACCATTACGCAAAGCCTGTTTCAACTTAGGTTCCAGCTATAGCTTAATGTTTCGGTTATCATGTTACATAGCCAAGCCACTCTCTTTTTTATTAAAAACCCCCGTTAATGCACTTTATTTACAGTGATTAACGGGGGCTTCATTTCACAATAGAGTAATCATTGACGACATAACTCGTCACATTTGACGATTAACAACGCTTTAATACCAGTGAACCGACTGAATACCCCGCACCAAACGAACAAATTAATCCTAAGTCGCCACTTTCCACACCGTCTTGGTGTAAATGGAAAGCAATAATAGAACCAGCTGACGCTGTATTTGCGTATGTATCTAGAATAATAGGCGCTTCTGTTGCTGATGGATCGCGACCCAATAGTTTTTTCGCTAAATAGTTATTCATGTTGATATTGGCTTGATGTAACCACAGACGTTTAAAGTCACTTGCTTGTAAATCTAAACCACTTAACTGTTCTGTGATCAAATTATAAACCGTTGGTAGTACTTCTTTAAATACCTTACGACCATTTTGCATAAAGAAGCTTGAATCAGCGTTAATATCTGCGCTTTCACTGCGACTTAAATAACCTAAATTATTACGGATGTTATTTGAATACTGAGTAAACAACTTGCTATCAATGATTTCAAAACACTGTTCACTCGTTGCTGTGGCTTTATTTTCAATCACGACTGCAGTGCAAACATCACCGAAAATGAAGTGACTGTCGCGATCTTTAAAATTTACGTGTGCAGAACAAATCTCAGGGTTAACCACTAACGCCGCTTTACTGCGCCCCGATTTAATCGCATCCATAGCATTAGCAATGGCAAAGGTTGCTGACGAACACGCCACACTAATATCATAAGCGAAACCGTTAGCACCCAAATAATGTTGCAGTTCAACCGCCATTGCCGGGTACGCGCGTTGGAAACCTGACGCAGCAAAAATAATTAAATCGATGTCTTGTGCTTCTTTATTCGCAGCGGCTAATGCTTGCTTTGCAGCAACCAGTGCCATTTGTACCGTAATACTCGGTTCATCATCGCTAATCGGTTGAAATACCGGGCGCATGATCGTAGGATCCAAAATACCCGCTTTGCTCATCACAAAACGACTTTTAATACCCGATGCTTTTTCAATAAACTCACTGCTTGAATGTGCTTTCGCCGTTACTTCACCGGCTTCAATTGCCGCTGCATTGTCGGCATTAAAATTATCCACGTAACAATTAAAGCTTGTTACTAGTTCATCATTGCTGATTGCATCAGGAGGGGTAAATAAACCGCTACCACTAATTACTACATTACTCATTACATTGTCCTTTAGCAACTCGTTGCACACAGTCCTTTCATCACTTATATGCATAGTCACTATCCGCTAAATTGGGATACAGAAAGCACTAAACTAAAGCAAACAGTTAACCAGATCTAGCTGCGAGTCCGACAAAAATGAAAAAAATTACACCTTGTAACTAAATTCGTGAGTTATAAAAACGGAGCAAACGCTAAATTATCATATACAAGAAGGAACTAATCCCGCTAATTTGGTCTATATATATAGTTGACTCAATACCATAGGCTCACAAGTTAATGGTTTATAATTTGTGGCAAAAAGAGAAGTTAAACACGATGCATAACTAATCGCTATAGACTCTTATCATTTTAGAACCTAACGATATAACAAAAGAGCATTTTCAATTTTCAAACTAATCAGTATGCTTAAGCAATAAGTTAGTAAATTATATACCCAAGTTACGAGTATTCATTCATATAGGGAAATCCCATGAGCCAAATTTTACAAGACAACAGCTTTTCAATTGGTAATACACCGCTAGTGCGTTTAAACCGTGTGACGACAGGCAACGTATTTGCAAAAATAGAAAGCCGTAATCCAAGCGCGAGTGTTAAATGCCGTATCGGTGCCAACATGATCTGGCAAGCAGAAAAAGACGGTCTCTTAAAAAAAGGCATTGATATCGTTGAGCCAACAAGTGGTAATACCGGTATTGCGTTAGCATTTGTTGCCGCTGCTCGTGGTTATAAACTCACATTAACAATGCCAGACACGATGAGCCTTGAGCGTCGTAAACTGCTTAAAGCATTAGGTGCGAACCTCGTATTAACCGATGGCGCTAAAGGCATGAAAGGCGCGATTGATAAAGCCACTGAAATTCGTGACGCAAACCCTGAAACAACGATTTTATTACAACAGTTTGAAAACCCGGCTAACCCAGCGATCCATGAACAAACAACGGGTCCTGAAATCTGGGAAGCAACTGACGGTCAAATTGATGTACTCGTATCCGGTGTCGGTACGGGTGGTACGATCACTGGTGTAAGCCGTTACATTAAACTAAAAAAAGGTAAAGACTTAGTATCTGTTGCCGTTGAGCCAACGAACTCACCCGTTATTACCCAAGCGAAAGCCGGTGAAGCATTAACGCCTGGTCCACATAAGATCCAGGGTATTGGTGCGGGCTTCATTCCTGGTAACCTAGATTTAGAAATGGTTGACCGTGTCGAGCTAGTATCAAACGAAGACTCTATCGAAATGGCACAACGTCTAATGAAAGAAGAAGGTATCTTAGCAGGTATTTCTTCCGGTGCAGCGGTTGTTGCCGCAGCACGTTTAGCTGCATTACCAGAATTCGCTGATAAAAATATCGTTGTAATCTTACCATCATCAGGTGAACGTTATTTAAGTACAGCGCTATTTGAAGACGTATTTACTGAGCAAGAGCTCCAACAATAGTCTCAACCATATTGTCATAGTTACAACCGCAGTCTTACATTTACAATAAATTAACAAGATTAACAAAAGCCGCACTAGCGGCTTTTTTTTATACAAGCCACTTTATTTCTATGGGTTGATAGCCGTCACACTTTCCTCCTTTTGTTGTAATTAAACTACAACACAGGCCTTAATTAGGGGTAATATACTTATATCGCATTGTTTTGTCGTATAACTTACGAAAACATGATCTGTAACCATAGATTTAATTAAAAAAAGTTATTTTACTCTGTAAAATTAGATTACACTTATGGTTATAGTGATAGTTAAATACTATTTTTAGAATCATTATTTTAAGGAAAAGTCATGTACCAAAAATCAGTTGTCATTATCGCACCAAACGGTCTTCACACTCGCCCAGCTGCTCTTTTTGTAAAAAAAGCAAAAGAATTCGAATCAAAAGTCTCAGTTGAAGCTAGCGGTAAATCTGCAAGTGCTACAAGCTTATTTAAACTACAAACGTTAGGCCTTTCTAAAGGTGTAACGATGACTATTTCTGCTGAAGGTACTGACGAACAAGCGGCTGTTGAAGCACTCGTTGCTCTTATGGATGTTTTAGAATAAACCCCATCCGTTATTAACGTATTTTTTGTATTGAAGTAAGGAAAGGTTATGATATCAGGCATTCTCGCCTCACCAGGTATTGCTTTTGGTAAAGCACAATTATTCATTAATGAAGCAATTGTACTTAATAAACAAACTATTGAAACTGCACAGATCGATGAACAAATAGCTATCTTTTTAGCTGCTAGGGATAAGTCTGCTATACAGCTTGAAGCTATCACGGAAATGGCACGCCAAACATTTGGCGACGAGAAAGCTGAAATCTTCGAAGGACACATGATGTTACTCGAAGACGAAGAGCTCGAAGAAGATATCGTAACCTTTATTAAAAAAAATAAAGTATCGGCAGATTTTGCAATTCACAGCATCATTGAAGAAAATGCTGAAATGATGGCTGCATTAGACGACCCGTATTTAAGAGAACGCGCTGCAGATTTCCGTGATATCGGTAACCGTATCGTAAAAAATGCCCTCGGCATGGAAATGGTTTCACTAAGCGCAATCAAAGAACAAGTGATTCTAATCGCCAGCGATTTAACACCGTCAGAAACAGCACAGATTAACCTAGATAAGATCTTAGGTTTTGTGACTGACTTAGGTGGCCGTACTGCACATACATCAATCATGGCACGTTCATTAGAACTTCCTGCGATTGTTGGTACAGGCAACGTAACTGAACTCGTCAAATCAGGTGACTTCGTTATTCTAGATGCCATTAACAATAACGTTATTGTTAATCCATCAGAAGACGTCATCAATGAATACAAAGCAATTAAAGCACAGTACCTTGCTGACAAAACTGAGCTGCTTAAAATGAAAGACTTACCTGCAATTACACTAGATGGTCACCACGTAGAAGTGTGTGGCAATGTGGGTACAGTAAAAGACTGTGCAGGTGTAATTCGTAACGGCGGCGAAGGCGTTGGTCTTTACCGTACCGAATTCCTATTTATGGATCGCGATAGCTTACCAACTGAAGATGAACAGTTCGAAGCATACAAAGCAGTTGCAGAAAGCATGAATGGCCAAAGCGTGATCATTCGTACGATGGATATTGGTGGCGATAAAGACCTACCATATCTAAACTTACCAAAAGAAATGAACCCATTCTTGGGTTGGCGCGCGATCCGAATCTGTTTCGACCGTCCAGAAATAATGAATCCACAGCTACGCGCTATCTTACGTGCCTCTGCATTTGGTAAAGTCCGTATTATGTTCCCGATGATTATTTCTGTAGAAGAAGTACGTCAACTTAAGGACATTATGACGACGCTGAAGGCGGAACTAACCGCTGAAGGTCTCGCTTTTGATGACGCAATCGAAACAGGTGTAATGATAGAAACGCCAGCAGCTGTAGCAATTGCGCATCACCTTATTAAAGAAGTCGACTTCTTCAGTATTGGTACTAACGATTTGACGCAATACACACTCGCGGTAGACCGTGGTAACGAGATGATCTCAGACCTGTATAACCCAATGACACCTGCAGTACTAACGCTGATTAAGCAGGTTATCGACGCTGCACATGCTGCAGGCAAGTGGACAGGTATGTGTGGTGAACTTGCGGGTGACGAAACGGCAACACTGCTATTACTCGGTATGGGCTTAGATGAGTTCTCGATGAGCGGCATTTCAATTCCTAAAGTGAAGAAAACAATTCGTAATGCTAATTTCGCAGACGTTAAACTGTTAGCAGACCAAGCATTAAGCTGTGCAACAGCAGGCGAAATAGTAGAGTTAGTGGCTCAGTTCACTAAACAGCGCGCGGCTTGCTAATTAATTCAGTTGTCATAGCATCAAATCTCGACAGATAATGTTATGATAACAACGTAAAGTCATTGGTTATGTACTCGTTCATGACCAATGACTATGTCTACCAAATTCTAGGAGTTAAAAATGGGATTATTCGATAAATTAAAAAAACTGGTTTCAGACGACAGTAAAGACAGCAATACGTTACACATTGTTTCTCCACTTGCCGGTGAAATCGTTGCTATCGAAGATGTGCCAGATGTTATCTTTGCTGAAAAAATTGTTGGTGATGGTATCGCTATCAACCCAACTGGTAACAAGCTAGTTGCACCAGTAACAGGTGAGATCGTAAAAATTTACGAAACTAACCACGCATTCGCAATTCGTTCAGACGAAGGCCTAGAAATTCTCGTTCACTTCGGTTTAGATACAGTTGAATTACGCGGTGAAGGCTTCACTCGTATCGCTGAAGAAGGTCAACATATCAAGGCTGGTGAAACTATCATTGAATTCGATCTTGAATTATTGAAGGCAAAAGCTAAATCAGTAATCACGCCTTGCATCATCTCAAACATGGATGAAATTAAGAGCATGGAGAAATTCTCTGGTTCAGTTAAACTAGGCGAAACTATTGTTCTTAAAGTAATTAAAAACTAATTATTCATCACTTTAAGTATGCAAAAAAAGAGCTATAAATAGCTCTTTTTTTTCGCCTGAATCAGAACCATGTTTCTCCTCAAACTTAGCCCTCATTTAAACTACAAACAACTGTGTTAAAGCATGTTGGTTAGAGCGTTTTCGATATTTGACATCTGCCCCTGAACTAAGTCATCAATCTAATATTTAAAGCGATTAATTTTGTCACTTACATCGTTCGTATATCCCGCAACTCTATTACTTTCTTCCTGCGCCATTTTCGAACCTTTACCGATATTTTCCGCAGCATCGTTAATCGCCACAATACTACGGTTAACTTCTTCGGTAACGGTGGCTTGCTCTTCGGCTGCACCAGCAATCTGATACGCCATATCTTGGATCTTACCGCTCTGCACGCTCACTTCATCAAGGGCTTTCACCGCCTCTTCAGCATGCGACATACATTTATTACTCAATTCTCGGTTCATCTGCATTGTGTCAACGGCTTGCTTACTACTTGTCCGCAGGCCGTCTATCATTTGCTGAATTTCTTTCGTCGAATCTGCGGTCTTGGTTGCTAAGTTTCTTACTTCGTCAGCAACCACGGCAAAGCCTCGGCCTTGTTCACCCGCACGGGCAGCTTCAATCGCAGCATTCAATGCCAGTAGGTTCGTTTGCTCAGAAATATTTCGGATCACTTCCAATATACAGCCAATGTCATTGGTTTTCTTTTCAAGCGCCTCAATCTTTTGAGTAGCATCGACCACATTGCTGGCAAGCTCACGCAAGCCTTCGGCATTCGCGCCAACCACCTCCTGCCCTCGACTCACCGATTGCTGGGTGAGCAACACGGCACTTGCCGTTTCCTGGGCATTATCAGATACACTGTGAGCAGTAGATGACATCTCACTGGTTGCCGTGACCACCTGTTCGATTTCCAGTCGCTGAGCCATGAACTGTGATTGATTCTGTGTCGCCGCTTCTGCAGTCGCTGATACACTCTTACTTAATGAACCAACCGTACCTGCAATACCCGTCACAATACCTCGAACATCGGCAATAAAGGTGTTTAGGTGGTTTGCCAACTGACCCGTTTCATCTTTACGATCAATATCAATATGTTGAGTTAAATCACCACCCGACTGAGTCAATGCTTTGACACGCGAAACCAACACATTAATTGGTGAAGCAATAGATAGCGACACAAACCACATCAAAATCAAACCAAGCAGGCCAGCAATTAAACCAACCCCCATCTGTACGGTTACATTGTCAGAAAAACGCGCATGAATGGTATTCACAATGTCTTGGGCATTGGCTAGCGCAACATCCTCCGGAACAATAACAATTACTTCCCACTGTTTATTGGTGCCTGTTGTCTTAAAGCCCGCGGTTGCAATCAGATCGTTACCATTAACGACAGTTTCACCGACACTACGAGAAGTAATAACCTCTTGTAACGGCGTATCTGCCACCTTTTTACCAATGTTCGCTGGCTCGCTGCTATCGGCACTGACAATGCCAGACGAGCTTAAAATAATGACTCGCGACTGACCCGACATCAGGTTTTTAGCGGTATCTGTTGCCAAAGATTGCAAGAAGTTAAGCGAATAATCGACGCCGAACATTCCCACATATTCGCCGTTACGCATTACCGGAGCAACAAACGAACTCATTAGTGTTGATACACCTTGGATATCATAACTTGCCGGGTCAATCACACAGGCTTGTTTGGTTTCCATTGGGCATAAATACCACTCTGATTCGCGGATCCCCGTTTCTGTCATATTAGTTTCATAGAAAGGATATGTAGCTTCCGAAGACACTTCACCAGTCGCTGAACGATTAAAATACGGGCTAAATTCACCATTTGATTGTGAATATTTATCAGTAGTATAACTGTTTGCCTGACCATCAAATTTATTCACCTCCCAACCGGTATAAATGCCTATAATGTTTGGCGTGTTATTTAACGTGTTCTCTAATAATTGAATGACACCTTGACGTGATACTTGCGGATCTTCTTTACTAAAGGCTGACGTGTAACTGATTGTTAAGTCCATCGCCTGGTTAAACGCCATATTAATTTTATTAGCTTCAACCTGAGCAGACAGACTTAGGTTTTGTTTCAATATATTTTCAGCATTATGTAAGACTAATTCTTCCAACTCTTGACTGATATTATCGCTGCTGTAATAACTGTAACCAGCCATTGATGCGGTTACCGCAAGTAAGCTGGCACCGCCAAACAACATAATTTGTATCTTAATACTCGAAAACTGCATACTAATCCTTTTCTAATTATTTGATAGCTATCAGTGTAGACCGAACCTGAGTCAGGTACAGAGGCATGTTAAACAATAACATAGCATTGATACACATCAAAACACCTACCTACTAAGTAATATAGCATTTAATAAAATTATTATGTTGTTATATCGAGATGAAAATGAAAAGACGCTATTTAGTAGCTAGTTTATTTGTTGCCATAGGGTTCGGCTGGTTAACATTGGGCGGGATCCCTTATGAAGAATACCAAGGTGTTGCGCATTTCCCACCAGAGGCTGAAATGGGCAGTGAGGCATTTGATAACTTACTCGTTAAAACTGCAGAAACAAACAATACCGCGACCGTAGTTTATCCTATTGCAGCCATCGCGATGGGCGATTTCGGCATGATCAATCCGGCGACTAAATTAACTGTGATTGAAACCAATGAGACCCGCAGAACAGTTCAAATTGACGCTTATCAGATGCAAGGTGCAGAAAAAGTGTTGTATGTCGGTAACGGTCAACGTGCAATTGTCGCGACGTTAACTCAGCAAGGTCAAGCCGCATTAACGGTCGGTGCTTTCAAAGAAGATGAATATGGTAACCACTGGCGTACAGCGAGCCTGATTGCGGATATTGACGCTCAAGTCCTTAATGATATCGCGCCTTTATGGAACTATGCAGAGCAGCTAGATACGGTGTACTGCTCGGGTTGTCACGCCAAAATTGGCGCGAATCATTTCACCGTCAACGCTTGGGGTCCAGTTGCGAAAGGCATGGGTGAACGCACCGACATATCAGAAGAAGACCTTGAAATTCTTATTAAATATTTCCAAGCTAACGCGAAAGATATTGTTAAACACTAATTTATATCGCCAATACATCAAGTGATTGTTGGTTGTCTATTTTCGAAAATTATTACGTCAAATATAATGATAAGGAATAGAATTATGACTGGATTTTCTCGTCGTGGATTTCTCAAAAGCGCAGTATTAACAACTGGTGCTGCAGCGATTACGTCAGTAACACCGCTGCCCGCATTTGCAGCAAAAGGCAAAGACTCTCCGATCCTGACTGCAGGTCGCTGGGGAGCAATGCAAGTTAAAACGAAAGATGGCCGCATTGTTTCATCCAAAGGCGCACTAGCAAAAACAGTGCCTAACAGCTTGCAAACAACGGCTGCCGACCAAGTCCATACTCAAGCCCGTATCAAATACCCTATGGTACGTAAAGGCTTCTTAGCAACACCAGGTAAACCAGATGGTAAACGTGGTAACGATGAATTTGTTCGCGTATCTTGGGACAAAGCATATCAATTGATCCACGAGCAACAATCTCGAATTCGTAACGAACATGGCCCAGCTGCAATTTTTGCTGGTTCATATGGCTGGCGTTCAAGTGGCGTGTTACACAAAGCCCAAACATTACTACAACGCTACATGAGTATGGCTGGCGGTTACTCAGGTCATTTAGGAGATTATTCAACAGGTGCGGCACAAGTTATTATGCCGCACGTAATGGGCTCAATTGAAGTGTATGAGCAACAGACAACCCACCCTGTTATTTTAGAGCACAGTGATGTGGTGGTTATGTGGGGTATCAACCCATTAAACACCCTTAAAATTGCTTGGAGCTCAACAGATGAATCGGGATTAGAATTCTTCCACAAACTGAAAAAATCAGGTAAAACTATTATCGCTATCGACCCGATGAAATCAGAAACCATTGAGTTCTTTGGGGATAAAGCACTGTGGGTTGCCCCTCATCCCGGTACTGACGTGGCAATGATGCTGGGTATCGCCCATACCTTAGTCTCTAAAAAACAACATGATGTAGACTTCTTAACTAAATATACGTTTGGGTATGATAAATTTGAAGAATATTTATTAGGTAAAAAAGATGGTGTTGCTAAAACGGCAGCTTGGGCAGAGAATATCTGCGGCGTATCCGTTAAACAACTCGAAGCATTAGCAAATATATTCAGTCAAAACCGTACTATGCTGATGGGCGGCTGGGGTATGCAGCGCCAGCAGTATGGTGAGCAAAAGCACTGGATGATGGCAACACTCGCCGCTATGCTTGGTCAAATAGGTCTAGAAGGGGGTGGTTTTGGTTTATCTTACCATTATTCTAATGGTGGCAACCCGACTCGTAACGGTGGCATACTTCCTGCAATTTCATCCACTCTCGGCGGTGGTTCATCAGCAGGTAATGATTGGGCGGTATCTGGAGCAGTAAATAGCCTCCCTGTTGCTCGCATTGTCGAAGCCTTAGAATCGCCAAATAAAAAATACCAACATAATGGCCATGAACTGAGTTTTCCTGATATCAAAATGATCTGGTGGGCAGGCGGCGGTAACTTCACCCATCATCAAGACGTTAATCGTCTGATTAAAGCTTGGCAAAAGCCTGAAATGATCGTGATCTCAGAACCCTATTGGACAGCTGCGGCAAAACACGCAGATATCGTCTTGCCGATCACTACTTCTTTCGAACGTAATGATCTTACCATGACAGGTGACTACAGCAATCAACATCTGATTCCGATGAAGCAGGTGGTTAAACCACAATTTGAAGCTCGTAATGATTTTGACGTATTTGCAGATATGGCTGAATTAATTAAACCCGGTGGCCGTGACGTATTTACTGAAGGTAAGTCAGAAATGGATTGGCTGAAAGGTTTCTATACACAAGCACAAAAAGGCGCAGTAAAAGCACGTGTATATATGCCTAAGTTTGGTTCATTCTGGAAGAAAAACGAACTTATTGAAATGAAAGTGAATAAAAAGAACACTAAATTTGTTCGTCATGCCGCATTCCGTAAAGATCCGATCATGAACCCGTTAGGTACACCAAGTGGTAAAATAGAGATCTTCTCTAAAACCATCGAAGGTTACGGCTATCAAGATTGCCCTGCTCACCCAACATGGTTAGCACCAACCGAATGGGTAGGTAGCGCTAAAGAAGGTGAATTACAGTTAATGACATCACATGCTGCACATCGTTTACACAGTCAGTTAAATTATGCAAAACTACGTGAACTCTATGCGATTGCTAATCGTGAGCCGATCACCATACACCCTGCAGACGCCGCCGCACGCGGGATCAAACATGGTGATTTAGTACGCGCTTTTAATCATCGTGGTGAAGTATTAGTTGGCGCTTTAGTCGCCAATATTATCAAACAAGGTTCTGTTTGTATCCATGAAGGGGCTTGGCTGGATTTAGATAAACCAAATGGTATCTGTAAAAATGGTAATCCAAACGTGTTGACTAATGATATTCCGACATCACAGCTAGCCAATGGTTGTGCGGCTAATTCATCACTAGTGAAAATTGAAAAATACACAGGTAAAGCACCAAGTTTAACCGCGTTTACACCACCACAAGGCGCATAATTTAACCCCTTGAAGAAGAGGTGAGCGAGTCGTTTAGCAACCAAATTGCTCATCTTTATTGATGCTTATAACAGTGAAAAATTGAAGTACCCCCTAGCTAAAGCAAGGGGATTCTTGTCGTCTACGGTTTAGGCATTGCAATATTAAATTGCGTTAGTCTTCTAAAACCTCTTACAAGCATTTAACGTGTCGGT
The DNA here is from genome assembly GCF_900465055.1 of Moritella yayanosii. Taxonomy (NCBI): domain Bacteria; kingdom Pseudomonadati; phylum Pseudomonadota; class Gammaproteobacteria; order Alteromonadales; family Moritellaceae; genus Moritella; species Moritella yayanosii. The sequence continues at coordinate 4,393,692 of NZ_LS483250.1, read as the reverse complement.
ACTACCTACCGCCACAAATTATTTAAGCTGCTAGTCTTAATCCCTCTTTATGGATATTGATAGCAGCATTATGATCTCTATCGTGAACAGCGCCGCATGCGCAAGTCCACGTCCTGATCGCTAATGACCACTGCCCAGCGTATAACGCACCACACTCGCTGCACATTTTAGACGAAGGAAACCACTGGCTAATAGCTGATAATTTACGCCCGTACCAATCAGCCTTATATTCTAACTGCCTTGCTATTTCACCGAAATTAGCATCATGGAGATGCTTTGCCAACTTGCGATTTTTCACCATATTTTTGACTTTCAATGACTCGATCCCTATCACTTGGTTTTCGTTTATAAGTGTCGACGTCATTTTATGCGTAAAGTCTCTACGGGAATTCGCTATCTTTTCGTGGATCTTAGCAATAACAAGCTTTTGCTTTTTGAAATTGCGAGAGCCTTTTTTTCTTTTCGCTAATTTTCGTGAAGCCTTAGCGAGTTTTTGGGCATATCGATTTGTTAAGCGCGGGTTGTTAAATTTAACGCCATCCGAGCAGATCGCTAAATCTTTAATGCCAACATCGACACCGACCGTTTTATTAACAATCGGCAGCTGTTTTATCGCTTCTTTCACTAATATTGAAACAAAATACTTACCTGATTTAGTCTTGGATACGGTAAGTGAACTTGGTTTTCCAGTGAAGTAGCGCGACCACTTTATTTTAAGCGGTTGCTTCATTTTAGCGAGTAATAATGATTGTTTATCTGCATCCCATTTGAACCCGTTACTCATGTAACTGGCTGATTGATAATTATGCTTTGATTTAAATTTAGGGTAACCAAACCCTGACTTAAAAAAGGACTGAAAACCGTTGTTAAGGTGTTTTAACGCCTGTTGTAAGGGCACGCTTGATACGTCTTTCAGCCACAAAAAATCGGGGTTCTTTTTAAGCTGAGTGAGGTTCTTACTCCAATCGTTATAATTGGTTTTATTGCCTAGTTCATGCTGCTCTTTAGAAAACGCCAATGCTGAATTATAGGCGACACGTACACAGCCAAATGTCTGAGAAAGCATGACTGCTTGCTCGTTATTCGGGTAAAATCTGTATTTGTACGCGATTAACTTCAACATAACACCCTATTTGACTGTATGTAATTCCAGTATCAAGTTCTAAATTTAGACCTTGTCACTTTGTATGTCAACAGAATAAAGGCCAGAGCGCTTATTGCTTCGCAATAACGACTTACATTCCCGACATAAATGACGGGGTTTTACGTCAAAGATGATAAAACAGCACTACTACAATATCCTTATCATAGCAGTACCATACCTTGGAATAGCTAAAACTACGCTAGGATTTCGCGTACAAAGGCTTCAATTTCTTGATCTTGACAGTTATCAAAGAAACATTGTTGGAAACGCTCGCCCGTGACTGCTGTTTTAATCAATGTAGGGTCAATAGCGCGCAATGTATCGAGATAATTTTCTTTTGTTACGGCCGCTTTCACTTGACTTAAGATACCTGCGTTTTCAACTTGTGGCGCTTTACGCTCGATTGGGTAACCTTCACCTTTCACACCCGTAAATGCTTTTTCAAAAATATAGCGAACGTTTAATTCAGCCCCCCAACCAAAGCCTTTTGCATAGGCTAAAGATAATGCATTACCATTATTAATTTGTGAAAATAAGAACGCGTCAGCAGGATCGAGACAGTAACCACAAATAACACCAGGGTGTAAGTTTAGTGACATCATCGCCCCTTGACCTGTACCACAACCAGTCACAATAAAATCAACAGCTTTAGAGTTGATTAGAATACTCGCCATGATACCAAGGTGAACATAAGTAAGGTGATGATCATTTTCATCTGACATACCTACGTTAAAAACAGAATAATTCTTTTCAGAAGCAACCGCTGTTAATTCATTGAGTACCGTTGCATTTTTAGGTGCTTGGCTGTTTTCCATCATCAGTGCGATTTTCATTAAACTCTCTCCAATAAAACTGATTACCACTATATAGGATCGCTAAATGTGTACGGTACATTCAACATAATTTGGTTGTTCATTACTTTCATTATGCCACCGTATATGAAGACATTCAGATAACGGAAGAGTAATGAACGATAGACTTACATTATCAGTTTAAAAAATTACTTTCAAGCTTTAAACGAAAAAACAAAAGTAAACGAAATTAAAAGCAACGATTTATCTTTCATATAGCTACGATTAATAACGAATATCTATATTTATCCGATAGTTTTAGCAAATGGCATTGATGAAACTCACACAACAAGTTAATAGCTACAACCTATCAAATAATTAACTTTAATCGATTATAGCTATCTAACTTTATTGTGCATAATAGCGGCATCAACACGAGGTATCTACTTCGTGCCCAAATTTTCACTAAAATAAGCGCGACAAACGACACCCGTTTTCGCCATACGCTTTCTAGGACTAAATGATGAAGATGATAAATGTAGATGTAGCAGTTATTGGTGGTGGTACAGCAGGACTTGGCGCATACCGCGCAGCAAAAGCACATTCAGAAAGTGTCGTAATCATCGAAGGTGGTCCATATGGCACTACCTGTGCGCGGGTTGGTTGTATGCCATCAAAACTGCTTATCGCCGCGGCAGAAAGTGTCCACCAAATTAAAAAAGCGCCCAGTTTTGGTATCCACCCACAGGGTGAAACGATCATTAACGGTGTCGAAGTGATGGCGCGAATTAAGCGAGAACGCGACCGTTTTGTTGGCTTTGTTTTAGAAGGCGTTGACGAGATCCCAGAGCACGATAAAGTGTCTGGCTACGCAAAATTTTTAAACAACAATACGTTACTCGTCGATGACCACACCCAAATTAACGCCAAACGTATTGTGATCGCCACAGGATCACGTCCTGCTTATCCAGCAGTATGGAATGAGTTAGGCGATCGCCTAGTGATCAATGATGATGTCTTTGACTGGGATGATTTACCAAAATCAATCGCGGTATTTGGTCCCGGCGTTATTGGTTTAGAGCTCGGTCAATCACTTAAACGCTTAGGTGTTGAGGTTATTATGTTCGGTTTAGGTGGTCAAGTCGGTCCATTAACCGACCCGACAGTAATGGCGTATGCGAACAAAACATTTAACGAAGAATTCTACCTTGATGCAGACGTAAAAATAGAAAGCATGAAGCGTCAGGGTGATCATGTCGAAATTAAATACCTCGATGATAAACAAGCACTGCAAACCGTTAATGTTGAATACGTACTTGCTGCGACTGGTCGCCGTCCAAATGTAGATAAAATAGGTCTGCAGAATACCACGCTAGAATTAGATGAACGTGGTGTACCCACAGCTGATTATTACACCATGCAAACATCGGTAGAAAATATCTTTATTTCTGGTGATGCCAGTAACCAGATCCCGCTGTTGCACGAAGCGGCTGACCAAGCACGGATTGCCGGTGATAACGCGGGTCGTTTCCCACAAATTAGAGCGGGTCTGCGCCGCAGCGTTATTTCAGCCGTATTTACAGACCCGCAAATTGCCATGGTCGGTGAAACCTATAAACAGATCATTGCACGTTTAGGTAATTGTGGTTGTTTTGAAACCGGTAGTGTGTCGTTCGAAAACCAAGGTCGCTCACGTGTAATGCTACGTAACAAGGGATTACTGCATGTTTATGCTGAACACGGTACAGGTCGGTTCTTAGGCGCTGAAATGATAGGCCCAGATGCAGAGCATTTAGCGCATTTATTAGCATGGGCACATCAACAAAAAATGACAGTTTCAGAAATGCTAGACATGCCATTCTACCACCCTGTCATTGAAGAAGGTGTTAGAACAGCATTACGTGATCTCAATGCCAAACTACACCTAGGGCCTGATATGATTAAACATTGCATGGATTGTGGCCCAGGCTGTTAATTAAAGCGTCGATGCAACGTTAACCTCACCGCTAAATTTGACTGGTTATGTTGTTGACTGACTATGTTATTGAGCATAGTCAGTCATTCGCTTCACGAATAAAAGATGAATAAACGGGCGAATATTTGAATATCAATTATACTTTCAGCTTACTTACATGGAAGTGTTCGACCCACATAACTTACTTGCGGAGTTATCCATGTTTGAATTATTCATTAAAACCATGTCACCTTTTTTTATATTTTTAGCGCTGATTGTTTTATATGGCTACGCGACAGGGCAAAACAGCCTAGAACTTATCGAGGCCGTCATCAACCTAATTAGTACTATTTTTCGTCATGCCGCCGAAGTATTTAATCGAAGCTAAAACAGGTTAAACTAACACCTAATCTCCTGTACTAACGCTATCGCCCCCCCCCCATCGTATCACTACATGGTTTGTTTAGCGGCCGCGATAATCTGTTCTGAGACTTGTTTATATAATCCTTTTAACAGGATCCAACGATGCCAGTAAAGTGGTATGGTTAAATGAGTCTCTGTTATTCTGACCAATTTCCCAGAAATCAATTCATCTGCAATTTGTAATTCCGGGATCAAGCAGTAAGCCACCCCCGCATTGGCCATGGCGACAAACGCTTCTGATGAACGCACGATATGACAAGGGTAACTGCCACCCGCTAAATTAAAATGCTGCTCGATAAACTTAATGTGCATATCGTCTTTGTGATCAAATGAAACCGCAGGTGCTTTACGCAAAGCTTGCTGCGTGATCCCCTGTGGTAGATACTGCTGCACGAACTCAGGTGTTGCCACCAGCGCATAATTAAGCTCACCCAATAGCGTCGCTTCACAACCCGGCAAGGGCTTGCTTTGTAAACTCAGCGCGCCAAATGCCTCCCCCGCTTTCACTTTTTCCAATGTTCTCGCTTCATCCATGATGTGTAAGTTAAGTTCAATGGGATATTGTTTTAATAATGGTGCGAGTGCGGGGATAAACCAGGTTGCTAAACTGTCAGCATTCACTGCAATCGCCATCACTACTGATTTATCTGTCGAGGTTGCGCTAATGCTGGGTAGTAATTCTGCTTCTAAATGCTGAACTTGTTTGTAATGCTTTAACAAACGCTGACCAATATCCGTCGCCACCAGCGGTTGACTACGGATCAATACAGGCTGCGCCACATACTCTTCCAATAACTTAATACGCTGAGACACTGCGGGTTGGGAAATACACAATACATTCGCAGCACGTTCAAAGCTTTGCTGTTCAATCACCACCTGTAACGCATTGAGTAATTTGTAATCCACCATCTCTTCCCTCTTCTTGTCATCTTGCACGACACATAAGCTTAACTTATCAATCATAATTATTATTAATTATACTTATCTCGTTAATTTTTGTAATCTCCAAAGCTCATCTTCTAGAGGTTTATTATGCTAACAGCAACAATTCAAGGGCTACTGCTTGGCGGCAGTATGATCATCCCTATCGGCGCGCAAAATGCGTATATTTTAAATCAAGGGATCAAGCGTAATCATCATTGGTTAACAGCCAGTATCTGTATTCTATGTGATGCCTTGCTAATCAGTGCTGGTGTGTTTGGTGCCGGTAGTTTGTTGGCATTAAACCCTGACTTATTACAGGTTATCACTTGGGGTGGCATTGTATTTTTATCGGTTTATGGCGCCATGTCGTTCCGCAGTGCCTGGCAGTATCAATACGGAAAAACTGAGTTAGATGGCACCCATAAATCCCGTAAAATGGTGGTAATGGCAACGCTGGCGGTCACCTTACTTAACCCGCATGTGTATTTAGATACTGTGGTGGTGTTAGGCAGTGTCGGTAATCAATTTAGTGGTGATAACCGATTGGCTTTTACTGCGGGGACGATTTTAGCCTCAACCTTATGGTTTTATGGCCTCGCCTTTAGCGCAGCTAAGTTTTCGAACTGGCTCAACCGACCCAAAATACAACGTATTATCAACATCACCGTCGGTGGTATTATGTGGGTGATCGCCAGTAGTCTGTATCGCAACTTAGCATGAGCTAAATATCAATGACATATTGTTTGGCTTGTTGTTTTAATAGTTTTGCAAACAGCAAGCCTGCAACGCCTAAGGTTTTTTTATTGGCGTATACCAGGTATAACGACAAATCAAGGCGCACATGATCTTCGATGATCAGTTCCACTAGCTCACCATTAGCTAATTCATCTTGGATGCGGTTAACGGGTAACGTCGCATGTCCTAACCTCTGTTTAACCAAGCTAAGCGACTCCTGAAAATTATTCACCGTCCAACGCTGTTGCGACCCTAGCCAACCAGCATCGACACTGCGAAGCGAACTCGAATCACTCATCACAATTTGGGCATGGGACTTTAATTCTGCCAGCGTTAATGGTCGATTTAACAAGGCTAACGGATGCTGATGATGAACAAAACGCGATAATTGTGCAGGACACAATTTCTCTCCCGTAAATCCAGTGGGTATTTGACTGCTAATAATAAGATCTGCCGTGCCATACGTCGCGGCGTCCGTCACCCCTGATAACGTACCTTGCTGAAAATCAATGCTAGTCACCGTGCATTGCTGCGCAAATAATACCAGCACGTCAGTTAACAATTGCTGTGGAAAAAGTTGCGTCGTCATCACTTTTAACAACGGCTCCCAGCCTGCACTATACTCCCCCGCCAATTGCTCGATACTTGCCGCTTGCATTAACAACTCATCCGCTTGGATCAACATCTTCTTACCCATATCGGTGACAACCGCGCGACGGCCCTGTTGTTCAAACAAACGCACACCCAGGTTATCTTGCAGTTTCTGGATCGCATAACTAATCGAACTTTGGCTTTTAATTAAGTAATCTGCCGCGCCCTGAAAGCTGCCCTGCTCAACCACAATCTTAAAGATATACCATTGTTCTAAACTCACCGTTGGCTCTTTCATCATGCTCCTTAACACATATATAAAATTAAAAATTAAGAATAGCTGTTTCAATTCATCTAAAATTTCGATGATATAGATTTGATTTACCCGGTTAATTAATTTTTTAATTGCCGTAAGCTTACTCTACAACATAAAGCGAGGAAGCGACAAATGAAAGTATTACATATAGACAGTAGCCTACAAGGCAGCAATTCAACATCATCAAAGATTGCCAAAAAACTAATCGAAAAATTAGATGTAGATAATGCTCAACAGCAACAAATCACCTATCGCGACCTCAATATATCGCAAGTACCACACTTAACCGACGCCATTTTCAGTGCATTCCACACACCCGAAGCAGAGCGCACAATAGAACAACAAGCGGCAGCGGCAGTATCAGACCAATTAATTGACGAAGTCAGTAACAGTGATATCTTAATTATCGCCGTGCCTATGTATAATTTTGGTGTACCGTCAACCTTGAAAGCTTGGATTGACCACATCGCTCGTGCAGGTAAAACCTTTACCTACACAGCAGAAGGTCCAAAACCGTTACTGAAAATGCCAAAAACTTATGTGATCGCAACCCGCGGTGGACTGTATGCCAACACACCTGCAGATAATCAAGCACCGTGGTTAGAGCAAGTACTTACGTTTATCGGTATACCAGAAATCGAGTTTATCTTTGCAGAAGGCGTAGCAATGAACTCGGCAGATGATGTATTAAGCAACGCAGATACACGTATTAACGAATTACTCACGGCTTAATCAGTATACCCAAACTACGTCAAGACACGTTATCGACGTCTGACGGGGTATTTATTGTTCAGTATACTTTGCGCTTATAACGAAAAAGGCAGATAATCAGCCCATATATCCAAACGGGTTACCGACTCGTTTGGATATATTCCTAATAACACCATGACAAAAGTTGAACATAAATGCGTTTAGATAAGTTTATTTGCCAAAGTACTAACCTGACCCGTACCCTTGCCAAGCGTGAGATTGCACGCAGCAACGTGAAAATTGATGGCGAAGTTGTACGTAAAGCAGACTATAAAGTAACAGCAGACATGGATGTTTGGTTTGGTGGTAGATCATTAAGCCAACGCCCACCGCGTTATATCATGATGCATAAACCATTAGATGTAATTTGCTCAACAGTAGATGAAGAACACCCATCTGTGATGAATCTAATCGAAGCAGACAAGCGTGAAGAATTACACATCGCTGGTCGCCTTGATGTTGATACTACAGGTTTAGTATTGATCACCGATGACGGTAAATGGTCACACCGCGTTACATCACCTAAGCGTGCATGCAACAAACGTTACCGTGTACAGCTTGCCGAAGCAATCGCACCAACAGCAGTAGCAGATTTTGCAGCCGGTATCCATCTGCGTAGCGAAGACAAACCTTGCCTACCTGCTAAACTAGAGATCTTAAGCGAACAAGAAGTATTGCTTACCATCCAAGAAGGCAAATATCACCAAGTTAAACGTATGTTTGCAAGCCAAGGCAATAGCGTAGTTGGTTTACATCGCGAACAGATCGGTGACATCGTATTAGATCCAGCACTAGAATTAGGTGAATGGCGTTACTTAACAGACAAAGAAGCTGCAAGTATCTAATCTGTTAGCCGAACAGATAGTTATACCAACTGTCCAAAAGCTATAAATACCACAGTCCACATTAATCGCTTAATGTGGACTGTGGACATTTATGCTATCACTTATCTATTCTATCTCTAGCGCCGTCACTTTATAGGCACAACGCCTTGCCCCTTCGACAATATGCTCTTCGCGCTCGACCGTTGCATACGGTGCTAACAACGTTTGAAATAAATTCAATTCTGAACGACAAAAATTAAGACATTTAGAAGCTGCAGCGCAGATAGGACAATGGTTTTCCATCAACCAATAAACCGTTTTGTTCTCAACAGTGTCGCCGTCATCAACAACCGTCGCCATATACCCTTCTTCACTGCGCAACTCAGCTAACGCTTCCAGTTTACCCAGTAAATCTGGCTTACTCGCCAACTTGCCACTATAGAGCGCTAATGACGCTTGTTCGCGATGCGCAATAAGTTGCTCAAGTCCTTCATCACCAAAAATAACTTTTACCGAATCAATAAGCTGTACGGTCAGCTCTTCATGGCGATCTGAGAAATGGCTATTACTCTGCGTTGTCAGTGACCAATAGCGGGTTGGGCGACCTCGCACAGCCTTTTTATCTTCAAAGCAAATATCACCATCATCTTCTAAAGCCTGCAAATGTTGGCGAACGCCCATGGTCGTTAACCCTAATTCACTGGCCAATATTTTTGCGGTTAACGCTCCTTCAATCTTTAATAGGCTAAGAATTTTCTCACTGGTCTTTTCTTTCATTTTGACTCCGCTTTACCTGACTACAGGCACATTCGGCGTGCCTTCAGATGCTTTCATACTTAGTATTATTACCGATATAAATATTAAGTAAACTTTTTTATTTACTTAATTTCAATTTCAACCTTTACAAACTTAAGTAAAGCGTTTACTTTATTAAAACGTTAATAAACAAAAAGGTTTACTTAATATGCAGTTAGTTATCGTCAACGACACAGTTCAGAAAGTGCAAAAATAGCGACTTACATCGCCAATGCAGCAAACCAATTTAAAACCGTTCAACATATCGAACTGTGTAAATACCAACTACCCTTTTGGGATGGCAACAACCTTATTCTCAACAAGACAAATACAGTTACGCAATGTAAGCAAACATATTATAGAGGGACATTATTATGATACACCTAGAGCACGTAAATTTAATCGTACGCGACATCGAAGAAACATTAACGTTTTACCGCGCCGCATTTCCGCATTGGTCAATTCGAGGTGGTGACAAAGGAGAATGGTCAGGTAAAGCAAGAAACTGGATCCATTTTGGTGATGATTATCAATATCTCGCATTTGGCGATAACGGGGTGGGTGAAAACCGCGACTTAGCTGGGCACCAAGTAGGCCTTGCTCATTTCGCCTATGTCACCGATGATATTACTGGGGTAATGCAGCGCTTAACCGAAGCGGGTTTTAGCATTGCCAAAGACGGGATGGACGATGAATACCGTCAAAATATTTACTTCCTCGACCCCAATGGCTACGAAGTTGAGTTTGTGCAATATAATACCGATATACCGACACTGAGAAATCGTTATTAGCCGAGCATGGTATTCATCCATCACCATCTCACCTAAGACGCTAATTTAGTGTAAATTTAGCGTCCATCGACCACAACAAATAAAGAGTCTTATCAGATTTCATTGCTACTATTAGTATGGTGGTAATAAATGATTCAATTTTTGTAGATCAAAAATATTTATCCTATGTTTTGTGATGAATCTCAAATTATAAATTTGAATCTTTGCATAATATCGAAAATTGAGTAACTATGACCTCATGATAAACGGCAGAATGATCTAACAACACCGCGATGATTAAACCAAAACTTCTCACTCTTCGTAGTGCGGTAATGTTACCGTTCACATTGCTGCTTTTGCTTACTGTCACCATCATAACGTTGGTTCAAAATAACAGTTACGAAAGAATGCAGTCAAAGATTAGTGCTAAATTGCTAAACTCCTACTCGGAAAATATTAAAGTTAATCTCGATCTTTTTTTAGAACAGCCTTTTAGCACAACGCTTGCGATCGCTGACAACATTCAGCGTAATCAACTTTACCAAGCCTCCGATCTAACCGAAATAGAAGATTACCTACACTCAGCTATCAGCGATATCTACTATCAACAAAAACAAATAAGTACCATCGCGTTTGGCAGCGAAGCTAAAGATTATGTCGGGTTCCGGAAACATAAAAACCAAGATGTTTCGTTAATGTTACAAGATAAGCGTACTAACCATGAGTTAGAGTTTTATCATGGGGCAAGCAGTAATGATATTGTCGATCACAACATTCGTAATTATGATCCAACCATTCGACCATGGTACGCCCCGTTTGCAAAAACAAAAACTGCAGGATGGGCAAAGATATACAGTAATGTCGATGAAAAAAATACTTTTACCATTTCCAGTATCGCGCCAGTCATCAATAACGATGAATTACTTGGCATCGTGGCAACGGATATCAATCTTCGCCATTTATCTGATTTTATAGAACCTAACAACCGCCACTTTAAAGGCATTACTTACATCACTGATAATCAAAGTAAACTTGTTGCTAACTCACTCAAAGCAGCATTAACAGATAATGATAATAACCGTATCCAGGCAACAGAAAGTAACAATGCGCTTATTGCCGCCAATGGTCTGTATATTGCCAATGCTCAATTACAAAATAAACATGCGCCAGCGTCGTTTGAATTTAACCATAATGGTATTCGTTATTTCAGTCGTATTACCACTTACAACAACAATAACTTACAATGGTTTATTATCGTTACTTTACCAGAAGATGTATTATTAGATGGACTAGCGGGTCAACAACGTTTAGGTCTAATAGCCGCACTAACACTCGCATTCTTTGGTTTGCTGATGGGCTTATATTTACTGCGTATTATCACCCAACCAATCATGGACATTGCCGAAATATCACAACAACTTGATCATGATAACTGGGATGTAACGATTAAAGAATACATCAAGCTACATGAAACAACTCAGCTTATTTCAGCATTTAAATCTATGTCATCGCGGTTAGAAAATTCGTTTACCACATTACGACAACAGCTATTATTCGACAGTCTCACCGGTTTATTAACTCGTGATGGTTTTGTTGAGCAATTAAATCACCCACACTCTCAAACTCAGGGCGTGTTGGTATTATTAGGATTACGCTCATTTCGTAATACCAATAACAGTTTAGGCCAACACAAGAGTGATCAATTACTGGTTGCTATCGCGTCCCGTTTACAGCAAAGCGTCGCAGATAATGTCAGCATCAGTCGTATTGATAAAGATAGTTTTGCGGTATTCTCACCGACGTTTACAAGCCTTGATGACAGTCATGCCTTTGCAGAAACCTTATTAACCGATTTCAATCGTCCCTTTATCATCAATGACACGGAAGTATTAGTCGGCGCAAATGCTGGGATCATGAGTGGTCAGTTTGACGATATAGACATGGATGCATGGTTACGAAATTCAAGTTTGGCATTAACCTATTCGGTTAAACAAGAGCAAGTACGGTGCTGTCACCATCAAGATTACATGATCACCGCCTCGAAAGAGAAGACCCGTTTAACCGCAGATTTACAACGAGCGATCAGCAATCATGAATTTGCCGTTTATTATCAGCCTATCATTGATTTAACCAACGACACCATCGCAGGGGCCGAAGCCTTAGTACGCTGGCACAGTCCTACTCGAGGTTTAGTTTCACCGCTCGACTTTATCCCGGTGGCAGAAGACACCGGAATGATTGTTGATATTGGTAAGCAAATCCTATTACAAGCCTGTACAGATACTAAGCTGCAAATAGACAGTGGTCGCTGGCCAACAAACTTCTTACTGCACGTTAATATGTCAGTACGTGAATTACTGCACCCTGGTTATATCTCGAGGGTAAAAGAAATTCTGGCTATCACTCAATTGCCTGCCGCTAATCTGACACTTGAAATTACCGAGTCACGCCTAGTCAGCCAACCCTTACTGACTAACCAACTGCTTGGCGAACTGCGTGATTTAGGCATACACATTGCGATCGATGATTTTGGTACCGGTTATTCTTCACTTGCCTACCTGACGCAATTACAGTTCGACGCGTTAAAGATTGATCGTTCCTTTGTCAGTCAGATGCTCGACAGTGAAAACCATGCCGCTATCGTAGCCGCGATTATCACCATGACGGCTAAGTTTAACGCTGATATCGTAGCAGAAGGTGTCGAAACCGCCGAACAAGCGGCCCACTTAAAACAGTTAGGCTGTCGCTACGCGCAAGGTTTTTATTATTCTCGCCCGAAACCATTAGCAGAATGGGATATCGGCAATAGTGCGAACAACGCCTTGCAGCACAATACTTCAACTTAACAATCTAAACATCACATTAAGCCACCGTTAGCTAATCAATCATACCGAGTTACCTGTGGCTTATAACAACATGCTGCGTATGCCTTTGCATCCGGCTATGTTTACAACACAGAACAAGGTGCAGCTCCCATCACGTTTACTGACAACGCGACCTTTCAGCAAGGTTGCAAATCGTGACGACAGGCCAATAATAGTAAAGAACACAATGAGTAAAGTATCGCGAACCGCTAAAGAAAACTGCAGTTCGATGTCAAAGGCACCGTAGAGAATGGCAAATAGAATAGAGGCGATCAGACCGCCTGAAACAGGCTCGGGGATATGATACTCTTGTAAAAAAGCGACTTTTCGTGTCAGGTATTTACCTACAAACAACACCAAAATCGCCACAATCACAGTTTGTCTTATATCCAGTTCCATTCGTTTTCCCTTTTATTATTATATTAATAATAATAAAAGGTTACCTACAGAAACTGGAATGTACAAACCATAAACAACAATTAATCGACTTTAAACCAATCAATATAATGACTTGGCAGCACGTCAAACTCACGGCTTAAATCAGCCACCACAGACGCGGCAATCACATCGTCTTTATTCGCCACTTTTTCGTTAAGTTCGTCAGCATGTATACCCGTGGTTAAAAACAAACTAGCAATACCTGCTATATTCGCGCCGCGGATGTCATGCTCTAAACTATCGCCGACCGCAATCGCATGCTCCCAACCGCCCAACAAGGTACGACACATGTCATACACTTCAGCTTGTGGTTTACCGTGCCAATGCACCTTGCCACCCATTTCAGCATACGCATTAGCGATAGAACCGGGGCAAAGTTTTAACCCGCCGTCAGGACTCATTGCCACAAGATCGGGATTACTTACCACCATTTCCAGTCCACGCGCATAGGCAATATCCAGGTCAGCTTGGTATTCAGCCACAGTGCCACGCTCAACGCCGTAACACATGATAAATGAGGCGTCTTCTATACCAACACTGGTTAAACCGCAGTCTTCTAGCACAGTACCGTTAATCCCATCGCCCCAGCCAAATACCAACGCGTGAGACCCCAAATGAGCAAATTTCCCCTGGTTAAAATTGTGGCGCATATGGTCGCCCGATGTCAGTACATCGATATACAGATCACGACTGATACCCGAATCGGTTAAACGCTGATAAGAGAAATGGTGGGTATTACCACTGTTCGATAAGATCACCACTTTTTTGCCATGCTGTTTTAAAAACGCTAAGGTCTCAATTGCTTTTGGAAACGCATCACCGCCATTATGCAGTACGCCCCATTGATCCAAAATAAAGGTATCAAACTCGTTAATAATGTCTTTAAGACCGGAAATCATTTTCACTTCGTCGTTACTCCAACAGCGTCAGCCATTAACCTAAAACGCTAATAGCCTGAACAAGATACACACACTATAAACCAAACCTGTACGGTCAAATAACAATTTCTGAAAATTAGCACTAAGGCTACCAATTATTCTCCCGTTATTTATACCCAAACCACTTCAAGATGCTCAATCAGCACACCGAAAGTAGGCAAGCAGGAATAACAGCACAGCGTTGCAATATTTGAATATGGAATAACCATTATCTGCATATTGCGCCTTATTCTGATATCCCTGCTCGTCTCTGATATAGCATCTTGAAGTAACTTGGGTATATACTGGCGATATAACGTTTACAGAAAAAGCCAAAGAAAATAGGAATTGAAATGACGACTGTGATGTACGGCATTAAAAATTGCGACACCATTAAAAAAGCCAAAAAATGGTTAGAAGCAAACGAACTGGAATTCACATTTCACGATCACCGCGTTAACGGTTTAGATAAAGCACAGCTGATCGCTTGGTGTGAAACACTGGGTTGGGAACAAGTGCTGAATAAACGTGGCACCACTTACCGCAAATTAACCGATGAACAAAAAGCAGGGCTAACAGCAGCCACTGCTATCGAATTGTTAATTGAACAGCCAGCGATGATCAAACGTCCAATTCTTGAGGTAGACGGTCAACTTACCTTAGGCTTTAAAGCCGACACTTATGCGGCGCTCTTTGCAAAATAAAAAGTACGAAATAAGCTAGAACACTATTAATCAAAAGTACGCTAGCACTGACTGCAAACGTAAATCAGTGCTAACAATATCCTGTAAAAAGTGCTGTAAAAAGGAATTACTCATGTCAGACAGTTTAGTATTACAACTTGCCAAAGATCTACTTAGTCGTAAATCAGTGACACCCGAAGATGCCGGTTGTCAGCAAATGATCATCGAACGTCTTGAAGGCCTAGGTTTCACTATCGAAACCATGGTATTTGAAGACACCACGAATCTTTGGGCTCGTCGCGGTACCACTGCCCCGGTATTTTGCTTCGCCGGTCATACCGATGTCGTACCTGTCGGTAAAATCGAAGATTGGGATACTGACCCGTTCGTCCCTACCGTTATCGATGGTTATTTATACGGTCGTGGCGCAGCAGACATGAAAGGCTCTATCGCGTCATTCTTAGTGGCGGTCGAAAACTTCATCAACGCCAATCCAAATCACCAAGGTTCGATTGCCCTACTGATCACCAGTGATGAAGAAGGCCCGTTTATCAATGGCACAACGCGGGTGATTGATACCTTAGAAGCACGTAACGAAAAAATTGACTGGTGTATTGTCGGTGAACCATCAAGCACCAACAAAGTCGGTGACATTGTTAAAAACGGTCGCCGTGGTTCATTAACCGGTGACATCGTGGTGAAAGGTATTCAAGGTCACGTGGCTTACCCACACCTTGCCGACAACCCAATTCACAAACTAGCGCCAGCATTAACTGAACTAAGCCAAGTGGTATGGGATCAGGGTAATGAGTACTTCCCTGCGACAACATTACAGATTACCGATATCCGCAGTGGCGCGGGCGCAAGCAACATAGTCCCAGGTGAAGCGACTTGTCAGTTTAACCTGCGTTATTCTACCGAGCTAACAGCGGACTTAATCAAATTCCGCATTGAAGGCATCTTTGCAAAACACGGTTTAAACTATGACATTAGCTGGGTCCATAGTGGCCAACCTTTCTTAACTGAACCGGGTAACTTGCTAAACGCCATTACCGATTCAATTGAAAATGTGTGTGGTTACCCATCAGAACTATCTACCTCAGGTGGCACATCGGATGGTCGTTTCATCGCGCCAACCGGGGCACAGGTGGTTGAATTAGGCCCTGTAAATGCAACGATCCACAAAGTAAATGAATGTGTGAAGATCGCTGATATTGAGCAATTAGCTGAAATATACGAGCAAACGCTGGTGAAACTATTAGCGCAATAAGCTATTAACTATAGAAAAATAACTATTCAGCATGAGCAAACGTGCTGATAATGATGGTTTGTTATAGCTCTAACAAGCCATCATTTGTTCCGCCAATATGCGTTTTTAATGACACAACAACCTAAACCTCCCTTAATTTCCATAATTACTACCGTATATACAACGATAAACAATATAAAAAACCGATAAAGCCATCATATTCCATAACAAATTTTATAATTTATTAACAAATAATAAAGCTCAGTATTTGCAACACATTAACATCGCTTAAATAGGCATAACGGCATTATTTAGAGCGGTAAAAGTCGGTCCTCGTTCCGCCCGTTAATTGACTTTAATCAATATCTGACATATTATTTATGCAATTGCATAGTTTGAAAAATGATTAATTTATTAATGACATGTTTTTAAGACATGGTTTTATAAAAGGAAGTAGTATGGCTTTAATCCAAGCGCCAAATTCAGTTGTAATGGTTCGACCATGGAAATTTTTCTCAAACCCAGAAACTGCAGTTGATAATGCTTTTCAAAAAACCGGCCTCGATGAACAAGACTCGCTTAAGTTAGATCGCACCGGTATATCACTACAAGCTAAAAACGAATTTGATATCGTGGTTGCTGGATTAAACGAGAACGGCATCAACGTCCATGTATTTGATGATTTTGGTGATCGTGATACACCAGACTCCGTATTTCCAAACAACTGGTTCTCGACCCACAGTGGTGGCCATGTTGCGCTGTATCCCATGTTTTCACAAAACCGCCGACGCGAACGCCGCAGTGACATTATTGAAATGTTAAAAGCGCAGTATCGCGTGCAAGATGTTATCGATTTCTCTGGTTTAGAGTGGGATAACCTGTTTCTTGAAGGCACTGGTGCGATGGTATTAGATAACGTTAACCGCATCGCCTACACCGCTAAATCAAACCGTTCTAGCGAAGTGATCCTCGAACGCTTCTGTACCACATTCCAATACGAACCAATGGCGTTTGATACGGCTGATGCCACAGGCACCGCCATTTATCATACCAATGTGATGATGTGTGTAGCGTCTCAATACGCGCTTATTTGTTTAGACATGATCCCAAATGAAGCACGTCGCGCAGCGGTTAGACAGCGTTTAGAAGAATCAGACATTGAAGTGATTGAACTGAGCTTCGACCAAATTGATAACTTTGCGGGTAACGCCATCGAGCTCACAGGTAACGGCAATAGCCATTTGGTTATGTCACAACGTGCGAGAGATGCATTAACACCCGAGCAAGTTGCACGCATTGAAAAGCACTCTAATATATTAGCCTTTAGCGTACCAACCATTGAGTTAGCCGGCGGCTCGATCCGCTGCATGATCGCAGGCATTCACTTAAGCCCGCGAACATAAAACACGCGATTGACCGTAAAAATTAAAGTACCCAAATTCAAATAATTTAAAAGATATGACTTATGGAAAAGGAACATGTTATGGAAACCAGTTATGTAAAATCAGCGACAGGTGAATTGAAGCAAGTATTACTTTGTTCACCAACTTACCTTAATCTTTCGCCAATCAACAAGATTGCTGAAGATTGGTTAGAGAAAGGTGAGCGCATTGATCAGCAAAAATGTTTAGATGAACATCAACAGCTGATCAATATTTACGAGCAGAACGGCATTAATGTCGAAGTACTTACGCCGACTGAAAACTTGTCGAGTCAGGTATTTGCCCGTGATTTTGGTTTTAATATCAAAGAAGGTTATGTACTTGGCCGCTTTAAAGAAGAAATTCGCCACGCAGAAAGCCTACTGTATGCAGAAAAACTAGCTGAACTAGGTGTGCCAATCATTGCCACGTGTCACGAAGGTGTACTTGAAGGCGGTGACTTCTGGCAACTTGACGAAAAGACGTTAGCCATTGGTACGCTACAGCGTTCTAACGAAAAAGGCATTCAAAGTATTCGTGAACAGCTTGAACCGTTGGGTTATACGATTATTGCGGTGAAGTCGAAACCAGAATACCTGCACCTTGACATGATCTTTAACATTGTCGGTGAAAAAACTGCCGTGACTTATTACGACGGTTTACCACAAGAATTCAAAGATTACCTCGATGAAACGGGTTACGACCTGATTAAAATTGAAGAAGCAGGCGTATTCAAACACTTCTGTAATCTGCAAGCATTAGGTAACAAACGCGTTATCTCGTTAAGCGCAAATACCGATGTAAACGCGCAATTACGTGAACGTGGTTTTACAGTATTTGAGCTGCATGCTACCGAGATCTTGAAAACGGGCGGTGGTCCACACTGCATGACGTTCCCGTTAGAACGCCACTAAAAATTAATACGGCAGTGTTTTCTTATGCTGGTTATGAGCGCTAGATCTAGTACTATTTACATAACGGGTTAGATATTCTCTAACGAAATAGATAGGATAGCAGACGCACTGTCGATACCGATATTGACCAGTTCATTATCTTTGAATTTGTAGGCAGCCATGCTGCCTTCGAGCCATAAACCATCAATCAACGCATTGATTTTAATGGCAAGGATTTCACATTCATTATGATCAACTGTAATGTTTTCGGTGGCTAATGCAGCACTAATCAACGGCGCTAATATTTTCGTTGTTTTAGCATACTCATTAGTTCGAATGGCTGCCATTTCGGGGTCGATGTAAGTCATCGGCAAGAAATTAGCCCATAACAATACGGTACGTGGTGACACGATTGGCGCTGATAGCGTCGCTTGAATAAAGTGCTGTAATCGGGTTTTGGCGCAAATATCCACATCGTTTATTTCGATACGGGTATTGACGTACATAATCTCGAGTAATGCGGAATACGCTGCACGGATCAGTTCGTCTTTACCGGAAAAGTAAAAACGGATCAGACCGTTGGTGACATTCGCATATTCAGCCACATTACGTACTGTGGTTTTTTGTAAACCTTCGTTAGCAATGCAATCAAGTGTGGCATTGATTAACTCTTGTTTACGGTTTTTACCTTTTGTTCCTTTCGCTGGCATAGGCAGGTATTTAATCCGTATTTAAGTATAAGAGGTGTTTTACAAAACAAAATTAATCATACCCCTAGGGCGTGATGCTGGCAATTTATTAAGCTAAACCTAATAAAAATAGCACTTAACCCGATGCACATAACTGATGTGTATCTTATTATTAAACGTATTAGATAAACCACTCATTGATTGTTGTGATCATGATGGTAATGGAAAAATTAGATTTTTCTCTTTTACCTTAGACGAAATGTAATAAGGATCACCATGATTGTTTTAGAGATAAAAGATATTAAAGCGATAATTGCGAAAGTAGGCTACCAAGACTTCTTTGCACAGCTTAATGATACATTAACTGAAGATTATAAAAACTGGCACGACTTTGATAAATCACCACGTGTTGCCAATCATGTTGACGGTGGCGTTATCGAACTAATGCCGATTTCTAATGCGGAAATGTACTCGTTTAAATACGTAAATGGCCACCCAAAAAACCCAGCACAAAACAAAATGACAGTAATGGCAACAGGGCAATTATCATTAACTGAAACTGGCGAACCGCTGATGTTTTCAGAAATGACCTTGCTTACTGGTTTCCGCACTGCAGCTACATCAGCAATGGCCGCGAAGCACTTAGCCAAGAAAGATTCAGAAGTACTCGCGTTAATCGGTACTGGCGCACAGAGTGAATTCCAGTTCTTAGCGTACTCGTTCATCTTTGACTTAAAAGAAGTGCGTTATTTTGATACTGATCCTGCAGCAATGCGTAAATTCGAGAAGAACATGGCGCGTTTCGATATTCGCCTAATACCGTGTAAAGACGCCAGAGAAGCGGTTCAAGGTGCTGATTTAATTACCACGTGTACAGCAGACAAGAAATACCAAACAGTATTAACCAAAGACATGATCAGCAAAGACGTATTTATTAACGGTCTTGGCGGTGATTGCCCTGGTAAAACAGAAATCGAAAAAGAATTAGTAGAAAGCGCAACGATTGTTGTTGAGTACCTACCACAGTCACGCGTTGAAGGTGAGATCCAACAACTGGGTGCTGACTTTACGTGTACAGAACTACACGAAATTGTGAAAGGCGAGAAAACGCTGAACGTAGCAACAGACGGCACTATCTTGTATGACTCAGTTGGTTTCGCGCTGGAAGATTACTCAGTACTACGTTTGATCTACAAGCTAGCTAAGCAACATAACATCGGCACCGAGATGGAATTAATTCCTGAACTGGATGATGTGAAGAACTTGTTCTCACTACTATAACCAAGCCACCCCTAGTTTGTCGCGGCTAGTGGGCAATTGTGAAAGTTAATAAGCCTTTGGCCAAAACACCCACGGTAAGCATTGTAATGCCGTTGGGGGTTTGGTCATTTTTGTTTAATCTGCTGGTACATTTCGCGTTTAAAATATTATTATTACGGCTAAATTTTTATTTTAAAATAGTTAAACACCGCCTAACCCCGCGTAAATACTGACTTTCAAGTCAAGAAATAAACGTGTCATTGGGTCGGCATGAAATTAGCCCTTTACAAGATATCAGTCCTTAGACTAATATCTATTCGTATAGGCGCGTTGATGAAACGCGACTTCCTCGCACACACGATTCGCTTGTACCGCTTAAACTAAAATCCTTATAATTTTTTGCACAGTACCATCCACGAACCATTGATTTAGGGTTTTCCTTGCGCCCGCAATATGTAGCAGCGCAAGAATAAGAGCCTGTGCAAACAAACAGAAGATAGATGTCATGCGTATAGAACAAGAATTGAAGCTAGGTTTTAAAGATGTACTTTTCCGCCCAAAACGTTCGACTTTAAGAAGTCGTTCACAAGTAAGCTTAGAGCGTACATTCACTTTCCCTACCAGCAAGTACACTTGGACAGGTGTACCAATTATTGCTGCAAACATGGATACTGTAGGCACATTTGAAGCGGCAAAAGAACTTGCTGCACACAAAATGCTAACAGCTGTGCATAAGCATTACACTGTTGCGCAATGGAAAGAGTTTCTAGAAGCAAACCCAGAAATCTTTGATCACATCTTTGTATCAACTGGTACATCCGATGCAGATTTCGAAAAACTTCAACAAGTTCTAGCATTAGATGAGCGTTTACAGTTTATCTGTATCGATGTAGCTAATGGTTACTCAGAATTTTTTATTGAATTCGTGCGTAAAGTGCGTAAAGCCTACCCGACTAAAACGATTATGGCTGGTAACGTAGTTACTGGTGAAATCACAGAAGAACTTATCCTGTCTGGCGCAGATATCATCAAAGTTGGTATCGGTCCGGGTTCAGTATGTACGACACGTGTTAAAACAGGTGTTGGTTACCCACAACTGTCTGCAATCATCGAATGTGCAGATGCTGCACACGGTCTTGGTGGCATGGTGGTTGGTGACGGTGGTTGTTCTTGTCCTGGTGATGTTGCTAAAGCATTCGGCGGCGGCGCAGACTTCGTTATGCTTGGCGGCATGTTAGCTGGTCACGACGAAAGTGGCGGCGAGCTGTGTGAAGTTGATGGCAAGAAAACCAAGAAATTCTATGGCATGAGCTCAACAACTGCGATGAACAAACACGCAGGTGGTGTTGCTAAATACCGTGCTTCAGAAGGTAAAACTGTAGAAATACCTTACCGTGGTCCAATCGAAAATACTATTTACGATATCCTAGGTGGCGTTCGTTCTACTTGTACTTACGTTGGCGCGGCTGCGTTAAAAGAGCTAAGCAAACGTACTACCTTTATCCGCGTACTTGAGCAAGAAAACAACGTATTCGGTAAAGAATAAATTAGTCATTAAATATGTAGGTCTAGAACTGCGTATTTAAGCTAACAAAGGCGAGCATTGATATGAGCATGTCCATTATCGTGCTCGCCTTTCTGCGTTTATGGATGGATGGTCGAATAAATTAAACAGCGCTAAATCTTACATACTCTTACATTTCAATTGTTTACACAACTAAAAAACACATGTAACATCGTAAACCATACTTGATTATGGTTATATCTTGATGTTCCGTATACAAAAAATTGTCTTTATATCTCTATTAACTACTTTGCTAGCATCATGCGCTTACCATGAATACAACCCATCAAAACCTGATGAATATGCTGAATATTGGTGTCCATCAGAGCACCAAAATAATTCCATACTTGCTGTACTTGAGACTAATCAAGGACGAGAAGATCCAATCCCAGATAATTGTGACATATACTATAGATAAGCTTTTAATCTACATTCCTTCGCGTTTAATCAGATTAAAGTCCTAAGAAGCGCTTATTCTGGAGCACCATAGATCGTGGACGCAAAGCGGCATCGAAGGGTAAACATGCGGATTTTGAAAGTAAATCTGTTAAGTGTCATGCAGCAGACATGAAACCAACTACTTTACCTGATTCTGTTATTGAAAAATTAAGTGCAATGCCGTTCGAAACGAGTGACTCATTAGCCTATTCATCTTTTAGCGCTATTAGATCGCTGTTCGCAACCTGAGTATAGTCAGTTTATGCGTTTGCTATTAAAATGAAGAAAGCTTCCAATTAGGAAGCCAAATTCAATGAACCACTACATAGCGGATCTATATCCATATATCATTTGTTGCAGTAAAACTGTTAACGTCATTATCACCTGTATTAAGCACACCACGAGGTTCAATTAATAACATTTTCACTTCACCATCAGCGAATGGTTTATGCTCGACGCCTCTAGGGACAACATACATTTCTCCACGATTCAAAGTGACATGTCCATCACGAAAATCTATACGAAGGTTTCCCTCCAGAACTATAAACGTCTCATCCGTATCTTGATGTTCATGCCATTCGAAGTCACCT
Source organism: Moritella yayanosii (assembly GCF_900465055.1). Taxonomy (NCBI): domain Bacteria; kingdom Pseudomonadati; phylum Pseudomonadota; class Gammaproteobacteria; order Alteromonadales; family Moritellaceae; genus Moritella; species Moritella yayanosii. The sequence continues at coordinate 4,370,669 of NZ_LS483250.1, read as the reverse complement.
TCTATTTTTACTATTTTAATTTGGTAATCATTCATTTCAGCAATTACCTTTGGTGACCACTGCTCATTAAATAAACTTAACTTTTCTTTAAAATTGATTACTTTATAATTGTCGGAGGCCAAATGATCAGACATAATATATTTCCTTTTTTGAATGTATATCGATGTGAGTGTATTCATGAGCCATGATTTAAAACTGTTTGCCCCAAATAGTCTTGAACGTTTGTGCAAAACTAAGTTGGTAGATAAAATGCGTAGCAGCAAGCTGTTAACGGGGTAGAGATATTACAGGCGTGGTTTGCAGGTCCAGCATATGATACGCATCGCCACGATACATATGCTATTGGGCTGACGGATCAAGGGGTTCAGTCATATGACATGACTATCGAGGCGCAAAACGAACAAGCACTCCAGGAAAAGTGATGGTCTTACATCCGGATGAGTTGCACAATGGGCGCGCAGGCTCCGATGAAGGCTTTGGATATAGAATGTTATACGTTGATCCGGCCTGCATCTCTGACGCTGTTAGAGTGATCGTCGGCCGCCCCTGCCCGTTACCATTTGTTAGAGAATCCGTATCAGAAAATAAAGTGCTGGCTCATGCAATTCAACTTGTATCTATGTGCTCAGAGAAGGCAAAGGAAACTTTAGCCAGAGATGAAATAATCTTACACTTGGCAAACGGTTTAATTTCTGGAGATCCCGATTGCAATAAATTAAATAGAAAGTACACAATTAATTATCAAGCAGTTGATAGAGCTCGTGAATATTTATACCATGCTAATAATCGAATTGTGCACTCTACTGAATTGGAGAAAGTCACAGGTTTAACTCGCTATGACTTATCTCGGCAGTTTCGCAAAGTGCTGGGAACCAGTCCTTATAGATATTCAGTCAATCGTCGTTTAGATGCTGCACGTCAATTGATCCAACAGAATAAACCTATTGTAGAAGTTGCTTTTGAAACAGGATTTTCTGATCAAGCACATTTTAGTCGACTGTTTAAATCTGCGTGTGGTATTACACCTGGCCGTTATGCATCGATTGGTAAGTGAAACTATCTAAATGTACTGATTAGAACATGGTCTTGTGAGTGTGGCGCAACGCACGATAGAGATCATAACGCTGCTATCAACATCCACAAAGAGGGGTTAGAAGTCTAAAGTGATTTAATATCACAATGCTTAAACCGTTGACGACAGGAATCACCTTGCTTTAGCTGGGTGAGCTTCAACTAACATATTGTATCTAACAAGCATAACCAGTCTTGCAGCAATTTCATGAGTGGCTAAGCAAAAGTGGAAAAACAGTCACCCCGAAAAGTAAAATAGGCGTGGCCATTAGCTATACCTTAAATCAATGGGAAAAGCTGAGGCGTTATTTGTATTCGGGAGAATTAGGGATTGATAATAACGTCACCGAACGAGATATCAGGCCGTTTACCACTGGTCGGAAAAATTGGATGTTCAGCCAATCAGTGGATGGTGCAGATGCGAGCGCAGTACTTTACAGTATTGTGATGACTTGCCGTGCGAACGATATAAATCCGTATTTATACTTCCAAAAACTCTTCACAGAACTGCCTCAACGGGATGAATTTACTGATTTAAGTGATTTATTACCTTGGAATGCAGACCTAGAAGCCTGATGATATCAGGCTTCACTGCTTAACCAACCGCTTACGGAGTGTCATCGCATGCAACCATAAACAGACTCAAAGTTAAAAGGCATAATATGGAGAAAAGCTTTATGTCTAAATTCAATACACCTTTTTATCGACTAAGAAAGCCTGAAAAATGGTTAAACTATTTCGCATATATGCTTAATAGTTTGACCGTAAGGCGGAGCGCCGCTTCCTGTGAAATCACCAAAAACACTGTTTTCTATGGCGACACAAGTTCCTCAAGCTACTAAATATTCAAAATAATACTCATTTATCCGGAATAGTTGAAATGGATGAATCGATTTAACGGTGTTGCCACAAAATATTTAGACAATTATTTAAGTTGGTTTAGGTTTTTTGAATCTAACCGACATTCCGCACCCCGTTTTATGAATAAATTTGTTGGTATGTCGGCCCCATACAATCAATAATTATTCGATGTCGCTCTTTAATATTCAGCACTAATTGCTGCTCTTCTGAGATAGTTAAAATGTCGATACCTTGAAAGCAAAAGAAAACCCAACGGGCGGTAGGATTTTGACAGGGCTTATATTTTAAATTGGGAAAATATACGTCTTTAGTTCTCAACTCCTCTCGGATCTTATGCTCAAGTGCCGCGTATACCATCAAGCAACACGTCATGATCATCAGCAATGCCTCAATCCGCTCTGCCTTTTTTAAATATAATGACGATGTTAAAAAATCAGGACTTTTTAAGAATCTAAACCCTTTTTCCACACTTTGCTGTGACTTATATAGTTCAAGCATTTTGCTCATCGTTAACGTATCGCTACAATCATTTGTCGCTAACATGAATAACCCTTTTTCGGATAATTTACGTTCGCGAAAATTTAATTTTGAAGCAAGCAAACCGGTTACTTGATATTCATAACCATCCGGCTCTTGACCTGTTTTAGGTCGACCACTTTTAGTGAAAATTGGATGCTCAATAACGTCAATTTCACTCATTGACATACTGGCTTGAGATTTCATCCAGATACTCAGCATTTTCATTGCGTCAGCATGACAAGCAAAACGTTGTTTACTGAGTTTTTCCAGTGATTTTAATGCCGCAGTGGCGTCTTTTAGCATACGTTTATCTAATGTGTGTTGTTCACGTTTTTTTGCTTGTTCACTGAACACTAACAACCAACGCTGCTTAACATCACCGTAGTTTGAATCTATCCAGGTTGCGCTGTAGCCATTACCTAACTCAGTGAAATGGTAATTGTTTTGTTCTGATATGGCGTCTTTGACTAATTTTAACTTTTGCGGCGCTCTCGATATGAATAATTGGCCTTGTTCATCGAGAGATTGGATCGTTTCGGCGACATATAATGCAGCATCGCCAATGAAATAGCGGTTGTTATGGGCCGCTTTAAGACTTTTAACATGTTGCTTAACGATATTTTTAAAACCTTCATTATCGTTAATATTGCCACTTGCCGCCTGCATGTAGACGGGGATACCGGCCTGATTTTCAGTGATCAGGTTTAACACCACCTGATTCAATTCAGGGCGATGATCACGGCTGTAGCCTCGCACTAGTTGAATGGCTGCATTACCGTCTTCGTCTTTATATTCACCATCAACATGAATGCTTGTGGAGTCCAGATTAAGCCCTTCACACGGAAGCTTTAAATGTGAAATTGTACGGGCGGACAGTCCTTGAAATAGCTCGGAAACGCCAGTTTCATAGAGTTGGTCAAGACAGCGACCGAGTGCATCGTCATTAATATGCTCCGCTTTTACACCCTTACCAAGAAGGCGTTCGACAGGCCGTTCTGCAAAATATTCAGGATACATATGCAATGTTCTACCAACAAAACCGAGTCCATTTAAAATCATGGCTTCTACGAGTTGCCCGTATGAAATGTGCTTATCCTTACTTTGTTCGGGATGTGCGTCATCAATAAACTTGGCGATACCAATATCTTTGCACATGCCTGAAACTAAACCGAGGTGATCAAGACTCTTTGTTGAATATGATATGGTCATAATTTTCATCGCCCAAAGATAACTAATAGATCAAATATGGGGATCGCCGTCAAGCTTTTTTTTATTTCACGCGGGATTTAGCAATTTATGTATAACATCAACATTCACAAATACATCATGTCTACATTTGCATTGAACGTGTCGTTAAAAAGCGATAATTAATACCTATAATAGGGTGCGGAATGTCGGATCTAACAGTAATCCCAATGAAAATAGCCTGTTACTATCACAGACACAGTTAATTGGGACATAGCCAATACCATTAACTCCGATAACTAACTAATCAATGTTACTTGTTAAAATAAACTATTTCCGCGTTGGAACTAGCTTCTTTTTTCTGTGTAATATTTGATCATTAAATTAACGGAATTAATTTGCTCTAAAGCAACTTAAAAAAACCTTAACTAGAAACTATAATTAACCCCTAAGCGTACGTCTCGGCCTGCAGCGTAAACGCCGGACACCCTTCCAAAACCAGGAATATCAGTGTAGTCACCTATACTAGAATGATCACGATAGTATTCGTTGAATAAATTGCTGACAGTAAGATTAACATTTAGATCTTGGCTACCTAATGGGTACCACTGCACGAAGATATCATGTACTTGGTATCCCGGCTTATCAATGGATGTACCTGGAGCTACATAATCGTTTATTACGTCTACATTATTTAGATCAGCAACGTAGACATAGTTCCAGCCAAACTCTAGATCTGGATTAACATCATAAGTAAGGTTTAGACCAAAGGTATCACCTCGTGAGTTTCCTATACCAATATGATCATATCCATTAAGTGCTTGACCATTCAACTTAGCATCTACACTGCTAAAACTTGCGATAGCGGTTAAGTCTTCATACCAATATGTCGCTTTGAACTCGTAACCTTTCGTTTTTAGCTGGCCAACATTTTCATACTGGCCACTTTCTACATCAATGACATCATCAATGGTACTTTGGAAAACAGTTGCAGACGCTAACCAACTATCACGTTGATACTCTATACCGACCTCGGCATTTTCAGATGTTTCTTCTTTTAAATCTGGGTTGATTGTATATGAGCTAATTGTGAAAGTATCACCAACTTGTTTACCACGTAAGGCTTGCGCATATCCGGCATTCAGTCTCCAGTCATCAAAAAATTGATAGTTAAAACCAATATTAGAGCTAAAACCGTCGCTGTCTATTTTGGTACCAGTAGATAGTTGTTCCATTTTATAATAATCATAACGAGTACCGAAGCTTAATAGTATCGCCTCTGTAATTTGCCAATGGTCTTGAACATATAAACCAAATACATCTCCCTCTTCTGTTACCGCAGGGGCAGCGCCGGATTCAAGAGATTTCGCAGCTGCTTCATCGGCTCGGTACGCAACCCCATAGGTGACGGTATGCTGGCTTAGATTACTGGTATTACGTACATCAAACCCAAGAGTGTTAACTTCACCATTATATTCCCCCCATGGACCATCTTGAGTGATATCTGCCTGAGTGTAATAAAGTGTATTCTCGAGGTTCAAAAGCTCACTCTGGCTAAGGGTATGGTTAGCCGTAAATGTGTGTCGTTGCATTTCTAATGGATATAGCGGATCATTTTCTAATGTTGGCCAGTTCGGGCGTTGACCAAACTCCCCATCTTCATTACGATTTTCATAGCTTAGGCTTAACGTCTGGTTATCAGTAATATTACCGTCAACTTTTATAAAGCCAAGCATTCGATCAGAGCCACTACCATAAATTTCGTCGCCATTTCCGTCTTCCATATTATCATTGCTGCTCACGACAAATGAACCTAGAACCCCCCAGTTTTCATTTATCTCACCGTATAAACTGGCACTTGTTTTATATCCATTGTTGCTAAAGTAACCCGCACTAACGGAGCCACCGAAACTTTCTCCTGGCGCTAATAAGTCATGAGCACTTTTTGTTTTGAATCGAATAGCACCACCGAGTGCGCCAAAACCACTTGTTGCTTCACCTGCGCCCGCTTGAACTTCAACTGTTTTTAACAGGTATGGATCTATAGATAAACGTCCAGTGTGGTGAAATAAGGTACTCGTTTGCGGTGCGCCATCCACAGTAACGTTAAGGTAGGTATCCTCTAACCCCCTTACGTAGACCTTTTGTGCAACTCCTATTGAGCCACCAACCGAAACAGATGGGTCTGTTTTAAAAATATCTTCAAGGTCTTGTGCCTGATATTTTTCTAATTCAGTGTAAGTCACTGCGAAGTTAGTCAGTTCGCCAACAACAACGAACACTTCAGCATCCTGATTTTTCTGTGAAGAATCTGATTCTGATTTTTCCGCTAGGGCGATGGGAGAGGCAAGAGTTCCTGCAATCGCTAATGCAAGTAATGATAATTTAAATTCCATAGTCAATATTCCATTATTCATAATTTAGACTTCCTAAGTAGAGTTGTAGTCTTCCGCTCTACCTCTCAGTTTAACTGATAATGATAATCATTTACAATAGAGTGTTCTGGGGATATCTAATCTATACAATTGAAATAATTGTGTTTTAGTTTGGCGAATCTGCACAAATTGGGAGAAATATTGAATTGTAGGTCTCGAATTTCATAACAATTTATGATCAAATTTTTTCACCACAAAGCAACTGAAATTGAGTTTCCATGAAAGTTATTGAAATAATACAGACACTTAGATTTAATTCACCTTTCACTATTGCGAATGATAATAGTTTTCATTATAGTTACTCTCAATGAGAATGATGAAAATATTAATCTGGAGTGTTAAATAAATGAATAAAAGTATCGCTATAATGTTACTTAGTTTGGTTGTTTCTAGCTTTGTCCAGGCTGAAACCATTACGGTTTCTCACGCATTAGGGGATACAACCCTTGAAACTAATCCTGAACGTGTCGTTGTAACCGGAATGGGTGTACTCGATGCCATTGATTATTTTGGGATCACACCTGTAGCGGTAACAAAGGCACCTATGCTACCGGACTATTTAGCTAAATATAAGGGTAACCAGTTTGCTTCCTCTGGCAGTCTGCATGAGCCTGATTTTGAAACGATTTATATGCAAAAACCGGATTTAATCATCATTGGTCCTCGTGCTATGACATCTTATAAAGAGCTATCTAAGATTGCGCCTACGATAGTTTTTGCCGTTGATTCACAAGCATATTGGGAAAGTACTAAAATGCAATGGCGTGTTATAGGTGAAGTGTTTGATATTAAAGGAAAAGTAGAAGAGAAGATTGCAAGTGTTGATCAGCAGATCAATAAAATAAAAAGCTATAATCAAAAAAATAATGCTGCAGCACTTACCGTCATGAGTTCTGGTGGCAACATTACGACATTTGGTTCGCAATCTCGATTCTCCGCTATTTACAACGATTTTGGTTTTAAAGAAGCGGCTGAAGGAATCAAAGAGTCAACTCATGGAAATTTAGTTTCCTATGAATATATTCGTAACATAAACCCAACCAATTTACTGATCGTTGATAGGGATAAATTACTGAATAAAGATGACAATAGCACCAGACAAGCGTTTGATAATCCACTAGTGAAATCCACCGATGCTTATAAAAATAACAAAATCACCTACCTAGATCTAAGCGCATGGTACTTAGCAATTGCTGGCGTTACCGCAACTGATCAAATGATTGCTGATATCAAGCAGGCTATTCATCTTAATTAATTCCATTAATTTTTTAGATTAATTATCAATAAAGCCGAACGGTATTAGCCATTCATAAGCTGATACCGATCAGATAGGCTGAGGTTTGTTTTGAAAAAGTTATTATTTTCTCTGGTAATACTGAGTATTACATCTGTCTTTATTGGTGTAGCCGATTTATCATTATCGGCTATTTTTCGTGGTAATACTGAGGCATTAGAGCTTTTATTAGTTAGTCGCTTACCTCGATTATTAGCTATTTTATTATCCGGTGCAGGGCTGAGTATCGCTGGTTTGATCATGCAACAGATCAGCCAGAACCGATTTGCAGCCCCTTCTACATCCGGTACCATTGAATGTGCCATGTTAGGTTATGTACTGAGCTTAGTTATCTTTGGTCATGGCGACAACTTGCTATTGATTTTTGGCACTTCCATTGCAGGCACCCTGATTTTCATTCGATTTATCCATCGCATCCAATTTAAGAACGCTATTTTTGTTCCCTTAGTGGGGATCATTTTTGGTAATGTAGTATCGTCTGCTGCAACCTTCTTGGCTTATAAGTATGATGCCTTGCAAAACCTTTCTGGTTGGACAGTCGCAAATTTTGCCAATACTCTACAAGGCGATTACGAGCTTCTTTATATCGCCTTGCCTATCTCTGTTATAAGTTACTGGTATGCGACTCGCTTGTCTGCGGTAGGTATGGGCAAAGACTTCGCCACCAATATTGGTCTCAACTATAAGAAAACATTATTTATTGGCATAATGTTGGTATCAATTATGTCGGCAAGTGTGGTCATGATTGTTGGTCAGCTCCCGTTTCTTGGTTTAATTGTGCCTAACTTAGTCACACAATTTTATGGCGATAATCTACGTAAAAATATTCCCTTAACCGCTGTAGTTGGTGCGATTCTAATCTTGTTTTGTGATGTTCTCGGACGTGTCATCATCTTCCCCTATGAAATCCCAATATCTATGATCATTAGCATTCTTGGTGGCGTGGTGTTTATTTTCTTTATCGTGAAAGGAAAGCAAAATGTCTGATTCGGTTAAATTAACAGGGTTGGCAATAATCACTGCTGTGTTTATTTTTCTATTTATTGGTATTGGCTTAGATGCCTCAAACTATGAATACTTTTTATCACGACGCATACCTAAAGTCTTAGCCATGATTTTGGCCAGCATTGCGATTGCTCAATCATCATTAGTATTTCAAACCATTACCCATAATCGAATTTTAACGCCAAGCATTATGGGTTTTGATGCTCTGTATTTATTAACGCAAGTATTAGTCGTTGTGATTTTTGGTAGCTTCAGCGTTTTCCTATTAAACCCATTTGTGAACTTCGCGTTGTCAGTGACTATTATGGTGGGTTTCTCACTGTTATTGTTTGGCTTTTATTTTAAGAACAACAACAGCAATGTGATTACGCTACTTTTACTGGGTGTCATATTCGGGCAGTTATTTTCGAATATTTCATCTTTTTTTATCATGTTAGTTGATCCAAACGAATTTTCTGTTATCCAAAGTAGCATGTTTGCTAGCTTTAATAACATTAATCAACAGCTAGTGTATTACTGCGTGATCCCGTTGTTATTGATTAGTGTATTACTATTTCGTATGTCTAATCTACTAGATGTGTTTTGGCTTGATAATGATAACGCAACGAGCTTAGGAGTTGATACCGGCAAAGTAACTAAAAAAGTACTTATCTTAGTAGCGATCCTTATCTCTGTGTCGACGGCATTAGTCGGCCCCGTGATGTTCTTTGGTTTATTGGTGGCTAATTTAGCAAAAGAGTTCTTTCATACTTACCGCCATAAAACCTTATTACTGGGCAGTAGCTTAATAGCAATGTCGATGTTGTTATCTGGACAATGGGTGATTGAGAATATCTTTAAATTTGAAACTACCTTAAGTGTTGTGATTAATTTTCTCGGTGGTTTATATTTCTTATCACTGCTTGTTAGACAAAAAATACAATAGAGAATCCTATGATTTCATTGCAGAAAATATCTAAATCATTTGGTCAACAAAAAGTCGTTGATCAAGTCTCCGGCTCATTTATTAAGGGGGAAGTAACATCGATTATTGGCCCCAACGGTGCAGGTAAAAGTACAGTATTATCAATGGCTAGCCGTTTATTAAAAAAAGATAGCGGTAGTGTATTAATTGAAAATCAAGACGTTTGGGATTGGGATAGTAAAGCCTTAGCCAAAAAACTATCGGTATTACGTCAATCTAACAATATTAATATGCGTTTTACCGTACGTGAATTAGTCGCTTTTGGGCGATTCCCTTATAGCCAAGGTAAGTTAACCAATTTTGATAATGAAATGATTGATAAATCGATTAACTATCTTGATTTAGCTGCCATCCAAAATAAGTTCCTTGATCAATTAAGTGGCGGTCAACGTCAATTGGCCTTTATTGCAATGGTGGTTGCACAGGACACCGATTATGTGTTTTTAGATGAACCACTTAATAATCTTGATATTAAACACTCATTGCAAATTATGAAAAACTTAAAAACACTGGCTCATGAATTAGATAAAGCGGTAGTGATTGTGATCCATGATATTAACTTTGCTTCCTGTTATTCTGACAATATTATTGCGCTAAAAAAAGGTAAGGTGGTTGCAAATGGTACGGTGGCTGAAGTGATCAAAAAAGAGGTACTGTCAGAACTTTATGAAACTGAGTTTAATATTCATGTGATAAATGGGCAACGTATTTGCATGTACTACGGTCAATAATAAATACCATTTCAAATTAAAATAGTAGCCAGTGAAAATAATCGAAGATAAAGGAAACCTTCTATGAGTAAACCAACATCACGCCTATTAACGGTTATTAATAATGTCCTGTTAACCCAAAATATGCAGCGAATTACCTTTAAAGCAGATGATATTTCTGATTTTGAAACTGACAGTAATGGCGGCTATATTAAACTCTTGTTTAATGATAATGGTGGAACAGACATCTCAGCTATTGCAGAGAATACTCGCCCTAAGATGCGCACTTATACCATTCGTAACTTAAGACAAGCGCAGAATGAATTTGATATTGATTTTGTACGTCATCACATAGCGGATAGTGTAAATTTTGAAAATGGTGGTTTTGCATCTAATTGGTCACAACAAGCAAAGGTTGGTAGTCAAATTTCAATCGTTGGTCCGGGCTACATCAAAGGCTTAGCAAGCGATGCAGATTGGTTCTTTCTAGTAGCAGATATGACCGCATTACCGGCTTTATCTGAAAAATTAGAAGCGCTTCCATTTAGCGCAACGGGTTATGCCGTTATTGAAATTAATCACGAGTTAGACAAGCAAGCATTAATTAAACCACAAGGTATTGAGGTAATTTGGCATATTAAGTCAGAGAGTCTCAATTACCAGAGAAATGACCTTGTCGATTTAGTACGTGCTCAACCCTGGAAGCCTGGTCGAGTAGCAGTGTGGAGTGCGAGTGAGTTCGATCAAATGAAAGGACTTCGCACCTATTTCCGCAATGAAAAAGAAGTCGCTAAAAACGATATTTATATCAGTAGTTATTGGAAACAAGGTTGCACTGAAGACAGCCACAAAATAGCGAAAATAAATGACCTGCAAAAATCAAAATCCATCGCTACATCAATAATACGTTTATCGGTCGTAGTATTATCGATTGCTGCACGACTTAAACGGCGGTTACGAATATAATGACCAACCGATAGTCCCGTTGCTACTTTAAACTAACGTTGCATATGGGCTTCTGAAATGCCGATTAAGAATCTAAACCCTTTTTCGGATAATTTACGTTCGTGAAAATTGGATGCTCAATAACGTCAATTTCACTCATTGACATACTGCCTTGAGATTTCATCCAGACACCCAAAAACAATTACTCTCAATTCAAGGAATGCAGGAACCATTTGATGGACTTGATGCATTGGAAAGAGCTTGGCCTAAAATATACAAAGGCGAGCATTGATGTGGACATGTCCATTATCGTGCTCGCCTTTTTGTATTGCGACACTTGCTTGCGACATTAGCTATTCACAATCAGTCGCATGTTTTTTCTTCATTAGAACTAATTTCGTTACACGAATTTGTCCATCGTAATCCATGGCAAAACCATCACTGGCTTTACTTTCAACATCACCCGTTATTTCAACGAAGACTTCATCATAGGGTTTCGTTGCCAGCGCACTATATTTTTTAGCCATAAGCTCAAGAATATCATTGGATCCTATAACCCAAAAATCTTGTTTTGTTCTGCAAGGTCGAAAACTATTAACCTCATGTCCGTAGGTATAATGTCCAAATATCGCAGGGTCTTTGATATTTGCTTGGGACTGATGTTCTGCGGTAGAGCTGCATGCCTGAATAAGCACCAGCATTAATAACCCAATCAAATAATTAATCGTTTTTTTCATACTGTCATCAGCTCACTTAATTACCATAATTGTTTCTTAGACGAAATTCCGTACAAGATAACGTCAACCAAAAATATCTATTTTCATGGCTATATAACGCTCGTACTTATATCGGTAATATCAATGTATGCTTGTTTTTTTTATTTCAATATATGGTTGTTTTGACATAGGTCTAGAATTGCGTATTTAAGCTAACAAAGATGAGCATTGATTTTATTATCATGCTCACCTTTTGTTTTTAATCGCTAATCTTCAAAGTCTGAGATAAGTAAGTTTGCTGCTGCAAAGGCCGCGTTATCACGAATATCGGCAGGCAAAGACTCGTCACCAGCAATATCGTTTAATGCTTTAATCGCACAGCCAATCGCTTTTGGAATATAACCCTGATCACCACTGCCAATTAATGAATACAGTTCACGGATTTTGTCACAACACTGATAAACGTTCATGGTAATACCTTAATAAAGAAGAATCTGTTTAAAACAAAGATAAGGCTATTTTAGCCTTGGCAGTAATTTAATGTCGAGCGTTAAGATGGACGGATTGGAGATGCGTTGATCTTAGTTGGTAAATGTAGACACTAAAGTGGTAATGAAAGTATATTCTCGTAAGCCCAAAAAATGCCGAAGTCGCATTGTGTTAAGTGTAAACTGAGTTTTATCCACGCAAGGAAGTTAATGCCATAAATATATCAGTTTTTTGACTATTGCAATCCTACGTATAACAGGCATAACAAGATGTTCATATCATATTTACTCTGAAATAAAGATTCCCCAAAATCAACAAAGCCTCCAACGAGGAAGCCAGATTCACAGAACCACTAAACATATAATAATATGGCTAATCTCGTAAAATAATGAGTCCGAGTTGTTCAAGCAACTGTTCCTGTTGCCAAGCGCAAATTTTCACACCATCGAGGTCCACTTTTCGAGGGTCTAAACCATTCAAGTCCGAGTGACTTAAGTTACAACCCTGCATGTGAAACTGACTCCAAGAATCTTCTGAAAATGACCCCGACTTAAATCAGACTCTTTTAAAGAAGCGCCTTGTAGATTCGCGCCAATCCATTTGTTTTCAAATAGATCACATTTCTCTATACATTGTCGTTCAAAATTTACGTAGGATAAGTTACATCCCGTAATATATGCCGAGCAGAAATACATTCTATTACTTACTTGATTTGAGAAAGTAGCTAATATGAAATTCGCCCCCTTTAAATCGCAATCCTTAAATTCAATCCCAAAACATTTCGCGCCAGTGAAGTTAGACATTGATAGTTGGCAGTTCTTAAAAGATGAATCGCGTAGATCGCTATAATCAAAATGACAACCCTCAATACCACCTTGCTCTATGAAGATACAATCGTGAGCTTACGACAATATAGTTTGACTTAAGGAAATTTGGCAAGTCCCGGCAGATATGCCGGGATGATGGTTTATTTTACTGGTAATTCCAAGGCAGATAATTTTCAGGTGCCAACTTCACCGCTTCTTGTTCTCGTTGCAGCGTATTTAAATAATCAAAAATATTAGTGCCGGCCCAGCTGGCTGTGGCTATGATTGAGGTGATAACATCACCGATACTGGCTCCAGACAGCGTTTTGTGGAACATCGCATTTTTTCTATCCCTGACCACCAATTTTAATTCAGCCTCCATTAAATTATTATCTAATTGCGCCCCTGGCACCGTGCAGAAACACGTTAAGCCTGCGTAATGTTTATCAAAATAACGGATCGCTTTGCCAAGCCCACTGTTTTCCTCAACACTGCCATCGCTTAAGTGCTGGCGACCCCACGCGCGGATCTCAGCCATGATTGGTCGCGAATTTTCATCATGATAAGCTTGCCGCTGTTCACTATTGAGCTGTTTTTCTGTTGCCAGATTATCAATATGCCAGATCTCGCCATAACGATCTAAAATACCTGCAACTTCATCGGGAAAATGGCTAAGCACATCCACAAATTGCCGTCGAGCATGGCTGTTACACAAGGACTGGATAAATTCGACATCAACGGAGGGGCGGTTGCTGGCCAGTGCATCGCTCATGATAATGGGCGGTGAACTTGTTTTGTCTCGCAAACACAGCACGCTATCGATAAATTCACCCGCGTGACCTATGTTAGTTTCGAACAACACTATTTTTTGATCTGCGGTAGTGGTTGCTATCATGCCCGAGCTATAAACTCCAGTTCTAACACGTTCTTTATCGCTATTACGTTGTTTTTTAATGATGGCGGTTTGGTCGAGAATACGGTGTGTGGTGTCATCAATATAATAATGCTTGGCATTGCCTGCAATTGTTCTCAAGTGCTTAAATACAGGCCAAATGGCGTTGGCCACATATTCGGTTTGATCGAAGATAGATGACGCGGTAATAGGTACGCCTAAGATGTTTTGCAAACTGCCTTGGCGATAAAACGGTGTGCCTGCGTAATATTTGTTGATCGCCATTAAGCTGCGTGCGCTGTAGCCGTATTTTTGTTTGGCATGCCCATCGGCCTGTACGTTTTCAGCCAGTGGCGCGGTAAAATAAGCACCGCAGGCATTACAACGTAGTCGTTCCATGATGTGTTGCTCTGGCACAAAAGGGCTTTGCCCTGTGATCCGCAAGAAGCTTGCTGGTTCATACTTGGTGAGTTTCCCCAAGTCGCATTCAGGACATAATTCACCCTTGGTCAGCACTGTTAAGGCGTGGTGAATGATTGTCGGTTTGACTTTTTGGGTCTTGGGTTTAGTGCGCTTGATTTGTTTATGTTGGGCTTTTTTACCTTTTGCGGCAACGCCTTGCTGACTGATGAGTGCCCCCAGTTTTTCTGACGATTTAACGATACCGACGAGTTTTTTCAATTTGTGTATCGTCACATCTTTACTGGCGATGTTTTCTTGCAAATTAGCCAGTGTCATCAAGGCATTAAGCAATAGCTGACAATCAGCCGAGCTTAACGCCAGTTCATGCTCTTTGGCTTCTGTCACGCGTTCAATTAAGGCATCGAGTGCGTCATTATCAATATCGGTGAATGATTGAGTCAACATAAGTGTCCAGTGTGCTCGTCTATAATTAAGCGAATATGGATTATTGCAGGCATAAAGGATCGGTCAACATGATCGTTTAGATCCTGCGATATTAATGTAATATTGTGAATCACATCGCATTTTATGCCACTTGTACCACCGGAGCCGCTGATAATAACCGTCGCAGATGCTTAGCCTGCATGGAGGTGATGGCTTCCTTGGCGGTTGGCCAGTTGGAAAATTTGCCCTTTGATAATCGTTTGGTCATTAACCAAAAACCAGACCCGTCATAGCTTAATGCCCGGATCATGGTTTTATTACGGTTAATAAAGACAAACAAAATGCCGGAACGCGGGTCTTGGTCGAGTTGTCGACGACAAATCGCCACAAATCCGTCAATGCCACAGCGAAAATCGGCGGGTTGAATAGCCAGTAAGATAGGCGTATTCGCGGTCAGTAATATCATACCAGCAGCGCCCCCGTGATAACGGCAAGTAACGCAGGCGAGAGCGGGCCAGAAAGTTGTAACCGGTTACCATTTTTACAAGTGAGCGTAATATTAAACTCATCCGAACTGGCATTCAGCTCGTCAGGGACAGCAATGAATTCGCTAGGTTTTTTGACGGAAGTCGCTTGTTTACACCAATGGTGAAAGGTTGAATCGGCAATGTTTAATGCGGTTTTAATTTGGCTCGATGAATAATATTGAGCCAGTGCAACGGTTTTATCTTTCAACTGCTGAGGTGTTTTTTCTCTGGGATATTGTCGGGTCAAGCGCCATTGTTGAAATTCAGATGCAAGGCTGCTGAGTTTGTCTTGATTTGTCATATTACTTACTCTAATTTGGGATGCAGTAAGTAAATCAAAATTTGTACGTTAAGTTGAGCTATCTTGTCGTAAGCTCACCCTTTAAATCGCAATCCTTAAATTCAATCCCAAAACATTTCGCGCCAGTGAAGTTAGACATTGATAGTTGGCAGTTCTTAAAAGATGAATCGCGTAGATCGCTATAATCAAAATGACAACCCTCAATACCACCTTGCTCTATGAAGATACAATCAACAAACTGTGCCTCTCTTAGATCCGCACGACCAAAATCGCATCTATAAAATTTACAACGCTTAAAATGAGATTCACTCAAATCCTGATTAGAAAAATCCACTTGATTAAACACTTCGTAATTATCTGACATCCCCCCCCTCATGTTGAATAAACCAGAAGGTTATCACCTACACTAAAGATTGAAATTAAAACAAACCTTTATAATCAATGGTTTAAAATCGTTAAAATCGTCATTCTAAGCACTCAAACAACCCCTCAGGGCGACGTTTAACCAATCAATCGAGCCGCATACCAATAAAGAATTATTCCCTCCCTCACTGATTGTTTAGATGTTGTTCGAATTCGCTATAATTGTCCAAATACAAGGCAGATGAAATACTCCAGTTCTCCCTAGACCACGCTTAAAAATTGCTGTAATTTACTCGGTTCCAGTGATGCTGGAAACGAAAATTGATAACCATTAGGTAATGTCAGTATGAGTGGTTAACTGAGCGTGTATGGACACAACCTCTATTGCAAGTAAAATTTCAATGAAAATGAAGGTATGACTGCTCACGTGTATTCGGTTTCTTAAATAATGCTTTTATTTAGCATCGAACCTCAATGGCTTCATTCGCACACTAGATCCCAATCGCTTACACGAGTTATTAACTCTTCGCTCAGTTAGGGTTTTTCTAGTGATGGTTTAACCTATTTTCCATCTCTCTTTTACTTTTGCAATTTTTAAATAATGTGCTTACTATTTGTAACCTAAGTATTACCTACAACTTCGAATATGAAAATTATTTTAATACAATCAACCAGCGGCCAATGTTTCTGTGTATTCGGTGTCGTTAGCAACTAACGCCCATGAAATTCGTGCTAATTTGTTAGCAAGTGCAACGATAACAACATTAGGGTGTTTTTTTTCACTCAAGTGTTTTATCCATAAACTTAAAGGGTCTGTCTTATCTTTGACATGACGAAAAGCTGCTCTAGCGCCATGAACTAATAATTTTCTTAAATAACCATCACCTCGCTTACTAATGCCGAGTAAATTAGCACGCCCACCTGTGCTGTATTGCCTAGGAACCAAGCCTAAAGATGCTGCAAAATCTCTGCCTTTCTTAAAGTGCTTACCATCACCAAGTGCCATTAACAATGCACTACAGACCAAAGGACCAATCCCGATAATTTTCATCAACTTTTTTCCTATGGGATTAGTTGCAACATTATTTTTAATTTGTGCTGTCAGTAAATCAATTCTTTCATCTACAAGAATTAAATCTTCCTGGAGCGTGAGCAACAAAGCCCTAAAATCAAATGTTAAACCGTTGTCGGATTCTTCTAACCACATTGGTATCGCTTTTCGTAAATAAGCGATACCAATAGGCGCTACAATGCCGTATTCACTGACGAGCCCTCTGATTTGGTTTGATTTTGCAGTTCTGTGGCAAATTAATTCTTCACGAACACGATGCTTAGATTGAATATCTTGTTGCTCAACTGTTTTTATATTAACAAAGCGCATATTAGGTCGGCTGATTGCTTCACAAATGGCTTCAGCGTCAACTTTGTCATTTTTGTTTGTTTTAACATAAGGTTTAACAAATTGAGCGGCTATTAATTTAACACTGTAACCAAGTGCTGTGAGCTCTCTTGCCCAATAATTAGCTGAACCACAAGCTTCCATGCCGATTACCGCGGTTGTTGGTACTCGTTTCACAATCGCCTTCAACCAAGTGGTGCGATTGTATTTTCCTTGCCAAACTATTGTTTCATTCTCATCAATAGCATGAATATGAAACACGTTTTTTGCCAAATCAACACCAACTCTAATTATATTTTTCATAATATGTCACCTATGATAAATAAAATTCACCTGCTTACAGCCTACACCATAATCAACAGCGCGAAAGGGTGAGGCGGTGTCCATTCCATTGCTTACGCCGCATCAATACATATATGTTAAACAAATTTATTAGCCATCAGCTCAGCAAGTGAGTCGAATTTATTCGATAAATACCTTTTTTATTAAACCCTGAAATAAACTACCACTTTATTTCAGGATTTAGACTGCCATTTAATTCCCAATAGTAAACACAACACTAATTTTATCAACTTGTTACTCGCCCGTTTATTGCCAGAGTCATTGGGGCGATATTGTTATTTTCATAGCAGAGCACCATGCATTAAAAATACTTGCGCAACTAATCATTTGATGCCGGAATAAAGGAGGTTAGGATTATTTTTTCGTGAAGAACTACAATTCATGAATATATTTGCATCTGATTGTTAAAGTATTCTGTTAAATTATTCGATAATTAATCCATCGAACATTTATCAAAATAGTCAATAATACTGGAGATCGTTTACCATAAAATCTCAAATTGATAAAATATTCCCATAAAGATGACTGATGTTTCGATTAATAATTAATGGTTAAAACTCCAATCTGACACTACCAAAACTGTGATGCTATTGATTGATTACTTAGTATTAAGGAGTCGTGCCCCCCCCCACCAAACAGTGAGTTAGTTTTACAATGACATACAATACAGCATCATTCGCTACCACCCCTGAATAGTATTTCTGCTTCTGACAGTCACATTAGTTAGAACAAGTATGTATTTATTAAGATATAAAAGTACCTCAATACAATAACTTGTTGCATTTATGTTGCATAAATGCAATATTCATGTAAACTAACCAGGCTTCATTTTTATGTGCACATTAAAAATAAACTATTATGAAACAATTGGTTGCATTTACATTTCACTCTTACTTAGCTGTTAGTTTAGGTCTCTTAGGAACGAAGTTATGTTATTAGAATACAGGAATGCATACTCGCGTTTATTCTTGTGTATTGATTAGAATCATCGGCAGATTATCGATATCATTCAATTGGATTTGTTCGAAATAGGTTTTTATTATTTATATTTTAAGAGGAATAAAATGACGGATTCGGCGATAAAAACTCCAAAAAATAATGGTGTTGGTGATGGTATAGAATCAACCAATGCAGCATGGACTTTTGGCGGCAGTACGCCAAAAAAATTTGATGCTCACGTATCAAAATCAGTGCCTAAATATGATGATGGGCACGATATTGTTTTACGTTTAAGCGACTTTTTTATTAAAGCCAATTCAACTGCTTATGAGTTGGGTAGTTCTACAGGCATGTTAACTAAAAAACTCGCGCAAAGACATCCAGACAGTGTTAAGTGGGTTGGTATCGACATTGAAGATGACATGACGATACAAGCAAATCAATTTTTGACTGCCGACAACAAAGATATCTCGTTTGTGACGGATGATATTGTTCATTATCCTTACGAGAAAAGCGACTTTATTGTGGCTTATTACACTGTCCAGTTTATTCCACCTCGGGTACGCCAAGAACTTTTTACCAAGATATATGAGTCACTAAACTGGGGCGGAGCATTTGTGTTATTTGAAAAAGTACGCAGTCCAGATGCTCGATTTCAAGACATCATGAGCAGTTTATATGTTGATTACAAACTTGAACAAGGTTACCAACCCCATGAGATATTAGCAAAAACCCGCTCATTGAAGGGGGTTCTGGAGCCATTTTCTACCGAGGGTAATCTTGATATGTTAAATCGTGCTGGATTTACCGATATAACCTCTGTATTTAAGCATATCTGCTTTGAAGGTTTTTTCTGCATAAAATAAGAAGTCGTGATGAAAAATAATGAAATTTCAATCTATTTGTCTTTATTAGGCATGGCTGATGACTATAAATTTGTTGCCGTTGACTGCGAGATATGTGGTTTTGATCAACATTCAACCTTGCTTGAATCGGTACTTGGTCCAGACAATAAACCGGTTGGTTTACCGGTGTTAGGCTGTGAAAAATGTGGTCATGTTTATCAAAAATATGTTTTTGAGGCGTCTTTTTACCAAGATTATTACAATAAGTTTTATCGCTTAAACCTATTTGGGCAAAGCGAACCCGACAAACAGTTTTTTATGGATCAGGTAAAAAGAGGTTACTTCTTATTTAATAGTTTACAACCGTGGTTGACCCAAAAGGGTAAACTGGTTGATGTGGGTTGTTCTGCAGGCGGTTTGATGATCCCTTTTGCTAAAAATGGTTGGAATGTTCAAGGCAATGACCCCGATTTAGCTTATGCCAAATATGGTAAAGAGATAGGGCTGGATATTGAATCTATCAGCGCTGAACAAATGACACCAGAAAGTAGTGAAGCTGATTTGATCATTATTAATGGCTCACTTGAACATGTTTATGACGTTAATCAAGTGATGAAAAAGTGCCGTCAGATTATTAACCCTGGTGGCCACTTGCTAATCGAAGGTCGAGCTTTGGGTTACGGCATTCAACTGGGTTTTTTGACCCATAACCATCGTCGTTATCTCAGCTCACATACGATTGAGTTGTTAATGTTAAAACATGGTTGGCAACCAGTATATACCACAGATGATCCCATCTGTGGACCGACCCGACCAGGAGCTATATTTGTATTGGCCAAAGCGGTCGATATGGTGGATGAACGTGACATAACCCATGCGTCTAACTTTAGCCACAATAATTTTAAGACAACTGTACAACCACAGTTAGAAGCAATGAGTATCAACTGATGAATATTGAAATTGAGCTGAATTTAAATAAGGCTGAATTTGATCAGCCATTTGCCACTTATCGGACTGATTTAAGCTGTGGGCCTACAGATGATAGCCCTCACAGTAAAATCAGTATCCACGATCCGAATAATGACATTAGTTTTGAACTTGGCCGTATCGAATTTACTTTAGCCCAATTATTTAATGGCCAACGATCGTTTACTGACATTAGCCAATGTGCCAAAGAGCAACTAAGAATCAACGTTAGTGAAGCTAAGCTTAAGGCCTTTCAACATAAATTAGTCCATTTGGGCATATTGGTTATTGAAGGACAGCAATCAGGATTAACTCGTGATCCTGCAACAGGCATTACTTATGGTCCACTTAAACGTTATTTTTTGATTAACCTGATTCAGATGAACCCAGAACCCATACTGAACAGTATTTATAACCGCGCCTCTTGGTTGTGCAGTAAAAGTTTTTTTGTAGTGGTTATGGTGTGCATATGCTGGGCATTTGTTGAATTGTTTTCCCAGTGGGGTCACTTCACCCGAGATGTGGAAAACATATACTCCGACAGTTTGTCATGGTTAATTTGGCATTATCCGGTCATTTTAACGTCAATAGCCTTTCACGAACTTGGACATGCATTAAGTTGCCGTCACTACAAAGTTAAAGTCAATGATTTTGGTATTGGCGTTTACTTATTACTCGCTACTGGCTGGGTAAGACCAGTGCAAAAAAATTGGTCCAAACTGACCGACGGACAACGGGCAATAACAATATTAATGGGACCGATTGCCAGTTTACTGTACGCGGCAGTGGGTATTTTAATTTGGCGTTTGTCAGAACCTAATACGGCCATAAACTCAATGGCGGTGGTGATGGTTGTGGCTTCGAGTTTGTCACTTATCCCAACACTATTACCTATTTTTAATGGCGATACTTATTTAGCACTAACCGAATACTTTGAGCAACCCAGATTACGTCAGCGTTCGGTAAAATATTGTCGCGATAAATTACGCGGTAGAGCCCCTGAAGTGATTGAAAATGAAGCTCTACTGTATTGGTCGGTCTGTGTTGCAACGTTTATCGGGTGGATATTGGCCTGGTGGGGTGTTGCGTTAATGGTTAAAAGAGTTATCGGTTGATTCACTATTGTAACAAAATCACCACAATAAATTTTAAACTAAAACTAAGGAGATACAATGAAAAACGAAGAACAAGTAAACAATACATCATCCACTGAAGCAGCAGTTGAAACTACACCTGCGGTTGATGCTTTTGAAGAGTTCGAATTAGACGATATTGAAGTGATTGAAAGTAAAGTTTTTGCTTAATTTCATAATGCCCTGGAAGAAGGGCATTATTTAAAATAAAATAGGATAGGATAGCTGCATGTCCATAATCACAAAACCATCGCCTATTGGCGTTGGTATTCAATATAACCCTGAAATTCTTGACTGGTTCCCGTTTGAATCTCTGAAAGTCGATTTACTAGAAATTTTACTCGACAATATCATGGCTCCGATGGATGGTCCTCAGATCATCAAACCAGGTATTACTGAACTGATCAGCAAACTGGGTGAAAGGTTCACTTTGTTAGGGCATTCAAACTATGGATGTGACTTTGGTTTCAGTCCATTACATACCACCGCTGCTGTGAAAAGACACGTGCCTCTGGCCAAAATGATCAACAGTCCATGGGTCGCAAATCATTGTTTTTATGGCGATGAATCGTGGTTGGATATTTGGAGTAGTCCAATCCAATTTTCTCATGATGAAGTTGTTCGCTGTGCTGATCGTGCAGCGCAATTACAAGACATTTACGGTATGCCTTTAGCTCATGAAAATGCGGCTTATTATTTACCTTGTCCAGGCGCTGAAATGAAAGAGGCTGAATTTTTGGCACGTATGGTCGACCGTTCAGGAACGTTTTTACATTTAGATTTACATAACATTTATACTAATTCTGTTAATTTACCCAACTATGATTTGCAAGATTACCTTGACACAATCCCTCTAGATAAGGTTATTGCAGTGCATTTGGCTGGGGGAAGTTGGGCGGAGGGTATCTATCATGACTGGCATGATTCTCAAGTGCCCGAACCTGTATGGGACTTGTACGAAGAGTTATTGCAAAGAGCTACACCCGCCGCGATTATTTTAGAATATCAGGGACAAGCACATCACAAATTAACTCGGGTGATGGGTGAGCAGGATGAAAATATGATTACAGCTGATGTTAAGCGTGCGCAAGCGATATGGGATCGCGCAATGGCGTCAAAAAAAGGGGGCTGAATAATGAAAGCTAATATCGTTTGGAATACCTGGCGTAGAATTTTACGTGATGAGGCATTGCAAGCAACCATACTGGTAAATAAAGGCAATTTATCCAGTAAACTTGACGGTTTCAGTGCAGAAGAAATTGAAGTAATTGAGGCTTACGCGGACGGTTATGATGAAGCCAAATGGTTTGTCGAAAACTATCAATTTAGATTGGTTAATTCATTTGTCAATGCGTTGGAAACAGGAGCGCCTTTATCTTTGCGGGCATTGATTGCTCAGCAGGTCGACTTGACTGAGTTTTCTAAAAAATTTCTTCGAGCGTCTGAATGGCGTGATTACGGCCCCTATGTTTATACCTATTGTAAAGATGTGATTATTTGGTTAACCAAAGAGCAACAAGCGTTGGATTTGAACGATATCACCATCGAT
The DNA here is from genome assembly GCF_900465055.1 of Moritella yayanosii. Lineage (NCBI taxonomy): Bacteria > Pseudomonadati > Pseudomonadota > Gammaproteobacteria > Alteromonadales > Moritellaceae > Moritella > Moritella yayanosii. The sequence continues at coordinate 4,347,567 of NZ_LS483250.1, read as the reverse complement.
TTACTGGGTTTAGAAGAGAAGTCTGTTGATCTTTATTTGTCATTGCGCGATGGTGTACCTGGGGATGACCCAAGTGCCGAAGGTGATATTATCACCACAAATATGTCGATGGTCTATCAAAGTAAACATCGCCTTTCTGATTGGCTGAGACGCAAAAGCGATTTAGGTAAAACCGAATTGGATTCGGTGACTGAAAACTATTTGGTGGTGCTACCTACATTAACGTCTAGACACAAATACAGCTTAATTAATCAAAAAAGCGTTGAACTTATCGCAGCGCCACCACACGATTGTCGCCAACTCGATGCACAATCTTTACAAGTGTTAGATAAGTTGATCAGCCTTAATGCATTAAAACGCCGGGAAAATCACTCATGAAATGTTCTGATTATTTTTGGTTACGCTCAACAGGTTTTGAAATTGAAGAACTGATCAGTTTGACTGATTTGCCCAATTTACCACATTTCAATGATTATTATATGCTTGTCGGACAAGCTCAAACCATTAAAGCTAATTTAAAGACTCAGCTAATTGAATTTGGGGAGCAAAGCAGCCGTAATTTTTTGCGTAAATTAAACGATGGGGAACAGCTTAGTATCCGTGTGTTACCCGTCGAGCTTCGGGGAAAGTTAGGCGATGCAACAGAGCAACTGAATCAATTGCAAACCACATTAGCAAAAATGAAAATCGATCTAGATAGCGATTTTTCTAAATATACTGAACAAACTCGGCAGCGATTGATTGATTTTCTTGACCAGCCAGAGATTAGCGAAGCTTTGTTTATTTCTAATCCTGAAGCCTGTAAACGAATTAAGTCTCTGGTTGAAGGACGAGCAGGATTTAACGATAGCCGTAAAAAACAAAAAATCCGTTTAGGCTGGAGTTATGCCCAACGATTTTGCACCAAAAATGATACTTGTAGCTTTTTCGGCCCAATTACTTGGGGTCAATTTTTAGCCGATCAAGATGCATTAGTTGAGGTGAACCATGCTGAGGGAAATTGGCTCAGATCAAGAAAAACATTTTTTGAAAGCTGGGTGATTCAGCGCATTATCGGACAATTAAATGAACAATGCCCTGATGCCAATAAAGTGCCATTGATGCTTAATACCGGGTGTGTGCTGGTCGATGACGTGTTGTTTTATCCGCTAGAAAAATCACGCCAACTCAGCGGTGATATGCTTAATATCGTACGGTTGTTACAGCACCATGCGCATGTTTACAATTGTGATTCCTTGTTAGCAAAGCTAATGATTGACAATGATGTAGCGCTTAAAAGGTTGATTGATGCCGGCATTATTAAAATTGGATTTGTCTTGTCACCGAGAGTCGAAAATCCGCTTAAAGCATTGGCGGATAAACTTGTTGACGCGAAATTACCGACTGACTTTACTCAACAATGGCTTAATACCTTTACTGAACTTGAATCACAGCGTGAAGCTTACGCATCGGGTTCATTAGAACAACGTCAAATTGCGCTGGTTAATTTGAATAACCTGCTTAGCGCGGCAAATGTTTCATTAAGCCGTTCAAGTGGTGAAATGTATGTTGGCCGATATCCGGTTTATGAAGATTGTTCACGTGATACACAGGTGTCGTTTAATCAAACGATAAAAAAACATATCGAGGAAGATTTTACGCCGTTAATATTACTTTATCAATGGTTAACTAGGGTGACTGCTTATGAATTGCATCAGCATTGGTTAGGTGTATGGTCACAGTGTTGCAGCGAATATGACACTGATGAACTCAATATTTTGACCTTTCTTAATGCACTTAAACCGTTGCAGGATGACATTGGGCAACAAGTTCAGACTCGTATTACCACGGTATTACAGCAAAGTTGGGGGGAAATTCTGACTACTGTTGACGCTAAAAATGAAAACGCAGTTGACAGTGCCGAAATACAACTCACGAGTGATGATTTTACTGTATTAATGAGTTATTTAAATGAATCTTGCCCAGATGCCCAGCACTTTGAGGTGTTTGGTGATGCCTTTCACTCACCTGATTTTATGTTATCAGCTAGCAGTCAAGAGGCATTAAATGCAGGCGATTATCATTTAATCATCGGAGAGGTTCACCCGGCGGTTCATACCTTAAGCCAGCCAGTCGCGGCACATTTTAGCCCATTTAACCAGCAGATTAATGCTGAGGTTAAGTCATTATTCAGCTCACCACGATTGATACTTGCAGATACGCCAACCAGTTATCAGCGTTCTCACATTGATTGGCCGATTATTAACAATTATCAACAATTGATTTTGCCTACTGGCGGTGGTTGCGTGGCACTTGCTAACCAATTTTCTGCCGGGCGAGCTCAGATAGTACTGGTTGATGGCAGGTTACGAGTGACTGACCGATTAGGCTATTTTAACGAAGATTTGCTTTGTGTTCACAATACACAGTTGCATCAATTATTATTTGACTTGGCTGGTGATATTATCCCGCGTCATGAGTGTCGTCGGATCTTATTTAATCGCTCGATATACAAGCGCCGCACTTGGTCTTTTGAGTCAAGTGACTGGCCGGTGTCGAGTAAGGATGAGCTGGGGTTATTTGTCCAGTGGCGCTTGTGGAAAGATAAATACCAAATGCCGCGCTGGATATTTGTCAAATGTGACAGTGAACCGAAACCGTTTTTTGTTGATTTTGATAATCCGTTATCATTGGATGCTTTGGTCAGTGCACTAAAAAAAGCCAAGGTTATTCGCGTTTCTGAGATGTTGCCAGATCCAAATGCTTTGTGGTTTGCTGATAAGCGCGGTAAATTTTGCGCAGAGATAAGAACTTCGATGATCATCAGCGATAATAACAAGCCGGTAAGTAGTGAACAATATGAGTAACAGTGAAAATTTAACCTGTGATGGCAGTAAAGCAAGGAAAAAAAACTTTACGATGCTCTTTTTAACGATTTTAGTGCCTTTTGGATTGGGGCACTTTATTTCATATTTATTTAGAACCATTAATACAGTGATATATGGTGATTTATCGCACGATTTATCTTTGCCTGCGAGCAGTTTAGGTTTAATGACCAGCATTTATTTTCTCACTTTTGCCGCTGCGCAGTTACCGCTAGGGGTTTTGCTTGACCGCTACGGCCCAAGGGCGGTGCAAAGTCCGATGTTATTTATTGCCGCCATTGGGTCACTTGTTTTTGCCACGGCGCAATCTGAATTAGGTTTGTTGGTTGGCCGAGGCTTAATTGGTTTGGGTGTGGCAGGTTCATTAATGAGTGCGATTAAGGCTTGTTCTATTTGGTTGCCACTCGAACGTTTACCTTTAAGTACCGCATGCTTATTGGCGGTTGGTGGACTTGGGGCGATGGCTTCAACCACACCATTACATCAGTTGGTGAGTATTTTTGACTGGCGCGAAGCATTTTTTATGCTCGCTGGTTTAACGGCTGCTGCCAGTATCATTATTTACTTTAGTGTGACGGGCCACTATCCCAAGAAAAAAACACGTTTAGTGGATATGAGTAGAGAAGTAGCGAGACTTTATGGTTCGTGGTCATTTTGGCGTTTAGTGGTGTATTCGGTGTTTGCTCATGCTACGTATATGGCAATATTATCACTGTGGATGGGCCCATGGTTACGAGATATGGGAGGCTTAGATGTGGCTTCAATGGCAGATGTGTTGATGTATGGCACCGTTGCTATGGTGGCAGGTTCATTGAGCTTTGGCTCGCTAGCCGATTTCCTACGTAGGTATGGTGTTCAGCCGTTAATGATCTGTGGTTGTGGTATCACTATGTTTGTTGCTATTCAAATATTGATGATCAGTGGTTTGGACATATCACCTTATTTACTGGTTGCTGGTTTTGCGTTTTTTGGCACATCAACAACCATGAATTATGCGATTGTGGCACAATCGGTATCACCTGATCTTGCAGGTCGGGTTAGTTCTTCATTCAATTTGGTGGTATTTGTACTAGCTTTTGTGGTGCAGTGGGTAGTGGGTATTGTGATTGGTCAGTGGCAAAGCGTTGATGGTCACTATCCCATTGTGGCCTATCAATGGTCAATGGGTTGTTTGATTGTATTGCAGGTCCCCGGTTTGCTGCTGTGGTTGACGTTTAAACCTTGGCGTATCAAGGGAAAATAATGTCAATTTGAATTGCTTCATTCACACACTGTCCCGTAAATTCTAACCCTAGAGAAATGTATCGTTTAACGCTTTAATCGCACAGCCAATCGCTTTTGGAATATAACCCTGATCGCCACTGCCAATTAATGCATACAGTTCACGGATTTTGTCACAACACTGATAAACGTTCATGGTAATACCTTATTAAAGAAGAATCTGTTTAAAACAAAGATAGGACTATTTTATCCTTAGCAGTAATTTAATGTCGAGCGTTAAGGTGGATTGATTGGGGATGCGTTGATCTTGGTTGGTAAATGGACACTAATCTTACAGCCCTAACCAAAATAGTAAAAATCATATTGGCAGATAAATTCATAGCGATGCTCCACATAAAGTGCTGACATACACTTACATCTCAATTGTTTACACAACTAAAACACACATGTAACATCGTTAGACAGTCAGTACTGTAACCTACATGTCCTGATGTTTGATCAGTTTAGTCGGGATTACATCATCAACATTAAGCGTTAAGTGTACGGTTTCAGTTGGTGCTTCTGCATACGCTTGTTTATCACCATGCTGATTGAATGACAACTCTATATTCGAGCCATAAATACCCATCTCATTAAGCCGAATACGGTCGCCAATAAAATAAGAATCCAAATGTCGTATGGTTTGGTTATCAAGATCTTGTTCAAACAAGCCAATATAAGTAAATACACCACTGCCTTGATTGCTGACACTGAATGGTGCGGCAAAATACATTAAATTGTCAGATGTCGTTGGGCTTAAAACACTGATGTGCATGAAGTCTAACAATACCTCACCACGTTCTTCATCTACGTGATAATTGCCCTGCGCTTTACCTTCTGCCGTCCCTAAGCCAATTATCGTTGTCAGTTTAACGCCTGATCCGCTATCGGGTAAATTAATAATAAAATCACTGCTGGTCTTCATGCTAAATAACGTCAATATAACTTCAGAGTAATAATCTTGCCTCTTGCTGCTGTTATCACCCATAGAACGAATTACAATTACTATTGCCAACACACTGACACATGCCAATGCGATATAAATTAACTTTTTCATTATTCACACCTTCCTTCTGCTTATCTGTAGACATAATACAGTGAAAACCAAATTAAAAAGCCCCCTCGAAAGGATAATGTAGTTCCCTTCTGGGGGGGTGCATATTAAACTTTCTACCATGACATAAAAACTTTTTAACTGGCGCGGAATTGCACCTAGCGTTGAATAAGGTAAACTCTCATCAACTCACTTAATTACGATAATGTTTTTTATACGAAATGTCGCATAAAAGAGATAAGTAAACGGACTACCTTTATCCGTGTACTTGAGCAAGAAAACAACGTATTCGGTAAATAATCAATTAGTAATTAAATATGTATGTCTAGAACTGCGTATTTAAGCTAACAAAGGCGAGCATTGATATGGGTATAGTCATGCCCGCCTTTTTGCTTTTTGGCTTGGTAGGTAAGGGCTGTGAGCACAAGGTAGAATTCTAGCTATAGTCACCATCGCATACGTTATTGCTGAGACTCTATGGTTCTAAATCTGGGTAATAAAGTTCGTTGCCTTCCATTCCTGCACAATTAATTGTTCTGGTTACAGCCCTATCCCCTAATTCAAAATTATTTACCCCATCTAAAATATCTTTCTTGATTCCAACAATAAATGTCTGACTCTCAAGTACACAAGGAAGAAAAGAATATTTGCTGGTTCCCATGCTTCCTCCATAAATCGTACTTTGGTTTTTCGTATTTTCAGGAATATCATCTAAATTGGTAGTATAACGATCTGTTAGCAACTTCAATTCACCATTCTCAGGGATTTCATATACCCTAAAACCATCTTGCATTTTCTTAGGTTGTCCGTTGGTGACATTGTAAACGATATGAAAAGTTCCAATATATCCATCGGGGATAATGTACATTTCAGGGTCTCTTGGTGGGGTTTCATCACATGCAACCATAAACAGACTCAAAGTTAAAAGGCATAGCATAGAGAAAACATTCATTTTATTGTGTTTATTTATCTTTTTAATCATTGAAAAAACCCGTCTAAGCTCGCTTTTTCTAATGCCATACAATGACCATGGTTAGGATAAATTTGTAAAAACTTCTGATTCCATACTTCAATTTTCTGATATGTTAGTTTTGTATCTGAATCACTTCTACGTGTAATTTCATCACCAATAGTCCCTTCAAAATTACCATCATCATCGATTGGTAATCTTACAGCACACGCGATCATAGGGTAATTAAGATTAAGACTTAAACTTACGGGAGCAGCGCCTTTACGAACGTGCACGCCTAAAAATACTGATTGCCCTTTGCTATCAACATGTCTTTTAGCTCTATCTAAACTCACTTTAATCTGATAATTAACATCGAGTGTTGGCACATATGAAAAACCAAAGTTTTTTTGTAATTCAGGAGAACCAGGCATAGCATGATTAACGCCTCCGTATTTACCCTTTATTGTATAATGGCTAACACCATTAGGAACCCCTTTCACAAACGCAGAGTTTGCACTCCCCTTGGGAGATAAGACACCTCTAATATTTACCCCTTCCACTAGGAAAATTCGAAAAACCACGATTATCCCTCTCAAATTTCAACCCACTCCAGCCAAAATCCGTCTCTGGATGAAAAGATCGAATGTTAAATTGAAATTCCGTATTTTTTACAATGACTTGATTTGACATAATCTATCCTTAGATTATTCATAGATGATTTAAAATAATATCATTTATCATTACTTATTAAATATGAATATCACTGGTACTTACAAATAGAAATGGCGAGTTAATATGCCAAATAAAACAACCGCATTTAATCCTTTTTATTACATGGAGAGCCAAGATGAGACTACTTTATCCTTGGCGAAAATTTAATGTCGAGAGTGAAGATTGACTGATTGGCTATGTGTTGATCTTGGTTAGTAAATGGAGACTAATCTTACAGATCTCACCAAAATAGTAAAAATCATATTGGCCGATAAATTCACAGCAACGCTCCACATAAAGTGCTGACATACACTTACATCTCAATTGTTTACACAACTAAAACCTGCATGTAATATCGTGCGTTTACCATGAATACGACCCATAAAAACCTGATGAATATACTGAATACTGGTGTCCATCAGAGCACCGACATAATTCCATACTTGCTGTTCTGGAGTCTAATCAAGGACGAGAAGATCCAATCCCAGATAATTGTGATATATAATGAGACAGTCAGTACTGTAATCTACATGTCTTGGTATTTGATCAGTTTAGTCGGGATTACATCATCAACATTAAGCGTTAAATATACGGTTTCAGTTGGTGCTTCTGCATACGCTTGTTTATATTTAAATAATTTAAGTATTCGCACAAGACGAAAAAGCCTAAATACTCTAATGGATCGAAGATCTAGACCAGAAGCAATGTAAATGCGTATTAACATGAAGGAGATCGCTCAATAACATTCATGGAGATCACTTTTTTCTCCGTCTGTAGAGCTAGGTTTAATTTATACTGAGTGATCTCCATCAGTCAAGTTATTGGTCATTTTTCGCATTGATTCGCCCTCTAATTCTATCTTTATCGAGCCATGTACCAGTCGGTCCAGAATTGCATCAGCATGCGTCGATTCTCCGATCATTTTGTACCAATGTTCTTGCGGTAATTGACTGGCAATTAAAGTCGATTTACTGTCATATCGGGCATCAATCAGTTCAAGTAAATCGCTTCGTTGCTGTGCATTTAATGGCTCCAGTCCCCAATCATCCAAGATCAGTAAATCTGCATTGGTTAACTTTCCTATCAGTTTTCGATAGGTTCCGTCAGCCTGTGCAAAAAACATTTTTTCGAGTAGTTCTTTCAGCCTAAAATAAAATACGCTTTGCCCTTGTTGGCAATGCTGATGCCCGAAGGCACAGGCAAGGTATGTTTTGCCACACCCTGTTGCCCCGGTGATCAATATATTTTGATGTAATCGCAACCACTCGCCCTGCGCCAAGGTTCGGATCTGTGACTTATTCAGGTTGCGCTTGGCACGATAATCTAACTGCTCTATGCCAGCATGAACTCTGAATTTAGCTTGCCGTGTTAAGCGCGCTATTTTACGTTGTGAACGTGCGTTAAGCTCATTATCAAGCAGTAAGCTTAGCCTTTCTTCGAACGCGAGTTCTCGGTAATGCGTCGGCTGTTCCGTCTGTAATGTGAGGGCGTCTTTGATGCCGGACAAACCAAGCGTAGTCAGTTGATTATAAATTGTTTTCATTCCATTTCCCTTAATGATAATACGTATTGCCACGCACATTGTTGTGCTCTATTTCTGCTAATAGATCTAACTGTTGTTCAGGTAGTGGTTGGTTATCTAGGCCTTTTTTAAGAATAGATTTGATACCCGCTAATCTTCTTATTCCTGTATGTAAAGCGCGTCCACATGCAGCCTCTAAGCGCGGTGTTGTGTATTGTTTACCTAGCGCAAGCAATCCTAAGCAAACGCGGTAAGCTTGCTCAGGATGTGGCCTTTCTTGCATTAACAGAGTGACGAGCTCTTCTGTTTTTGGGCCAATATCTTGCGCCCATTTCTCAAATCGTTGCGGTGACCATTCCCCTTGTTTTCGATGTGAAACAGGCATATGAGCATCAAGCGTGCTGTGTCCACCAATCTTGTGAGAACGAGGATGCACCGCTACACACTCTCCCTGATGGTATACTGTGACGAGTTCACCGGTAATATGCGCTTCGAGTTTTTTCTTTATCAGTGAATGCGGTACAGAGTAATAATGCTTTTCTATATCAATGTGATAGTCGATATGTACAGTCACCATTTTCACTTGGGTATAGATATACGGTTCAAGGGGTAAGGGTTTCAATTCTGGCTTATCAATGGCAATAAATTGTGAATGACGCGTACCAGGATGCACTTTCATGGCCCGTTGATTGAGTTCAAGTAGCAATTCTTCGATCCGGATATTTAATTGTCGCAAAGAAAAAAAGTCTTCATGCCTCAATGCGGCCATGATCCAGCGCTCTACGATCTGTACAGCCACTTCAGCTTTGGCTTTATCCTTGGGTTTATAAGGGCGAGCCGGCACGATGACCGTATTATAATGCGCAGCCATCTGTGAATACGTCGGGTTAATATCGGGATCATAGCGACACGATCTGGTTGTACCGCTTTTTAAGTTGTCTGGGATCAAGAGCTCAGGAACACCGCCTAAAAAGGTGAAACAGCGAGCGTGGCTCATCACCCAATTTTCTAGACCTTGGGTCCACGTGGCTTCTGCATAGGTGTAATTAGAGGCACCCATCACGGCAACAAAAATTTGTGCCGTTTTAATTTCACCGGTTGTAGGATCAATAATGTTCATCGTCGGCCCACAGTAATCAATAAATAGTTTTTCACCCGCCTTATGCTGTTGTCGCATCGATGGTTTTTGACAACCAAGCCATTTCTTATATAGCCGGCAGAAGTGATTGTAACTATAGAATTTATTGTTATTTCGTTCTCTGTATTCTTCCCATAGTAATTGCAGAGTCATTGTTTTTGGCTTGAGTTCTTGATGGATCACCGACCAATCTGGGGTGGTGATTTGGGGATTGGTTTTGACGGTAGTGTGCAGAAATTTTTGATGAAGAGTCACATCATCCCATTCCTCAGATAACGGCCATGAGGTGATCCCCATTTGGGCTGCTCGATTGGCATAACGAGATACCACTGAGGGGGAGATAGATAAACTTTTAGCGACTTGACGATGGCTCAGTGAACAACCGTATTTGAGTCTAAGGATCTCTTTTAATTTACGCATAGATATAGGTGCCGTTGGCATAGTCATTCCCTTCATCAAAATGAACAGAATAACGGTTAAATACACCTACAGGGCAGTGAAAAAAGCAAGTTTGTCCAATAACATTCATGGAGATCACTCAATAACATTTCAGGGTAAAAGTGATCTTCATGAATGTTATTAGCTGATCTTGATTGAGGTTATTGGGTGATCTCCATCGATGTTATTAGGTGATCTCCATGGTGGTTAATATGCAGTAAAAGGCATTGTTATCTTTGTTTATTTTGCCAGAAACTAATTAGAGGACTCAAAAAATGATCCGCAGAAATATTTCGGACTTCAGCTCCCCCCGCCCCTAAGCATCAGTATTTATGCGAATCAAAAACGAGTCATTACTAAACCACTATCTCTACTCGATTCCATTCTGGATCTAACACTACGCATTCATAGTAACCGTCGCCAGTCCAACGTGGACCATCCAGCACCTCATAACCGTGGTCGATAAAGGTCGCAGCCATTTCATCGACCTTTGCTTCAGTACCAACAGAAAATGCAATGTGAGCCAGTCCGGTGAACTGCGGATACACATCGGCTGCAGATATCAACACCGAATCCATTTGCATCAACTCGATTCGCGGGCCATCTGCTAGTGTCATAAAATAAGAGCGAAACCCTTTGCTCGAATTCTCATATTTATCATTACTTTTGGCATTAAAAAAGTGCGTGTAAAAGCATTTCATTTGTTCCAGATCTTTACACCAAATCGCCACATGCTCGATTCTCATGTTGATTGTTCGCTTGGCAGTTCTTCCTGCTCATTGAATGCCATTAACGTGTTCATGCTCAGAATGGCTTCTACTTCAACAACACTGTTAGTTGCTTGCAACCGAGACTGATAATACTCAGCAAGCGCCCTGCTTGAGCCATTACCAGATAAAGAGTCTGACGTATTCAATAAGATTGTTTTGATTGTCTCTAACATGTTTATTCCTCGCTTGTTCTTTCATGTTATTTAAGCGCTTACTCTTTGCTTAAACGATGCGTTAAGTATCACCTAATAACCGGAAGCAAAAAACAGAGTTAATTATATTGTTTACTTCCGGTTAAAGTCGTAACCTTGGCTGTAATGTCTTTTTAACCCTGTTTGTGAACTAAACGAGGAAGTAGCGGTGATAATATGGTGCCTGTTTTGAACAACGATAAAAAAATTCTGCATTTCTCTCGGTTAAGTAAGCTTGGCGTTAAACAAGACATTGCCATCACCCTGCAAGAAGTGGCTGAAGTGATGTTTACCAGCACCCGACATTGCCGCACCTTGTTAAACGAGATGCGTGATTTAGGCTGGTTAGAATGGACACCAAAGGCGGGACGTAATCAACGTTCTCGGCTCTATCTGGTTTATGCTGTCGATGAACTGAAAGCAGAACTGGCACAGCAGATGATTGCCGTTGGCAAATACGAGAAAGCATTAATCCTTATCGACCATAACCAAGTACTGTTTGGGCAATTGCTGCAAAACACCTCGGGAGCGGTACAGCGTGAAGGGCGTTTACACATTCAGCTGACTTATGCGCGTTCTTTCTCTGCCCTACTCCCGCATATCGCGTTAAGAAACAGCGAACGTTTCTTGGTACGTCAGGTATATTGCTGCCTAGTACAGTGCGATAAAAATGGCCTTATCAGCCCGCGACTCGCCCACCATTGGGTTTACAACGCAGAATTACAGCGCTGGCGATTCTATCTGCGCCCTGCTCTGACCTTTCATGACGGCAGTGCCATTAATGCCGAGAAGATAGCGGAATTATTTAATCGCCTAAAACAGCTTGCGACTTACCAGACAGAACTGGCGCATGTCACCCATATATCCGCGGTAAATCCACTGTGTGTCGAGTTTCAATTAGATCAACCAGATCCAGGTTTTTCTGGACTCATTGCTGATGTAAAATATTCTATTCAGCCTTACTCTCAACTGACATCGCAGCCACACTCGCCACTTAACGCAACTGCGGCTATCGTCGGCAGTGGTGCATTTCGAGTACAAGAACACACACAACAGCACTTGCGATTGCAGGCGTACGACAACTATTATGGTCATCGCGCACTTACCGATACCGTGACTATTTGGCAAGTCGCATCATCACAAACAAGCTCGTCCTGTGCTACGGAAATACAAGCGAATGTGGTGCACAAAACCAGTCAGATCTGTTCAAACTATGCTGTTCACCACCTTGAGCGGAAAAACAGTCTTGAGCCAAAAATAGCAGACCCCGAACTAGAAAGCAGAAGTGATGATATTGATAGTGCTATAGAGAATGCTATAGAGAGTGCCATTGAAAGTGATCAAAAGAGCCGGCTAGAATATGGCTGTTTGCTGGCGATAATCAACAGTAAAACTCAGCTGTCGCTATTGCAGCGTAAATACCTCAGCCAACTGCTTGCGGCTGATAAACTAATGGCAGAATTAGCTCAATCAGCGAACCCTATTGAAGCCATTCCCGCATACAACCTGCTTTCCAATTGGCTAAAAATCATGTCGGCAGGCACAACAGTGCAGCCTTTACCAAGCAAACTGACCATCGCCATATTCGAGCATCATACTTTGAAAGAATGTGCGCAGGCGATGATGGCGTTACTTCAGAAAGCGGGGTTTGAGTGTGAGGTTAATGTTTATTCTTTTGAGGAGTTAGTACAAAAGGCCAGTGCCAATACCCTGATGGAAGACCTGATATTAATGAGTCTGGATCTCGACGATAATTTGCCGACCTCGGTATTTCACTGGATGTTATCCAACTCAGTACTCAATCAAAGCCTGTCTGCTGAGGCCAGTAGCTGGCTGCGAGCTAAATTAATCAGCATTCGCCAGCAACAGCCATTAACCAATTATCTAACCGAGTTAGAATCGATTAGCACTGCCATGATCACAGAGCATTGGATTATACCTATGCTGCACCACAGGCAGACGTTGTATTTTCAAGGCGTGCTCAAAGGCGTATCGATCAATGTCTGGGGTTGGCCAGAAATACAAGATGTTTGGTCTGAACAGTTCGTTGAAATTTAGTGCTGAGATAATTTAAATAGCAGAGTAAGGCGATCGCGCATACCCAATACTATCCTAGCGTCTCGCCTGCATGATTAAGCCATTTATTCTTGCTTAGATAACATCTGATTGATGGAAATGCCGCGAGAATAACGAAGAAATAGCCTTTTCTGTTAGCTTGAAGACGATTAATCACATGCCTGAATAACAATAAACATGACTAATACTATCAAATACCGAGTCGTTTCTTTCATAATTTACAATCTCCTTTTGTTATTGTTTTTGTTCACGTTTAACCAGCACAAAGGTCAGGTACATCTTGGTTGGTAACGAACAAGCAAATCCCAAGGCGATACAGCCCGCACAGATCATAATGCCCATTAATTCGATTGCCAATACCACTATTGTTCAACGAACCGAACGTGAGCGCTATGATCTAACGCAATTTATATCAACATGGTTGTGATAAGGAACTTTGCGTCAGACAAATACTCTAACTGTTGCTTCACACGATATTTTCATGCTGTAATCCTTGGACTATATTTTAATTAATGTATATGAGAGGCTATTTCTGCAATTGAAATTAGGCGTATAAGTTATGAATTTAACATCCATTTTTCTGGGGTATATATGAAAAAAGTTTTAACTGTATTTGGTACTCGCCCTGAGGCCATTAAAATGGCGCCATTGGTGCATAAGTTAGCTGAACAAGATAATATAATAAGCCGGGTTTGTGTAACGGCGCAGCATCGAGAAATGTTAGATCAGGTATTAAACTTATTTGAGATCACCCCAGATTATGATTTAAATATAATGAAACCTGGACAGGACTTATTTGATGTAACGGGTAATATCCTGGCCGGTTTAAAAGACGTTCTCGATGATTTTGAACCCGACATTGTACTAGTACATGGCGACACAACCACGACTTTTTCAGCCTCTTTAGCTGCATTTTATAAACAGATAAAAATTGCGCATGTCGAAGCCGGATTACGAACTGGAAACCTTTACTCACCCTGGCCCGAAGAAGCAAATAGAAAATTAACCGGGGTACTGGCTCATTATCACTTTGCGCCGACGAAAGGCTCAAAAAACAATTTAATGAAAGAGCTGGTGCCTGAAGCGCGGATCACAGTAACAGGTAATACGGTTATCGATGCGCTGTTATGGGTTAAAGATAAACTACAGCGAGATTCATCGGTAACGACTGAACTTGACCATGAATTTTCATTTTTAGATGCACAGAAAAAGTTAATTTTAGTGACTGGCCACAGACGAGAAAGTTTTGGTGGCGGCTTTGAACGCATTTGTGAAGCACTCGCCAGAATTGCCAAAACACGACCAGATGTACAAATCTTATATCCTATGCATATGAACCCCAATGTACGCGAACCGGTCAATCGAATTTTATCTGGACTCGATAATGTTTTTTTAATTGAACCGCAAGATTACCTGCCTTTCGTGTACTTAATGAATCGCAGTTATTTAATTATCACCGATTCAGGTGGCGTACAGGAAGAAGCTCCATCGCTGGGTAAACCAGTGTTAGTGATGCGTGATACCACTGAGCGTCCGGAAGCCATAACAGCCGGAACGGTTAAGTTGGTCGGTACCGATATTGATAGAATTACTGATGCTACCTTAGCCTTGCTCAGTGATCCCTCGCTTTATGAAAAAATGGCAAAATCTCACAACCCTTACGGTGACGGTCTAGCCTGCAGTCGCATCGTGGCACAATTAGTTAACGATTAATTAGATTTACTTGCTAAAATACCTTGGGCATACGGCAGGTAACGTAATGAAAAGATGAATTTATCACCGTTACAATAACCACCCATCGACTTTAACTGCTGCTGCCATTGTGCCTTTGAAGGTGGCAGAGCGTTGAAAACATCGACATTCTGCTGTTGTCTGAAATACTCGAAGACAGTCCCTGAAATCGGGGAACTGTCATTTTCACAACTTAGCAGTGATGAAAAGTAATAATCTCTTTGCTCTGCGGTTAATGCTTGTGTACCAGAACCGTCTTGCAACAAAACCTTAAGCTGACCCTGCTGTGACACCGCAGAAAATAACGATCTCACATTGAGTGCCGATTGGTGGCCGCCGATATAAGCAGAAATATAAATAGGCTGCTTTGGCGTTAATGTTAATATTGCCTCTTTCATCGAAGTGAGATGTTGCATTAACAAGTTTTTTTTACCTGCGTCCTGCCAGTGATAATCATCAATTTCTTCCGTTAAGTACCAACCAGAAAACGCGGTTGAGTTAACGTATTCCAGCCATTTATCGACCTGTTTTAGAGATAGTACTTTTTGTTTATGCAGGTAATATTTTAACGATGCTGTTGGTTGCTTAATCCGAGAGAAAAAATCAGGGTCGGAATATAAGCCTATAATGACCTTTAGCTGCATTTTATCTGCCAGTTTAAATACCTGCTCAAGCTGCTCATCTTGCTTAATACTCAAGTCACTACGCTCTCCGTATGCAGTCCATTGCAAGACTATACCTTTCGCGCCGGACTGCTTAAGTTCAGACAGTAATACTTGCCATTGGGCTTTAGTGACCGAGACATCGCGCAGCTGCGGCTGATAAAATACCCAACTATCCTTTACCAGCGCCGTTGCATTGATAGAAAAAAGCAGCAGCACACTGACCAAAATCCCTCTTACCATGCGAGCCTCACAGTTAGACCAATACCATGGTCATCATCCAAATAAGTCTCGAACGCGCGTGTAAATTCTAATTTTACCGTGCTTTTTCTGCTGTAGGCCACAGTTTCACTACCGTTGCTCCATAAATTAAATTCAAGGCCTGCGCCAACGCTAGATACACCACCTAAATCATTCCCAGAAACCTGTAACAGACCATAAGGTTTTATTGTCCATGCTTGGTCAAAAGAGCTCGATAATTTAAAGTTATGACCAATACTGTATTTCGATGTGACCGCATGGACGCCATCCTTGCTCCAGTAAGCAGCATCAAAATAAAGCTCTTGCTCTGTCCAGCCGTTACCATCGTTATGCCACTCACTAGAGTATTCCCCAGTGGAGAAGAAAGACGCGGTGGCTCTAACCATAAGATCCGCCTGATTTAAATCCAAATGATATTGTGGTTCAGCGTAAAGATAAAAACTTTGATTTGCAAAGGGGGCTAAACGAGCACCAAGCCCTAACATATCAACCCCACTCGGACTACCAATTCGTTGAGTTGATGAGTTTTGTCCAAATAAACGTCCGTACACAGCGACGTCGCCCAATGCTGTTTTAAATTTATCAGGCTTACTTTCTAGCAATAACTGCCAGTAATTGGCATAATTATTTTCTTTATCGTCAGCGGCTACAGGTAAGTAGGCTGGCACGCTATTTTTACCATACCAGAGATCGAAATTAAGGTTATATTCTCGTTCTAACTGCTCGTTATAGCGTCTTTTATTAAATTTAAGCTGTTCGACACTGACGCCATTAACCGGTTCGGTGATGTAATAGTTCATGTTTTCAGTGGCTTTACCAGACCAAACCTGTGCCATTTCCTTATTATCATTTTGCAGATAAAGGTAAGATAACTGCTGATACATAGGGTAATTGTCGGGCATGCCTTTAAGGCTATTTTCAAAGTGTAAAATAGCTTCTTGCGATTTATCTTCACTTAGCAGTAAATAGCCAAGTTCCTGAGATAAGCGACTATTGTCAGGATCAACTAATAACGCTGAGCGTAATAACAGTTCTGCTTGTTGGCGAGTGACTACCGCTTGTTCGGGTGATTGTAATGCCGCTATTTGAATCAATCTCTGCGCTGTGGGATCTATTTTTTGCGCCTGCTGCAGGCTAATTAAAGCACCGGTGTTATCCCCTGTTTTTTTACTTAGTTGGGCTTTAAAATTCCAATACGCTAATTTTTTCTCACCTTTATTCTTTTCATACTGATTAAACCAAAGCTTGGCCTGAGTTATTTCTTCAACGGATAGCGCTGTTTGTGCGGCTTGTAGATAATGCCTATTTTCTAAAGTACCAGTTGTTAACGTCAACCAGCGGTCAAAAGCCTTCTGCTGCTGACCTGATTCAGCTTCGATATAAGCCAGTTCAATTTGTGTGTCTGAACCGCTTCTAAGCTGGTCTGCTTGGATGAAGTAATCGTACGCATAAACCGAACCATTTTGTTTGAAGCAGTACCCTAGATTCAGCATATTTTTACGGCGATAGGGTTTACTGTATAACTTTCGAGCTCTATCACAATATCCAACTTGCATCCAAAGCACAGCTAACTGTTGGCGTTCGCTGTCGTTAAAACTGGTATTTGGAAGCATCAGTAACTGTCTTTCCAATTCGCTATTATCAATCCCAGAAGCCAGTTCAAACATATAACTTTTTAATGTCTCAGCTTCTACGGTAGTCGCGCCTTTAAAAGGGTAGCTTTTGATTAAATGCTCGTAGGCAACATTCTGCTGGTCGCTTTCTATCAACTGGTAACTGTAGTTTGCTAATATTTTCCAGTCCGTTGGATAATCTTGATTAAGCTGCTGATAGATAAGCTGATACTTGTCACTATTACCCTGCTTTTGATACAGTTCAGCGATTGTTTGACGATCTTTTTTAGTCAGGTTCTTTTTAGCAGCCAGTAGTTGGATAGCCTGTCGATAGTCGTCGTTTTGCTCTGCTATATTAACGGCGGTATCACGCCAAAGACTTGTATTTTCACTGAATTTGACTTCATGCTCATAATAATAAAGGGAAAGTTGTTTTTGTTTACTCACCAATTCGGCAGCTAAAATCAGTACCTGTCGTTCCTGTTCTGCCGTTTTAATTAACTTAATAGCGTTGTTCAGGGGGGCCCTCGTTTGCTGGTCTCTACCGGCTTTTAAATTGATATAAACTCGTTTAAACTGTGCATCAAAGTTGTCGGTCTGCAGTGCCAGTAACTTATCTGCTTTACTTATCTCATTGCGTTTTATTAATAACACAACCCATTGGTCAATTTCATCCTTGGTTAATGAATGCTCCTCGTTGAGAATAGAAAATTGCTGTAAAGCCTGGGTATCTTTACCACGACCAACATAAGCCTGTAACAGCGCTTGTCTTATTTGTTTACCGGCATGTGAATGGGAGAACTGGTTATCTTTGAGTAACTGTTCAACATCCTCTAAGCGCTGCTCTTTTAACAGAATATTGGCATCGGCTAAGTGGACCACAAAGTCTGCGTTGTCCAGAAATAAATGAGTCTTGATTAAATTTAAGGCGTCGTCTTTCTGGCCATGTTCATAGCTGTAATGACTCGCCTCGTAGAGCAAGTGAAATCGCAGTTGTTTATCAATGCGGTCATCTTTAAGTTTCTCTTTAGCCCGTTCCAATGCCTCATTATCACCCTGCTCAATCGCCTCGATTAGCACTTCGATCTGTAATGCGTAAAATTCATTATCAGTACTATTCAAACTAAGATAATGCTCGATTAAACGGTCTGCGTTTTGGAACTCTTTTAACTTAAGATAAGTGGCGATAAGTTCTTTTGTGACCACGCGATTATAAGGAGAGATGTTTAATGCATCTTTCCAAATAGGTACAGCTTCGGCATATCTGCTTTGCTCTGTCAGCCGATACGCTTTATCTACATGCGGAAATAAGCGAAATTGCGTGTAGTCAGATAAACCGTCACCTGCGGGAAAACTGTCTTTTGCTTGGACAGAGCTACAGACAATGAGTAATAACAAAATTATGTATTTCAAACGCATGCGTTTAATGCTCCGGTGATCAGATGTGCCAGATTGGGCTCTCGTTTTGCCTGTATGACAATAGCCGTATCCAGTTGTTCCACACTGATTACTTCTTTATCCAGTAAGTAATCAGTTAACGTAAGAGGATTTTTTTCATAGCCGATTAATATTTGATTCATCACCTGGGGAGAAATATTACAATACTCGGATAATATCTCTAACAGCGACCACTGACCTTCAACATATTGCGCCCAAACCTGCTGCTGCATATTTTTGTCAAGCAGCTCGAAGCGTTCTACTCCAACTCTAGGATCGGTAAACGTTTCACCGCTATAATAGGCTTTAAGTGCTATTTGCACCTGACCCGGATAGGTAATGATATAGCTAACTTGACACTTTAATTGACGACTAATGGCTGCCAGGCTAACGGGGGATAAATATTCTTCACTTGCCAGCATGACCCCTTGTTCCGATTTATAATTAACCGCTACGATGCCGTAACGCCAAGCCAGACCTTTACTGATTAGCGTAATAAGGCCAGCCGATATATTGAGAGGTTCAATATTTTGATAACCAACTTCCGCTTGCTCTGCTACGGCTTTGACTAGACTCTCAGATGTCACAAGTTGGTTATTTAACAAGTAACGTCCTAGGCGTTGGCCTCGTGGTTTGTCTTTTAAGGCTTTATCTAACTGTATTTCTGTTATTGCGCCCAAATCAATTAAAATTTGACCTATGGCTTTACGCGCGCTACGTTCATCATCTAAATGGGGAAAGTCATGCGTGGTTTTATCCCAGGCGACACGGCGTGCATCCCCCATCTCAATGACTTGGCGTAACGCGCGAATATTAGCAAAAAAGTTAACAATATTACCCCAAACCATACGCGGTATTGATAAGAATCCCTGCATCCAGCCGTAATAAGCTTTAACAAAAATAAAGCGTTGAATTATCCGGTTGATAAGAAAAAATGCATTAATTTTCAACAGAATACTCAGCCATGGTTCATCGCCATAAATAGAAAGGAAATGGTAAGGATCATCGCTCAGACTTTGCACCAGCCAGATGAGGCCTAACTGAGTGAATACCAGCACAGCAATAAAGCCGACTAAGTTGGTAATACCACCTTTACGATCTCGGCATAAGAAATAGTTCATCGACCATGATTTACTCCAGGCATGATTTTTCATTCCTTGAAATACGATGCCGACAATCCAGCGGGATTTCTGCCTTACTGCAGTATTGAAAGTATCAGGAAAATACTCACGTATACATATCACACTGCTTTCACGCAGGTTTTTACCTGACCAGATTGAATGCGCTTTCTCGTGCTCAGGTGTCACAACCGGGTAACGCACAAAAATCTCTTCCATTCCGTGCTCTTTAATACGGATGCCGATATCGTAATCTTCGGTTAAGCTTTGAATATCAAACGCAATACCATCACCTTCTCGGAGCAGCATACTGATGGCTCTGCGGCTAAAACAGGTGCCGACACCTGCACTTGGTACCTGTCCGGCGATAGCTTCTCGAACCGGGACATCCTTGCCGTGCAGTTCTGAAAATTCATCGATGTAGTGACCGCTAGTAAAGTCGGTCCATTTACGTGTATATGGGTAGACAGGTAGCTGGATAAGATCTTTTCTGTTCACCAGATGGTTATAAAGCCGCAACTCCATGGTACTCACGACGTCTTCAGAATCATGGAGAATGAAACCAGCAAATTCAAACTTAGCCTGCGCTTCAAACAGGAATATAGCCGCGACTATGTTATTTAAACAATCCGCTTTACTCGTTGGGCCCGGACGCGCGCAGACCACTTTATGCACATTAGGGAAACGTGCACAAACTTGGTCTACTTCTTCTTGGGTTTGCGGATCATTGGGATAGGTACCGACAAAAATATGATAATTTTCATAATCTAATGTCTTAGCGGCTAATTCAGCCATCGGACCAACCACTCCGTGTTCTTGCCACGCTGGTACCATAATGGCTAACGGTTTTTCCGGCGCGTCATACAAACATTCATAATCGTGAAATTCATGTTTGTCATAAACAAAAAATTTACGATAAAAGTGTCGCGTCCAGTAACAAATATCAATAAAGAAATCATCAATGCCGCTTATTAATAGAATAATAGCGAGTCCATAAACAAGATATTTGAGGGAAAAAAGGTAAGTAACAAAGATATCTATCCAGCTCATTATTATGTTTATCCTAGGTAATTTTGACATTAACAACTGCGGGCTAAGGCACTCAATTGCGTATTAACATGAAGAAGATCGCTCAATAACATTCATGGAGATCACTTTTTTCTCCGTCTGTAGAGCTAGGTTTAATTTATACTGAGTGATCTCCATCAGTCAAGTTATTGGTCATTTTTCGCATTGATTCGCCCTCTAATTCTATCTTTATCGAGCCATGTACCAGTCGGTCCAGAATTGCATCAGCATGCGTCGATTCTCCGATCATTTTGTACCAATGTTCTTGCGGTAATTGACTGGCAATTAAAGTCGATTTACTGTCATATCGGGCATCAATCAGTTCAAGTAAATCGCTTCGTTGCTGTGCATTTAATGGCTCCAGTCCCCAATCATCCAAGATCAGTAAATCTGCATTGGTTAACTTTCCTATCAGTTTTCGATAGGTTCCGTCAGCCTGTGCAAAAAACATTTTTTCGAGTAGTTCTTTCAGCCTAAAATAAAATACGCTTTGCCCTTGTTGGCAATGCTGATGCCCGAAGGCACAGGCAAGGTATGTTTTGCCACACCCTGTTGCCCCGGTGATCAATATATTTTGATGTAATCGCAACCACTCGCCCTGCGCCAAGGTTCGGATCTGTGACTTATTCAGGTTGCGCTTGGCACGATAATCTAACTGCTCTATGCCAGCATGAACTCTGAATTTAGCTTGCCGTGTTAAGCGCGCGATTTTACGTTGTGAACGTGCGTTAAGCTCATTATCAAGCAGTAAGCTTAGCCTTTTTTCGAACGCGAGTTCTCGGTAATGCGTCGGCTGTTCCGTCTGTAATGTGAGGGCGTCTTTGATGCTGGACAAACCAAGCGTAGTCAGTTGATTATAAATTGTTTTCATTCTATTCCCCTTGTTTTCAATGTGCAACAGGCATATGAGCATCAAGCGTGCTGTGTGCGCCGCGTTTGTGAGATCGTGGATGCACGGCCACACTCATTCCCTGATGGTATACCGTGACGAGTTCACCGGTAATATGCGCTTCGAGTTTTTTCTTTATCAGTGAATGCGGTACAGAGTAATAATGCTTTTCTATATCAATGTGATAGTCGATATGTACAGTCACCATTTTCACTTGGGTATAGATATACGGTTCAAGGGGTAAGGGTTTCAATTCTGGCTTATCAATGGCAATAAATTGTGAATGACGCGTACCAGGATGCACTTTCATGGCCCGTTGATTGAGTTCAAGTAGCAATTCTTCGATCCGGATATTTAATTGTCGCAAAGAAAAAAAGTCTTCATGCCTCAATGCTGCCATGATCCAACGCTCTACGATCTGTACCGCCACTTCAGCTTTGGCTTTATCCTTGGGTTTGTAAGGGCGAGACGGCACGATAACCGTATTATAATGTGCGGCCATCTGTGAATATGTCGGGTTGATATCGGGATCATAGCGGCACACTCTGGTTGTACCGCTTTTTAAATTATCTGGGATCAAGAGCTCAGGAACACCGCCTAAAAAGGCGAAACAGCGAGCGTGGCTCATCACCCAATTTTCTAGACCTTGGGTCCACGTGGCTTCTGCATAGGTGTAATTAGAGGCACCCATCACGGCAACAAAAATTTGTGCCGTTTTAATTTCACCGGTTGTAGGATCAATAATGTTCATCGTCGGCCCACAGTAATCAATAAATAGTTTTTCACCCGCCTTATGCTGTTGTCGCATCGATGGTTTTTGACAACCAAGCCATTTCTTATATAGCCGGCAGAAGTGATTGTAACTATAGAATTTATTGTTATTTCGTTCTCTGTATTCTTCCCATAGTAATTGCAGAGTCATTGTTTTTGGCTTGAGTTCTTGATGGATCACCGACCAATCTGGGGTGGTGATTTGGGGATTGGTTTTGACGGTAGTGTGCAGAAATTTTTGATGAAGAGTCACATCATCCCATTCCTCAGATAACGGCCATGAGGTGATCCCCATTTGGGCTGCTCGATTGGCATAACGAGATACCACTGAGGGGGAGATAGATAAACTTTTAGCGACTTGACGATGGCTCAGTGAACAACCGTATTTGAGTCTAAGGATCTCTTTTAATTTACGCATAGATATAGGTGCCGTTGGCATAGTTATTCCCTTCATCAAAATGAACAGAATAACGGTTAAATACACCTGCAGGGCAGTAAAAAAAGCAAGTTTGTCCAATAACATTCATGGAGATCACTCAATAACATTTCAGGGTAAAAGTGATCTCCATGGTGGTTAATATGCACTCAATACGGTCTGCAGGGTTAAAACGCAGACATATCAGATACCCTTTCATCATTAAATGAAATAACGACAACAGATTGTGCTTTACTCACGAAACTTATTTCAAAGGAATTGCGATAACGACATTAAAGTATTATTAAATCCTCATAAAAAATCGCATAAATTCTTTTATTATCATTATATTAGTGGTTTATTTTTGTTGGCAGTGTCGCGTTGGTTTGATAGCAGTATGATCTGACGCAACATATATCAATATGGGTACATTGTGATGAGAAATAAGAAGCTTAGGTCAAGTGACGCCCTGATACGAGCGTCGAACTTGAGCGCTTTATGAGATGATTTCTTTAAGCTCACTGATGCTTTTCAGGCCGTGTCTGGTTTTTACCTGTAAGGCGTCTAAATCCGAGCCCATTTCTGCAACATGCGAGCCAATGCTAAATTTACTATTGGTCAGATATTGGTGCTTTACACTGAATTTACTAAGCAGTAAACCCATATTACTTTCCGGCATTAGCTTTGCTATTACCACACCGCATAGAATAAATGTTTCGCCACCATCAGCATCCTTGTCTCCAAGACCTTTAATTGCTGTCACTTTGCAAAAAGTACTGACCTTTCTTGTGCTTGTTACTACACATACGATACTTCCTTCTCGAAGTTCGTTCCAAGCAGCATTTTTAATATTCCCCAATTGCTTTTCCGTGATATCAAATATAACATCTGATTCTGTTGGATAGCTTTTTTTGTAATTTTTATTATTTGTGTTATTTAGCAAAAACATGTCTATTTCCTAGTTATATACAACGCTGTTACGATACAGACCGTTGGTAAATTGAATGGCGACTTTCGTTATTTCTGCCGCATCAAAGATGATATGGAGGAATTTAGGGGTCGTGTCTTTTATGCTTGCATTATACATGGCTTTGCTTGCTGCGGCTATGAGAGCGTCTGTTGTAGGCCATCACGATGATGTTTTTTTACTAATCTAGTAGTATTAACCGCTGAACAACACCTCACCTTAGGTAAATCTAACCATTTGGTGGTGTATTGTGGGGTTAGCATGTTACGTCGCATTGCCCATTTCTTATCTATGCCTTGCGCGCCTAAAAACAAAGTATCACGACCGTATTTTTGATTCAGTACATCGAATACAGCCATGAGCTTGTATAACGAGCTCTACTGACGGATTTTTTGTGAAGCGATAATGATTCACTACAGGCTAATTCATACTTTTTTCATCAACCTCCTTGGTGTCAGTAATTCATCATGGAACGCTCATGTAGCCCAAGTCAAAGCCATACTTCAACAGATTGAAAGTACGTATATCACTAGTTACAATTCACATGGTAATTTAAGTAATAACACTTTCTTTCAACAACGAAAAATGCATTTTAGTAAACTAAATACAGCATTACTTCGCTTTGGTCAGCCTGAAATAGGTGGACGAATTTTACCTGGTAATATTCGTAATAATCTTGGTATAAGTAGCAGAAGTACAGTTCGTCAATGGAACAAATCAGGTGGTTCAGCTCAAACAATTCCTCATTTCGCTAAGAATTACGAAATAGTTGCAAAAATGTCACGTAACCTAAAGCGCGCTGGTTATGTTGGAATTGCTTTAACTGGTATCGATGCCACGATTAATATACGAAAAGCCTGCCTTACTAATAATAACGATTCATGCACTAAAGCTAAATATTCGGAAACAGGTAAGGCAGCTGGTAGTATTGTAGGCGGCATAGGTGCAGGATTTACCGCAACTTACCTGACTTGTAATTTATTATTCGGTTTTGAATCTTTGGGCACTAGTGCATTTTGGTGTAGTCTAGTAGCGGGTTCTATCGGAGGTTACTTGGGCGGAGCAGAGGGAGGTTCATGGAGAAAGAAAAAGGGTGAAGAACTCTACCATGCGAGCTTCCAGAATCAACATTCAAGTCAAAATAAAAATGGAATTTTATCACGATGAATATTGAAACTGTTATTGATATGTGTAGAACTATTGGTGCTGCTGGTATTTTTATTTATATCGGCATCGTGTTTTATTTAAAATCAAAAATGTTGGTTCTTATTGAGATACCTTAGATGATAGCCGCCGGACTTTCAAAACCAGTAATACCCGCACTCGCCAAAATCGGAATGATGTTCATGAATTATATAACCGCCCAAAACAACTGTTTATTTATTCAATGTTAGGCGTATTTAGGGAGCAATTCAAGTACGTATATTTGGTAAGAGAATGAAGGCTGCAGTTTGAACCTACCTTATAATATCTTACGTTTGCATTAAAACCGTCACACTTAAATCAAAGTGAATATCATTAAGATTTGTAACATATTGTAATTACTCTATGTAAATCACATTGTTGTGATTTACACGCACTATTCCCTACTGCTCTACCCGCTGTTCTTATAAGATAACCAATTGCTATAAAAATGTTTATCATTCAATGACATAAAAATCCTGAGGCTGTATGCACCTCTGTAACTATAAATTATTAACGAGTTATTTTTAATTATGATGTTCTGTAGAAAATTATTATTGATTTCTTTTGCCCTATTCGCCCTGTCTAGCTGTGCAAATAACCCCTATCAAACCGACGCAATAGCCACAGTGAGCAGCAACACGCTTGATAACGGTTTCTTTTATGCCATTCATGCTAAGCCAGAAAACTCAGATAAGATTGAGTTACGCTTGATGATCAAATCGGGATCATTCAGTGAAACAGATGCACAATCAGGCTATGCACATCTGCTTGAGCATATGGCCTTTAACGGCACCAAAAACTTTCCCAAGCTAAAAATAGTTGAGCTATTTGAAAAGTCAGGATTAACATTTGGTCATGACATTAATGCCTACACCTCTTTTGATGAAACGGTCTACAGCCTCTCTATTCCTAAAGATAATACCCAATTACTCGCAGATACCTTGCTGTATTTACGTGATATTTTAACCGATATAGAATTGGAACAGCATGAGTTAGATAAAGAGAAAGGCGTCGTCGAAAATGAATATCTCCAGAGCACACAGCAAGAAAAATCTTATTACTACGCCCTGTTCGATGATTATATAGAAAACAGTGAATATCAAAGACGTTTACCAATCGGGACGCTTAAAAGCATCAATAACAGCACAGTCGCCTCTATTAACACTTTTTACAAAGATTGGTATCGTCCGGATAATGCCAGATTAGTGATAGCGGGTGATGTGGATAGTGAGAGCACAACTCAATTAATCACCGCATTATTTTCAACCATAGAGACATCTCAAAACACCAAGCAACAGCCTGTCTTAACACCGCCAGCATTAAAAACCACAACTCAGGTTTATAGCAGTAAAGTGATTAATTTTTCACAAACAGATCTGTACTTCGAAATACCTATGTTGAAAATTACCAATAGCGAAGGTATCAGTCATTCGTTGAAACTGGATATGTTGGATCAGTTATTTAATTATCGTTTGAATGCAGCCAACAACCAACGCGCTCAACCCTTCCATGAAGTCGGTCTTTTCTACAATCAATTGTTGGGCAACAAAGCATTCGAAAATATTTATGTTAGTCATCAAAAAAATGAAAGCCAACAAGCTGTTAAATTTATTGCGCAGGAGTTAGCACGCATACACCAACACGGTTTTAGCCAAGCTGAGTATCAGCAACAACTGGTTCAAATCAAATCAGCACAAGCCGAACTCAGTACTATTTATAGTAATAAAAATTCGCAACAACTAGCCGATGAAGTAATTAATGCTTGGTCGAGCGGTAATATTGAATACACACTAGAGAATGAGCAGCGAGCTTATCAGTTATTGCTGGCCACAGTCAGTCTTGAAGAATTAAATCAGTTCGCCAAAACACTGATCAACAGCCCACATAAGATGACCTTCGCTACACCATATCAAGCCAAAAAACCTGACGTATTGGCGGCAGATAAAATATTTGCCGATGCGATTAATAAACCCATTAACAATATAGCGATTGAAATTGAAACGCTAACACTGCCTATCGTTACAAAAAATGGCGGAACAAGTAAGATCGACAGTGAACGTTTTGACACTGATACACAAATAACCCAGTGGCAGTTAAGCAATGGAGTAAGTGTTGTTTTACAACCTGATCATAGCGTTAAAAACACCATTAATATGAGTTTCACAGCCCCTGGCGGTATCAATTCATTTACCAAAAAACAACGCGCAGCCAATTACCTGTTGATAAACAGTTATATGAATAGCGGTTTAGCGGGCGTATCAGCACAAGCGATACAGCAACAATTTAACCAAGAGCGCATCGACATAATGCCAGTGATCGAAGCCAACAATCATGGTTTCAATCTGTATTCGATTAATGAACCCAAGAGCCTAGAACTACTATTCTCGATGCTGTATAGCAGTGTGACCAACGCTGGCATTAATGAGCAGGTATTTGCGTTAGAAAAGAAAGGGAGTATTGAACATCTGCAAAATAATCTCGCGTTACCAACAACGGCAACATGGATAAAAGTAGATGATATTCTGTTTCCCAATAATCCTCAGCAGGCGCGAATTTCAGCGAAAGAACTCGCAGAGGTGCAACAAAGTGATGTTGAAAGGCTTTATCAAACACTCTTTAATAACGTTAATGGTTATAAGTTAACTATCGTCGGCGACTTTGATACGGCGCAGTTAAAGCCACTTATATTGCAATACGTGGCGAGTTTACCGAAGGGGACAAATAATACCTTTGACCACCCTGCTCAATCGTTGATAACAAAAATGACTCAGCTTAATGAAACAAGCTATCCGCAAGATAATGGGCAGGTGCTGTTTTACACTGTCACAGACACCCCAAATCAAGGTATTAAACAAGTTTATCAGGCAGAACTCATGCAGGCGATCATGAGCAAAACGCTGACCAAGATCGTGAGGGAGCAATTATCCTTAACTTATTCCCCTTATGTTATGGTACGCGATCAAGCAGCGGGTCAGGCATTTACTCAAGTTATGATTGAGTTAATTACTAAAGTTGAAGATGTTGAACAAACCCAACAGGTGGTCGATAGCATCATCAGTGATTTACTTACGAATGGTATAACCGAAGCTCAACTGAACGAAAATAAAAAAACAATAACACAAGATTTAGCTTATTCATTAAATGAATCACCAAATAAACAGTGGTTGTTACACCGTGATCATTTATTCAATTATGCACTCGGATCAACAGAAGATGCTCCCGCAATATTCGACAGCATATCCGTTGCAGACATGAACCAGTTCATTCGCGCCTACCTAGATCCAACAAAAACGCTGAGATTTATAAATACGCCCCAGTTGTAACGATTTGCATAAAAATGCCATAACTCAACTGCAGTGACCAGCGACGGTGGTCACTGCAGTTTGACATTGACCGCGCTTAACTAAACCAATAACGTTAACGCAATTATCTAAGCAATATACGTGGCAATGACGCTTTTTCGATCTTCACTGCGGCCACTTTAAACTCGGGGATCTTGGCATGTGGATCCGTGGCTGTGGTGGTCAAACGATTCGCGGGTGATTCCGCAAAGTGGAATGGCACAAACACCACCCCTTCTTGCATCCGCTTAGTCACAAACGCTGGCGTATCAATGCTGCCTCGACGTGTCGTTACCGTCAGCATGTCACCATTAGCAACCCCTAACCGTTCGGCATCCGCTACCGAGATCATCGCGCGTGGTCCCGCCAGGTTATCTAACCCTTTGGTTTTACGTGTCATGGTGCCAGTATGGAACTGCTCAAGTAAACGACCAGTGGTCAGTATCAACGGATACTCATCATCAGGTAATTCCGCCGCATAACGGAACGGCACCGCGACCATTTCACCTTTACCACGGGTGAATTGTTCGGTATGCATAATACGGGTACCTGGCGATGCGTCATCAGGACAGGGCCATTGCAGTCCATCTTTACCCACGCGATGCCAATGGATGCCCGCATATTGTGGCGTCAATTGGGTGATCTCTTTGGTAATATCCTCAACAGATTGATATGCCCAGTCACTGCCCATCGCGTTGGCAATGTCTTGAATGATCAGCCAATCTTCTTTCGCTTCGCCCGGTGGTTTAACCGCGGGTGAAATACGTTGTACACGACGTTCGGTATTGGTGAAGTGACCCGATTTTTCGGCAAATGAGCACGAGGGTAATACCACATCCGCGTATTGCGCGGTTTCCGTTAAGAAGATATCTTGCACTACCAAGAAGTCTAATTGCTCAAGCGCGTCAATAACGTGGGCTTGGTTCGGATCGCTCAGTACCGGGTTTTCACCCATAACATACAGACCTTTCACCTCACCGTGACACGCGGCATCAATGATCTCTGTCAGCGTTAAACCCGCTTCTTTGGGCAAATTAGACCTGTTCCACGCTTTAGCGAATTTTTCTTGAACTTCAGGATCATAGACTTTCTGATATCCCGGAAAGCTGTTTGGCAACGCCCCCATGTCACAGGCACCTTGCACATTAGACTGACCACGTAACGGATTAATGCCGCCCCCTTCAATACCTATGTTGCCACACAGCATTTGCAGATTAGCAACGGAACGGACATTATCATGACCTGTGGTGTGCTGCGTGATCCCCATGGAATAATACACCGCAGTTCGGTCGGCAGTGCCGATCATTTCTGCCATTTTAATCACATCTTGCGCTTTTACGCCGGTGATCAATTCCACTTTATCCGGTGCGTAATTGTCAGACATGACCTCCGCTGCTAGCGCATCAAAACCTTCGGTGCGATCGCTAATGTAAGCCTGATCATGCCAACCGTGTTTAATGATCTGTTGCATAATACCGTTTATCAACATCACATCGGTACCCGGACGGTGCGCGACATATAACTGCGCATGATCGGCAATATCGATGCGTTTTGGATCGGCAACAATCAAACGCGCCTTGCCATGCCGGATCGCTTGTTTGATGTGCGATGCAATGATCGGGTGGGCAGACGTGGTATCCGAGCCAATAATGAATATCATATCCGAATGTTTGATACTCGGGATATCGTTGGTCATCGCGCCACTACCTATGGATGCTTCAAGCCCAGTAACGGTAGAGGCATGACACAAACGCGCACAGTGATCGACATTGTTGGTTTCTAATTCCCGGCGAATGAATTTCTGGAAGGCAAAGTTATCTTCATTGGTGGTTTTTGCTGACGAGAAACCCGCCAGTGCATTACCGCCATGATTGGTTTTGATGGCATTAAACCTGGCGGCCACCAGCGTGATCGCGTCTTCCCAGCTGGCTGGCTGTAGCTCGCCATTTTTACGGATCAGGGGCGTGGTTAGCCGTTCTTTACTACTGACAAAATCAAAGCCAAAACGCCCTTTCACACATAACATACCTTGGTTTACGGGTGAATCTTTTACCCCTTGTACATAACGGATCTTATTCTGCGCTTCGTCAACGAACAGGGTTAACTTGCAACCCACACCACAATACGTACAAATGGTATCGACGGGTTTCAGTATTTCAATGCGCCCTTGGGATTTATCACGGCTATCGACCAAGGCGCCAGTCGGACATACTTGTACACAGCGACCACACTGCACACAGTTTGAATCACCCATGCTAAAACCGTTTTCAAAACCAGGACGGCATTCAGGACGACTGGCTGATGTACCATCTTCACTTTTCATGAAACTAAGCACACCGTGCACCGCTTGTTCGTTACACGCATCGACACATTGACCGCAACTGATACAACGGTTGGCATCAAAGACGATGAACTCAGAACTATCATCAACGGCGAATTTCTGACAACCTTCTTGACTAACGTTAGTATCAGCAACCTTATATTCGGTGGCAAAATCACGTAACTGGCAGTCGGTATTGGCCTGACAACCACACTCTAAACAACGTGCGGCTTCACGCATCGCTTCATCATTGTCAAAGCCTGTTTCCACTTCAGCAAAGCTTAACTCGCGTTGTTGCGGACTTAACTCGGGCATCACCGACCGCATCGCCTGTTTAATGCGATCAAACTGCGCCGTATCCACCTGTTTTAGCTTGCGGGCTTTTTGCGAGTTAAATTGTTTAACCGGAATATTGTCCATATCACCGGCAAAAAACCGGTCGATCGCTTCTGCCGCAATCCGGCCGTCAGCAACCGCTTCAATCGCTGTCGCAGGACCA
The DNA here is from genome assembly GCF_900465055.1 of Moritella yayanosii. Lineage (NCBI taxonomy): Bacteria > Pseudomonadati > Pseudomonadota > Gammaproteobacteria > Alteromonadales > Moritellaceae > Moritella > Moritella yayanosii. Next base: position 4,316,314 of record NZ_LS483250.1, on the reverse strand, counting down.
CGACGAAAATCACCGATACTAAAGATATTACCCACACCAGAATGCATAGTGTCTGGATGCGCATCTTGGGTATTCCAACGTGTCAGCGGTAAGTCCAAGGTTTCTTTGTCCATGAAACTCAAATCAGGTTTTTGCGAAACAGCAGCAATCACAGTATCAAAAGCTTCGGTAAAGTATTCTCCGGTTTTCTCGGGGCGGCGACGGCCAGACGCATCCGGTTCTCCCAAGGCCATTTTTTCTAATTTTATTTCGCATACACGGCCATTTACATCCGCTATATTTTCAACGGGGTTGGTCAGAAAGTGGAATTTCACCCCTTCATGTTCTGCTTCCAGAATTTCATAATCTTCCGCAGGCATCTCGGCGCGAGTACGACGGTAAATCAATGTAGTATCAGCGCCATCTCGCACTGCGGTGCGGGCGCAGTCAATTGCGGTATTACCACCACCAATAACCGCTACTTTTTTACCTGTGGTGTAGTGGCCGTCAGTCACGTAATCTTTGAGGTAGTCAACCCCTAAATAACAGCCATCAAAGTCACTGCCGCTATATTGCATATCGACGGCTTGCGACGCACCAACAGCCAAACACACCGCATCATAGTCTTGGGTTAGTTGAGTTAAGGTAAAGTCATCACCCAATTTCTTGTTGGTCAGCACCTGCATGCCGTTACGACACATGATCTCGATTTCTTTAGCAAGAATGGCTTTTGGTAATCTGTATTCAGGGATGCCATAACGTAGCCAACCCCCCGCATCTGGCATAGCTTCAAATACGGTGACATCATAACCTTCGTTCGTGAGGTAATAACCACAGGTCAAGCCACCAGGGCCACTGCCGACAACGGCAATGGATTTACCTTTTAGCGGTTTCTTGAGCGGCACGTATTGTGCTTGCGCTTCCAAATCAATATCGGCGGAATGGCGTTTCAATTGACGAATGGCGACAGGTTCATCCACCAAACCACGACGACACTCGATCTCACAAAATGCCGGACACACGCGACCAATCGACAACGGCATTGGTAGCGTACGTTTAATCACTTCGACGGCTTTGGCATGGTCGTTTTGGGAAATATGGTAAAGGTAAGATTGAATATCGACACCTGCAGGACACGCAGTCTGACATGGCGCTTCACAATCTGCATAGTGATCAGAGAGAATACGGTTTAACGATTTTTGACGTAACGCAGACAAGGTTGCAGATGTTGTCGTGACAGCCATACCCTCGACAGGTGTCATCTCACAAGCGCGTTGAATACCTTGCCCGGCAATATCGACGACACAAAGATCACATGACACTTTCTCGCCATGTTTATTCAAGCCACACAGTGACGGAATGTCAACATTACAGTCTGTTGCCACTTCAAGTAGAGTTTGATGCGCATTTACGGAAAATATTTGTCCATTGAACGTGACATTTATCATTGCTGCCTCTTTACAACTATATGCAGGTCTATGCTCTGCATTATTTTGGTTATCTTGCCAATCTACCCAAAACAGTGAAAAATGCTTTGATTTGAAACACTGTCCACGTCGGTAATTTAAAAATACAGCAGGTATGAGCCGTTGAAACATGAGATAGTCAGCAGATCGAACGCTGATTTTTTATTACCGCTCACATTATTGATCCATAATTATATTATTTATCAAAATGTTATCTGACATCAACTGACCATAAAATAATAAAGAAACGACGCGTTAATTCCACCTTTAAATAAAAATAGCCAATATGTCATATTGGCTATTTGAGCCCCTAAATTTCAGTTAAGTTATGTAAGGCTTTCACTTTTCCCCATTAGACCGCCAATATTGGACTTGCAGCATTCTGAATTTTTGAGATACAATTTCTGCTGCGATTGCTTCAAATAACAAAGCCTCAAAAAAAATACCTAACAGCTTTCACCATTAGGCATTTTTATGATTCGGGGTTTTTGCTGCAAACAAAAATGACTCCCCTTTAACTATCTTGCTTGTTACTTATGCACGCTGTACACAAGGTATTAGAACCAAGCTTCAACTTGCATACCTATAGTATAGTCGCTATCGCCTTTACTTGAGCCCATAGTTGTACCTTCGTCATCCGTTAAATATTACGCAAATACACGTAGTTCAGGTCGCGCCCAGAAACTGTCACCCATTGACCATGCTTGAGCAATAGTCATTTTGCTGCCGCCTTTATCTTCACGACCATCATACGATTCAGAGAACACACCAAGTTCCAGAATCGTCTTCATGTTTTGGTTCCATTTATACATAGGACGAATAACAACACTCATTAAACTATGATCGCCATTCACTGTTACTTTGCTATTTTTAATACCATCACTGTATTCCGCATCCGTTGATGCTGCATACATTAATTGATGACTAACTTCGATGTTATCGCCAAAGCTCACTACACCCCAGTTAATCAGACGGTAACCCTTCGCGTCATTCTTATCACCAGAGCGGTCAAACCATGCACCAGAGCCTAAATCAGCCATCTGAGCACTATACGAACTGGTACCGTATGGCAATACAGTTTGGTTAAAACCGTTGCTTAAGCCCTGCTGTAAAATAGCGGTTAACATCACACCATCATCCGCTTTAACGGTTTGATGTTCTTTTTCATTAGCAAAGTTATATACCGCAGCAACTTCTAACGTCGCATTGTTCCATAGGTTGATACCCGCATAACATGCATCAAGGATATGGCCATTTACCGACTCTGATTTTTTACCAACCACGCCAGTGATAATTTACCAGGGCCAACACTTAAGTTTTCAATACCACCACCAGCACCACCAGATGTATTTAAGAAGTAGAAATCGGTAATATGAATATCTTTACGTGGGTAGTCACGTTTACCCGCCCACATTGTGGCTTCTTTATCACTCGCAATCAGACCCGTTGCTTGCACGTTAAATTGCGCAACGTTAAAGTCACCATCTTCCCAACCATTATTACCTGAGTTGCCTTGCGCTATCATCGCGTCGACAACCCATTTTTGATCTTCCATACCCTCTATTTTTGGTGATTCTTGGCGGAAACCAAACTCTACGTACAGGTCATTTTCATTACCTAGACGACCAATCTTATTTTTTCAAACGAGTAAGGCAGCAGATACAGCAATTGCAACACGATTTAAATTTTTCATATATTCTAAATCCTTGAAAGAGTTTGGTTTCATTTTTAAGGCGGTAGTCTCATTGCTCACAGCCTCGAAGACAAATTCATACTAAGATGTTTTAAAATAACTGACCTCCTCCACCCCCGGTTAATTTAAGGAGGATGAAAAAGGCTGAGAAAAAAGCACTCGGAGATTTTTATGAGTCAGATCACTTAACTAGGGCGTATTTAAGGATTGTTAAACGAGCATGTAAAATATAATGTTAACTCGATCATGTTTAGCGGCACAAAAGCGTATTTTAGCCTTCTAAACGACAAGGTATGACCCAAACTTACACGTGTGATCTAACCCGAAAACTCCAGCATTAATGCATAAATACTGATGTTATAAATGAACTTAACCCTCGCTGACGACTACACCATGACAATACCCGCATCTGCAAATTGATTTTCATTATGCTTTGCAATTTGCAAAATCTGATTAGGCCAAACCGAGTAAATCATTGTTTATACGGTAAATAGCAATTGGCTTAAAATATGCATTACAACTTAGGCACTCGTCAAAATGCATTTCCAAGGAATGAGGAATGAAAATATGATTAAATTTGCCTACATACGTTATATATTCGTCTCGTTATTATTCTATGTAACGGTACCAAATTTACTCTACGCCGCGCCTTTTGACCTCTGCCCTACCGAGGCATTTTTATCTCAATACACCAATAACGCGACCCATTATAAGTCAGTCGATTTATCCACAGGTGCAGTGAGCACAATACAAATTGACGATAACTTAGGCTCAGATTCTATTAATGCCATGGCCTTCAATGAAACCGATCGCTACATTTACGGATTTAATAAGCAATTACTTTCTTTAGTCAGATTTGACCGTGATTTTAAAGCCACCGTATTACCGTTTAAAAACCCGCCATCTAACAATTTTTATGTCGCTGATATTTCCAATAATATCTATTATTTTTACCGCTGGAATATTGGTCTTTTCTATACGTCGTTGGATGCCAGCGATCCCGACTACCTCACCATCAAACAAGTAACCGGGGCGAATCAAAGCATGGGCATTGCCGACTTTGCCTTTCATCCTATCGACGGCAACTTATATGCGGTTGAAAGTTTGACCGGCGATCTATATCAAATAAACCCAACAGATGGGTCTGCAATTGTCGTCGCTAATACCGGATTCACCGCTCCCGGCAGTGCGTTTGGTGCCGCTTATTTCGATATTTTAGGTAACCTTTATTTTGTCCGCAACAATGACGGTAATGTTTATCGTACCGATATTACTGATCCGAATAATATTTCGGGTGCGACCGTGTATTTTGCCCAAGCAGCTCCGACCAACAGTAATGACGGAGCTCGCTGTGCCAGTGCTCCGGTGATCTCTTCTAATACCGATTATGGGGATGCGCCAGACTCTTACGGCACCACACTGGCAAATAATGGTGCCCGCCATTTGATTAGCTATCACAACTACTTTTTAGGCTCAAGTATTGATGCCGAATCCGATGCGAGAATTTATCCAAGTTCAGATGACAGTGTCAGTATTAATGATGAAGACGGTATCATATTTAAAACCAGTCTGATCCCAGGCTTAGATGCTCAAGTCAATGTCGTCGTTGGTGGTGAAGCAACGAGTTACCTCAATGCGTGGTTTGACTGGAATCGTGATGGTGACTTCAATGATGCCAACGAACGAGCCATCAGTGGTTTACAACTATTACCTGGTAGTCATGATGTGCTGTTTCGAGTACCGGATGGCGCAACTCCTGGCGCAAGCTGGTCACGCTTTCGCCTCGGCAGTATCGCTGATATAAGTAATAATGGCGGTTATGTTTATGGTGAAGTCGAAGATTACCAAATCAACATCACAACAGCCAATACCACCTATTTGTATTATCCGAGTAAATATGATTTTGTTACCATCGCATACGAAGATATGTGGCCAGAAATCGGGGATTATGATTTTAATGATGTATTGATGTACTATCGCGTCACACTCGTCATTCAAAACAGTAAAGTGGCTAGAATAGATGTGTCAGGGCAACTCGCCGCCTACGGGGCTGATTATTCCAATGGCTTTGCGATAAAATTACCTGGAATCGCACGTTCACAAATAAATGAAGGTCTTATTAAACTCCGTCATAATGGCCTGGTATTGCAAGATGAAGCACCATTAGAACAAGGTCAAAGCAATGCTGTCTTAGTGATTACAGAAAACCTCAAACATACTTTTCTAAAAAGTAATTGTGGGTTAAGTTTTTATCGCACTGAGCTTGGTTGTGCAAATAACGATCTGTTCACATTTGATATTACCATCCCATTCATCACACCTATCAATTTTTCAGCGATGCCCGCTATGCCATTAGATCCTTTCATCTTTGGTAGTGAAAACCGCAGTCGTAATGATTTCTACGGCAGCACCATGCCTGGTCGCGCTTTTGAAGTTCATTTAGCTGATATGCCCGTTACCGATCTTGGTAGTACCAGCTATTTTGGCCAGCATGATGATCGCTCACTACCACCATCACGAACTTACAGAGATAAGCGTAATTTACCTTGGGCGATAGAAGTCGGCAGTCAGTGGACTCCTGCGTATGAAGGTACGGATATCTCCATTGCTTATCCAGAGTTTATTAGCTTCATTCTCAGTGATGGACAGCAAAATACCAATTGGTTTAATCATCCTATTACAAATAAAACGTATCAGTAGGTATCGCCATGACATTTAAACAAAAAACATTCATCTGCACGGTTATTTGTATATCTATTTCGGCATGTGGCGGCAGCGATTCACCATCAGGTAACGCGACCACTCCATCAGGCAATCAGGCAACGACTACAGTGGACGGTGCGAGGCAAGAACTGACCCAGGATGAAGACAGCTTTATTCCGACAGCAAGCAACAACAACAGCTTACAAAATATCACTGCATCAAGTACCTTGAACTATCAAGCATCAACCACTATGCAATTACAGATAGATTCAAATAGTGCTCAACCTTGTAATATAAATATTTATAAACAATACGGTAAATTTTTAGGCCCGGTGTTTGCTCCAAATCCCGATAGCCAGGTCATACAAATAAATTCTGATACTTGTAGTTATTCAGGCCCCATTTATATTTTAAACCAACAACAAAGGCTATTAGCTGAAGTGGTGTCATTACAGCATGCAACGACCAGTTACCATGAAATCATCATCTCCAGCAATACCATCACCCTTAGCCTTAATTAGCTGAACCTTAATGAGTGAAAAGTCCATCTTTGTATGGATTTTTCCTTTCCACAATAAGCCACAAGCACATATATACCCAAGTTACTTCAAGATGCTATTCCAGCTAGCCTCCCGTAGGGCAAACCGAATGAATGAATCTCCGACGTTACGAAGTCTTGATTTAGAATAACTAAATCCTCGACTTCATGCCTTGAATATTCGCTCCTTTCGATTTGCTGATTGTGCATTTTGAAGTAGCTTGGGTATAATAATCTGGATTCACTCATTCAAAGGTCACTTAAATGCGTTTAACCATTTTCCATAAATTGTTTATCTCGTTGATGCTCATTAGCATGCTGATGATGGTCGGCATGGCATTACTGATCAACAATAGCTTTAAAAATGGCTTTCAAAGCTATCTTAATCAAAGTGAAGTCGAAAAAATCGAGTCGATGGCTGAAGATATCAGCGCATATTATTCATCCGACCAGGGGTGGCGACAGCTACAACAGCAACCAGAATTATGGGACAGACTCTTACGAAATATTGGTGAATATCCCCGAAGACCCAAGGATCACTCAGGCCCGACATCCAGAAAAAGCCGACCTGATTACAACCGACTCGAAGCACGGCTTAATTTATTAGATAAAGATGAAAAATCCATTATTGGCAAGCGTAAGAATTTACGTCGTTTACATGCCAACATACAAATTACCAAGGTTGCGATCACCAAAAATGAACAAACAATTGGCTGGTTATCCATTATCCAAAGAGAAAACATTAAAGGTCATTTAGCCGAACGCTTCCTGCGCCAACAGTTGGACAATTTTTATTGGATTGCAGCTTGGGCAGCCCTGTTTTCATTTATTGTTGCTGCGTTATTAGTTCGTCACCTTTTAAAACCTTTAAAAAGCTTACACTCAGCAGCAAAATCACTGTCTAATGGTAATTTTAATTATCACATTGATGTGCGCGGTAACGATGAACTCGCCGAACTATCCCTCGCATTTAATTTATTAACCTCCACCTTAAAGACTCAGAAATTATCACGAGAGCAATGGCTCGCCGATATTTCTCATGAACTTCGTACCCCGATTGCGGTCTTGCTCAGTGAAATTGAAGCCATTGAAGACGGTATCCGACAACCGGAGCCAAAATATATTAGATCATTACACGATCAAGTCATTACTCTCACCCGCTTAGTTGATGACTTATATTCATTATCTCAATCAGATAGTGGTATTCTTATCGACACATCACATACTGTCGATATCACTAATATCATCAATAATATTGCCAATCAAAACGAAGTACGTTTGACGGATAAGCATATTGCCATTCAACGTTTATACGACCACAGTCAACCGACACTCTTAAAAGCAGATGCTAAATCATTGGCCCAACTTATCGGCAACCTATTCGAAAACAGCTATCGTTACACAGATGAAAATGGGCAAATACACATTAACTTACAACAAACTAATGACCATATATTATTAACCATTGAAGATAGTGCACCCGCGGTGCCTGAAGATGCATTACCTAAACTGTTTGATCGCTTATACCGCGTAGACAAATCCCGCAGTCGTGCTAATGGTGGTTCTGGTTTGGGTTTATCTATTTGTGAAAACATCGTCAAAATGCATAATGGTAAAATCAGTGCTCAGCATTCTGAACTGGGCGGCTTAAAAATTGCTATATCACTTCCAATTAAGGACGATTAATCCATGACACAGTCAGCAAAAACAATACTCGTGGTTGAAGATGAGCCGTCACTGGCCATCGTTTTATGTGAATACCTTGCTCAAGCAGGGTTTCAAACCCACATCATTGATAATGGCCTTGAGGTGATTGACTGGGTGAAGCAACACCATCCTGACCTGCTTATTCTCGATTTAATGCTGCCTAATCGTGATGGCCTCGATATCTATCGTGAATTACGTACCTTTAGCCAAGTACCCGTTGTTATGGCTACCGCCCGTGTCGATGAAATTGACCGCTTATTAGGGCTTGAGCTGGGTGCTGATGATTATATCTGCAAGCCATACAGCCCACGAGAAGTCGTCGCTCGTATCAAAAATGTATTACGCCGAACAGTCAAGGTGGCGGCATCATCACCACAACATGGGCTAATGATTAATGATAAACAAATGAAGGCCACATTTGACAGTAACGAACTCACCTTAACACCCGCCGAATTTCGTCTGTTAAGCTTTTTTAATCAGCATCCCGGTCAAGTATTTAACCGAGACCAGCTGATGCAAGAGATTTATGCTGACCATCGTTTAGTTACCGACCGCACCATTGATAGTCACATCAAAAATTTACGTAAAAAATTACAAGATGCAGCGCCTGATAATGAATACATAAAATCCATTTACGGGGTTGGTTATAGATTCACCCTATAATTATGTCTCTTTGTTAAATTATGCTTAATCTCCACATTTTCTCCATAATTCCTGCGCATTTGTTGCTTATAGTTACTCCATCAACAGGTTAACTCACGGTGAGTTAATCTTGTTAGGCTAACAACACACAACAAAGTGAGAGCATGATGAAAAAGACATTCTTTATTACCGCCGCCTTATTAACAGCGATGACAACCACTACGTTTGCTTATGCAGATAGTGACCACAAACAACGTAATCATGTGTCTTTTGAACAAATAGACACCAATCAAGATGGCAAAATTGCTAAAGATGAAGCAACCGGTCGTTTAGCTGCACACTTTGATAGATTTGATACCGACAACGACGGTTTCATTACCAAAGCGGAGCTGCCAAACAAAGGTCGACATCATAAAGGTAAGATGTTTGCAAAGATGGACACTGACAATAATGGTCAAATATCTAAACAAGAAATGAATCAACACTTTGATAAACTAGATACGAATGGTGATGGTTTCATTTCTAAAGATGAATTAATGAAAAAGCATAAACAAGGCTAATACAATATCGACATAGCGCCTTGTCCGAGATAAAGACTAAGGTGGCCACCACCCTAGTCTTTATCAGATCACGTGCTCAATTCACCAAACTATGCGGCTTTATCCTCAGTAACTTATTTTGGTGACCATTTTTCTTCATGAATAGCAGCATCAATATCACGACGTGGTAACCAACCTAGCTTTTCGAGTTCTGGTTTATCATTAAAGTGTGAGACATAACCAACACACAAATAAGCAATAATATTAATCTCTTCAGGAATACCGAGTGCATCTTTCAACACCGAATCATGAATAATACTGACCCAACCAACACCCAAATTTTCCGCTCGAGCCGCTAACCACAAATTCTGCACAGCACATACCGTACTATACAAATCCATTTCGCTATTAATTGTTCGGCCAATCACGGTAGGACCATTACGGTTACGATCACAAGTAACACAGATCCCCAAGGGCGCGTCTAAAATACCTTCTAACTTCAACTTCCGGTATTGCTCCGCTTTTTCATCAGTAAACATCGCGGCAGATTCAGCATGAGCAGACTCAAACCCGATTTTTATTTTTTCTTTCGTGGCTTTATTCTTAACCACAATAAAATCCCAGGGCTGCATAAAACCAACACTCGGCGCATGGTGAGCCGCTGTTAATATCCGTTTCAGTACATCGTCTGGGATCAGGTCAGGTTTAAACTGTCCACGTACATCTCGTCGAGAAAATATGGTTTTGTAAACCGCATCTCTTTCGTCTTCCGTTATTTTCATTTCGTCTCGATCACGCTAGCAATATAATAATGTATTAATTATCTAATTAAATCACTGAGGAAGTAAAGCCGCAGTTGCCACCGCCTCAGCATGGCTTAGACTGCTCAAACCTGCTAACAAACCATGTTTACATCATTTTTTAATGCCCATATGAAATAAAATGTTAACTAGATCATGTTTATTCGTGTAAAAGCTCCTTTTACCACCTGAATTACATAAGATGAAGCTAATCAATAAATGTGACCTAGCTAACAAACTGAGTGATTTATGTCGAAACCTTATCCCCTTGGTGCCAACTTGCAATCGGCCAACAGCCTAAAACCACAAGGCTGTAACTTTGCGATATACGCACCAGACTGCAGCAGCTTGCAGCTAATATTGTTTAATGGCAAAAACCAACGCAGCTTCACTATCGAAAACAAATATGCTGATATTCATCATATTTTCATTAGCGACATTAATACTGGGCAAGAATATGGCTTCTCAAGCAATATCGATGGTCAAGATTGGTTGTTACTCGACCCGTATGCCAAAGCCGTCAGCAAAGCCCCTTATTATGAACCACCTTACAGTGCCGATAAAAGCTGGCATTTTACTAAAGCAGTTGTCACCGATAATGCATTTGATTGGCAAGGCGTGCCTCAACCTGACGTCCCCCTGGCGAAAACGATCATATTCGAAATGCATACCAAAGGTTTTAGCCAATTAAATCCCGCAATCACCACTGCTCAGCCGGGTAGCTACCTAGCATTATCAGATCCAGTAAATATTACCTTATTAAAACAACAAGGCATCACCAGTATACAACTGCTACCGATTGCTGTGTGTATGCACGAACCGCACTTATTAAAGCAACAAGGGGTGAATTATTGGGGTTATAGTACCCTTGCGTTCATGGCGCCTGACCCACGTTATGCCACAGTAGATGCCGTAATCGAATTAAAAACTGCGATCAGAGAACTGCATAGAAATGGCATCGAAGTGATCTTAGATGTGGTATTTAACCATACTGCAGAAGGTGGCCAAGATGGGCCAATATTCAATTTAAAAGCACTCGATCACCGCTATTACTTACGTGATGAAAACGGTCTACGTAACTATACTGGTTGCGGCAATAGCCTAGACTTAACCCATCAAGCCAGCCTTAATCTAGTCATGGATAGTCTACGTTATTGGGTAACAGAATATCATATTGACGGTTTCCGTTTTGATTTGGCCGCAACACTGGGGCGTAATGGTGATCGCTTTAACCAACAAGCACCCTTTTTCCACGCTGTTGCGCAAGACCCTATTTTAAAACCGACCAAACTTATTGCCGAACCTTGGGATATTGGCCCTGATGGTTATCAGTTGGGGTATTTCCCCGATGGCTGGAACGAATGTAATGATAAATTCCGCGATACGGTGCGCAGCTTTTGGCGTGGTGATCACGGTTACTTAAAAGATTTTGCCACCCGCATCATGGGCTCTCGCCACTTCTTTAGTGGTGGCCGCTGGCCACACAAACTACCCGTCAATTATATCGCCTATCATGATGGGTTTACCCTGCAAGATTTAGTGTCTTACAACGATAAGCATAATACTGCCAACGGCGAAAATAATCGTGATGGTCATGGTGATAATCGCTCGTACAACTGTGGCATTGAAGGTGACACAGATGATGTAGCCGTGATTGCCTTTCGGGAAAAACAAAAACGTAATTTGATCACCACATTACTGTTTAGTTTTGGTATTCCCCATATATTGGCTGCAGATACTGTATCTCATACCCAAGGTGGTAACAACAATGCCTACTGTCAGGATAACGAGATAAGCTGGTTAAACTGGCAAATGGACGACGTAAAAAAAGAGTTTAAAGACTGGTTAAGCAAGATGATCGCAGCACGTAAACAATATATGTTGCCATTCATTGATGCCTTTACTGGTGATGGTCGTAATGATCATCGTATTAGTTGGTATTGCAGTAATGGCGACATGATGCAGCAGCATGACTGGGAACATCAAATCAGTTTAGGCCTGCATCTCGGGCTTGGTACTGATGGCGATGAATTATTGTTGATATTTAACCAAGTCGATACCCCTATCGATTTTAAACTGCCTGATGTACCGCCAACTTGGCACCGTATTTGTGATACCAGTTCGATGCAGCTTGCACCATTAAATGTAAACGATCACTATCAATTAGCTGGCCGTTCTATGGTGATACTACAACGCAGTGGTGCTAGTACTGACGATACTATCTAATACCCTGACACGTTTGATTTCTTGGGAGGTAAAATATACCTCCCGCAATTGCGCTATCTCTCGCTGTTGTTCACTGTCGTCACTATTGGCTTCGCTATTATAATAAGCACTGCGAGTAGTAATAACAGCAAGTTGCACTCTGTATTCATCGAGTTTTATTTGCCACTGCTGACGCTTTTCATCCAATATTGCTAAACGATCGACCACTTCGGGTAAAAATGATTGTTGGGTGAAATCTTGCAGTTCAGTCTGACTTGCCCCTTGTACTTGCAAGGTCTGATACTGCTCACGGTATTGATTTAATTGATTAGCGTTATGCTGTTGCGTCAATAACCAAGCGGGTGCGGTGGTATCTAACTCGGCTTTCGCTAATTGTTTCTCTACTGTACTTAATTCACTGTTTTTATTAATACTTGCCACACTCAACATGTAGGTTTCGTATTCATCTGATTGACCAAAAAAAGCGACGATGACATCAAGGTCTAAATAAGTTGCGCGCGCATCTAACACCATCTCGCGTACTTGAATGACATTTTCTAACGCATATTCACCGACATCATCAGGATCAATACCCTGCTCAAATTGCTGTTTGATCACAGTGACCGCATTAAGATACTGCAAATAACCCGTTAATATCGAGAGACCCTTTCTAAGCGCAGGATCAACAAGTTGTAATTTTAGGCGATGTTTAATGCGAGCGACAATCATATCTAAACTTTCTTCACCCATTGCTGAGAGATAAAAATCGAATAAATGCTGAATTTTTTTATTAATCACCAGCTCACCATCCGCATTAACATCCAGTGTTAGTGGTAATGTGGAGCCTAATAATGAACTTGGTAATAACAACGGCACTGCTTGTTGTTGCTGTGTATTTGCAGTAACCACGTCATCACCCTGATTAACCAAGGCAGCTATCGCTTCAGGTGCTAATGGGTAGCTAACCTGTTGCAGTGCGATTATTTTCGATTCGATTATTGAGTCTTCTATTGTCGGCGCTTGTGTGGCTGCAATGGATTGCGCATCATCCTGCGACAAAAATTGCACACCACCGGCAGCGGCAATAACCGCTGATAACGCAGTAACCACAATAAATGATTTTGGTTTCGGTGGCATCACCAGGCTCCCTATCACTAACTTCTGCTTATACTAAGTACTGTAAATAATTAAGTACTGTAAATAATTAAGCACGGTAAATAGTTAAGCACTGTCCTTTGTTCACAGTGCTTAACCACACATTTAAAATAACCAGTTACAGTCCAGCGCTCGTTAAACGCTTTGCATGTGCCACATATAAAGGTAATGGACTGGTGCTACCTAAACCACGTAAGCCAAACATGCCATTGATTTCATCCGCATGGTTCATAGTGTAATCATCACGGATCACTTTACCTAAGTGTGACGAGCAACGACCCACAACACCATCATTGGCTTCATCAATCGTAAGATAAGTAACGGCCAGTAAACCATCGGCAAGATCGAGTACATTAGAATTGAATATCGGATTATATGTCCCACCCCATGAATAATAAGCCACACCGTTCACGTTATGATCGCCGTCATTCACTGAGTAATCATAAACCCAGTTTGGCCACCACCACGAACCCGCGTTATAACTTGGCGTGACTTTACACTCACCTTGTCTTAACCCTTCAGGATATTTCGCATTAAAAATAGCCGCGTCTTTAGAATTCAAGGCTTCGAGTGAGCCCATCGCATTGGCTTGCTGATCATTATTACCGGTTGCAATAGATAACAAACTTGCGACCGCGTTACCAATGGCCATCGCAGGACCTTCTAATGGCGAGTCCTTAATTAAATCAGCAGTGCCGGAACCACGATGTGGTGAGCCCACAGAGGTAACCGAAGCCACCAGACTAGGTCGAACAGAGGCAACATAACGTGAATCAATCCCACCTTGCGAATGACCAATTAAGTTAAATTTTTCCGCACCGGTAATCGCACTGAGTTGTTCTAAATAACTGAGTAACTGTTCGCCTCGTACTTCGCTGGTATCATAGCCACTGACTTGCGGTGTATATACGTCTGTCGCGCCAACATCCGCTAACGCCCCTTTGACACCATAAAAATAATCTGCTAACACACTATCAAAACCCGCTAAGCCATGGACTAATACCACCGGATATTTGGTTTTCCCCGAGGTATCAGCATGTACAGGGGTCACAATGAAACACAAGGTTCCAACTAAGACAGAGAGTAAAGTCCGAATTTTCTTTAACATATCTAATCCTTTATTTTTGAGTTATCGAAAAATACGCCCGTTGGTGACAACTTGTCCTATTTGAGCGCAAGAAAAGTTATAACGTAAAAAAACAACAGGTACAACCAGATGATACGGAAAAGATTTATTGATTATTAATAAGCGTAAATAACAGATTATTAGACTGGATATGTTACTGATAAAAGCGTTAATGAAAGGTAAATAGATACCATTAGTGTATGAATACCGGATTAAAAATGGCAACTTCGATTTAGGGCATTGCGTTATTATAGTTATAATATTTCATAACTTATTGTTTATTAAACATATTTTTATTATATTGTGCATAAAATTAAATTCAACCTAATATAAAATACTTTATATTTATCAGACCTAGATCATACTAAGGCATGAGATCTATTTAGCAGCAGATATAAAAAAACCAGTAATCAGATTACTGGTTTAAAATGATAGCCGCTTTAATTTTTGATAACACGCGTTAAGGGGGCCTGATTAATCATAATCATTTAATCGAATATCAATGATTGTTGATAGCATCCCACATACTAAGTACCAACTCTTGTTTTCGAGGCGTTAACTCATTAGCAACAAGTGCATCTCGCAAACTGTGCACAACCTGGAATTTAATGTCGTGGGGATAAATTTTACCGATATTTTCGCACTTCGCTGTAGCAAAAATAACATGACTGTGTAAATACTCAGCCGCAAATAATTGATCCGACGTTCCTTGTTCTACAAATCCATCAAGCTTTTCCATTAGCTTGCTTTGATAAGTAGCTTTAGACAATGATTAATCCTCATACTCTGGGTTGGCGACACGATACATGATGTAATCACGATAACCTGTGGTTACACGAATAAAACCTGATAATGCTTGGTCTAATTCAACATCCCCCGTGTCTACGATTAAGGGACGTCCTGCTAATGCCGACAGCTTAGTTTTGGTTGCCAGCACTATAATATTTTCTTTGCCGATTTGTTTAATTAACTGTGGCGACAGTTGTTGATTACCTCGACCAAAAATATGCCCCTGACCACCAATTAAAGTGATCACTAATTTACAGGGTTTATCTTGCGTTAACGCGATTAACTGCGCTGCTGTTTGGTCCGAAGCAATCAATGTATGCTGATGCACAACATCAACACCTAATAAGGTATTATCCAGTCCCAGTTCAGCCATGGTGAATGCCACCGTTGACCCAGACCCCATAATGTAATATTCATCTTCCATATCTGCTATCACATCGGCAGCTATGTCTGTTAATACTAATTCGTCTGACTCAATACCGCCCATTTTTACGCTTTGTACATAACGTAAATCAGACGGCACCATCATCTCGCCATAGCGTTTGGCTTTGACCCTACCTTGGCGAAATGCAACTTCATCAATATCCATCACATCGGCATCAGCCAAAGTAACCAGTTCGCCTAAAATCAATCGACGTACCACACAACCGGCGGCTTTTGGTGTCACACCATACACACCCGAATGGATCTTACAGCCTGCTGGCACACCTAATACTGGTACCGTATCATTAATCGTGGCGCAAATATTACGTGCGGTACCATCTCCACCAGCAAACAATAACAAGTCAATATCTTGTGCTAATAATGCAGCAACCGCAGCATACGTATCTTGCTCGGTTGTTGTCTCATTGGCAGATCGATAAACCACTGCCACATTAAAGCCCAGTTCTAAACTGCAACGTTCACCCATTTCGCCACCTGCAGTGATCACGGTAAAACGTGACGCCAGATCTGAAAACTGACCCAATGCTTGTAACATACGATTGTTGGCTTGCGGAATAGCACCTAAACTAAGCGCCTGCTGAACAACATTATCACTGCCTTTCAAGGCCACTGTGCCACCCACACCAGCAACTGGATTAACAATAATACCCAGTTTAAACGGCTTCACATTCATACATACCTCGATAATCAAAATCTGCTAATGTCAGCGGTTTGGTGTTGTAATACGCTTGTAACGCATTAACTAAGGCTTGTGTGCGTATTGATAAGCCATTTTCTAAATAATGTTGTACTTGCTTGTGGATCTTGTGTTGAAAAGCCAATCGGTCAATAACAATATCAGCCAAATTATCCGCACTAACGCGGAATGAAAATCCAGCGGCAACACAAATTATCCATTCAATCGCTTGCGGTACTATTTCTACTTTTTCAAATTCAGCTTGCTGCTGTGCATTACGGCCATCAGCTATATACCAGTAACCAAAATCGACCAATTGATGACGGGCTAATCCCGCGACTAACCAATGTGATATTTCATGCATGCCACTCGCAAAAAAACCATGAGCAAAAATAATACGGTGATTAGCACAACTTACGTATTGTTCAAAATCAGTGTTAGCCGGCATGTAAATCGGTTCATCATCACCTTTAGCTAACTGCGTATTAAATTCGCTTGCAAACGTTTGGTTAAAAACAGTAATCAAGTCTTGATATTGATGTGTTTGCTCTGGTGAAAAGTCTTTTAAATCATCTTGCATAACTGCGCCTAGCTAATTTTGTAATCACTGAGCACTATTTAATGAGCAGGATTATACCCCTATGGTGGTGGCATGTCCGCTAATATATCGTACTCAAATCGGTAATTTTCGCTAGTAGAATACTCCTTTACGCGATATTAATCTAATCGTGTTAACGAACTTAATGCCACAATACCGACGCGTGCAGCACTACCCCAACCGGCTTCAGCGGTGAGTAATAACTGGTTATCACCTTGCCAGAGAATACTTTCCCATTGTCCGTAAGGAGCAAGGTTAAAGCGCGTTGCCAAATCCCAATTCAAGATTTTGTTATTAATAGGAATAATCCAAATGAAAGGATGTTTGTAAATTAAGCTACTATCATAGCCAAGCAGTACCAATTGCCTCGTGTCAGCATTATAATCTGCCGCCGTGATCAAGCCATCCACATTCAATGTTTGCGAGGGAATGACTTGAATGACGCTGTCATTCACTGCGCTATTGCTAATATCGACTAAATCCATCCGATACAGGCGACTTTGTAAATCAGCCCAGTTTTTACTTAATACCCATAATTGCTGCTCAACCACTGTTGCCGCCTCACAATCATAATCATGCATATAGCGGGTTAATTCTGCTTCAGGCTTATCAGCCATTGTAAAACGCACGGTACTCACTGCTGAAATAGTCTCGCCATCATTAGCTTGTATCAACGTATCAATATCAACATTAATAATAGTGCGGCTATCACGCGTGCCATGATTATTGCCGCAATCCATGATGAAAAGGTTACTTGTAGATTGTGCCAACGATTCCCAGTCCTGACTGATGACATCATTAATGTGCACCTGCTTAATAACCTGGCCCGTTTGTGCATTTATTTGATATAAGTTAGCACCGTCGCCGCTATCATTGGTCGTCCACGTTTGACCACTAAACCGCGCCAGCGCAGAACTTTCCTTTACCCTATCTTGCAGTGATGTTTGGATCTGAATATCAAGTACAGGGTAGTTTTGCAGTGGTCTTGACCAATAAAAGTGACTGATAACAGCAACAACGCCTGTCATCAATAATCCCCGCATCACTTTTTTAAGTATTCCTTTAAATTTTGTCATCATTCCCTATACACTCTCTGCAACTATCTACAATAGTATCAATAAAAAAACTAAAATATAAAATAACACGCTAACTATATATTATTGATAATAGTACTCAGTTTTATTAATTTAACCATTTTCTAATACTAAAAAAAATACAATTCATTTATTGCCTTTAAATCAAATTATTTTAAGCGTACACTTGTACGCTTAACTGGTAGGATAACTTAACAGAGGATCATGTATGCCACACAGTGCGACACCGATAATAGCTGCAACTAACACAATCGCAGCGCCTTACAGTGTAAAAGAGGAAGCCGCGAATACTTGGTCTCATGTCATCGGGGCCTTACTGAGTATCGCTGCACTTATCGCGCTATTAGTGCCATCGATACAACAAGCTGATCCTTGGCGTATTACCAGTTTTAGCATTTATGGCATCTCGATGTTTTTATTATTCTTTGCATCTAGTGCTTATCACTATGCGTCGAATCCAGCGACTAAAGCGAAATTAAAGACCCTCGATCATTGTGCTATTTTCTTATTAATTGCAGGTACTTACACGCCATTATTACTCATTGAACTGCGTGGTGTACTCGGCTGGAGTATCTTTGCTGTGGTCTGGTCTATGGCGCTATTTGGGATTATCGCTAAAGTGTATTGGGCTGAACGTTTTAAAAAAGTATCGCTGTTTTTCTATCTTATTATGGGTTGGTTAATTGTCTTTGCTGGCGATGAGTTATTAGGTAAATTGGCCACCAGCGCACTGTATTGGTTAATTGCAGGCGGACTTGCTTATTCAATTGGCGCGATCTTCTATGCCAACAAACGTATTCCGTATAACCACGCTATTTGGCACATCTTCGTATTACTCGGCAGCACTTGCCACTTTGTGACAATTTACTTTTATGTACTGCCGGCCGATCATTAAACAATAGTTTGACTATTGTTTAATGATCCTCAATCTGACTGATTAGCAATTAATCAAGATTAACTCACGAGGGTAATAGCAATATCACAACTTGCCATTACCCGTTTAATCTCTGGTATACACGAGCCACAGCCCGTCCCCGCTTTACTGCAACCACCAACCGCGGCAACAGTATCGGCGCCCGCTTCGACGGCTTGAATAATGTCGTACTCAGTGACTTGATGACACGCACAGATCATGCGGCTTGGCGGTGTTTCCGCTTCCCCTTTTAGCGTTGCACGTAAACCTACCTCAGGCGTTAGCATGGTTAAGCTAGCCAACCAAGAATCATCATCCACATCATTAGCAGGGGTGACCATTAAGCTGATATCCAAACTGTCTTTGCTATCACCTTGGAAACTCATGGCAAAACGGTACTTCTGTTCCGCCGCATTTTCATAATCGACTTGCTTGGTCATATAACTATTATGCAAAGCTAATTTTAATTGCTGAAAGAACGTCGCTGGCTCCGCAACACAGGCAAGGTAATAGAAAAAACCTTGCTCTAAGCGACGCTCAACCCAGTAATCCACCATAGGTAATATTTTAGCGACTTGCAGACGACGTTGACTCCATAACGCGGCACGGGACGAATGTGACCAAACACTGACCTTAACCGGGGTATATTTGTTTTCTGGTTGCCCAGATAACGGATCGGTATGCGCTGCCACTAAGCTCGAAATTGCCCCGGCACTGGCATTTTGGCGACTCCAATGAATAGGTAAAAATAATTCACCCGGATTTTGACTCACAGTCGCATGTGCACGTACCAATAATTGACCTTGTACGCTTTCCACCGCGACTAAACTGCCATCAACTATGCCACGTTCACTTAGATCTTGTGGGTTAATCGACAGCAAAGGCTCGGGCATATGGCCGTTAAGCTTGGTTGCTAAGCCGGTACGACTCATGCTGTGCCATTGGTCGCGGTTACGACCGGTATTTAAGATCATCGGATAATCTTGGCAGACTTCGCTGGCCGCGGATTTGTGGTAAAGCGGAATGAAGTTAGCTTTACCTGACGGTGTTGAAAACTGACCGTCAGTGAATAATCGCGCTTGTGACTTGTCACCGTGGATCGGCCACTGCATCGGTTGATGCAGTTGGTAATCTTGCTCAGCCAATACCGCGATATCGAGACCGCGAGGTAAACTATCTTGTTTAAAGCCGGTCATCCGCGCATATTCAGCAAATACATCGGCTTCGCTATCAAAACTAAATGCTTTACCAAAGCCCATGCGTTTAGCCACTTCGGCTATCAACCACCAATCCGCTTTCGCCTCCCCCACACTCGGTAAGAAGCCACGTTGACGTGATATACAGCGCTCAGAGTTGGTGACCGTACCGGTCTTTTCACCCCAACCTTGCGCGGGTAACAATACATCGGCACAGGCGATGGTATCTGATTTGGCAATACAATCAGAGACAACCACCAGCGGGCAATTTAATAATGCCTGCTGAATTTTGTCCGAATCTGGCAAGCTCACCACCGGGTTGGTGCCCATGATCCAAATGGCTTTGATCTTGCCTTGATGCACTAGATCAAACATGTCGATAGCTTTGGCACCGTTATGCGTGGCTAATTTATCGGTCTGCCAAAACTCACTGACCAACGCATGACTCTCTGGGGTAAAGTCCATGTGCGCAGCGAGCATAGTCGCAAGGCCACCGACTTCACGGCCACCCATCGCATTCGGCTGACCAGTCACGGAAAAAGGACTCGCGCCAGGTTTACCGACACGCCCCGTCGCTAAGTGACAGTTAATAATGGCATTTACTTTGTTGGTACCACTGCTCGACTGATTAACGCCTTGGCTAAATAACGTTAAGGTTTTGTCTATATCGGTAAACCGACGGAAAAAGGCTAACATAGTATCAAGTTCGAGATTACAAAATTCCGCCAGTTCAACCCAACTTGGCGTCGATTGATAAGCAGATTTTAGTGCTGCTTCAAACCCTTCGGTATGCGCAGCGATATAAGCCAGATCACAGGCATTTTCCTGATCAAGAAATTCCAACAAACCATTATACAACGCCACATCCGTACCTGGTCGAATGGCTAAATGTAAGTCAGTAATATCACAAGTGTCAGTTCGGCGGGGATCAATCACGGTTATTTTTAAATTGGGATTAGCTATTTTCGCCTGTTGAATACGGCGGAATAAAATAGGATGACACCAAGCCAAATTCGAACCTACTAAACAAATATGTTCCGCGGCTTCGATATCGGCATAACAAGCAGGGACTGCATCTTCACCAAAGGCTCGTTTATGCGCAACAACAGCAGAAGACATACACAGGCGTGAAT
Source organism: Moritella yayanosii (assembly GCF_900465055.1). Lineage (NCBI taxonomy): Bacteria > Pseudomonadati > Pseudomonadota > Gammaproteobacteria > Alteromonadales > Moritellaceae > Moritella > Moritella yayanosii. The sequence goes on along the minus strand of NZ_LS483250.1, from coordinate 4,294,918 downwards.
TAGAATCGATATTGCTGCTGCCAATAAAGCCTTTCATCAATTTGTTGGCAACGTAGTAGTCTTCGGTGAGTAACTGACCAGATACATAGAATGCCACTGCGTCAGGGCCATGCTCGGCGATCACCTTGTTAAATGAAGAGGCGACATAACTTAATGTGGTTTCCATGCTCTGCACTTGACCGCGAATATAACATTCGGTAAGACGTCCTTCAGGGACGAGGGTATCGGCTAGCATTAATCCTTTAGAGCAAAGGTTACCTAAGTTGGTTGGATGTGATTCATCCCCACGAATAGTCACTGAATTGTCTTGATTTACTTGCGCTTCGACACCGCAACCGGTACCGCAATAAGGACATGTTGTTTTAACCCACTTGGGTAGTTGTTTTAGCTTCTGCATATGTTCATCCTTGTTTACGCATATTCAATACTATAGTTAAAGCAAAAACTCAGCCAAGTCTACAACTTGCAGGGAAGTAAGCAGAGATCATGGGAAAGTGCATGGAAAGTACTGGAAATTAGGGTAGTAGGAAGGTCTGAGTACGGTACTAGATGGGCTTGAAAGCAAGATAGTAGTGCTTACCACAAACTAGCGCACCAGATTGGTGCGCTAGTTTAGCTTATTTACTTATCGCCAAATACGCCCCTGCTGCGATCATTATGCTACCAGCACCTCGGTTTAATCGCTGATGTGCCACCGGTGTTTTTAGCATACCCGCCATTCGACTGGCACCAACAGCGATCAACATTAACCCAGACATCAAGGCTATCGATGACAGCACCGACACTAACGCAATATCTTGCGCGGTTAGCACGGTCAGGTCGATAAAGGTCGGTAAAAATGAAATATAAAACAGGATCACTTTCGGGTTCGAGGCTGAAATCAAAAAGCCTTGAGTAAAACTCGCTAACATGGCATCTTCTTTCTGTGCTTCGGTTTCGGCTTGAATATCACTTTTAATCTGAGGTAAAGCTTTTAGCATTTTATAACCAAGATAAATCAGATAACTGGCACCTAAATAACGAATAGCAGTGAATACTTCAGACCAGTTATCGGCAATGGTCGCAAGACCCAAACAGGCTAATATCAGGTAAATTACATCACTGCCAATCATCCCCATTGCCAGCATGACACATTTCTTGGGTCCATCAACCATAGCACGTGCCAAGATCGCAAAAACCCCCGGTCCAGGGGTGATACCAAAAATAAATATCGCGATAAAAAATGTAATTGCAGATTCTAGTGACATGTACAACTCCTTGTAAATAAGTCTTTTAATAAATAACGCTGTTCAATAAAATCGACTATAGCATAGCTATTTTTATTGCTTATACAGCAACATTCATCGTCCCTATTTTATTCGCGACGCCACCCACTTTAACGCTGGCTATTTTAGCGTCCTGAAAACCAACAGATACAGTGATCACAGATGCACAATTCATCGCCCTGCCTTGTTCAAAAATATACTCATTGTCTAAAGGTAAATGTTCAGCCAAATAACAGGCTAGCGCACCACTGGCACTGCCGGTAGCCGATTCTTCGGGGATCCCGAACAAAGGGGCGAAATTACGACAACTGGCTGTAAATTGACTACCAGGCGCACAAAGTTCAAAAACATGAAAACCAACAATATCGTGTTTCTTACAAAAATCAGTAATGGCTAAATCAGTGGGGTTAATTAAATCTAACTGCCCAGTAGGGACCGGAATGATGAGATCTGTAAGTCCTGTTGATACTACTTCAATGGGTAAGTTAGTCCTTGCCAAGATTGCGCTATCAATACCAATAACGGGGGCTATGTCTTGATAAGAAAAACCACCTAACTTCTCAGGTAACTGTAGATCCATAGTTACCTGACCGTCACTATCAATGACGACGGGCAAGATCCCAGCTTTGGTGCGTTGTACATAATCACCCGCAGTAAGCAGGTTCATTTGGTACATAATAGAAAATGTCGCTAATGTTGCGTGACCACAAAAATCGACCTCATTGGTGGTAGTAAAGAAAGACACTTCAAAATCGACTTCATCATCATTCGATACAAACGCCGTTTCAGAATAACCAACCGCCTGCGCAATCTCTAGCTTTTGCGCATCAGATAACTTATCGGCATTCAGCACTACCCCTGCTGGGTTGCCTCCTTTACCATTGGCGGTAAAAGCATTAACCAGTAAAACCTCTATGTCCATCAGAACTTCCTTTTTCCGTATTAACTCACATTTTTATTCGGTTATGTACTTACTCAAAAAATTCATAATGCCTTTGTACATTCACAGTAGCCTTAGCCCAAGCAGAACCTTTAACCCTGGCTTGATGCTGCTCAAACGCAGCCTTATTAATAAACTCTTCATACACCTCGAAACGGTTAAGATTGAATTCAGATTGCGTGACGTTAAACATCAAGCATCCCGGTTCATTACGCGTTAGCTCTTTATGACTAACGAGGGCTTTCTTCACCGCAGGTAAATCCGCTGTTGGGACGATGATAAATCCTTTTAGAATGACTTTTTTCATCCATATCTCCATATGTATTCAAAATAACCCATATCCTAAAATATAACGTAACACACATGGTTTAAATTATAATACCTGAGATTTGCGATCTGACCAGAACAAAAAACGGCCTCAAACATACATTTGAGGCCGTTGGTGTTTATCACTTAAGTTTTAACACTTAACTTTAAACTCAGTTTTTACTTGTATAAATGGCGTTCTGAGTTCAGACCTTTAATTAGGCTGACACACATGACTAGCAATACAAACGTAAAGGGTAGTGCCGTTGTTACAACACCTGCTTGCAGAGCTTGCAGTACTTCCGTACCACCCACCCATAACATAACACCCGCAATCGTACCTTCTACGGTCGCCCAGAAAATACGTTGTGGCACTGGTGCATCAATTTTACCACCCGATGTAATGCTGTCGATCACAAGTGAACCAGAGTCAGATGAGGTAATAAAGAAGATTAATACGAGTATAATCGACAATACTGACAGCACTTTACCGTACGGCATTGCATCGTATACATGGAATAAAGACAATGAGATATCAGTTAACCCATTGGCACCGAGTTCACCAACTTTATTAGCCACTTGATCAATAGCAATACCACCGAACGTCGCCATCCATACTAGCGTCACTAACGTCGGAATAAAGATCACCGCACACAAGAATTCACGTACTGTACGACCTTTAGAAATACGTGCAATGAACATACCGACGAATGGTGACCATGAGATCCACCAAGCCCAGTAGAACACAGTCCAACCGTGCATCCACGCCGTATCATCACGACCATGTGGGTTACTTAGACCAACAAAGTTTTGTGCGTAAGCAACGAAAGTTTCAGGAATTGATACCATCACCACATCAAAACCAAGAATAATAACAATAATCAGTAGCACGAATGCAAACAGCATATTGATATTACTCAATACTTTAACGCCGCCATTAATACCACGCATAACCGAGAATATTGCAATCAGGGTTACAAAGGCAATCACACTCAATTGCAGGCCAATGCCACCGTCATAACCAAACACGTGGTTAATACCACTTGCCGCTTGTTGTGCACCTAAGCCAAGCGATGTCGCTAGACCGAATAATGTCGCAAGTACAGCTAGGATATCAACAATGTGACCAGCCCAGCCCCACGCTCGATCACCAATGATCGGATAGAAAACTGAACGAATTGATAACGGCAGGCCTTTGTTATACGCAAAGAAAGCCAGAGAAAGCGCGACGATAGCGTAGATTGCCCAACCGTGAATACCCCAGTTATAAATCGTTGCAGCCAGTGCTAATGATTTTGCTTCTGCTGTTAACGGCTCAACATTAAAGGGAGTGCCCCACCAGTTAGTGAAGTAAGCCGTTGGTTCTGCAACACCCCAGAATAGCAGACCAATCCCCATACCGGCGGCAAATAACATTGACATCCAAGATATGGTGGAGTGATCTGCCTTCGCTTCTTTGCCACCAATACGGATCTTACCCAACGGTGATACAATCAATACCATAGTAAAAAAGACAAAGAAGTTAGTCGACCACATAAAGAACACATCAAAGTCAGCCATGATGCTATTTCTAACATTGTTTAATGTTTCTTTTGCGGTAGCTGGGTCAACAAGAAGGAGTGTCGAAAGGAAGATAATTATGAGGCCGGCGCTAATGCCGAATACGGGGTTATGTATATCAAATCCCCACTTTTGAACGTTGTCCTGACCAATTTGGTAGTCAGTCGTTTCAATACTATATTTATTTAACGACCTATTTTTGTTTAACGAACTGTCCATAAATTATGCTTGAGCATATATCCTGCAATACTTTTTGATCGAAAAGTAAAAACGAAAGGTTCACCAGTTATAACCATGGTGTTACCTGTGATAAAACGCCTAGCAGGGTAGCAACAATGCCATTAAAATTCAAATAATCTCTATTTATAGCGTTTTCCATAAGATAACTAAGTGAAACGCATACAGCTTTCCAAGCCTGATCAAAATTGTCCACGGTAAGGCGTTGTTGAGATTTAAGCCCGCCTACATTCTGTTGGTCGATAACGGCATTACCCTATTTAGCAACTCATAATCCGCAGAACTGACGATCAAATAAATAGCTTCTTTTAACTGCTTTTTTGGCCTTTTATCTTGGCTAAATGTGACTGTAACTGCGCTTTAAATGCAGGCGACAAGGTGACATCTTGCAATAAATCACGGTAGTTACCAAAACTATGCTTGAGTAAAATATCATAATACCAAGCTAAGCCATCGCCATAACGCGGCAACGGCGGCTCTTCACTCGAGACCACTAATATTTTGTGATAATGCCAATGCCACACGCTGACGTAACGGCTCTTTGGCTATCAGCACATGTTCAAACCACATCGACTCTTGCGCTTTTAAACACGCGCGCAGATTGTCTTTTTTAGTATTGTCGACTGCCTTGTTTGGCGTATTAACAATATTCGTATTTGAAACACCACAGTATTACGCGGTTAATGGGTAATGCCAACTCGGTGGTAATTTCATTTGTGTATTTACCTACTCCTGTCGTGTCACTTGTTGAGCACTGAATAATATTCCAAGTGTTGGTCCAAAACTACCTTGGTAACATAATTGTGCAACTGCATTCGTTACTGACGGTGACACATTTATCGCGAGTTGCGCACTATAACTACTTGCGGTTGTCATTGCCCTACTGTTGCTCGCAACAGTAGGTGTTAAATTTAAGTAAGCCCGCAAAGCATAACTAATACTGTTTACAAATAACGATTTACTCATCCTTAAAAACGGTGAGTCTTGAATATATGCTGATTTTGTTTTTGCTACAGTGATCTACGCCTCACTGATAAGCAGTGCTTGCAGACTTGATTATGCTAACTTTATCCCCCATATATCTTTCATATACAGAAACTATACCAATACGCAATTTGATGGAGTTAATCAGTGCAGAATTATATCCTTGACCTTACCAGTGAAAACTTTAAAGAGATCTTACTACAAGGTAAATATGAGCAACCAATCGTCATTGATTTCTGGTCTGAACGTGCGCCAGAAAACCAAGTAAGTGCCCGCCTATTAAACATAGCGCAAAGCTTAAATGGCCAAATAATTCTGGCTCGATTAAATTGCGACCGTCATCCAGAATTAGTTCAGCAATTTGGCATCAAAAGCCTACCGACCATTGCCATCTTTAAGGATGGTAAGTCTGTTGATAGTTTTGTTGGCGAACAAGACGAAGCGGCTATCCGTGAAATAATCAGCCGTCATTTACCAAAGCAAGAAGAAGTATTACTGCAACAAGCACAGATGTTGTTAATGGACAGTAAGTTCACAGAAGCCGTGCCGCTGATGGGCCAAGCTTACGAACTGGCACCAGATAATATAGATATAAAAATTGCCTATGCACAAGCGTTACTCGGTTCACACCAAGTTGAAGCGACTGAAGCATTACTTGATACGTTTGCTGAAACAGATCAACAAAGTAATCAATATCAAACCTTACGTTCGCATTTAGACATCGCTAAAAAATCAGCAGAAACACCAGAGATCATGACATTAACAGCCGCCCATGAAGCCAACCCAGATGATTTACAAGTTGCTTATGATCTGGCACTGCAACTGCAAATTGCAAACAAGCATAACGATGCGATGGTACTGCTATTTAAAATATTAACTGCGGAATATGATTTCTTAGAGGGTGGCGCAAGAAAGGTTTATTTAGAACTCTTATCAGTAATGACTGATGCTGCACTTGTGGCTGACTATCGCCGTAAACTATATACCTTGATGTATTAATTGTCGGTTTAATCGCTCAATGTAATCATTCAATTGAATGATTACATCATAAACCCTGACGTATCAAAATCAGGGTTTATGATGTAATTCAAGACCTTAATTAACTACCTTCATTATGCATAACTGGATGATCTTAATGATGCCCTTCATCTGTATAAGCCGTTACAATAACGTCAGCAACTAAACCCGTTTCTGCTTGCACTTGAGTTTCAAAAAAATGTTGAATTTGCTTTCTACGTCCATGAGCAGACCAAGCCTCGGCATTCTCCCAAATTTCATTAAATACAATCGGATATTCATTGTTTGTGGCACTTGGATGACTAATTTGACGAGTTAGCATATATTGAATACAACCTTCTTCTCGATAAGAATCTGGTTCCAGTGCTTTTAATATTTCAAATAACTCATCCTCCTTGCCTTCCTTTGGTTTGAATTGCGCTAAAACGTATACTCGACTTGTCATAACAGTTCCCTTTGTATTCCATAATTTAAGTGCTATTAGATAAATTTACACATAAAACACACAACGTCAAAGATCTTTTGACACTGTGGTTATAGAATCAATAAGTATACCTAGGTTTTAATCATCAGCTCACCTTGAGCAATATATTGGCTCAATAAAGTAGAAGAACCAGCTAATTGAAAAATCTGTGCAAGCTACTGAAAATGTTGTTATTAAGTTAATGAATGGTTACTGCGTACAGCGTCAATAGTCGAATCTAGTACTAATGCATCGACTTTAAAGGATAGCTATACTCATCACAAATAATGACAAAGTGGTATGGTTTCAGCTATTTTGACGTGAAACAAGGTTGTTTATTTGGTTTATATGGTATTATAAAAAAAGTAGATACGGAACATCTGCTAGGATAACAGCTGTTGCGATTTCTGCAACCTAGCTATAACAATTTTCAATTCCCCCTAGAATCTGCTCTATATTTGCAAGACACTAGATTCAGATGTTCCGAATTATAGCAGGGGGACCATATGCTAGTAATCCAGGGAATAATATGTCTGAAGAAAACTCAAAGATTATTTATACATTAACCGACGAAGCACCTTTGTTGGCGACTTATTCACTTCTCCCAATCGTCGAGAAATTCACAGCTGCGGCAGGAATTGACATCATTAAAAGTGATATATCGGTTGCAGCCAGACTTCTGGCAGAATTTCCAGATTATTTAACCGAAGAACAGCAACTACCTGACAACCTCAGCGAACTGGGTCGTTTAACACAAGATCCAAATACTAATATTATCAAACTGCCTAATATCAGTGCATCTGTACCACAACTACAGGCAGCAATTAGTGAATTGCAATCTCAGGGGTTCCAGATCCCTGACCTACCAGAAAACCCACAGTCGGATAAAGAAAAATCGATTTTACAACGCTATTCTACCGCACTTGGTAGTGCGGTAAACCCAGTACTACGTGAGGGTAATTCCGACCGTCGTGCTCCAAAAGCAGTGAAAAATTACGCACGCAAGCACCCCCATTCAATGGCTAAATGGAGTCAGGCATCACGTACTCACGTCGCACATATGCGTGAAGGTGATTTCTACCACGGCGAGAAGTCAATGACACTGGATAGTGCTCGCAACGTGAGGATGGAGCTAGTAACTGAAAGCGGCGAAACAATCGTGCTTAAAGATAATATCCCGCTGTTAGATGGCGAAATTATCGATAGTATGTTCATGAGCAAAACCGCGCTGTGTGATTTTTACGAACAAGAAATGCAAGATGCCTACGAAACGGGCATCATGTTTTCTTTACACGTAAAAGCAACCATGATGAAGGTGTCTCACCCGATTGTATTTGGTCATGCGGTAAGAATTTTTTATAAAGAAGCTTTCGCAAAACATCACGCGCTATTCGAAAAACTTGGCGTTAATGTCAATAACGGTTTGTCTAACCTTTACGAAAAAATTTCACATCTACCAAGTTCACAACGTGAAGAAATTCGCAGAGACCTGCACGCCTGTCACGCACATCGCCCAGAATTAGCGATGGTTGATTCAGACAAAGGTATCTCGAATCTACATGCGCCAAACGATGTGATCGTCGATGCATCTATGCCTGCGATGATCCGTACTGGTGGTAAAATGTGGGGGGCGGATGGTCGTCCAAAAGATACTAAAGCCGTGATCCCAGAATCAACCTTCGCCCGTATTTATCAAGAAATTATCGCCTTCTGTAAAACTAACGGCGCCTTTGATCCGGTCACTATGGGCAGTGTTCCAAATGTTGGCCTAATGGCACAAAAAGCAGAAGAATACGGTTCACACGACAAAACATTTGAAGCACCAGCAACAGGCGAAGCTCGCATCGTTGATATCGCAACGGGTGAAGTACTGATGACCCAGAATGTTGAAAAAGATGATATCTGGCGTATGTGCCAAGTTAAAGATGCACCAATCCGCGACTGGGTGAAACTGGCTGTAGCACGTACAAGAGATTCCGGCACTCCAATCGTATTCTGGCTTGACCCTTATCGTCCGCACGAAAGTGAACTGATCAAAAAGGTCAATACTTACCTTAAAGATCACGACACTGAAGGACTCGACATCCAGATCATGTCACAAGTTCGTGCTATGCGTTACACCCTTGAACGTGTGGTACGTGGCCTAGATACAATTTCAGCTACGGGTAACATTTTACGTGATTACCTCACTGATCTATTCCCAATTATGGAATTAGGCACCAGTGCTAAAATGCTGTCTATTGTGCCGTTAATGGCCGGTGGTGGCTTGTTTGAAACGGGTGCCGGTGGTACAGCGCCAAAACACGTACAGCAACTGGTAGAAGAAAACCATTTACGTTGGGATTCACTGGGTGAATTCCTCGCGTTAACGGTTTCGCTAGAAGCTGTTGCGAATAAAACAGGCAACGTTAAAGCAAAAATACTGGCAGCAACACTCGATCAAGCAACTGAAATGCTGCTTGATAACGGCAAATCACCATCACGTCGTACTGGCGAACTGGATAACCGTGGTAGCCACTTCTATCTGTCTCTGTTCTGGGCTAAATGCCTAACAGAGCAAACTGAAGATGCAACCCTAGCAGCGCAGTTTGCTCCGCTTGCAGCAAGCCTTGCTGAAAATGAACTGAAAATTGTTGAAGAACTAAACTCTGTTCAAGGCAAAGCTGTCGATATTGGTGGTTACTTCAATACTGATCCAATGAAGCTTGAAGCAATTATGCGTCCAAGTGAAACATTTAACGCACTACTGAAAGTCGCGTTTAGTTAATAACAACACTTAGCGAATAACAATGTTTAACAAATAACAGACCATCGTTATTTAGCAGCAACCCCGTAATAGATAAGTCTATTGCGGGGTTTTTTATGACCTCATAATAAATCCCTTCCACCCTCTCAACACTAATATAGCATTTTAAAGTAACTTGGGTATAAATGTCAGCAATGTCCTATTTACACCATGATCACTGGCGTTTATTTTTAAAGCGTGATTTAAAATAGAACAACTCTGATAAAATGACGTAAAATAAAGTATTACTATGCACTTTAAAGTAAAGGTCGCGAGTACTGCTGCTCATAAGGTAGACAAGTGAAATTTAGAACCGATTTAAATGGGTTAAGAGCAATTGCATTGATTGCTGTCGTATTGTTCCATTTTAATCCGAGCCTCGCGCCTGGAGGTTTCGCGGGTGTCGATATTTTCTTTGTCATTTCAGGTTTTTTAATGACAGGCATCATCTTTAAAGGCTTAAACACCGACTCATTAAATTTAGTTGATTTTTATTTATGCAGAGCAAATCGAATCATTCCCCCGCTTGCAGCCCTTTGCTGCATATTATTATTCGTTACTTGGTTTATATTGCCACCTTTCGACTATCTAACCTTAGGTCAGCATGTCGCTAGCAGCATTACTTTTATCTCCAACATTACTTATTTTTATGAGTCTGGTTACTTTGATGCCAGCGCCTATGAAAAATGGTTGCTACATACCTGGTCATTGTCCGTCGAATGGCAGTTCTATATTATATATCCCATTATACTGCTATTTTTAAAACAATTTTTCTCTCTCGAAAATTTAAAACGCCTGTTGATCGTTGCCACTATCCTCGGGTTTATATTTTGCGTTGTCGCAACAGAAAAATGGCCTACCTTCGCTTATTTTTCTCTCCCAACGCGCGCTTGGGAAATGTTATTAGGCGGCGTCGCTTATTTCTATCCGATAAAATTACACGAAAATCAAAAAAGGTTACTCGAAATTACTGGCATTACGTTAATGTTATTATCATTTTCGTTCACGTCTAAAATGACGCCTTGGCCTGGTTACATGGCTTGCGTGCCTGTATTTGGCACCTACCTCATCCTGCTAAGTAACCGGGGAAAAAGTGTTTTAACCAATAACTTTCTGTTTCAAACGATCGGTAAATGGTCATACTCAATCTACCTCTGGCACTGGCCTATTGCGGTCTATGGCGCGTATTACCAATGGGATAACTGGGTGCCAATTGGCATAATGTTGTCTGTTGTTTTTGGGGCGCTTAGTTATTATCTCATTGAACAAAATCAGTTTAAAACCCATAAAAACACCATTATTTTCACACTCGTTACGACTTTGTTTTTTGTTGTGTTTTATAAATCGACACCCTTTCTATTATATCAAATATCCGGTATACCGAAACACATTATTGCCGCCAATTTAGAACAATCAGATAAAGGTGAGCTTTTTACTTGGCAAATGATAGACAAACTCAAAAGACATAAAATTGATGAGCATAAATTAAATGTGATGTTTATCGGTGATTCACAATCGGCTGACTTTGCTAATGTCGTCAATGAGAAAATCAATGTTATGAATAATGACAAAATTAATTTTATGGCGCTAAAAGTATCCGCTAAGTGTGGTGTGTTTTACCACCTACCTAAACCATTAAATGCGCTCTACGACAGAGTCAACCTCTCTGAACATATCGGCGAGACAAAGTTACTTAAATGCGGTAAAAGGATCAGAAAAATAACCGCTGATGCGCGCTTGTTAAGTGCTGACTATATTTTCATTGCGATGAATTGGCGTAACTGGTCTTTAGACTATAACCTCAAAGCAATTAAAGTGATAAAACAAAAAAATCCACAAGCAAAAATAGTTATTATCGGTAATAAAGGTATGCATAAACCACTGCCAATTATAATGGTTAATGCTTTTAAAGATGGGAAGGAGGTAGGTGAAGTGGTGCTCAAGTCACTGCCTCCTACTAATATTAAAAATAATAAATTTTTCCGTGAAAATCAGGATGCAGGGTATCAGTTTATTAATATGACTAACGCATTCTGTCCGGTTAAAAGATGCAATGTCGTCGATAAAAATGGTTTGCCGTTTTTCTATGATGAAGTGCACACCACCAGACAGGGTGCGCGGTATCTCTCTGAAAGGCTGAAGCCAGTACTACCAACAGAGTTTTATAACTCTAAACCTATGCACAAACAATAGCCGTTATCATATTTGGGTATTTTAGCGGTCAATTAAATTAGCCTATAAATAAATCTTAAAAATTTGCTACAATCCTCTTATAAGCATCTTAAATATTAGCGATACCATGTCAAAGCCAGCACCAGCAGCATCACCCGTAAAATCAAAACTAACTCTAGGTAGAAAAAAAAGCCCGTCTGCACAGGCTAAAAAGATCCAAATTAGCTACACCAATACGGTAAAACCCCGTGGTAAGAGCAATCGCCCACCACATACTAACCCCAAAGAAAGCGGCCCAACCCAAGTCTATGTATTCAATAAACCTTACATGGTACTTACCCAGTTTACCGATGCGGATAACCGCGAGACTTTAAAAGACTATATCAAGGTGCCGGATATTTACGCCGCAGGTCGCCTAGATCGTGACAGCGAAGGTCTATTACTGCTAACTAACAACGGTCGTTTGCAGGCAAAGTTGACTCAACCTGGTGAGAAAACAGAAAAAACTTACTGGGTACAAGTTGAAGGTGAACCAAGCCCAGAGAAACTGAACGATTTACGCTACGGTATCGTATTAAAAGACGGTCCAACGCTACCCGCTAAAATTGAAATAATGACTGCACCGAGCGTATGGCCGCGGGTACCACCAATCCGTGAGCGCCAAAATATTCCCACAACCTGGTTAGCCATTACCATTATTGAAGGGCGAAACCGTCAAGTACGTCGCATGACTGCACATATCGGTCACCCGACCCTACGTTTGATCCGCTATCGCATTGGTCCTTGGACACTGGATAATATCCAACCAGGTGAGCTAGTTGAAAGCAGCATTAACATGATGAATTAGTACCAAACCCTGTTTTTGCATTGGTCTTCATGGTAAAATTCGCGGCATTGAAATTTGCTCATCAGAGAAGGGTCATTAACTGTACTCAGCACGCTTATTTCAACAATATATTTAATACATAAGCAAAAAAGCCTTTAACTTTATTTGCATTACTACAAGAGTAATTAAAAGGTCCTATGACAAATACTACAATCGACGCCAGTACTAAAGCGTTAAACAGCACTAAAAAAGTAATCGTTGGCATGTCCGGCGGTGTTGACTCATCTGTTTCTGCTTACCTGCTTCAACAGCAAGGTTACCAAGTAGAAGGCCTGTTCATGAAGAACTGGGAAGATGACGATAATGATGAATATTGTGCCGCAGCAGAAGATCTAGCAGACGCACAAGCAGTATGTGACAAATTAGGTATCGAGTTACACGCTATTAATTTCTCTGCTGAATATTGGGATAACGTATTTGAATACTTCTTAGCTGAATACAAAGCAGGTCGTACCCCAAATCCAGATATTCTTTGTAACAAAGAAATCAAATTTAAAGCATTCCTGCAGTTTGCATCCGAAGTACTTGCTGCTGACTATATTGCTATGGGTCACTATGTTAGCCGTCGTCAAAAAGCCGATGGTAAATTTGAAATGTTACGTGGCTTAGACAGCAACAAAGACCAAAGCTATTTCTTATACACGCTAGATCATGTCCAGGTTTCACGTTCATTATTCCCTGTGGGTGAATTAGAAAAGCCAGAAGTACGTCGTATTGCTAAAGAGCAAGGCTTGATCACTGCAAACAAGAAAGATAGTACCGGTATTTGCTTTATCGGTGAGCGTAAATTCACTGAATTTTTAAGCAAATATCTACCAGCACAACCGGGTAAGATAGAAAGTGTTGATGGCGAAGAAATTGGTGAACACCAAGGTCTGATGTACCACACACTGGGTCAACGTAAAGGCCTGCATATCGGCGGTATGAAAAACAACAACAGCCAAGAACCTTGGTATGTCGTTGATAAGGATATGGAGCGTAACGTATTACTTGTGGCACAAGGTCACAATCACCCACGTTTATTCTCGACCGGTTTAATGGCCTCGCAACTCCATTGGGTTAGCCGCGAACCATTAACACAGCCATTACGTTGTACGGTCAAAACACGTTACCGTCAGACTGATGTACCTTGCTTAGTGACACCAATCGGCGAAGACCAAATTGAAGTAACGTTTGATAAACCCGAACTTGCCGTTACACCAGGTCAATCAGCGGTATTTTACCTTGATGACGTTTGCCTAGGTGGCGCCATTATTGATGTTCAAATTAGAGGCTAACAGTGTCAACTAACTTCCAAGAATCAAATATCGCCTTTGCCGGCGTTTGTCAGGCTGCTGCACTTGTACACCAACTTGCAACAACCGGCAATTGTGATGAAAAACAATTAAGCAATACCTTACGTTGTGTGATCGTAACAGACCCAAGTCAAACGATTGAGGTTTATGGCGAATACGCAAACCTAGAATTAGGCTATAAAACCCTCGTTGCTCAGTTAAGTAATACCTCTAAAGGTCCTGATAGCGCGTTAACACGCTACATGATTGGCTTAATCGCGCTAGAGCGTAAACTGGCTAAGCGCAAGGATATTCTTGGTATGTTAGGTGAACGCATCTCGCAAGTTAAACGTCAAACTCATCATTATGAGTTAACGGATGCACAAATTTTAAGTAACATGGCGTCAATCTATGTGGACCTAATCAGCCCACTTGGCACCAAGATCCAAATTGCAGGAACCACAAATTTCCTACAACAGACATTAGTGAGAGATAAGATCCGTGCATTACTATTTGCCGGTATTCGCTCAGCAGTGTTATGGCGACAAACAGGCGGTCAACGTCGCCAGGTAGTTTTCAATCGTAAACACATGGTAGAGCAAGCAAAGCAACAATTAGCTCGAATTTAACCTAAGGAGTATGTAATGGAATTATCAGCGTTAACAGCTGTTTCCCCGGTCGATGGTCGCTACGGTAGTAAAACAGTAGCCCTGCGTTCAATTTTTAGTGAATTTGGTCTAATCAAATACCGTGTACAAGTAGAAATTCGTTGGTTACAAAAACTAGCTGAATGTGACTTAATTGCAGAAGTACCAGCACTAAGCGCTGATGCTAACGCAGCATTAAACAGCATCACAGATAACTTCTCTGAAGCTGACGCCGCGCGAATTAAAGCAATTGAAAGCACAACAAACCACGATGTAAAAGCAGTTGAATACTTCTTAAAAGAAAAAGTTGCTAATAACGCAGAACTACACGCAGTGTCTGAGTTCATTCACTTCGCTTGTACTTCAGAAGATATCAACAACCTGTCTCACGCGTTAATGTTAACTGAAGCACGTGAAACAATTCTTTTACCTTACTGTGAAAAGCTTATCGACAGCCTAACAGTATTAGCCAAAGAATATGCTGCTGTACCATTATTATCACGTACTCACGGCCAGCCTGCAACGCCAAGCACGATGGGTAAAGAATTTGCTAACGTTGTTGTGCGTTTACGCCGTCAAATGCTACAAATCGCTAACGTTGAAATTTTAGGTAAAATCAACGGTGCTGTAGGTAACTACAACGCACACATCTCAGCTTATCCAGATGTTGATTGGAACGAATTCGCTGAAGAATTCGTCTCTGGCCTTGGTGTTGTATGGAACCCGTACACAACACAGATCGAACCGCATGATTACATTGCTGAACTGTTTGACGCAATTGCACGTTTCAACACCATTATTCTTGATTTTGACCGTGACATTTGGGGTTATATTTGTCTAGGCCACTTTAAGCAAAAAACCATTGCTGGTGAAATTGGCTCTTCAACAATGCCGCACAAAGTGAACCCGATTGATTTTGAAAACTCAGAAGGCAACATCGGTATTGCTAACGCACTATTTAATCACCTTTCGGCGAAACTACCGGTTTCTCGCTGGCAGCGTGACTTAACAGATTCAACAGTATTACGTAACCTGGGTGTTGCTATCGGTTATTCTGTTATTGCCTACGAGTCAACGTTAAAAGGTATCAGTAAATTACAACTTAACGAAGAAGCGCTACTTGCTGATCTGGATCGTAACTGGGAAGTTTTGGCTGAGCCAATCCAAACAGTTATGCGTCGCTACGGCATCGAAAAACCATACGAAAAGCTAAAAGAGCTTACTCGTGGTCGTCGTGTTGATGGTCCTGCTATGCAAGAATTCATCGATACACTCGAACTAACGGATGCAGTTAAAGCGGAATTAAAATTAATGACGCCAGCTAACTACATCGGTCGTGCCGTTGAGTTCGTTAACGAACTTTAATTACTCGGTAATAATGACCCAGTAATAATCGCTAAACTATAAATTGATTCAATCATTTTATCAATGCGCGTCATAAATGAGTGAAAGCCCAAGTTTAACTACTTTAAACTACTTTTAATTAAATATAGGTAAAGGTTGCTTGGGCTTTTTTGTGCGCCAGTTATCATTAACATTTTTCATATCAAAAAATCAGATATCGTAAAACTGTATATTTCGACATATAAGTTCAAATCAGAACCAAAAAACTTTGCTTTAATTTCAACACGAAACTGTAAACCAGTCGTTAATAAAATAAACGGTTGAAATTGCCCTACCATCTTGTAACTTATCTCGATACACGGATAATCATCTCATCTACATTTGATTAACCAAGGATTTACATCATGAACGGATCATTTCTTATTGAAGCATTTCAAGCACCCTCAAGTTACGCTCAAAATTTAGGTAATTTCTTTAATGATTTAGGGGTGGATCCTTACCTTGAAAGCAACTGTCGATTCCGCGCATTTTCACAGTATCAAAAAACCAATGATAAATTTGAAAAGTTGGGGACCAGTACCTTCATGCAGTCATCTGATGTAAACCGCCTTATCGGTAATGTTGAGCGTAAGTTCGAAGACATCTCACCGTTATTGGACCAGCATCCTGACTTTCAAAATTTATTAAAGGCGTTTCTTGAACGTACTAACGTCGATACCAGCAAACAGCCGATTGGCGTTCACCAGATCCGTGTGGTGTGTTCACAAGATAAGTCAGGCTCGCCAGCACCCGAAGGCATCCATCAAGACGGTTTTGATTTTGTTGGTATCTTCTGTGTAAAAAGAGACAACATTGCTGGTGCATTTACCCAGATCTTCTCGTCACCCGTTGATCAGCACCCGCACATGAGTACCACGCTTGAAGAAAACCAATTTATCATTTTTAACGATCGTCGTTATTTCCACTACGTGACAGAAACACTACCAGCGCTACAAGATAAAAGCGGTCTACGAGACGTATTCGTATTCACTGCGTAACCCACGCAAACGTAAACATTGCATTAGCAAAAAAATTATTAAAGGAACAACCTATGAACTTATGTATTGAGTCAATCCGCCAAGCTTTCCCAGCCTTACAACAGCAAGTAAATGGCGAGCCCGTGTATTTTTTTGACGGTCCTGGTGGCTCACAAGTTCCACAGTCTGTGCTTGATGCAATGACAGCTTATTTAGGTAAATATAACTCGAATCTTGGCGGCCGTTTTTTCTCAAGTGAAAAGACCGTTGATGTGATGCGTAATGCTCGTTTGAGCGGTCAAGCATTACTAAATACCGAATCACCAGATAATATCGTGTTTGGTGCTAACATGACGTCACTGACGTTCCAGTTAAGCCGTGCGATAAGCCGTGATTGGCAAGCGGGTGACGAAGTGATTGTGACCTCACTCGATCATTACTCTAACGTATCAACTTGGCAGCAAGCTGCGGATGACAAAGGCGCTGTAGTACACCAAGCCCGTGTTAATGAAGCAGACTGCACGCTAGATAGCGAACATTTAATCTCGTTAATCTCCAATAAAACTAAATTAGTGGCTTTAACCTTTGCATCGAACACCACTGGTTCATTGGTAGACGTAAAACCGATCATTGCAGCAGCACATGCCGTCGGTGCCAAAGTCTATATCGATGCGGTACATTACGCGCCACATAAGCTTGTTGATGTGCAAGCATTAGGTTGTGACTTCTTAGCTTGTTCAGCTTATAAGTTCTTTGGGCCTCACGTAGGCATCGCTTATGTAGCGCCACAATGGTTACATACTCTATCACCTTACAAAGTCGAGCCAGCAACAAATCAAGGGCCAGGTCGCTTTGAAACCGGTACCCAAAGTTTTGAAGCCTTAGCTGGATTTAGCGCTGCGGTTGAATACCTTGCCCATGCTGGTGATCAAGCACTGCCGCTACGTGAAAGACTGGTGCAAAGCTTCGAGCTATATCAAACCCATGAACAACAACTAAGCCAACACTTCCTTGCCAAGTTAGCGCAATACAGCAACGTGACGCTATACGGCATCGATGATATGGACCGATTAGCAGAGCGTACCCCGACCTTCTCTATCCGCATCGACCATGCATCACCAGAAGATGTATCAGGCCTGCTTGGTCAACATAATATGTGTGTATGGAACGGTCATTTTTATGCAATTGGCTTATGCAAACAATTAGGTATCTTAGACAAAGGTGGCGTGATCCGTATTGGCTTTATGCACTACAATACCACCAGCGAAATTGATGCATTATTTGACGTACTATCGGCTGTACTCGTTAAATAACGACAGTTAGTAATAAATCAACATTAAGCCCAAGTGTATCGCCTGCACTTGGGCTTTATTATTTTACTGTCAATAAAGTCACGTCAATCGAGAACAGCACAACAATGGTTTGATGAATATGGGGTCAGCCACCAAAACAAAACCAATAAATTGAAGGGGCGAAACCCTCGTTCTTCGAGGATCTGCAGTTCTTATTAGTTGGCCCAGCTTGGTTACTTGGCTTTATCTATCAACGTATTGGTATTCGTTATTAAGCACTCACCGCTAAACGATAACTGAAATATTCAGTATCTTTTACAAACCCGAGTTTTTCGTACAGTGCTTGCGCTGAGAAATTATCTTGTGCGGTATTTAAGTCAACGCGAATAGCACCTGTGTTTTTCGCTTCTCGAACTACCCGATGAATTAGCTCATTAGCCAGGCCTTGCCTGCGGTATGCTGGTGCAATAAACAAATCGTTCAAGACCATAATTTTGCCCAAGGATACCGATGAAAACGAATGATAGTTCAGCACAAAACCCATTGCCTCACCCGCTTTGTTATAAGCAATAAACACGGTCGCATCGTTATTCATCAAACGCTCACCTAAATACGGACGGTACTTTTGTGGCGCTGATGGTTGCTTATAAAACACCATATATTGATCAAATAAACTAACGAGATCGTTTAATTCTTCCAATGAAGCTTTTTTGATATGCATAAAATCCCTTTTCAATATGAATCTACAGAGTACAACGACTAATATACCCAAGCTACTTCAAGATGCTTGGGTATACAGCACATCATACGTCTTTATTTTAAATAATCATTCATCCAGAGTATCAACATTTAACTAAATTGCAACAATCAAAAACTCCTTATTTATTCATACTTTAACCCGACTAATTATAGCTATACTGCTTATCTGTATCGCCATAAATAAAATGTACTCACCACTATTTAGCTCATTTAACAAGAAATGTAAAATGTGCTAAATACCAGCACGCTTAGTGCTTCATCCCAAATTGGATCTGACTGTTGAAAATGGGGCAATCTATGCATTCGGTAAAAAAGTCGAAATTAAATCAGGTTCAACAAGCATTGCCAACGATAATTTTGATAACGAAATAGGCTTTAATGCCGCTATTGTGCTAACAATGCATTTTAGCCATCAACTTGAATTTATTGTCGATGCTGCTTACATTGATATCGGTGATGAGTCTGAAATCGAATACTGTGCGGAGTTGGTTTACAGTTTAATTTTTAATACTCGCGGTGATCTATTGCAGCAATTAAGATAACTTAACCGCTGCAGAATGTAATTGATATCGGCGTACTTGTAGATCTTCTGATTCATAATAATATTCGTTAATAAACTCAACCCCACAACTTTCAATGACTTTACGCGACGCAATATTAGTAGGGTCGCAGCTGATAATAACACTTTCGGTGAGTAGCGTATCTTGAATATAAGCCAACATGAACTTAGCGACTCCTCTACCTCTCGCAGACGATCTCGTTTCATATCCGATATGGCCGATTACATTTTCAATGTAATCATTGCCCCCCTCCCTAACTCGTATTGAACCAAGAATAACGCCATTATCAATACAGAAATAGGTCGTTATAGGCGGCCAGCCTTTCGGTAATTGTTCGCCACGTGCGTAAGCAATGCGCTTTTTAAGGTAACCTTCATAATGACTAAAGATAAACTCATAAAGCACGATACCGTCAGCGACACATTCATCAACATAGGATTTAAAAGCGTTTAAGTGTTCCATGTTGGCAAGTTCAATTTTCATGTATAACCTTCAAGAACGATTTCACGTCATCTGCAACCAAGGGTCTGACAATACGCGCAACCTCCTGCCCGTCTTTTAACAATATTAACGTTGGCCAAAGTTTAACTCGAAACCGACGCCCCAGTATTTTACCTTTACCGTCAGCTATTTTGATATGCGGTAATTCAGAATGGTCCACCAGCACAGCTTTAACCACGGGCTCCGCAGCCTGACAGTGCCCACACCAAGATGCACCGAATTCAAGAACCGCATAACCAGTCCATGCTTCTACATCTGTAATAGTTGGCGCATCCTCACGATAATCAGGATCAAAATCGGGATAGCTAGTTGTCATATCGAATTCCATTGTGAAATTAACTAACATTACACTATTTCGTTGCACGGTATTTTTCTTTACCGTCGTGAATCCGCGATGCTTGAAGAACGGCTTAGCAATAAATGATGCTTCAACATATAAACGTTCGATATTGTTGAGTCTTGCTTCCGTAAGTAAGTGCTCATAAAGTGCAGACGCGACCCCCATTCCCTGAAAGTTTGGGTGTGTGTAAGTACAATCAATATGACCATCGGTATCCAGTTCGATAAAACCAGCGACCTGACCATTTATTATTGCCACCAACGGTCTTTTTTCATCTAATCGCTTAGACCACGCTGCATAATCAGGCGGTGTTGGTGCCCAAGCTTCTTTCTGTTCTGGTGTATATACGGAAGGATCTATGGCGTGAACGGATTGATAAAACAAGTCCGTTATCTCAGCAGCCCATTGGTTAGAGTATGATTTAATTTCCATAATGTGCATTATAACTAATATGTAGTCGCTATCAGATTAAATTAAATCATTTATCAGTAATCTTTGTAAAGCGACACTATTTATTACGAGTAAGAGAGATCTGCGCTTTTAAGAAACGCAATGGCTTGAGGCTGTTGCTCTAGCGTAAAGCACCGCATATCAATATTTCTAAATATCTTGTCTTCAATATTAACAATATTTTCTATCCACTTTTTATCCGTTAATATAGCCACTTTGTCTATATTGGCAATGCCCACATCAAAAAGATATTTAAACTCTTCAATCAATGCCGCGAGTTCAACGCCTTTAAAAGAATCAATTTTTTCGAGAAGCACAATACTGCCGTGACGTTCAATCTTTTCTTTTGCCGCATTAAGGACCAAAGACATATCGTTTTTCGTTATTTTTCCAGACATTTGAAATGCAATGGCATTATCAATCTCGATATCTATCATTTCAATCATATTCATCTCCTTGTAAATAAAAAGCCTTACCCCTACCCCATTATAACAACGGATTCAGAGTAAGGCTTCTTATTAGCACATACTGTTAGTAGTAAGTACTGTTGTAGTAGCGACTAGCTTAGTGCGATAAGATCTGATCTAAAAACATTTTTAGACGATCTGATTGCGGATTATCAAAGAACTCATGCGGTTCATTTTCTTCAATAATTTGACCTGCATCCATAAAGATAACACGATCAGCAACTTTCTTAGCAAAGCCCATTTCGTGGGTTACACAAATCATGGTAATACCTTCATCTGCCAGTTCAACCATTACGTCTAACACTTCTGATACCATTTCTGGATCCAGTGCTGAAGTCGGTTCATCAAACAACATGATCTCAGGATTGATACATAAACAACGGGCAATCGCTACACGTTGCTGCTGACCACCAGAAAGCTGATTAGGGAACTTATGCGCTTGATCGGCAATTTTCACCCGCTCTAGATATTCCATCGCGGTTTTAATTGCCTCATGACGTGGTTTCTTATGTACCCATATTGGCGCTAATAACAAGTTCTCCAATACAGTAAGATGCGGGAATAAATTAAAATGTTGGAATACCATCCCTACTTGCGAGCGGATATGACGTACCACTTTTACATCATCAATCAGGTCAGTGCCGTTAATACTGACCGTACCTTCTTGAAACTTTTCAAGATGGTTTAAACAACGAATAGTGGTTGACTTACCCGACCCTGATGGGCCACAGATAACCACTTTTTCACCTTTTTTAATATTTAAATTAATGTCTTTAAGTACGTGAAAATCGCCATACCATTTGTTAACGCCTTTCATGCTGATCATATAATCTTGTTCTGCCATGATATTTCCTTATACCAATTACCTTACGTAAATGGTCAGTTTTAAACTGTAAAATTTACGGTAATTATTAATGATCGGTATTATATCGTCGTTCGATCACACGTGAGTATTGCGACATACTGAAACAGAATACCCAATAGATCATAGTAACAAATACATAACCTTCGATTTCAAAACCAAGCCAATCAGTATCACTGTTTGTCAGCGTAACCATCGCCAGGATGTCGAATAAACCGATGATTAATACCAGCGTAGTATCTTTAAATAACGAGATAAATGAACCAACCAGATTCGGTATCGAGATCTTTAACGCCTGAGGCAAGATAATCAAGATCATGCCCTGCCAATACGTTAAGCCTAATGACTCACTCGCTTCATACTGGCCTTTCGGAATGGCTTGCAAACCACCACGAATAACCTCAGCAATATAAGCCGCTTGGAACAGCGTGATACCAATTAACGCCCGTAATAATTTATCAAAATTGATGCCATCACTAAAAAACAGCGGCAACACTACCGACGCCATAAATAAAATAGTGATTAACGGTACACCACGAATAAATTCAATAAAACCAATACACAGAAATTTCACAATCGGCATATTGTCGGACTGACGACCTAACGCCAATAAAATACCGATTGGGAATGAGGCGATAATACCCACAGCAGCAACCAAAATGGTCAGCATTAAGCCACCCCATTTTTCCGTGCCAACGACTTCAAGACCAAACCAACCACCGCTAATCAGTGTAAAACAGACGAATGGAAACAGTAACATGATCACTAATTTCACTTTGATATTGTTGATACGTGGTACCAAAAACACAAATGCTAAGCTAATTACAGCGACTAAATTAGGACGCCAATGTAAGGATTCAGGATAAAACCCATACATAAATTGATCAAATTTCTCGATGATAAAGATCCAACGAGCGCCTTCTTTTACGACTTCCTCTTTAGTACCACTCCAGGTCGCATCAAAGATCATCCAATCCAACAGCGGTGGTATCGTCGTATAGATAAAATAGAATCCAAGCAAGGTTAACAGTGTATTAGGAATAGTAGAAAATAAATTCTCTCGAAACCAAAATACAAGCCCCTTACTGGTTGAAGGTGCAGGTTTGGCCTCTTTCATTGTATAAACAGCCATATTATCTTCCTT
The DNA here is from genome assembly GCF_900465055.1 of Moritella yayanosii. Classification (NCBI taxonomy): domain Bacteria; kingdom Pseudomonadati; phylum Pseudomonadota; class Gammaproteobacteria; order Alteromonadales; family Moritellaceae; genus Moritella; species Moritella yayanosii. Next base: position 4,271,647 of record NZ_LS483250.1, on the reverse strand, counting down.
TAATTTCCATTCTTGCATTAACCCAGTTCAGCAGCAGTGAAATAACAATACTGAAAACAAGATATACCGCCATCGTCATTAAAATGATCTCAATCGCCTGGCCAACTTGGTTAAGCGTTGTACCAGAGAACAAGGTCACAATTTCTGGATAACCGATTGCGGTTGCCAGTGACGAGTTTTTCACGAGGTTAAGGTATTGGTTGATCACGGGTGGAATAATCACCCGTAATGCTTGCGGTAAAATAACTTTACGCAAGATCACATGTTCTTTTAAACCCAATGATTTTGCCGCTTCTTTTTGCCCTTGGGGTACAGCTTCAATCCCCGCACGCACTGCTTCTGCAATATAGGTCGCGGTATAGATACTTAACGCAAAAATCAACGCCAGTAACTCCGGAATAATGGTGATACCACCTTTAAAGTTAAAGCCTTTCAATACTGGATATTCAGCGCTGATAGGTTGCCCTGCAAGGAAAAACATTAACAATGGCGCACCGATCAACATACCCATGCTAACCCGAATAACAGGGAATTCTTCACCCGTGAAATCATGTCGCTTATTGGCCCATTTAGATAGATACACAACGCTGATACAAGCAAGCACAAACGCCACTAATATAGATAAACTACCTGATTCAAAAATAGGATCTGGAATGATCAAACCACGGTTGTTGATAAAAATAGAGTCGAAATAAGAAAGACTTTGACGGGGGCTAGGTAGCGTCGCAAGCACCACGTTATACCAAAATAAAATCTGTAATAAAATGGGTATGTTACGGAATGTTTCAATATAAATCAGAGACAATTTAGCGATTAAATAATTAGGCGATAAACGACCAATACCAATCAATAACCCAAGTCCCGAAGCTAAAATAATACCGATCACACCCACTAACATTGTATTTAATAAACCAACAATAAATACATCTAAAAAAGTCGAGCTGGTATCATCATAATGAATAAGCGATTGACTGATACCAAAACCAGCCGTTTCACTTAAAAACGAAAAACCGGTTGTTATGCCTCTTTTTGCTACATTATCAAACATGTTGTTAACGAAGTAAAAAAGGCATAAAACCACAACCACTAAAGAAAGCACTTGGAAAATAAGAGCGCGATTTTTGGGGCTGTTAAATAAACCGAGGGAAGTCGGAGGGAGCTTTGAATTATTCATAACAAAATAAACCTTTTAAAAAGGGGGCCAAGCCCCCGATATACCAAGGTCACTTCAACAAAACGTAATGATGAGAAGGTGAAGTGACTAGGTATTAATTTATCGAATTGGCATTGCGTACATTAAGCCGCCTTTATTCCATAAATTATTGAGACCGCGGTCAATGTTAAGAGGTGAATTTTTACCTACGTTGTTCTCGAACATTTCTTCATAGTTACCAACTTGCTTAACAATTTGGTAAGCCCAATCGGATTTAAGACCTAAGTTTTCACCGGCTTTACCAGTCACGCCTAATAAACGTTTCACCGATGGGTTATTAGATTTTAACTGCTTATCAACATTACTTGAATTTACACCTAACTCTTCCGCTTCTAGTGTTGCGAATAAGGTCCAACGTACCACGTTAAACCATGCATCATCGCCTTGACGAACAACTGGACCCAGTGGTTCTTTAGAAATGATATCAGGTAAAACCATAACTGATTTCGGATTATCAAATTTTATTTTTAAGCCATACAGCTGTGAAGCATCAGAAGTAACGGCGTCACAACGACCTTTTTTGAATGCATCAAGTGTTTGGCCTGATGTATCAAACGTGACCGCTTTATATTCCATGTTATTAGATTTGAAGTAATCTGTTAAGTTAAGTTCTGTTGTGGTACCAGCTTGGATACAGAAAGAAGCACCATCGAGTTGTTTCGCTGACGTTACGCCAAGATCTTTTTTAACTAAAAAACCTTGACCATCATAGTAGTTCACACCTGCAAAGTTTAAACCCAGTGAGGTATCTCGAGTTGCAGTCCAAGTAGATGAACGTGCTAAAAGATCAATTTCACCACTTTGCAACGCAGTGAAACGTTCTTTCGCTGTCAGTGGAATATATTTAACTTTAGAAGCATCACCTAATACCGCGGTTGCAACTGAACGACAAAAATCAACGTCGATACCTTTCCAAATGCCTTTTGAATCAGTCGCCGAAAAACCAGGGATCCCTGTAGAAACACCACAGTTTAATACGCCTTTTTTCATCACGTGCTCTAATGTTGCAGCATTAACTAAATTGGGTAGTGTTGATGCTAGACCTAGTATTAAAGCTATTTTTGTAACCTTCATATTAATTTCCTTGTCTATTTTTATTATTGTAAATATCAGTTTAAGAAGCCAAATAGCGACTTGAAAGAGTTATTTTTTCTGAATCGGGAACACAAAATAATCATAAGGGAATTTTTCTACAACATCTACGAAGTAACAACTGATTAACAGAAGCATTGACAATAATTTGATATGTGTCACATAATTAACATAAAACCAACACGACTAGTACTATTTCAAGTGAATAATACTTTATGGATATTCACTTTTAGTCTTTTCCCCGTATTTAATTCTATAATGACCATTAATGTACTATAAACAACCTCGGTGTTTTGACATTGTAAGCGAAGCCAGCAACCATATATGTCACGTTTCCTCTGTGTGATTAAAGCTACGCCGCGTGTTAATAATAGGCCTGTTATTACGCAAATGCTTTAAAACGACACTATTTCTATCTATGCTATTAATTAGGTTACCGATAACAAAGCCGAATACTCATCCGATCAGAAGGCATGGTATTTCGTTGTTGCGGTCACACAACAGGATAATAAAGGCAGGTATATTCAATTCACAGATAATCAAATAGAGGTATATTACGCTTTTATCGAGATAATAAGGGGCGATAATAATTACACGCACATCTAACATAGCAACTTCTTCACGTACATTTTCAGTAATAGCGTGTACCGCAAATTTAGTACCACAGTAAGCAGCGTGTGCGCCGAAAGTTTTACGACCCGCAATTGAACTGATGTTAATAATAGTACCTGTGTTACGGGCTTTCATTAGCGCAAGTACTGCTTGCATGCCGTTTAATAATGCAATCACATTAATATCGAACATAGTTTTGAATTCTTCAGCTGGTTGAGTATCGATTTGACCTAATAACATCATGCCAGCATTGTTAATCAATAGATCTGTTGGACCGTATAACGCTTCTGCTTTAGCTAGAGCAGCAATTAGGTGTACAACTTATCGTTAGAACTACTCGCGCCCAACGTCTGACCCTAGTTGGAGAGCAATTCTTTCAACAATGCCTTACCGCATTGCAAACCATCAACCAAGCCGTAATCGCAGCTAAAAATGACACCGAGCAATTACAAGGCAGCATTTGTACTAACTGTGTTGGAGGGGTGATTGGCGAGGATATTCTAGCGAACATTATCAGCGAGTTTAATTTACAGTACCCTGATATCGAGGTTGAATTGGATTTTAGCAGCCAACGGGTAGACTTAATTGCAGAAGCGTTTGATTTGGTCGTGCGTATGGGTGAGTTAGAAGATTCTGGATTAGTGGCTCGAAAGCTCACCGACATTAAAGTGCAGGTATTGGCCAGTCCCAGTTACCTTGCTAAACATGCGGCCATTACTCATCCAAAGGATTTAGAACAGCATAATTGTTTAACTGGCAGCATCAAACGTTGGCGCTTTCATCAAAAATCAGTACCGCACAATAACGCGCCAATACACGACATAGAGATCAACGTAATCGTTATCAACCCGCCCGATTAAAAGTATTGATTGATTTTATTTGTCAGAGATTTAAAGCATTTTAGCATTGGCATAAAGAATGCTGTTCGTACCGCAATGTAAAAGCTAATACACGGTATCGAGGATAAGTAGGTTATTCACCACTAAATCGAACCTACCTAATTGTAACCTCACCTGTATCTGCCTTATAGTTCATAGTTAGCCTTTTCTGACCAGTCTGTATGAAATGTAACGCTCGATAAATACAAGTATCCAAAGTGCTGTCAGCATTAACACTGTAAGTATAAGCAATATCAACATCTGCTGAATCTAAATCAGCATCTTCCACATACGCAATTGTCACCGATGTATCAGTTAGTCCAGTCCATAATTCCTCGCAAGCAGTAAAAGGGGGGGTATCTAAGCCTCCTGTTGCATAAGGATAACCGGTAGCAGTTGAATCGACATCACCGTCACCGAAACTTGCGAGATCTTCAATAGCACCCGTGTTGCCTGCCACTAACCAACCGCTGTGATATAGTGTTACTGCACTTGCAAATGCGCCAAACTGCCCTTTAAGTGCTGAACGATTGGCATCGTCTTGCAGATTAATAAATTTAGGAATTGCGGTTGCTGCTAATACACCCAACACAATAATAACAATTACTAATTCAATTAATGTAAAACCATTCATACGACGATTCATTGTTGTACCTTGATACTCATCTTCACTTCCCGCTGGCATACTCATATGACAAGATTATATTTAAAACACTACAACAATAATACAAAATATTACAATAAAAACCAATAACAAAATACGTAACAAACACTAGCCAGGATCGATACTGGCATATCGTAAAACACCCACACGTTCGATTTGGAAACTAAACACGCAAATTGATTTCGATTTCGAGCATTTATGATTGAGATCAAATCTTCATACGAATATATTCGTCATACTTATAAGTAGTTAATTGACCAGAATATATGGATGAATTATGGGAAAAGTAGCCTGTTTCAATAGCGAAGTCTTGATCATTGGTGGTGGTGCGACTGGCACCAGTATTATGCGCGATTGCGCATTACGTGGCATAGCATGTATATTACTGGATAAAGGTGATATCGCCTCAGGGACAACAGGTCGTAATCATGGCTTATTACATTCCGGCGCGCGTTATGCGGTCACTGACAGTGAGTCAGCACGAGAATGTATTCAAGAAAACAAGATCCTCAAAGATATCGCCAGTCACTGTATCGAAGATACCAGCGGGTTATTTATTACCTTGCCAGAAGATGACCTGGATTTTCAGACTACCTTTATTGACGCTTGCACGAGTGCAGGTATCAGTACCCAAAGACTCACACCGCAGCAAGCGATCGACCTTGAACCGAATGTAAATCGCAGTTTACTCAGCGCAGTCAAAGTCCCCGATGGCACCCTTGATCCTTTCCGCTTATGCGCGTCGAATGTATTAGATGCAAAAAACCATGGTGCAAAACTGCTTACCTATTCAATGGTTAAATCCTTGATCCGCATTGGCGATCGTATCATCGGCGCAAAATGCATTAATACCCGTACCAATGAACAGTTTGAAGTGTATGCCCAAGAAATTATCAATGCCGCGGGTATTTGGGGTAAAAATATTTGCCACTACGCAGACCTCAACGTGCAAATGTTACCTGCCAAAGGATCATTATTAGTATTCGAACACCGTATTAATGATCTGGTTATCAATCGTTGCCGTAAACCTGCCGATGCCGATATTTTAGTACCCGGCGATTCTATTTCGTTAATTGGTACCACTTCAGAAGAAATTGATTACAAAGATATCGATGCCCTAAAGATCAGTGACAAAGAAGTCAACATTCTTATTGAAGAGGGCGCTAAACTGGCACCAATACTCGCACAAACCCGAGTTTTACGGGCTTATGCAGGCGTGCGACCTCTCGTTGATATAAGCGGGGGTGATGGCCGCAACATCAGTCGTGGTATTGTATTACTCGATCATCAACAGCGCGATGGTTTAGCAGGCTTTAGCAGTATTCTAGGTGGCAAGTTAATGACCTGTCGCTTAATGGCTGAAATGACCACAGACCTTATTGCTGGAAAACTAGGTAATACCAGCACCTGTACCACCCATTTACAACCACTGCCCGGTTCTGTTGTTAATAAACATAATAAACCTAAAAAAACCGTATTTACCACCAAAGCGGCTACTCATCGTCACGGTGAAACGGCCGTTGTCACCTTCGATCAAAGTACCAAAGGAAAATCCATAGTCTGTGAATGTGAAATGGTATCTGTTGGTGAAATTGAATACGCGATCAAACAACTCGATGTCACCAATTTGGTTGATTTAAGACGACGTACTCGCTTAGGCATGGGTTCGTGCCAGGGTGAACTGTGTACCTATCGTGCTGCCAGTCTATTTTGTGACTTTGCCAACTGTAGCGGTCATGAATCAAGTAAATTATTAATGCAGTTTTTTGAAGAGCGCTGGAAAGGCATTAAGCCTGTGTTATTTGGGGATGCACTGCGAGAAGCTGAATTTACCTATTGGCTATATGAAGGTCTATTTGGCGCCACAGACATTAACAAGCTAGGCGAAAAACAAGCAGATAAGGAATATTATGAAATTTGATAGCATCATTATTGGCGGTGGTATTGCCGGTTATACCGCAGGATTACGTAGCCTCGAAGCTGGATTAAAAACAGCTATCATTTCCAATGGTCAAAGCGCCCTGCACTTTTCATCAGGCTCTATCGATCTGCTTTCACATACGCCGACTGGTAAGGTTATTCGCAATCCTGGAACGATATTTAATCAATTTACCGATGAATTTCCTGACCACCCGTATAGTAAGGTGGGTAAAGAGACCGTATTTGAATCCCTTGAGTGGTATAAAAATTTACTGACCACCGCAGGTATTCCATTAACGCAACAAGACAACGGTGACAATCATTTCCGCATCACCCCGCTGGGGACGTTAAAATCAACCTGGTTATCGCAACCTTATGTACAACAACTTCCAATACGACTAGCTGAACATTCCATCACCCGTATTGTGGTCGTGCAAATTAATGATTTCCGTGATTTTAATGCCAAGATGGTCACCGATAATTTGCTCCAGATCCCCGAATTTAAAGACGTAGAAATAACGCATACCAACATTTCGATTGATGGATTCTCAGGGCTTAAACGTAATGCTTGTGAGCTGCGCTCGATTGATATTGCACGTATTTTAAATAACGAAAATGAAGTTGAGGCGTTAGCGACTAAGCTAAACGCTATCGCAACACCGGATGACCTAGTGATCTTACCTGCCATAACAGGCGATGGCATGGGGCTGTCGGTCCTTAACAAATTACATGCATTAACCAATTTAACCTTTCATGAAGTACCGACTATGCCACCGTCAATGCTGGGGATCCGCCTTGAAGAAACCATGATTGATTTATTTATCAAGGCAGGCGGCATGCTGTTAAAAGGCGACCAAGTCACGCATGGCGATATGATTGAAGACTATAGCAGTAATCATAATAATGGTGAGCTAATCCTTAAACGCATTTATACTCGTAATTTAGAAAGCATGCCATTAACTGCAGATAACTATATCTTCGCATCCGGTAGCTTTTTTAATAAAGGGCTAATTGCTCACCATGACAAATTACAAGAACCAGTATTTAACTTAGACATGAACAGCATTCAAGCGCGTAATACATGGTATAACCCGCAATTTTTTGCCGCTAACTCACAACCATTTTTATCATTAGGCATCAAAACCAATCACAAATTCAATCCTATGTTAGCAGGTAAAGTGGTCAATAATCTGTTCTGCGCAGGTTCAAATATAGGTGGCTATGATCCAATCGCCGAAGGCTGTGGCAGTGGTGTTGCGATTAGTACTGGTTATCATGCCGTAAACCAGTTATTACAACAACGAATGGTAAATGCCAATTCACAACCAGCAACCAACCACAGTTTTGCATAAGGGGACCAATATCATGAACTTAGCATCAACACGTTTTGAAAAATGCATCAAGTGTACTATTTGTACCGTATATTGCCCTGTTGCCAAAGCCAATCCGAATTACCCGGGGCCAAAAGAATCTGGGCCAGATGGGGAGCGGCTAAGACTAAAAAGTCCTGAGTATTACGACGAAGCATTAAAACTCTGCACTAACTGCAAACGTTGTGAAACATCTTGCCCGTCCAACGTCAATGTCGGTGACATTATTGCGGTTGCGCGCGGTAAGTTTGAGAAGAAAAAACTTAATCCTAAATTAATGCGTGATTATATTTTAAGTCACACCGATTTATTTGGCACATTATCGACACCCATTGCGCCCTTGGTGAATAAGATCACTGATTCGAAAATTATCAAAACCATCATGGATAAAACCATAGCGATTGATAAGCGTAAATCCTTACCTAAATATTCATTTGGTTCGTTTAGACATTGGTATAAAAAACAAGCCGACACGCAAATACAGTTTGAACGTCAGATCAGTTATTTTCACGGTTGTTATGTTAACTACAACAATCCGCAGCTTGGCAAAGATTTAGTTAAAGTATTAAATGCCATGAATATCGGCGTTAAATTATTGAAGAAAGAGAAATGTTGTGGCGTACCGCTGATCGCCAATGGTTTTCATGCCAAAGCGCGTAAAAATGCACAATTTAATGTTAAACACATGACCGAGGCTGTCGAGCAATTCAATACCCCGATCCTATCTACTTCATCAACGTGTTCATTGGCCTTAAAGCAAGAATACCCGCATGTATTAAACGTCGATAACAGCAAGATCATGCATAAGCTTGAGTTCATCACGCCATTTTTATTACGCGAGTTTATGAACGGTAATATGCCAACATTAAAACCCGTGAATAAAACCATCGTCTACCATACGCCGTGTCATTTAGAGCGCAGTGGCTTAGCTATATTTACCATTGAACTGTTACGTACTATCCCTGGTTTAAAGGTTATTGTACTCAACAGTGAATGCTGTGGTTCGGCAGGTACTTATGGTTTTAAGAAAGAAAACTACGAGGTGTCGATGAAGATAGGTAAAGGTTTGTTTGAACAGATTAAACAGGCCAACGCTGACTTTGCGATCACCGATTGTGAAACCTGCAAATGGCAAATTGACGAAAATACTGACTTAGAAACTATCCATCCGGTGAGTTTATTAGCGCAATGCTTAACGGACTAATAACTCAAAGGACGTCTGCTCCTACTCATTATTTATTGTAAATAATTTACTGTAAATAAAGAGTAGACGTCCTCTCAGTATTACTGAAGCTTAACGATTAATCGTTAAATGAACGTACAATCCAAGCGCGGAACATACGGCCTTTCAATTTACCTTTACCAATTTTCTGTACCGCAGCTTTAGCCACTTTAGTATCAACAGCAACATACGCACAGTTATCAAACAGTTGAATTTTACCAACTAGCTTACCATCAATGCCATCTTTACCCGTTAGAGCGCCTAAAATGTCACCCGCACGTACTTTTTGCTTTTTACCACCATCGATACGGATACACTCCATCTGAGGTGTCATTGGTGATTCATTAAGGACACTCATCGGTGGTAATGCTTCTGGCGTGATCATACCAAAACGATCTTCTAATAACGCAACTTGGTATGCTTCTTTCTCATCAAATATAGTGTAAGCCATACCTTTACTGCCCGCACGACCGGTACGCCCGATACGGTGAACGTGTATTTCACTGTCATGAGAAACTTGGAAGTTAATCACTGCGTCTAAAGATTCGATATCCAGACCACGTGATGCTACATCAGTTGCGACCATGACCGAAATACTCTTATTAGAAAAACGCACTAACGCTTGGTCACGATCACGTTGTTCTAAATCACCGTGCAGTGCAATAACACTAAAGCCAAAATGGCCTAATTCATCAGCAACATCTTGTACGTCTTTTTTAGTATTACAGAAAATAACCGTTGATTCTGGTTTATGTAGTAGTAATAAACCACGTACTGTATCTAAACGCTCACCAAAGTTTTTTACTTTATAGAAATGTTGTTTAATGGTGCTGTCATCGTGCGTTGACGCAACTTCAACCATTTCTGGGTTGTTCATTATTTTCGCTGCAATCGCTTGAATTTTTTTCGGGAACGTAGCACTGAATAGTAACGTTTGACGATCACTTGGTGCTTTCTCAACAATGGCGTCAAGTGCGTCTTGGAAACCCATTTCTAACATACGATCCGCTTCGTCCAGCACAAATGTTGTTAGATTATCTAATCGTAACGTGCCTTTAGTTAAGTGATCTAATACGCGACCAGGGGTACCAACAATGATATGTGCGCCGTGTTCTAATGAACCGATTTGTGGGCCAAATGGCATACCACCACACAGCGTTAATACTTTAATGTTATGAATACCACGTGCAAGTTTACGAATTTCTTTCGCTACTTGATCAGCAAGTTCACGTGTAGGACAAAGTACTAACGTTTGAATACGGAAACGTTCAACGTTTAAACGCTGAAGTAAACCTAAACCAAAAGCCGCTGTTTTACCAGAACCCGTTTTACCTTGACCAATGACATCTTTACCTTCAAGAATACTCGGTAAGCTTTGTGCTTGGATAGGTGTCATTTCGGTATAACCGAGAGTATCCAGATTAGAAACAAGTTCTGGACGTAAATTTAAAGAAGAAAAATCAGTTTGGCTCACAGTAGATACCTTAAATAAATAGGAGATAAAACAAAAAGGGCAAGCTCCGAAGAACATGCCCTTTATACTTAAACGTTTCGATTTATCATCAATTCATTTAAGTTAAACAATCTTAGTGACTATTAATTCAAAGAATTAAAGTACTACGATGTTTTCCGCTTGAGGACCTTTTTGGCCATCAGTAACGTTGAATTCAACTTTTTGGTTTTCTAAAAGTGTACGGAAACCGTCACTTTCGATAGCGCTGAAGTGAGCGAACACGTCAGGGCCGTTTTCTTGTTGAATGAAACCGAAACCTTTAGTTTCGTTGAACCATTTTACTGTACCAATGATTTTAGACATAATTGTAATCCTATTGTGATAGTAATTTAAGTGGCATACGCCGATGTTGCTGGAAGTGTTACTACTTACTTATGATCAAACAGGACGAGGTACTATAAAAACTTCGAAATGGAATTCATTCATAAAACTAACCTTAAAGCTGCGACCAATTATATAGACTTCAGGTTTAGTGTCAACAGTCTTATTCTCTATTAATACATAAGCGCTACTATTATTAACCTATTTGCACTTAAGCAGCCTATCATGTACCCTGCAGCACCGCTGTTATACTAAGCACTAGCACATAAATAGCAACCACATAAATAAAGAGACACAATATGAGTTTTACCGACCTCGGTTTATCCGCTCCAATCCTAAAAGCTGTAGCCGAAAAAGGCTACGACACACCATCAGCAATTCAGACGCAAGCAATACCAGCTGTATTGTCAGGTAGGGATGTAATGGCTGCGGCACAAACAGGAACAGGTAAAACAGCTGGTTTTACTCTACCTATTTTAGAAAAATTAAGCCAAGGCCCTCGCCCTCGCCCTAATCAAGCTCGTACGTTAATCCTAACGCCGACACGTGAACTCGCAGCACAGATTGCAGAAAGCGTTGAAGTCTATAGCAAACATTTACGTTTAACATCAACAGTAGTATTTGGTGGCGTTAAAATTAACCCACAAATGACGCGTTTACGTCGTGGTGTTGATATCTTAGTGGCAACGCCTGGCCGTTTATTAGATTTGTATAATCAAGGCGCTATTCGCTTTCACCAATTAGAGATTTTGGTATTAGATGAAGCCGATCGCATGCTGGATATGGGTTTCTTACGTGATATCCGTAAAATCCTTGCGGTACTACCACAAAAACGTCAAAACTTATTATTCTCAGCAACCTTTTCTGATGACATCCGTCAGCTTGCTAGAGGTTTAATCAATGATCCAATCGAAATTTCAGTGACGCCACGTAATGCTGCTGCTAAATCAGTTGAACAATGGATGCACCCGGTTGATAAGAATAAAAAAGCGCTGCTGTTAACACACCTAATTAAAGAAAACGACTGGAAGCAAGTGTTGGTGTTTACCAAAACTAAACATGGCGCAAACAAGTTAACCAAGCACTTAGAAGAGCAAGGCATCAATGCTGCAGCGATTCACGGTAACAAGAGCCAGAGTGCACGTACAAAAGCACTAGCGAACTTCAAATCAGGTGACGTCAGAGCACTTATTGCGACTGATATTGCCGCACGTGGTATCGATATCGTACAACTACCACAAGTAGTTAATTTCGATTTACCTAACGTACCAGAAGATTATGTTCATCGTATTGGTCGTACCGGTCGTGCTGGCGCTGAAGGTACTGCAATCTCATTAGTTTGTCATGACGAAATAAAAGAGCTTGTAGCGATTGAACAATTAACGCAAAAGCACCTTGAACGTGTTGTTGTAGACGGTTTTGCACCCATGAATTCATTCCCGACTACACCGGGTATTCGTCAACCAAAAGCGAAAAATCCAAAAAGAGATCATCAAGATGGTCAACGTTCCGGTGAAAATTCACGTGGTCACAAACCAGCTAGTAAGAACCGTCGTCACACTGGCCCACGCAGTGAAGTGAATCCATCAGAAAATAAAGGCAACCGTCGTCGCCCTGCTGGTACTGCAAACAATAGCGCGAAATAATCGCCGCTAGCATGATTTATTATAGTGATTTATCTCTATCTTTACAGGGGTTTATCCATACATAGTCGTACTGCACATTGTCTTTGATAATAAGGTAATGTGCTTCTTTAAGCATCCCTTCATACGCCAAGTTAAACTAACTCCAATTTAATCTGCTAGCAATTCCTTTACATTTATTTAATGCAATTGGTATTATTTACGTCCGTATTTGCTAGAATATTCACACTTCATTCAAGAGCGGAAAGTAAATGAAATTACAACAAATAGACAAAGTTCGTTACCGTAAACACTTAAACATGGCGAGCATTGTCGCGACAGCGATGTTAATCGCGTTGGCATTATTTTATGGCCAAATATTAATCCATTTTTTTGGCGGTGCTGACGAAAATAATTTTAAACTAAATTTAGCTGGTGTGATCCTGGGGGGAATCAGCTTATTGGTAATATTCAAGTTTATTCGCCGGCATCCTTATCTCGTTGAAGTCATGTATATCTGGGATTTAAAGCAAGCAAACAACAAAATTTACCGCAAACTGCATCATGTAAAAATGGCATTAAGCGACAGTGACAACACCCATATCGATGCCATCATCATCCTCAATTACTATTACGCGGCATCGAAGCAACAATACCATTTAGACAACAATACATTAACGATGGAAGGTTTAATGGCTGACATCGCCAAATTAGATAACCTCATCGCCGAAAAGAAGTTAATCATTAGTTTTAATGACTACCAGCCAAACTTATTAAAACAGTTTTAAACCACGTTTTTACAAGCGTATAAAGAACGGGCGCGACTATATTTGCGCCTGTTTTTAGAATGAAAACCCAACATTTTAGCTAAACGTTCAGTTTTTATAGCCTTAATACGAATTAATTATATCGATATTGAAAAAAACCCAGCAAATGCCGTCTTATAAGCCGCTATCTCTTTTTTGTTGCTAAAAAAACGTGATATACTCCGCGCGAATCTTTACATAAATAAATTATAGAGAACATAATGGCAGATTTATCCAAATACAGAAATATTGGTATCTTCGCTCACGTTGATGCTGGTAAAACAACGACAACTGAACGAATCTTGAAACTTACTGGTCAGATCCACAAAACTGGTGAAGTACATGATGGCGAATCAACTACAGATTTCATGGAACAGGAAGCTGAGCGCGGTATTACTATCCAGTCAGCAGCTGTAACTTGTTTCTGGAAAGATCACCGTTTAAACGTTATTGATACTCCTGGACACGTTGATTTCACAGTAGAAGTTTACCGTTCACTGAAAGTACTTGACGGCGGTATCGGTGTATTCTGTGGTTCTGGTGGTGTTGAACCACAATCAGAAACTAACTGGCGTTATGCGAATGAATCACAAGTTGCTCGTATCATCTTCGTAAACAAATTAGACCGTATTGGTGCTGATTTCTTACGTGTTGTTAAGCAAACTGAAGACGTACTAGGTGCTAACCCACTCGTTATGGTTTTACCAATCGGTATCGAAGATGATTTTGTAGGTGTTGTTGACCTTCTTACTCGTCAAGCATACGTTTGGGATGAAACAGGTGAAGCTGAAAACTTTGAAATCACGGCTGTTCCTGCAGACATGGTTGAGCTAGTAGAAGAATACCGTGAAAAGTTACTTGATACTGCTCTTGAGCAAGATGATGATCTATTAGAAGCTTACATGGACGGTAACGAGCCATCTATTGAAGAAATCAAACGTTGTGTCCGTAAAGGTACTCGTGATATGTCGTTCTTCCCAACTTACTGTGGTTCAGCATTTAAGAACAAAGGTGTTCAAAACATTCTTGACGCTGTTGTTGATTACCTACCAAGCCCAACTGACGTTGATCCTCAGCCGCTTACAGATGTCGAAGGCGAGCCTACTGGTGAAGTAGCATTTGTATCAACTGAAGAAACATTCAAAGCGTTAGCATTTAAAATTTCAGATGACCGTTTTGGTGCCCTTACTTTCGTTCGTATCTACTCAGGTACGTTGAAAAAAGGTGATACGATCCTTAATGCTGCGACAGGTAAAACTGAGCGTGTAGGCCGTATGTGTGAAATGCAAGCGGATCAGCGTAAAGAATTATCGTCAGCACAAGCGGGTGATATTATCGCGATTGTTGGTATGAAAACTAACGTTCAAACAGGTCACACATTATGTGATCCTAAAAATCCTATCTATCTAGAAGCAATGGTATTCCCTGAACCAGTAATCTCTATCTCTGTAACACCTAAAGATAAAGGTTCAACTGAGAAAATGGGTATTGCTATCGGTAAAATGGTTGCTGAAGATCCAACATTTAAAGTTGAAACTGACCAAGATTCTGGTGAAACAATCCTTTCAGGTATGGGTGAACTTCACTTAGATATCAAAGTAGATATCCTTAAGCGTACATACGGTGTTGAGCTAGTTGTTGGAGCTCCGCAAGTTGCTTACCGTGAAACTATTACGCAAGAAATTGAAGATAGCTACACGCATAAGAAACAATCTGGTGGTAGTGGTCAATTCGGTAAAATCGATTACATCATCAAGCCAGGCGAACTGGGTTCAGGTTTCACGTTCACCTCTTCAGTTGTTGGTGGTAACGTACCTAAAGAATTCTGGCCTGCAGTTGAAAAAGGCTTTAAAGGCATGATGGATACTGGTGTTCTCGCTGGTTTCCCTATGATCGACGTTGAAATCGAACTACTTGACGGTGGCTTCCATGCAGTGGATTCATCAGCAGTAGCATTCGAACTTGCAGCACGTGGCGCGTTCCGTCAGTCTATCCCTAAAGCGGGTGCACAACTGATTGAACCTATCATGGCTGTTGACGTATTCACTCCAGACGATCACGTTGGTGATGTTATTGGTGACCTTAACCGTCGTCGTGGCATGATCAAAGATCAAATGGCGGGTGTTACTGGTGTTCGTATTAAAGCTGACGTACCTCTTTCAGAAATGTTTGGTTACATCGGTTCACTACGTACTATGACATCTGGTCGTGGTCAGTTCTCTATGGAGTTCTCACACTACAACCCATGTCCAATGAACGTAGCTGAAGGCGTAATTGCTAAAGTTAAAGAAGAGAACGCTAAAAATAAGTAATTATTTTTAGTTAATCTTCCTAACCCCAGTTATGTAAATAACTGGGGTTATTTTTTGCCTGAAAAACAACTAAAAAAAGCACCAAGACCATCAGCCTTAGTGCTATCTAATTTAATTGTTAGTAACCGTTACTCGAAGTGCCAGTAACCTAAGTTAACCCAATCAATCAACAATTGACCAAATACTTTATCTTCCATTAATACTTCAAGTTCTTTGGCTGTCTGTTCAGTGGTATTACATAACGTCTGTACACTTGCCGCAATGCTTGCGTCAAAGTCATAACGCTCGCCATCAATGAAACAGCTCGTTGGCATTTCTGGGAAATATAATGTCTTCAGTCCATTTACTTTACGCAAATAAGACTCCATACCGATTTCATCTACTACAATCGCGAAATCGGCAATGTAACCACCTTCAGGTACCAATAAATCTAATTCGTGTGCTGATTCACTGTAATGACGACCAAGAAAGTCATGCATAACACTTTTATCTGCCATTAATGATGTCATGATGTCTGTTAAACCTTGCACTTCGCCTGATTCGATAGAACCATGCTCTGCACGTGGTTGTAACTTAGGATCGCTATAACGAATAAATTCTTTGTCTTGCTGTAATAAGTAATCACCAAAGTCGCTTAACAGCTCTTTCTGATCTTGTGCGCGGAAACCTACAGAATAGTTAATCGCTTCGCCAACAGCATAACCTTCATGCGGTGCGTAAGGTGGAATATATAAGATATCACCAGGTTCTAACACTGTATCAATAACCGCGTCAAAGGCTTCACAATGCTTCAAAGCACCGTTCGCTGCGAATTCTTGAGGATCCATATCCTGAGCACCAACACGCCAGTGGCGCTTACCTTGACCTTGTATGATAAACACACAATAACGATCGATATGCGGACCCACACCACCGGTATCAGAGCTATAAGAAACCATTAAGTCATCAAAACGCCAACTTGGAATAAAGTTAAACGCATTCGCCAGTTCAGCGGAAGGATCATGCCAATGGTTAATCGCTTGCACTAAAATAGCGGCACCCGGTTCTTCCAGACGATCAAATTCAGTAAAAGGCCCACATTTAGCTTCCCACTTACCATCTTCAAGTGACACCATACGCGACGTCACTTCTTCTTCCATCGCTAAACCAGCAATTTCATCCGGGCTGATTGGATCGATAAAGTCCTTGAATCCCGCTTTAATTAACAGTGGTTTTTTCTGCCAATAATTTTGCATGAAGTCAGCAATATCAAGATTTAATGTATACATAGTCAACCCGCATTAAGTAATCGAAGTAATAGAGCGCGTATCATAGGTATTTTCGCGATAATAGCAACAAAAAAAAGCCCCATGGATATTACATAACGTAATTTCTATGAGGCTTATTACAAGCGCTACCATCGTGTTACAACATAGCTAACACGTTAATTAAATTAACGACTAAAATTAAGCGTCACTGAACGTGGGTCGCCTTCATTGACCGTCACAGTATTAGAATTGATGTCATCATCTTTCGTCATCACATTCTCATCTTGAGAAAGCTTAGCGCTCACTTTAATCGATGGAAATTGTGACATTTTCATTTGTGCCATCATAGCATCGCTATCTGATAATGAGATAGTTAATGGAAATGTTGGGTCCGTGATACGTTTAACCGCCAGTGGTGCTTTAGATCCCACAGCCGCTTGCACGTAAACATACAAGTAACCTTTAAGCTGCACTTGGTCAGCAGTAATAGTGATCGTTACTTGCTCATTACCCGCAGGCGCTGCGTTGGCAGTTACCGCAGGACCCGTGGTTGCAGTAGCAGGAGCAGTTGTAGAACCCGCAGCTACAGGTGCAGACCCACCTTTCGCTTCAATCTGTTTTCTGGCATATTTAATACTACCTTGGATCATTTGGATACGATCTGGCTGACCAGCAAGTAACGGTAACATACGTTGCCATTGCTCGATTGCACCAAGGTAATCTTGATTTTCTAACGCCATGAACGCAGACGTCGATAATACTTCGATATCGTTAGGTTTCTCTTGTTTAAGCTCCATCAATATTTTACGGGCTAAATTATTCTGTTCAGGATCATCACTGAGCATTAATGCTTGTGCATAACCGGTCACGATTGATGTGTTCAGCGGGGCTAGTTTGTAAGCACGGTCCATGGCAATGAATGCGGCGTTAGGATCACCTAATGCAACGTTTAAGCGCCCCAGCAATAACCAACCAAATTCATTATCCGGTTCTTCCCTCATCTTGGTACTCAATGCCAGTTTAAAGTCTTTGATCTCTTGATCTGTGACTTTATCACCTTCATTCATCACTCGGTCGGTTAGCTCAGGTAAACGTGAATATACGTCTTCCCAGTTCGCTACCTTTTCACGTGCGCCTAATGTCATATACACAGACACCGAGAAGACCACTAAGAATATAACACCAGCAAGCCAGATAAATGGTGAGTCAGCGGTACTTACTTTTACTACTTTCTCATCAACAACGTCATCCAATAGACCACGTTGCATTTCATCAATAAACTCTTCGCTTTTGTCTAACAACCCCTGATCTTCATCGTCAACCAATTCCCTAATACGACTTTTATACAGGTCTTTGTTTAGTTGGTCTCGTGTCGCGCCTGTTAACTTGTTCTCACCGGTAACAGGGATAACAAATGCCAGCGCAGCAACGATCACCAATACAATACTTACTATCCAAAATAACAACATGCTATTTCTCGCTATCCTTTAAAATTTTGGCCAAACGGTCTTTCTCCGCACCCGTTAACTCATCATCGTTTTCAACACTGACTTTACGACGACTGTTGCGAACAATAATCAGACCACCAAATAATACAAATAAACCAGGACCAACCCATAAAATAGCAGTGCCTAAGGTTACAGGCGGTTTGTATAAAACAAAGTTGCCAAATCGATCAATCCAGTAAGTAACAATCTGATCTTCATTCTGACCTTCGATCACCATATTATAGGTTTTTTGACGCATATCTTTGGCAATCGAGGCATTGGAATCAGCAAGGTTATTGTTTTGACATTTAGGGCAGCGTAATTCTGCCGTTAAGGTTCTAAACAAGACTTCTTGTTCTTCAGTCTCAAAGTCATAGACATCAATGACCGCAGCAGCACTGAAACTGAGCATTAAAGTCATTAATACGAATAATTTTTTCATCTTAAATCCTTATTTCAACTGCTCATAAACAGCTTTCAGCTCACCATTCCAATTACGTGGATTGATATCACCTACGTGCTTGAATTGAATAATGCCTTTACTGTCGATAAAAAAAGTTTCAGGCGCGCCGTAGACACCCAGATCAAGCCCTAACATGCCATCAGGATCAAAAAGACTGATCTTGTATGGGTTATCTAGCTCTGCTAACCATCTTAACGCTTTTTTGCGATCGTCTTTGTAATTCATACCGACAATGTAAACACCGTCTTCAGCAAGTTCATTTAAGTACTTATGCTCGGCGTAACAAGTTGGACACCACGTTGCCCATACATTTAACAGCATAGGTTTGCCTGACAATACACTTTTATCGTGCTGTAGCTCAGGTTCAACTAAATCGTTTAATGTAAACTCAGGAACAGGTCGACCAATGAAGGTCGACTCTAAAACGGTAGCGTCACGAAATAAGCCAATGTAAAGGAAAATAGACACACACAAAAATATGATCAAGGGTATGAGTCGTGTCATTAACTGTTTCGTTTTTTTCACATCATTAGTCATTATTCTGGTCCTAATTATTATGCTTTCGCTACACGTTTGTTCACAAAACGATAACGACGATCAGATACAGCTAACAAACCACCGATAGACATAACCAAAGCGCCCCACCAGATGAAACGAATAAATGGTTCGTAATAAATACGAATTGCCCATGAGTCATCTTCTAACTGCTCACCAAGTGCGATGTAAAGGTCACGTGTTACGCCCCAATCGATCGCGGCTTCAGTCATTGGCATACTGCGCTGTGCGAAATAGCTACGTTTTTCTGCGTGCATGGTAGTTTCAAACTTACCGTTTTTACTGATATTAAATACCGCTTCATAACCTTCGTAGTTCGAGCCATTGGCTTCACCAATACGTTCGAATTTGAATAAGTAATCAGCAAAAATGACTTCATCTCCTGGTACCATACGTATGTCTTTTTCGATTTTGTAATTCTGTGTTGCAGAAATACCAATCAACATCATCGCGAGACCAACGTGACCCAGTACCATAGCCCAATGACTACGTCCAAGTTTCGTTACACCTGAAGCAAAGCTATGACGATGAGTCGCACGTATATAGACTTCGATCGAACTAGTGATAATCACCCAGAATGCGAGTGCAAAACCAACAACGGCAACAATTTTTATCTTATCAGCAAAGATTGCCGGTAATGCAACCGCTAACACAATACTTGCTACAGCACTTACCGCTAACTGGATAAACAATGGGCGTAAGTCAGCCTCTTGTTTCTTCCAGCGTAATAACGGTGCGATACCCAGTGCGATTGCAAACGGGATCATGATATAGAAGAAAATATTATTAAAAAATGGTACACCGATTGAAATCGAGCCCATACCCAGTTCTTTATGTACCAGCGGTAACAAGGTACCGATCAGCACAACTAATAACGCTGCAATTAATAATACGTTGTTCATTAACAAGAAGGTTTCTCGAGAGAATAAGCTGTATTTACCACGGCTCTTAATTTCTGAACCTTTCACTGCATAAAGCAGTAATGAACCACCAACAACCGCAATTAAGAAGGCTAAAATAAACAAACCACGTGCAGGATCAGAGGCGAACGCATGCACAGACACCAGTACACCCGAACGTACTAAGAAAGTACCCAATAGACTTAAACTAAATGCCGAAATCGACAATAGAACGGTCCATGATTTAAATACACCACGTTTTTCACTTACTGCCAGCGAATGAATCAATGCGGTACCAGCAAGCCAAGGCATAAATGATGAATTTTCTACTGGATCCCAGAACCACCAACCGCCCCAGCCGAGTTCATAATAAGCCCACCAACTACCCAGAGCGATACCTGACGTTAAGAATACCCAAGCAATTAATGTCCAAGGACGTGACCAACGCGCCCATGCAGAATCAAGGCGACCAGCCATTAATGCCGCAATAGCAAAAGAGAAAGCAACAGAGAAACCAACATAACCCATGTATAACATCGGCGGATGGAAAATCAAGCCAACATCTTGTAGCAATGGATTTAAGTCGTTACCGTCAAGCGGTAAGTAAGGCAAAGTACGATCAAATGGATTTGACGTTAACAAGATAAACAAGTTAAAACCAATCGCAATCATACCCATCACAGCAAGTACGCGAGCCAGTGCAATCTTAGGAATACCACGGCTAAATATTGCAACAGCGGCAGTCCAAATAGCTAAGGTTAAAGACCACAGTAATAATGAGCCTTCATGACCACCCCATACCGCAGAGATTTTATACTGTATCGGTAATAATGAATTTGAGTTAGTTGCTACATAACCAACTGAAAAATCATCAGTCGCAAATGCGTAAGCTAAAATTACAAATGAAAGACTCATTAGCAATAATTGCATAATGGCTAATGGTTTAGCACTATTAATCATCCCAGGATGATTAATCTTTGCGCCTATAAGTGGATAAATTGCCAGCAAGAACGACAACGCCGTTGCGACAATTAAACTAAAATGTCCAATCTCAGGGATCATTACAAACTACCTTATTTAGTTTCGTTACCGTATTCTGGTTTCATATGCTTAATACCTTTGATTGCTTCTGCAACTTCAGATGGCATATATTCTTCGTCATGTTTAGCGAGTACTTCAGTCGCCGTGATAACGTTTGCTGATTTCAATACACCTTGAGCAACAATACCCTGCCCCTCACGGAATAAATCCGGTAAAATACCTTCATATTCCAGTGTTACCAGACCACCGCCATCATCACTGAGTACAAAGCGAACTTTAAGATCTTCCAGATTACGTTTGACGGTACCCGGCATCACTAAGCCACCAATACGTAAACGCTGACCAATTACAGGTTTGATTTTATCTTCACCTAAACCTTCAATTAGCTGTGTCGGGGTATAGAATAAATCAATGTTCTGCTTTAACGCGTAAAGAACAAGGCCAGTAACACTACCTAAACCAATAATAATCACCAGAGCTATAGATAAGCGTTTTTTACGTCTTGGGTTCATAGCGTATTCTCCATTTTTTCAGCAGCACGCATACGCTCGATACGCTGATGCTTATTTTTAATTTCTTGAATAATTTGGCTACGTTTGACAATCGTAGCAACGGTTAATGAGCCTAATGCCAGCATGCTAAAAGCCACCGCGAGCCAGACATAAAAACCGTAGCCACCCATCGCTATAAAAGCTGAAAAACTATCAAATTGCATGTTACTTGTCCTCGATAAATAATTTTTTCACCCAAGGTCTGTGCGACTCACGGGTAATTAATTCATTTCTAAAACGCATCAAGGTCAAGGTACCAAACAGTAACCCAAAGCCTAATAAGTTAATCAATAAAGGCCATAACATATCGGTATCCATTGACGGTTTATCGAATTTACTAATAGTGGCTTTTTGATGTAGCGTATTCCACCATTCAACTGAGTAATGAATAATTGGTAGATTAATAACGCCGACTAAGGCAAGAATACCAGCAGCACGTCCCGCTAACAGCTTATCGCTAAACGCACCATAAATGGCAATAACGCCAAGATATAAAAATAATAGAATAAGTTCAGATGTTAAACGCGCATCCCATACCCACCAAGCACCCCACATAGGTTTACCCCATACAGCACCGGTGAACAACGCGATTGCGGTAAAGACAGCACCAATTGGCGCAATCGCAGCAACAGCCATATCTGCCATTTTCAATTGCCATACCAGACCAATAAACGCAGCCATAGCCATGCTAAAATAAGCGCCCATAGACAAGGAGGCAGCAGGTACATGCAGATAAATAATACGGAAACTATCACCTTGTTGATAATCAGCGGGCGCAAATGCAAAACCCCAAATCATGCCGATGCTCAATGAAACCGCACTAAATAGTGCAAACCAAGGCAGCATTTTACCGGCTAAGTGATAACTTTTTTCTGGTTTTGCATACGGATGGAGCCATTTCCACATATTAAACTCTCTACATAAATAACGGCTCAATTATATGAACCTTAACAATGATTGAAACTAACTTTACTTATCTTTAACTAACGATTTAACTCAGGCTAACCCGTAATGAGGCCGCGATAGCAAACGGTGATAAAGTAACCGATGCAACGAGCATCGCACCTAAAATAGCCACAGGGCCAGCATACGATACGCCAAAGCTTGCCGCATCAATGGCACTGGTTGCAAAAATCAATACTGGAATAAATAACGGTAAGATCAGCAAGCTCAGTAATACGCCACCTTTACGTAAGCCAACCGTCAAGGCCACACCAATCGCACCAACAAAACTCAGTACTGGCGTACCGAGTAACAGGGTAATGAAAGTCGCCATGAAGGTATTCGCATCTAATGATAAAAATACCGCTAACAAAGGTGATACAAATAAAATAGGTAAACCAGTCAGCAGCCAATGCGCAACGACCTTAGCGGTAACAATCACCCCTAATGGTGTGTTTGTTAACATTAATTGTTCTAACGACCCATCGAGAAAGTCATCACGGAATAACCGTTCCATCGACAACAGTGCCGATAATAAAGCGGCAACCCAGATAACACCTGGCGCAATACGCAATAATAGGTTTGGCTCTGGACCAATGCCTAATGGAAACAGCATTATCACGATAATAAAAAACCACAGTGGATTTAAAATATCTGATTTACGACGAAAAGCCGTGATTAATTCACGCTTTATCACCTGTATAAAAACAGCAAACATATTAATACTCAGTTAAGTGTTGACGGGTTAAGGTGATCTTACGTAAACGTCCTGCTGAGAACTGTAGATCTTGATGCGTAGTCAAAATAACGCTACCACCATTATCGGCATGCGCTAAAAATAAACGCTCTAATACTTTCACGCCATTTTTATCAATAGCAGTAAAAGGCTCATCAAGGATCCACAATTTTTTATCCGACAGCCATAACCGTGCTAAAGCAATACGACGTTGCTGTCCAGCTGAAAGGTGACAAGCTAATTGATCTTCATAACCAGCAAGGCCGACTTGTGCCAGCGCGTCCCAAACTTTCTCTTTGGCGACAGCTTTATGCATTGCATGGTAAAAAAATAGATTTTCAAAGGCGGTCAGTTCTGCTTTTACACCCGGTAAATGACCAAGATAGAGGAGGTCTTGATGATAGCTTTCACGATCATCTAAGGTATCCGTTTGTTGCCAAAGAATATGACCATCGGCTGGGGATGAGAGTCCGGCTAATAAACGCAGTAAGCTTGTTTTCCCTACCCCATTTGGGCCTTCAATTTGGATCATTTCACCTGCAGATACGGTGAAACTGAGTTCAGAAAATAACACGCTATCTTCGCGTATACAGCTTAATTTAACAACTTCCAACATATTTTGTATTCTTCCAGCATCAACCTGCCAGAATGTTAACATATTCCAGCTTTAAGCATAATTAAGCAACATCAAATAATTGGTCAATTATAGGGTATAAATGTTATTTTTTATGGAAGTTTAGTAATAATTCCGCTTCTGCCCGTGGTAGTTCGCACTCACGCATGATTTCATCAAGGCTTGCGCCTAATTCAACTAGCTTCACAGCCCGCGTATAAAAACGGCTATCAGGATCTTGCTGCTCGTGCGCGGTCATCTCTTCCTTCATTTCATCTTGTTGAAACCTAGTTTGTTGTAATTCCGAAGCTACACCCTGAATTGCACCACCAAGATTAATATTTGATGTGCTTAGCTCAATGATGCGTTTTTGCAGTGATTCTCTTGATTTAGATAAGTCTTTAAGTAGTAAACTATGTGTTGCCTGCAATTTAGTTAACTTACGGAATAATACCACGCAACCAATAATCGCGGCAATAGCGACAGTCAGCGCAGCACCAGACAAAATCAAAGCAAGCATATTGAGTCCTTCAATTAAAAAACAATTAAAAAAAGCACTGTAACAATCATTACAGTGCTTTTCTAGATAGAAATTAGATTAAATTTATAAACCGCTTAATTCATCCCATTCGTCATCACTTAAAAACTTATTCAAATCAACAAGAATAAGCAATTCGCCGTCACGGTTTGATACGCCTTGGATAAATTGAGCGCTTTCATCAGTTCCGACACTCGGAGCCATGTCGATTTCTGAAGAACGTAGGTAGACGACTTCAGCAACACCATCAACAAGAATACCAATCACTTGCTTGTCGGCTTCGATGATAACGATACGTGAATTTTCGCTCACTTCTGATGGCATCAAACCAAAACGAACACGGGTATCGATCACAGTCACGACATTACCACGTAAGTTAATAATACCAATTACGTAGTTTGGTGCACCCGGCACTGGGGCAATTTCTGTATAACGTAATACTTCTTGTACTTGCATTACATTAATACCGTAGATTTCATTCTCTAACTTGAATGTAACCCATTGTAGCACTTCATCTTCAGCTACATTTTCTACTAGGTTTCGAGACTGACTCATGTTTTATTTCCTTCTACTATTGCCCATGAATATTGATGCCATTATCCAGCAATTTAATCATTTCGGTTACGTGTAATAATACGCACATGCGTGATTTAACCATGCCAGCTAACCAAGGTCGACTACCAGGTGTACTTCGCCATTTAATATCATTACTGTTTAAAGTTTCAGTACCATGCAGACTTTCACAGCCTAGTACCCAATTCGACTCACTTAGTTGGATCTGATATTTATAATCTATCTCGCCCATATTCTGCTCAGGCATAACCCATTGTGCAGTATCAACAACACTTAATTTTTGTTCACGGTGTTGCATGATACCTAAATACCAATCCGGTTTACCAAATAAACTGTTTACTACTTCAGTTTGGTGAATACCACCAAGCTCGGTCAGAGGCACTGCAAACATAACACCTGCGACCTCAAAAAACAAAGCTTGAAAGCGTTCTTCTAATTCAACATTTTTCCATGTAGGGGCCGCTTCGACGTTGCTTTCTAATTCGGTTTCTGTGTCTGATGCTGGTATCGATGATGACGATAGCTCTGTATTTAACGACACCGTACGTTCAGACTCTTCAGCTGTCACATCCGCTTCAACGGGTTGTATCTCTTGCTCTGCTGCAGACGCAGTATCAACAACAGGTTCTGCAAGTACTTGTTCTACTTG
Organism: Moritella yayanosii; assembly: GCF_900465055.1. Classification (NCBI taxonomy): domain Bacteria; kingdom Pseudomonadati; phylum Pseudomonadota; class Gammaproteobacteria; order Alteromonadales; family Moritellaceae; genus Moritella; species Moritella yayanosii. The sequence continues at coordinate 4,245,808 of NZ_LS483250.1, read as the reverse complement.
CAAGTCTACTGACTGAGCATTATCTAAAACAGACAAGTCCATGTCTGCAAGGTCAATGTCAATAACAGAGTCCAATAACAGGTCAAGCTCGGTTAAAGAACCCGAGCTATCTGGCTCAGGCATCTTAAAATCACCCAGTCCTTGAGGTGAAACAACCGACAATAACGGTTTTAATTCAGCCTGTTCGGGCTCTGTAAACGCCATAGTTAACTCAGACTGTTTCACTTCTTCAACCTCTGGAACAGATAACATAGATGCAAAATAATCATCTAAAGCTGTGTGTTTGTTATGCTTATCCATACATACGGTCCTGCTGCTTAATGCCTGCCAACAAGTCTTGTAATAATTCCCCATATGCAGCAACACCACGGCTACTACGAGAATACATAGAAGGTGGCATATGCTTTAAACTGGCATTTCGAAATTGTGTATCAACAGGGATAACAGCACGCCAAATATTCTGGCTATAGTTTTGTTGCAACGTCTGTAATGACACAAGTGAAGCTTTAGTTCGGCGGTCAAACATAGTTGGGATCACTGTATAATGAAATTTATTTGTACAACTGCGTTGCATAATTTCAAAGGTTTTAACCATACGGTCTAAACCTTTCAATGCTAAAAACTCGGTTTGCACAGGCACTAAAATTCGGTCACTACTTGCCAGCGCATTCACCATCATCACCCCAAGTACAGGAGGACAATCGATAATAACAAAGTCATAATCCTCCGACACTAACGTGATAATATTTTTTAGAATAAGTCCCATCCCATCACGATGACCTAGTGTTCTATCTAAAGTCGCCAGTGCCATCGTCGCAGGTAATAAATTAATACCGTTATAAGGTGTTTCAATCGTCGCATTATGAACCAATTCGGCATCAAGCATAGGCGCGACAAAAAGATCAAACAATCCAACCGTTAAATCATCACAATCATAATTAAGATAACTCGTTAATGATGCGTGAGGGTCCGTATCGATTAATAATACGCGCTGTCCTTGCTCTGAAAGTAAACCTGCCAGAGTAATTGCAGTGGTTGTTTTTCCAACCCCGCCTTTTTGATTAGCAACAGTCCAAACGTTCAACTTTACCCTACCTTATCTGCATGTCGTTACCGACAACCAACTTCAATATTAATGCGCGCTGCGATTTCTGGCAAATTAATTTGTTCATCGGCTAATCCAGCATTCACAATTGCTTGTGGCATACCATATACAACGCAAGATTGTGCATCTTGAGCCCACACAGTACTGCCTTTTTGTTTGAGTAATTTAGCGCCATCTCGACCATCAGCACCCATACCCGTTAATACAATCGCTAATACTTTATCGCGATATGACTGCGCAGCAGAGCCGAATGTAATATCGACACTCGGTTTATAATTAATCCCTTCAGGACTTTCAATGACTTTTAAACTTAAGCCACCGGCTTTACTCTCAATCAGAACTTGCTTACCACCAGGTGCTAAATAAGCAACTCCAGGCCGTAAGCGGTCACCATGCTGCGCTTCCTTTACTGTGATTTGGCATAAGGTATTCAATCGCGCTGCAAATGCCGACGTAAACGTAGCCGGCATATGTTGAATGAGTAAAATAGGTAAAGGGAAGTCATGACGTAAAGGTGTTAATACTTTTTGTAATGCGACTGGACCACCGGTCGACGCACCAATTACCATTAAATTATATTTTTTACCTGATGCACGTTTTCTTACATGGCTGACAGTTACCGGCGTTCGCGTTTCAAGTATCGCACTATCAACATCAGCAACATGTCTCACGTTTACAGCATTCGCCGTATGTAATCTGCTTGTCATTGTATTTTTACGCAGTCTATCAGGCGCTACCGGCGCACTACGAACTGGGGCGGGAGTGATACGCGGAGCTCTCAATCCACTTCTGCGTTTACTGATTTCTTTAATATTTTGCTGCAGTAATTTAACCGCTTCTGCTTTGTCTTTGGCAATATCTTCAAACTTTTTCGGTAAAAAGTTAGCCGCACCAGCCTCTAAAGCCTCGAGTGTCGACTTCGCACCTTGGTGCGTCAGTGACGAGAACATTAAAATGGGGGTCGGCGTGTCTTTCATGATCGCTTTAACTGCAGAAATACCGTCGAGTACCGGCATTTCAATATCCATAGTGATCACATCTGGACGTAGCAATTTCGCTTTAATGATCGCTTCTTCGCCATTCTTAGCAGTATCAATAACTTCCATTTCTGGATCTGCATTAATGATTTCACTTACTCTACGTCTGAAAAAACTAGAGTCATCAACGACTAAAACCTTTATTTTCATCTAATCTATCTACTTAAATGTGTTTACTTCAATGTAAAAGCACACAGGGGCAGCCCCCTGTATCAACAAATTAGCGTTTAGCGTAATGATTTAAGAGACTTGGAATATCTAAAATCAAAGCAATACCACCATCGCTGGTAATAGTTGCGCCTGCCATGCCTGGCGTACCTTGTAGTAAGTTGTCTAACGCTTTAATAACAACTTCTTCTTGACCAATCAGACTATCAACCACAAAGCCAACTTGTTTGGTCCCTAATTGGACGATCACAACATGGCCAAGACCACGATCATTTCGAGTCGCTGCTTGAGGGTCCATTTTAGTTAACCAATCATGCAGATAAAATAGTGGAATCGCTTTGTCTCTGACTACAATGCTGAGTTGATTATCTACAACATGGGTTTTATTTAAATCCAAGTGGAAGATCTCATTCACACTCGTCAATGGTAAAGCAAATATTTGCTTACCGACTTCTACCATCAAGGTGGGTAGAATCGCCAGTGTCAACGGTACTTTAATTTCAATCGTTGTACCAACCCCCAGTTTGGAGTCGATCGAAATTGTACCATTAAGTTTGCTGATACCCGTCTTAACCACATCCATACCAACCCCTCGACCAGAAATATCTGATATCTGATCTTTGGTTGAAAACCCGGGGGCAAAAATAAGGTTGAATGCTTCATTATCCGAGATTCTTGCTGCTGCATCAGCATCAAGCACCCCACGCTTAATCGCAATTTGTTTTAATAGTTCGGGGTCCATACCCGCACCATCATCTACAATTTTCAGACGAATATGATCGCCTTCTTGAGATGCCGATAAGGTAATCGTCCCCTGTCGTGGTTTGCCATTTTTCTCACGTACATCTGGCATTTCAATACCATGATCCACCGAATTTCTCACTAAGTGAACCAGTGGATCAGCAAGTGCTTCCACTAAATTCTTATCTAAATCGGTTTCTTCACCAATCATTTCAAGATTAATGTCTTTTGATAAACTACGGGCTAAATCACGTACAACACGCGGGAAACGACCAAACACTTTTTTGATTGGTTGCATGCGTGTTTTCATTACCGCACCTTGTAAGTCGGCAGTAACCACATCAAGATTGGACACAGCTTTAGTGATTTCTTCATCGTTACTCGAGATGCCTAAGCTCACTAAACGGTTACGGACGAGTACTAATTCGCCCACCATATTCATAATTTCATCAAGGGTACGAGTATCAACACGGACTGTTGAATCAACTTGAGGTTTCGCTTTTTTCTCTGCTTTTACCACCACAGTTTCAGTCGATTTTTTGGCTACTGGTGCCACTTTTGCTACTGGTGTAGCAATCGTAGTGTCAGTTTGTGCCACAGGCGCGGGCTGGATAGCGGCAGAACCTCCAGCATTAACCACATTTTTGATCGTCGCAGCAGCACTTGGCGCATTACCCTTACCGTATAATTCATCCAGTAAGTTTTCAAAGTCATCGTCATTGAGTTCACTGCTGCTAGCGGCTGGCGTAGCAACAACAGGAGCTGACGTTGTGTTTGTATTAGCTGCGCTAGCATGCTGACCAACACCATGCAGATCATCAAGTAAGTTTTCGAACTCATCATCCGTAAAATCAACATTTGAACTTGCAGCAGGTGTAGGCGCCGGGACGGCCACGTTAGCAGCTGTCGGCGTTCCACCTTTACCATGAAGTTCATCAAGTAATTTTTCAAAATCAAGCTCTGACATTCCGTCAATGCCAGAGTCATTACCAGAAACGGTTACCGGTTGAGAAGTCACCTCTACAACCTTTTCCATCACTACTGGTACAGATTCAGGTTGAGTCAGCAAATGAAGTTGATGGATTAATTCCGCATCTGCAGCAATTAATGGTTCACGCTCTTGAATCGCGACAAACATCACATTGACACAATCCAATGCTTGAAGAATCACATCCATTAATTCAGGTGTTACCGCTCGATGCCCATTACGTAGGCTATCAAATACGTTTTCGGCACCGTGACATATATCAACTAGTTCTGATAATGCTAAAAAGCCAGCGCCACCTTTAACTGTATGGAACCCCCTAAAGATTGCATTCAGTAATTCTGAGTCTTCTGGATTTTTTTCTAAATCAACGAGTTGCTCAGAGAGTAGCTCTAGAATCTCAGACGCTTCAATCAGGAAGTCCTGTAGAATTTCTTCATCAACAACATCAAAGCTCATCAATATCTCCCTTAAAATCCTAAACTTGATAATAAATCATCAACATCATCTTGGCCGTTTACCACATCCACACGTTCTCTCGCATTCATGATTGGACCTTCAGCTTCAATGTCAATGATCTTTTTAATTTCGTCTGCTGGTTGATTTAGTGGCTTTGTCGTTTCACCAAACATAGTCAGCATTTCAACTAATTTAACTTCTACTTCTTGCACTAGATTAATCACTCGACGGATCATTTGTCCCGTCAAATCTTGGAAATCTTGTGCCATTAGAATCTCAGTTAAGTACTGTCTTAAACTATCGGCATCAGAAGCTGAAACTTGAAGAAAATTATCTAATAATTTACAAAGCTCTTTAAATTGACCGAGTTGCAAATCACGATTCATCAATCTTGTCCAATTCGGCATCACTTGTTGGATACGATTATTAAAACTATCCGCGATGGGTAGACAAGCTTCCACTGCATCCATGGTGCGGTTGGCGGCTTTATCCGTCATCTCGATAACGTAGTTTAAACGTTCTCTAGCATCCGGGAACTCATCCTTAACCAGACTTTCAATACGTGTGTCTAATTGAAAGTCTTCTAATGAATTATGTAATTGACGAGTTAACACCCCCACTTTCTCATACAGTTCGGCTGAACATTCATTTTGAATATCAATAATGATTTCATTTGCCATTTCTACCTGGCCGCACTCTAGTAGTGTCACCAGTTCTTTAGCTTTTTCTAATGAAATCAATGCTTCTTGTTGATCACTCATGCGCATCCTTGCTTATTGAATTCGTTCGAAAATTTTCTCTAACTTTTCTTTTAACGTCGCAGCTGTAAATGGTTTAATAATATAACCATTTACACCTGATTGCGCAGCTTCAATAATTTGTTCACGTTTCGCTTCCGCAGTAACCATCAATACTGGGATATGGCAAAGCGCTTGATCTTTTCGTATTTCTTTAAGTAGATCAATACCTTGCATTCCAGGCATATTCCAGTCAGTGACCACAAAATCATAATTGCCATTTTTAAGCATAGGTAGCGCGGTATTACCGTCGTCGGCTTCAAATGTATTGCTAAAACCAAGGTCGCGCAGTAAGTTTTTAATGATGCGTCTCATCGTAGAAAAATCATCAACAATAAGAATTTTAATTTGCTTTTTCAAGTTGCTCTCCAAAATAAGTAATCACAATATTCACAGGTCCTGATTCCCATAAATATATTACTTCAATACTCAGGCACTAAATAATATAGTACCCATTAAACTTAATCATCCGACCAGGCATGCATCCGCGCTTTAACACGATGCATTGCTTGACTGTGTATTTGACTTACTCGAGATTCACTGACACTAAGCACTTCCCCAATCTCTCTTAGATTTAACTCTTCATCGTAATAAAGCGATAACACTAAGCTTTCTCTTTCAGGTAATGTTTTAATGCAATCAGCTAATGCTTGCTGAAAACGTTGCTCCGAAAAGTCCGCACAAGGGGTACTTGATTTACCTTTATAAGCTGAATAAGCGTCTTCATTACCGCCGGTCAAATCCTCGACAGCTAATATATGCCCACTGTTCACATCCATCAACATACTATGGTAGTCAGTCAGGCTTACGCCTAATTCACCAGCAATATCAGTATCTTTTGCATCCGTCCCAGTTTTTTTTTCGATCCGGTCAATTGCCGCAGCAATATCTCGACCATTTTTATGCACCGATCTTGGTACCCAGTCTCCACGTCTCATTTCATCTATCATTGAGCCGCGAATACGAATGCCAGCATACGTTTCAAAACTAGCTCCTTTAGATCCATCAAAGTTGCGCGCTGCATCCAGTAATCCAATCATTCCCGACTGAATTAAATCATCTAACTGAACACTCGGTGGCAAACGTAGGAGCAAGTGATGAGCAATTCGTTTGACTAAAAAACCGAATTGCTCAACAGCGTGATTCTGTTGCGACTGGATGCTACTGTAAGCGGATGCCTTATTCACTTCAATCTTCTACCCTAGCTTTGTTTTCAAACAGATTCTCAATGAAAAACTCTAGATGACCACCGGCTCTATTCGGTACAGGCCAAGTAGCAGCTTTACTTGCCAGTGCTCTAAACGCAAGAGAAGCGGGTGCTTTAGGAAATGCATCTACAACAACTCTTTGTTTTCGAACAGATTGACGAACGCAGTTATCAAACGGAATACAAGCAACAAGTTCTAATGTGGCATCTAAAAACCGGTCGGTAACACGTGTCAACTTAGTAAATAACTCTTGGCCTTCCCGTAAACTGCGCACCATGTTGGCAACAATTTTAAACCGATGAACGCCGTGCTCTTTAGATAATAATTTAATTAACGCGTAAGCATCGGTAATCGACGTTGGTTCATCACACACCACCATCAAGATATCTTGTGAGGCACGGCAGAAACTTAACACCATCTCCGAAATACCTGCAGCAGTATCAATTAATAACACATCAATCGGTGTTTTTAGCTCGCCAAAAGCCCGGATTAAACCAGCATGCTCTTGCCTCGATAATTCAACCATCGAGCGTGTACCAGATGTCGCTGGTGCGATTAAAATGCCATTTGGGCCTTCAATCAAAATATCGTCTAATGTACATTCTCCCGAAATTACGTGAGAAATATTTTTGTGTACGCGTAAGCCGAGTAACACATCGACGTTCGCCAATCCCAGATCGGCATCTAAAACCATCACTCGCTTGCCCTGTGCCGCGAGTGCTACTGCCATGTTTAGTGTTACGTTAGTTTTACCTACGCCACCTTTGCCACCTGAAACGGCAATGACTTTAACTTTTTTGTTATTACTCATTTGTCTTAGACCACTTGCTTGATCGAAAAAATTATTTTTATTCATTACTATTTATCATCGCCTAACCAAAAATGCGTATCGTTTTGTTCTTCTAGTGTATCTCTATTCAGTACCATGCTAACTAATTTCTGAGCATTGGCTGAATCTATATCTTCAGGTACTCGCTGCCCATTTGTTATATAAGCAATTGGCAGTTGATGTTGTATTAATACACTTAAAACTTCACCGAGACTTAAGCTTTCATCCACTTTACTTAAAATACAGCCCGCTAACGGAATGTGGTGAAAATGCTCTAGTGTTTCTTCTACGACCCTACGTTGTGCGGTTGCAGGGACAACTAAATAGTTACGAATCACGACTTTGTCATTATTGACTAATGTATCAAGCTGTTCAGATAAACGCGTATCGCGCTGGCCCATACCGGCAGTGTCAATCAAAACTAAACGCTTACTCCGTAATTGATACAAGTATTGTGCCAACTCTGCATCGTCACGTGCAACCTTGACTGTACAACCCATTATACGACCATAAGTTGCTAATTGTTCGTGAGCTCCGATACGATATGTATCAGTTGTAATCAGTGCAACATTATCTGAACCATGCAACATGGCAAATTTTGCCGCTAATTTGGCTATTGTTGTCGTTTTGCCGACGCCCGTGGGTCCAACTAATGCAACAGCCCCCCCTTTACTTAAAATATCATCTTGTGCAATCAGGATATTATCCGTCAATAGCGCTTGAATTTGATCCCAAGCTGATTCAATCGAACAATTTTCTGCCACATTATTCACTAATTGGTCTGCAATCTCTTCGGAAAAACCAATCTTAACGAGATGTTTAATCAACATAGCACGAATAGGTTCATTACGTTCAACTTCCTGCCACTGTAAGCCTGATACTTGATGTTCGAGCAGTTTTCGGATTGAAGCAAGTTCCACTTTCATCATGCTAATATCTTGTTGATTATCACCTTTTGATGCCGCTGACTCAAATGCTTTATAACCACTGTGTTGTGTTTGACGAACCATACCATCACGCATTTCATTTTGCTGAGCAAGTGTCGCTGGCGCAGACTTTGGTGGTTCCGAAAATCGTCGGTCCACAGGTTTCTTTAGAAAGCTGGTATCCCAGTTATTTTTTTCACTGGGATTATCTTCGTTGCTTATTGCTTGCGACATTTGTTGTTTATGTTCTTGCTGACGCGCCAATAAGCTCGCTAATGAATCATTTTTTACCACTGCTTGTTCGGGGCTAGCTTGTTGTGACATTTCGCTAGTCATTAACTTTTTGAAACTGAATTTAGATGCCGATAAATTGACGGAGTCTTCAGAAAGTTGACGGGTTTTCTTATTCATTACAGATTTTCGTTCTGCCGCAGGTTCCGATGCCGCAGGTTTACTTTCAGAGAAATCCACAGCAGCAACGATCTCGATGCCACCAGTGACCTTTTTGTTAGACATAATAACAGCGTCGGGGCCAAGAACCTCTTTGACTTCAGCCAATGCCGCTCGCATATCTTTGGCAAAAAAGCGCTTTATTTTCAACTTATCATCCTTAGTACTGTTCGCTACTTTAATTTATTAACGTGTTATTGACCGACAACACTGACAATACGGATCTGTTTATCATCGGGGACTTCTTGGTAAGACAATACTCTTAATGATGGTATTGAATATTTCACAAATTTAGCCAATGTAGATCTTAATACGCCAGACGTTAATAAGATCGCTGGTTGTCCCGCTAATTCTTGATTCTGCGCAACTTCTGTTAACGATGTTTGCATGCGCTCTGCTAATCCAGGTTCAATACCCGCACCTTCACTTCCAGCAGCCTGTAAAGACTGATGTAATATTTGTTCTAATTCGGGCGCCAGTGTGACCACAGGTAATTCACTATCGAGACCATTAATATCCTGAACAATCATGCGGCGTAAACTGACTCGACAAGCCGAAATTAATACTTCTGGATCTTGCGTTTTCGAGCCATATTCAGCCATCGTTTCCACAATAGTACGAATATCTCGAATTGGCACATTATCATGTAATAGCCCTTTTAGCACTTTTACAACAATCCCTAACGGTAGAATCTCAGGGACTAAAGTTTCGACTAACTTCGGATGTGTTTTCGCTAACACATCTAATAAATTTTGTACTTCTTCATAACCGAGCAATTGTGCCGCATTATTCAGTAATAACTGGCTCAAGTGTGTCGCAACAACAGTGGCGGAGTCAACTGCTGTATAACCCAAGGTTTGCGCTTGATCACGCTGTTGCGGGTTAATCCACAATGCAGGTAAACCAAAAGCTGGATCTATGGTCTCAATTCCTTCGATCTTGCCGTAAACCTGACCAGGGTTAATAGCCAACTCTTTATCGTGGAAGATTTCAATTTCGCCATTGGAAACGCCCATAATATTAATACTATAACAATTGGGTGGCAGATCTAGGTTGTCGCGAATATGCACCGCGGGGATCAAAAAACCTAATTCTTGAGAAAGTTTCTTACGTACACCTTTAATACGGTTTAATAACTCACCACCCTGGCTTTTATCAACCATAGGAATTAAGCGGTAACCCACTTCCAAACCAATCGTGTCTACCGGTTTAACATCATCCCAGTCGAGATCTTTTTGATCATTCAACGTCGCGTCAATGGCAGCATCGTCTGGAATATTAGTTTTCTCTTCTTCACGTAGGATTGCAGCTTTCATTAACCACCAAGCCCAAATGCCAGTAAGTACACCAAAACCGATAAAAGCAAGGTGTGGCATGCCAGGTACTAACCCCATCACCGTCATAATAACAGCGACAACCGCTAATGCTTCCGGATTCGCAATCATTTGGCTACTTATTTGGGAGCCCAATTTTTCATCTTTATTTTGACGGGTAACAATGATCGCGGCAGCGATAGATAACAGTAATGACGGTATCTGCGCAACCAGACCATCACCAATGGTCAATAATGTGTAAATTTCACCAGCTTCAGCAAAACTGAGATCATGCTGCGAAATACCAATAATAAGGCCGCCGATAATATTGATAAATAAAATCAATATACCTGCAACCGCATCACCTTTTACAAATTTACTGGCACCGTCCATCGAACCATAAAAATCAGCTTCTTGAGTAACTTCTTCACGGCGCAGTTTGGCTTGTTCTTGATCAATAATACCAGCGTTCAAATCGGCATCAATCGCCATTTGCTTGCCCGGCATGGCGTCAAGGGTAAAACGCGCACTCACTTCCGCAATACGTCCCGCGCCCTTAGTCACCACCGCAAAGTTAATTATCATTAAAATCATAAAAACGATAAGACCAACCGCCAAATTACCGCCGATCACCACCGAACCAAAAGCCTCAATCACCTCTCCAGCAGCACCACTCCCATTATGCCCTTCTAACAATACCACTCGGGTCGATGCCACATTAAGCGCTAAGCGTAATAACGTTGCAATTAACAATACGGTAGGAAATGCAGCAAAATCAAGCGGTTTTCTTACGTATACAGAGACAAGTAAGATTAATAACGACAACGCGATATTAAAAGAAAAGAACACATCTAACAGGAATGCAGGCATAGGCAATACAACCATGCCCAGCGTAGCCAACACCACGATCGGGGTGCCGATATTTTCTAGCGCCTTCGCCCTTTTACCCCAGATTTTCGATAGATTTGCTGTTACTTGCATTACGAGACCTCAAAATTTTATGCTCGCTAGTATAAAGCAATAATCATACCTAAGGCAAAAGCATTAAGCGTCTTAGTACAAAAATGGCATTAATATTTCAAATCGTCTGGAATATCCATGGCTTTGGGCAGCGGTTTAGGCCGATTACCTTTACGTTGCTTAAATTGTTCAAGTTGATAAACATAAGCGAGGATCTGTGCGACCGCAATAAATAACCCTTCAGGGATCGTGTCATCAATCTCAGTGCTATGATAAATAGCACGGGTTAACGCCGCAGATTCTAAGATAGGTATTTTGTGTTCTTTCGCCATTTCACGAATACGGAAAGCTACCTGGTCAACACCTTTGGCCACAACTTTGGGAGCCGCATTACCTGATTTTTCATATTTTAACGCCACCGAATAATGGGTTGGGTTGGTAATAATCACATCAGCGTCAGGAACATCACTCATCATACGACGTTGCGATATCTCCATCTGCATCTGCCTGATCTTGCTTTTTAACTGTGGGTTACCATTCACATCTTTCATTTCATCTTTAACTTCTTGTTTGGTCATCCGCAATTCTTTGGCGTGTTTCCAATATTGATAAGGTACGTCAATAGCCACAATGATAATCAAAGATGCGCACAACCAAATAAAAACATCAGTCAAAAAATTTAACGATTGGATAATCGAAATATGCAATGGTTGGAGACTAAACTCCATGATCTGTAAGAATTGAGTTTTTAATACCAGCAAAGCAATCGTCACAACAACTGCGACCTTGGCAATTGATTTAACCAATTCAACCATGGCTTGTGAGCCCATCATTCTTTTAAGACCTGCTTTAGGCGACATTTTGGATGCTTTCGGACGAATGGATTCACCACTAAACACCATGCCCCCCATGATAATATTACCGATAATACCAGCAAAAAAACCCACAATCATGATGCCGAATAATGGCCAAAATAACGGTTTAATACTCACGCTAACAATTTCAAGCAAGGCATCCGGTCTGAAAATATCTTCACGTTCAAGCTGAAATAAACTAGTCATATTCATAACAAGCGCACGTGCCAACGCATCACCAAAAGCAAGGAAAGCTATACCTGTCGCCGTCAGTACAAAGGTCGTCGCAAGTTCTTTCGAACGAACTACCTGGCCTTTCTCCCTGGCTTGGGTGAGCTTTTTCTCGGTGGCGTCTTCGGTTTGTTCTTGACCGTCTTTTTCAGCCATGAGGAGATACCTTTATCCTAATGTGATAAGTAAAGCTAATACGCGCAAGCATTATTGAGCAATGAACAAATCAGTTTTCCGGCGCGTTGCCACTGGGCATCAAAATGAAATACAAAACTTTTTAATGATAAGTAAATAATAAATAAGCCCGCGACCATACCCACCGCGAACCCTAAACTAAATACGTTTAGTTGCGGTGCAGCCTTGGTCATCACACCAAACGAAAAGTTAATAACTAACATAGCAACAACCGCAGACAATGACATACTCAGTGCCGCAGCGAACATGACTGACACCCACCCTGCTATTTCATAATACTGCACAGCCACTAAACCAGACGCTGAAACCGGCAATGTCTCAAAGGATTTAACGACTGTCTCGATCATAAATAAATGACCGTTCACAGATAAATAAACCAGTGTACCTAATAAAATATAGATTTGACCGATCACGGGAGACATTTGCCCTGATGCTGGATCGGCCATAGAAGCAAAACCTAAACTGGTTTGCATCGCGATAATCTGTCCCGCGAGCACAAACGTTTGAATCAACATGACCGTCACAAAGCCGATGGCAATACCAATCAAACTTTGTTGTAAAATGATCATGAAGCTACTTAACGAAAACAAGTCAACATTGGGCATAGGCGGCAATACCGGCGCGACCATCACGGTAAGCGCAAGACAATAAAATAACCGGATCATGGCTGGTGTGGTTTTCGCACCACTGACTATCATGACCATGACCATGCCAGATAGACGGGCAAATGGCCAAATATAACTGGCCATAAACGTCATAATATCAGCTGATAGAATTTCCACTAATTAACCTACAACTTGTGGGATCTGAAGTATCATATTGGTAAAGAATTCCATCAAACGACCAAAGCCCCAATGCGCACCATAGATCAGTGCCAGTAAGGTGGCAATTAAACGCGGTAAGAAACTTAATGTTTGTTCATTAATTGAGGTCGCGGCCTGAAACACAGACACCACTAAACCGACTAATAACCCTGGAACAACAACCGCACAGACCAGCAGTAATACCGTCCATAATGCTTGTCGAAATATATCTACAAAGACTTCAGGTGCCATGATACTGCCTTTTACTTATGAATCGGCTTATAAACCGATTGATGAACTGAACAATTACCTTATGTGAAAACGTGGTTATAAAGAGCGTTGTCATAATCCAAAGCTGCTGGCAAGCGTGCCCAAAATAAGGCTCCAACCATCAACGAGAACAAACAACATGAGCTTAAAGGGCAAAGATACAATCATTGGTGATAACATCATCATACCCATGGCCATCAAGATACTCGCCACCACCAAGTCAATAATCAAAAAGGGAATGAACACCATAAAACCAATTTGAAAGGCAGTTTTCAGTTCGCTGGTCACAAAAGCAGGAATCAAAACTCTAAAAGGCACCTCTTCGGGTGAATCGGCTTCCACTTTTGCAATTCGCATGAAGGTATCAAGATCGGTCACACGCGTTTGCGCTAACATAAATTGCTGCATTGGCAGTTTAGCCTGCTCAAAGGCTTGAATCGATGTAAGTTCTTCACTCAAATAAGGCTGCAGAGCATTATCATTAATACGATCAAATACTGGCGACATAATGAAAAAAGACAAAAATAAGGTGATACCAACTAATACTTGGTTAGACGGACTCTGCTGTAAACCTAATGCTTGGCGTAAAATAGACAGTACAATGATGATGCGAGTAAACGAGGTCATCATGATCAGCGCAGCTGGAAGAAAACTAAACGCCGTCATCATGGCTAAAATTTGCAATGACACCGAATATTCCTGCGAGCCATCACTGTTCGTGATCACTTTCACCGCCGACATCACAAAATCATCAGCCCATGCAGCGGAGGTGAAGAAGAGCAGTACCAGCGACAGTAATACCGTAAACTTATTTTTCATTATGCTGTTTCATCATCAGGGCTAATTTAGTCGCAAATGGATTGAGCTCTGGCTGACTATTATCCAAAGGCTGTGCTAACTCTTTAAGCAAATTAATTTGCTGTCCAGTGACGCCGAGCAATACTTGTTCTGAACCAACTTGTACCACCATGATCCGCTCTTTCGGCCCTAACGGTAACGTCGCGACAACGTGTAGCAGTTGATTATTACTGCCAAATACACGCGCTTTCTTAGCTACAAAAGCTAATATCAAAATAACCGAAATAACCACCAGCAACGATAATAGCCATTGCAACATATCGATATCGTTCATACTATTTAAGCTTCTTAATACGTTCAGTTTGGCTGATGACGTCGGTTAACCGAATACCAAATTTGTCATTGACTACCACAACTTCACCGTGGGCGATAAGTGTACCATTAACCATTACGTCAAGCGGCTCACCAGCTATACGATCAAGCTCAACAACAGAGCCTTGATTTAATTGTAATAAATTACGAATACTAATTTTACTACGACCAACTTCCATTGAAATCACAACCGGAATATCAAGAATACTATCTAATTTATGCTGTTGTCCAGGCGAGAATGCATTGTCATCATTGCTAAAATCTTCTAACTCCGTCGCTTCAACATGGCTTTGCTCGGCCATTGCAGCGGCCCAGTCATTGGCCATCTGATCTTGATCTTCACTCATTTCTATACCTTATTTTTATCGTCTGCATTAATTAATCCACCACGTAATACCACACGGTCAATATCAGATTTAGTTAAATTACTTACTTTCAGTTTTCTGCTAATTTTAACCGCTACATTATCTTTATTTCGACCCAGTTTGGCTTTATAACTGGGTAAATCTTCAATAAATACGGTGAGTTCTTCAGGCATCTCAATCGGGATAATATCCCCTACTCTTAATTCCATAATTTGCCCTATTGTCAGCTCAGTTTCAAGTAACTTAGTACTCAGTTCTACTGGTACATCTAAGATCTCTTCTTGTAACGCCGAACTCCAGCGTTCATCGGTATCTTCTTTGTCACTTTGCACACCCGCATCGAGTAATTCACGGATCGGCTCAAGCATCGAGTACGGCATGGTAATATGAAAATCACCTCCGCCACCATCAAGCTCGATATGGAATGAGCTCACGACAACAACCTCAGTCGGGCTAACAATATTAGCCATCGCCGGGTTTACTTCCGAATCAAGGTATTCAAACTCTGCGTCCATAACAGGCGCCCATGCTTCGTGATAATCTTCAAAGACTATCTTTAACAACATTTGAATAATACGGCGCTCTGTCGGCGTAAATTCACGACCTTCAATTTTGGCATGATAACGGCCATCGCCACCAAAAAAATTTTCGACTAAAATAAAGACGAGACGTGCTTCCATGGTCACTAACGCGGTGCCTTTTAAAGGGCGGAAACGCACCATATTCAAACTAGTCGGTACAAATAACGTATGCACGTATTCGCCAAATTTAAGCATTTGTACGCCATTAATTGATACTTCCGCAGTACGGCGCATCATATTAAATAGGCTGATCCGCATGTGACGAGCGAAACGTTCATTAACCAACTCCAGCGTTGGCATACGACCACGCACAATACGGTCTTGCGATGAAAAGTCAAAATCCACAATACTGCCACTGTCTTCGACGGTGTCAAATTCATCTTCTTCAACATCATCAACACCATGTAATAGCGCATCAATCTCGTCTTGGCTTAATAAATCACTCACACTTAACCTACTGCATTACAAAACCAGAAAATAGGATTTTTTCAACCCCCCCTTTTCCAGTATATTTAGTCAAAATTTCATTCACATTCGTTAACGAATCCGCGCGCAATAATTCTTTACCTTGATAGGTTGCTAATTGTTGCTCAGTGGTGGCGCTAAAGACTTGCAATAATGTACTTTCAATCAGCGGTAAATTGGCTTTCGCTAAATCTTTATTATCACTGCCGCGTACCATTAACTGCACTTTTATCTGAACTAAACGCTCCCGCTTTAACCCTATGACATTAAAAACAAAAGGACGTGGAAGCGCCACATAATAAGCGGTCTCATTAATTGTTTTATCGACGGTTTCTGTTACCACCCCTGAACTCTCAGCGGCAGCACTATCATCACTTAAAAAGAAAAAGGCAGCACCTCCAACAAGCGCTAATACTAAAATTACCGCAATGATAATAATTTTCTTATTACCCTTACCTTTATCGTCTATTTTCAAATCTTTATCGTCGGCCATTATCGTCCTTAAATCGAATTATCTATTGTGCTCATTACTGCCACTGACTAAACAGCTTAGGCGTAAAAGTCTACCCCTTTCGCCGAGTCTTGCCAATACGGAGTCGTAACAGGGGCTTCAGTCTGTGAATCTATCGTATAATTCGCATCTTTATTGCTATTTTTTTGTCCGTTTTCTTGTCTTGATTGCTGAAATTCAGAGTGTTGCTGGCCACTGTCGGCTTGTACCTTAGTCTCTCCCAACGTCATACCTTGTTGCTGTAGCATTTCTCGTAATCGCGGCATTTGTTGTTCAAGTAAATCTCGGCTTTGATTATTCTGCGTTTGGATTGTCACATTTATCTGATCGTTTTGCACAACCAATTTGATATTCATACTGCCTAATTCTGCTGGATCTAAACGGATTGTCGCTGTTTGCAATTCTTTGCTTACCATTATGGCGATTTTTTCATTTAATTCCGAGCTAGCGAGATTGTTATTAAGACTAACCCGCTTCTCTAATACTTGCTGTTCTACGTCTGTTAATGCCGGCGCCTTGATCAAAGTACGTATGGTTTGGTCTAACGGCTCTTGTTTACGTGCAGACTCCATAATTTGCGCAAAATCTAATTGCTCAATGGGTTCAGCCGATGCCATATCCTGCTGTTCTAGTGCAGCATTATCACTCTCAGTTACTGCACTGCTGGCCCCAGCAGTCATACTATTAGATTGACTAAAAGGGGTGTTTCTTGCCCAGTCTACTTCGCCAAAATCAGTGGCTAAAGTTGCTTTTCTAGCACCATTAATTGAATCACCACCAGCTAAAAAATCGTCGTTATTGAATCGAGGACTGTTGTCAGTAAGGCCTCCTATTGTCGATATACCAGCTAACGTTGACGCAGTGATAGTATCTGTTGGATCAGACGATAACTCGCTCGCTTCCAATACTTGTGTCTGCTCATTATCACTCACATCACTCACATCACTCACATTCGTCGCGTCTACAACGCTACTATCGAGCATGGATAAGCCTGTCATGCTAACGGATGCCGATAAGGCAATATTCGCCCCCTTGGCAGGTAAAGGCAATTCATTACCGTTAGCTTTACCTTGCAACAGCATCGATGATTGCTCAAGACGAGCCAAAAAGTCATCACTGCTTTCATTTTTCAGTGCGCTGTCACCTTGACTCATGACACTTAAGTCATCGCCGGCTATCGCTTCAACTTCAACTTCAACTTCAACTTCAACTTCAACTTCAACTTCAACTTCAACTTCATTAGTGTGCTCTATCCGACCCGCTACAATACCATCATTGATACTCGCGTCAAAACTAGGCTCAGCACTTGGTAGTGTACTATTCTCCGTACTATCCTCCGTACTCTCAGCCGCAATATTCTCAGCACTATCGATGGCTGTTTGTCCGACGATAGAATCTGTTTTATTATCGCTATTAAACAGAGAAAATAATTTTGAAAAGCTGTTCTCAGACGTCAACTCGCCAGCACTCGCCATATCTGCAGCGGTATCGCCTTTGACATTAAGCGCTTGCGATTTATTATTCGCCACTTGTGTATCCGTCATCGCAGTTGATTTATGTAGAGAGAAAATCATAGTTCAAGCCTAAATGTCATCAATAAGAAGTTATAGCAAAATTATAGCAAAATTCACGCCAAGTATAAGTTGGCGTGCGTTTATCGGTTATTTTTACGCTTGAAATATTGGAAGTTAGAAAACTCATCAAGGTCTTTTTGCTCGCGTCGATGCTCGACAAGTTGTGCAGCAATTTTCCGCTTATTCAATAGCAGACCCAATGCATCACGTTTCTTACGAATTTCCATCCAGTCTATATGCTTGTTCTTCACTGTTTGTTGAATATTATCGAGCGCTTGTTTCTGTTCAAACTCGGCGAGTTCTAGTTTTTTCATAAAATTATGATAATGTGCATAACTACTACCTGAGATACCTTCTTCCCCACGTTCCGTAAATTGCTGTAAATATTGTTTACGGTAATCACTTAATTGCTGCATTTGGCTATGATAACGCTCAGCATCTTGTTGGATCAGTGCATAGGCTCTCGCGGCGTCTTTTTCTTGCCTTTCAAGTTGCTCATAAACCCGTTGTAAGGCAGTATTAGCCATTATGTTGACACTGTATCATTTGAGGTTTCCACACCGAGATGCGGTGCGATGGCAGCAAGCATTTCTTCACATTTTGAAAATGGAATAACTTCTTTCATGCCTTGTTGTAAAAATTGATCCATCGCTGGTTTTAAGCGAATTGCTCTATCAATTTTTGCATCCGAACCTTTGCTATAAGCGCCAATGGCAACCAAGTCTTTGTTCTGCTGGTATAACGAGTAAGCTTGTTTGAATCCGCGAGCCGCAGCTTGATGGGAATCAGTCGTCACCATTGGCATGACACGACTAATCGACTTTTCAATATCAATCGCCGGATAGTGTCCCGCATCCGTTAACTCGCGAGACAATACGATATGACCATCGAGGATCGCCCGCGCCGCATCCGCAATCGGATCTTGTAAGTCATCACCTTCGGTTAATACCGTGAAGAACGCTGTAATCGAGCCTTGTTCGTCACTACCGTTACCCGCTCGCTCCACCAGCTGAGGTAATTTTGCAAATACCGATGGCGGATAACCTTTCGTTGCCGGTGGTTCACCCACCGCGAGAGCAATTTCACGTTGCGCTTGTGCAAAACGGGTCAATGAATCCATCAGTAATAATACATTCAAGCCTTGGTCGCGGAAGTATTCCGCTAACGCTAATGATGTTTCGCAACCTTTTAGGCGCATCAGTGGCGATGAATCCGCAGGCGCAGCAACTACAACAGCGCGCGCCAGCCCTTCTTCACCGAGGATCTCTTCAATAAATTCTTTTACTTCTCGGCCACGCTCACCAATTAAACCAACGATGACAACGTCAGCAGTTGAACCACGCGTCATCATGCCTAACAACACACTCTTACCGACACCCGAGCCAGCGAAAAGCCCCATACGCTGACCTTGACCTACGGTGAGCATGGCATTAATGGCTTTAACACCGACATCAAGTGGTTTTGATATTTTTTTACGCGCCAGCGGATTAATACGCTTGGCAGTAAAAGATATGGTTTGTCCGGTAATAATTTCGCCTTTACCGTCAATCGGCTTACCAACACCATCTAATACCCGACCAAGTAGTTCCATACCAACCTGAATACCTTGGGTCTCATTGAGTGGTGTTACTTTTGCGCCTGGAATAATACCTGTCACTTGCTCACTCGGCATTAAAAATAATTTATCACCATCAAAACCGACAACCTCAGCATCCATCAGGCCATTGTCAGTTTCAACAGAGCACAAACTGCCAATTGCAGCGCGACAACCGACCGTTTCGAGGGTTAAACCAACGACCCGAGTCAACTTACCAGCCACAGTTGGCTTGCTGGCCAGTGAATCAGTTTTTAATTGTTGTAATCGACTGAGTAGCTCGGTCATTATGCGCTCGGTTTATTAGCAATAAGAAATTGACGCATCATTTGTTTAATCCGTTGTTCCATTAACAGTTCTACCGAAGAAACTTCGTTATTAATAACTAAATCACCTTGTTTCATCATCGGCTCTGAGATTAATACCCAGCCACGTTTTACACATTCTTCAGTGGCGTAGTATTCATTCATTACGGCCAAATCATCAGGATGCAATTTAATGGTGATTTTTTGCTCAAGAATAGGTAGCGCATCTAGGGCTAATTTTAATGTTTGCAGCAATATATCGTGATTAAATGTCACTTCTGTCTTAATTAATTCTTCTGCTAAGGCTGTTGCAACACGAATTAATTCGTTTTCAACTTCACTATTTACGGCTGCTAAAGGCGCGTGCATTTGCGTTTGCAGCTGCTCCCATACGGCGGCTTTATCCGCTATCTGCTGTTGTCCATCAGCTAATCCTTGGGCGAGTCCTTGCTCTTGGCCTTGCGCTTCACCTTTGCTAAGACCTTCAACTGTGCCGCTCGCTAAGCCATCCTGATAGCCTTGTTCTTTACCTTCATTGTAACCTTCTTCATAAGCCGCTTGTCGTATTGCGTCAAGCTCCTCTGCAGTCATTGGCTGAGGCTTAATCTCTTCTTCGACCGGCTCATCTGTACCCTTACCTTCATACCAGTCATGCTTCATCCCTAGTGCATTAGTATTAAGCACTGCAGCTTGGGTATTCTCAAACTCGGGTAAATACCAATCATCTATTTGATGCTCATCACTCGCAGTAAAAGGCGGGATATTAGACTTTAAACTGTCATTCATAGCCATATCCCATCAACGATCATGTATTTATAAGAAGTCATCACCACCGCCTCCTCCGCCAAGCATTATATCACCACTGTCAGCTAAACGCCGCGCAATAGATAAGATCTCTTTCTGCGCCGATTCCACTTCACTCACCCGAATAGGTCCCATTGCTTCCAGATCGTCTTCCAACATTTCAACTTGACGTTTCGACATGTTTTTAAAGATTTTATCTTTAAGCTGATCATCCGCACCTTTCAGTGCTTTTTGTAATTGATCTTGCGCCACTTCACGCAGTAATGCCTGAATACCACGATCATCAACATCAATAAGGTTTTCAAACACAAACATAAGGTCTTGGATCTGCTGACTGATCTCTTCGTCAGATTCACGAATAGCATCCATTAATTGCCCTTCGATGTTAGTATCGAGGTAGTTCATAATATTGGCAGCGGCTTTCAGGCCACCCATCTTCGCGGCTTGTGCGCCAGATTGGCCCGCGAACTGTTTCTCCATGATCTCGTTTAATTCATGTAACGCGGCGGGTTGAACTTCTTCTAGATTAGCAATACGCAACATTAAATCGATACGAACTTTCTCTGGGAATTGCGATAGAATTTCTGCGGATTGTTCGGGTTCTAGATAAGACAATACAATGGTTTGGATCTGAGGATGCTCATTATGAATAATATTGGCAACCTGGCGAGCGTCCATCCATTTCAATGAATCAAGACCTTTGGCGCCACTGCCCATGATGATTTGATCAACCAGATTACCCGCTTTATCCGCGCCTAATGCTGCCGTTAACGCATTTCGAACAAAATCTTCACTACCAACACCAATATTAGTGAACTTTTGGATATCATCAATAAACGCACGATGCACACCCGCTACTTTCACCTGAGAAAAATCTTTCATTGATGCCATTGCCATACCCAAGCGCTGTACTTGCTTCGGCTCTAACTGACGAAATATCGTTGCCGCATCTTCTTCATTTAAACTCAACATTAAGATCGCAGAACGTTCAATACCATTTAAGGTCGTTGCATCAAATTTTTCTGTCGTTGCTACTTGTTTATTTGAATCAGGCATCTTCTATCATCCATTCTTTAATCACTAATACAGTTAAGTCTGGTTCGTTAGCAACCAGTGCACGAACCGCTTCGAGCAAGTCTTCATCTTTGTGTAAGTTAGGTAACTGTAAATGGCCGCTGCGCATTACAAAATCGGTATCACCTTCGGTATCGGCGGTCAGCAACTGCATGTCTTCATCATTTTCAATCGCACTGATACCTAAATCTAAATCTTCTATATTTTCATCAGGTTCGCTGTTAATTAAGCGTTTTATCATCGGGCGAATAACAGCCATTATTAATATCACAATGACAATTAAGCTTGCAGCAACACGCACGGCACGCCAAAACCATTCTTCTTCCCAAATAGGAATGTCTGCCATCGTGGTTAATTCTGGGCGATTAAATGAGATCGCAACCACTTCTAAGCTATCACCACGATTCACATTAAAACCAATACCACCTTGTAATACACGGCGTATATTAGCAATTTCAGCTTGGCTGCGCGGTTCTCGCACCATCACACCATCGGCGCCAATACTGTTAATGTAATCGATCGCAACAGATACACTTAAACGCTGAATAACACCCGTTTGTGATTTAGTATGACTGATCGTGGTATCAAGTTCATAGTTTCTGGTTGATTCTTTTTGAGATTGGCCAATAGGACGCGCCGCGGCATTACCAGCACCCGCTTCTTCTGGTATATCAGCATCAAGCGGTGGTTGATTGGTTAATGCACCTGGAATGCCTTGATTACCATTACCGAACGATTGACGTTCAAGTAACATCTCACTGCGTACGGCCAGTAAATCGGGGTTAAAGCGTTTTTGCGTCTGCTCTCTCACACTAAAGTCCATTGTTACATCAACTTCAGCGGTATAATTACTCACACCTAAGATCGGAATAAGAATAGAATCAATTTTTGTACGGTACTCACGCTCATGATTTTTTACCATTTCAAATTCGCGTCGGCCTTTTGCAGCCAGCATGTCTTGGCTGCCAGAGTTAAGTAAACGGCCATTTTGATCGGTTAATGTCACCCGTGTTGGTTCTAAACCTTGTACCGCAGAAGCAACTAATTGCACCATAGCGTCAATATGTTCTTGTGAAATAGCCGCACTATTACGCACCGTCAATACCACGGTTGCACTGGGTTTCTTATCGCGCTTAGCAAATACATTTTCTTTCGGGATCGCGAGTAATACCTGTGCTTTCGATACCTGCTTAAATTCTTCTAGTGCGCGTGCTATTTGACGTTCACGACCCAGCTTCAAACGTTCTCGTTCAACCCGCTGACTAACACCAAAGCCCATATCTTGCATTAAGATATCGTCACCTTGTAGTGATGTCGTTGTTAATCCAGCGCGGCGTAAGCGGTGTTTAATGTTTTGGTATTGTTCTACGGATACAGAAACCGTGTCACCATTAATTTTATAATCTATTTTCTCTTGGTCTAAAAAATCGAGTGTTTCAATGAGTTCAGCGGTTTGATACGTACCTAAAGGACGCATTTCAGATTCTTTACCCCAGAGTAAAATAAATACCACTAAGGTTAGCGAGATCGCTAATGCTAAAATTAGAATAATTTGACGTAAAATATCAGCATTGGTGAAAAACCCAAATGCTGAGCTTTTTTGCTCATTCTCATCTAATTGCACTAAATCATTATCCATATCGTTATTACTTACGATACCGGTATTTGAAGCCGTATCAGCCACAGAGTTACTCCTTTACCCGAGATTAAACAGGCATACTCATTATTTCTTTATAAGATTCGATCAATTTATTACGAACCTGTACCGTAGCATCGAATGCTATCCCAGATTTTTGCGATGCTATCATAACATCACTTAGGGATATACTGCGATCACCTTGATCAAAACGGGTGCGTAAATCACCCGTATTTTGTTGTAATCCGTTCACACTATCAATTGCTTGCTGCAACATATCACCAAAACTAGCGGATGTCGTGCTTGGCGCTTTTACCGCGGTCGGATCTGCTTCAAATTTAGTCGCCTGTAACGACATGTTTTGCATTTCAGAGTAAAGATTATTGGCTGCAATGTTCATTGGTTATCCTCGTTGTCATATTTTTGACCTACTTTAATAAAGCAATTGTTATGCCAACAAAAAAACCGCAATTCCAATCAATTGCGGCCTTTAAAGAGACTTACTCGTCATTAAGCGGGGATTTCAATTCCTTGCTCACGCATTTTTGCTAATTTATAACGTAACGTGCGTGGACTAATACCTAATTTCTCTGATACGTCCTTACGAACACCATGACAGCCAATCAAGGTTTCCAAAATAATTTGATACTCTTGTTGACGTAATTCGTTACCTAAAGGCTCATTGGGTAAATTAATGCTGCGCACAGGGACTTCTGCTTTAATATGCAGCTGTTGCGCTTGGCCAGTCGGTGCTATTACTTGCAAATCTCCGGTTATAAAATCTTCTAAAATCAGATCTGCCGCTTTTATTTGCCCATCAACCGTTAAAATCATCGCGCGTTGGATCACGTTGTCTAATTCACGCACATTACCCGGCCAATGATAAATCTGTAACTTCGCCTTAGCGCAATTAAGTAACTCAAGTATTGGAATATTACTTTGCTTGCAGTGCAATTTTAATAAATGCTCTGCTATCGGTAAAATATCACCTTTGCGCTCGGTTAATGGTAACCAAACTAATGGGAATACATTCAGTCGATAATATAAATCTTCTCTGAAGTCACCATTCGCTACAGCTTGTTTCATATTACGGTTACTGGTCGCAATAACGCGTATATTAAGCTTAATGGTTTTACGACTGCCTAAGCGCTCGACTTCACGCTCTTGCAATACCCGTAATAATTTAACTTGTAGCGACAAAGCCATTTCCGAAATTTCATCCAGCAAGATGGTGCCATTTTGGGCTTGTTCAAATTTACCCGGGCACGCTTGTATCGCGCCAGTAAATGCACCTTTTTCATAACCGAACAGGGTTGCTTCCAGCATGTTTTCCGGGATCGCTGCACAGTTAATCGCCACAAATGGACCGTCATAACGCAGCGAATGATCATGAATATAACGTGATAGCACTTCTTTACCTGTACCACTTGGACCAGTAATCATGACAGTGACATCTGATTTAGCGACTTTACGCGCCAAACTTAATAACTGCTCTGTTTTTTCATCACCGTAGCAAGGGGTG
The DNA here is from genome assembly GCF_900465055.1 of Moritella yayanosii. Classification (NCBI taxonomy): domain Bacteria; kingdom Pseudomonadati; phylum Pseudomonadota; class Gammaproteobacteria; order Alteromonadales; family Moritellaceae; genus Moritella; species Moritella yayanosii. The sequence continues at coordinate 4,220,876 of NZ_LS483250.1, read as the reverse complement.
CGCTTCGCTATTTTTTGTGGTGGTACATAACGACCCACCTGATTAATCAAGACTTCGGGCGAAAAAGGTTTCCCAATATAGTCCACAGCGCCGTTACGCATTGCCGTTACCGCATCATCAACTCTGGCATAAGCCGTCATTAACAATACCGGTAAATCTGGATACTTTTGTTTAATATTATGCAGTAAGGTTAATCCCGTCATGCCACCCATTTGGATATCACTGACGACCATATCATAGGTTTTTTTACCTAATGCAATGAGTGCGCTTTCGCCGCTATCAACTTCATCACATTCATAACCAGCCATTAATAGGGTATCAACCAAGGCTTCACGAAGACCAAGATCATCTTCAACAACAAGAATTTGAGAATGGGACATACTGTTATCCGCCTATTACCATTGATTGAGGTGCTGCTACACGATGTAGCGGTACGATTATACTAAAATGACTGCCTTCACCTTCAGTTGAGTCTAACTCCAAACTGCCATGGTGCGCTTTAACCACACTTTGTACCACTGCCAGACCGAGACCCGTACCTTGTGACTTGGTGGTAAAGAAAGGTTCTAAAATTTTGACTTGCATATGTTTCGCGATCCCAGGGCCATCATCAGAGACCACAATGGCCACTTTATTATCGCCAGATCGGATGGCAGAAATAGCGATATTGGCGCCCTGTCCACAAGCATCTAAGGCATTTTGTATTAAATTGCCAATTGCGCTAGATAGTGCATTGCGATTAGCTAAGATTAATAAGTCGGGCTCCGGCAAGGTAACGTGCATGTTGCTGTTTGTCTGTAACATCATGGCTTCACTGCCCGCTTGTACTTGAACTAATAAATTCTGTAGTGAGATCTCTTCAACCACTAAATCTTTACCCGTACGGGCAAAGAGCAGCATGTCATTGACCTGGTTTTCCAGATCATTGAGACGCTGAATTAACTTGCTTTGAAAGCGCTGCCGAGAGGCAGGAGGGAGATTCGGATTAGCCAGATTAGAGCCGTATAATAATGCCGCTGATAATGGTGTGCGGATTTGATGTGCTAATGATGCCATCATTCGACCTAATGACGATAACTGTTTCATATGGCTAACACGTTCTTGCAGATGCCGTGTATAGGTTAAATCAGTCAACATAATTAATTGACCCGGCTGTGAGCCAAGCGTGGTTATCGACAACTGTACTTTACAGCCATTTTTTAATGATATCTCATGGCCGTCATCTTCTTTGGGGGTAAACGCACGCTGAATAACATCCATCCAACGCGACCCCATCAACGGCTCATCCAGTAATTGCACAGCCACTTTATTGACTTCAATGACAATACCGTTACCATCAAGAATTACCAATCCTGACGGCAATGCTTCGACTAACTTTTCACTGCGATCTTTGTGCGCTCGTAGTTCTGCTAATTCGCCGGGATAAGATTCTTGTACCATAGTAGCACTCCGCTAAAAAATTGACTCACACCAAATTATGCATTTAGTGTGCCAATTAAATAAACTTTGTAACCACATGCTTTTAAATAAAAAAAGCCCAACAAAATATTGGGCTTATGGATTTTTATCATGAATTATTATTTTATTTGCATTAAACTACACCAATTTAGGCTTCTTTTTGTAATCCATATTTACGCATTTTTTCAACCAAGGTTGTTCGGCGCATGCCTAATTGATCTGCAGCTCGAGCCACAACATATGCTTGTTGATCTAACGCTTGCTTGATCATATCAATTTCAAATTCAGCTAACATTTCTTTCAGATTAACCCCAGTTTCTGGCAGGCTACTTGGCATTGAGAAGAAACCGTCTTCTTGTGGTTCTTCTTCTGCATCAGCAAAAATTTCATCACTAAACATAGCCGAGATAGCATCATGCTCGGCTAACTCAGTGGGAACCTCAGAGTGTATAACTTGGCTTTCGCCATCATCGTTATAGCGGTACTTAACCGGTAATTCACCGAGATCAACAATATTACCTGCCGTCATGATAAGTAGACGTTCAATCAGATTTGATAACTCACGGACATTACCTGGCCATGAGTGTTGCATTAACGACGCCATGGCCCGTTGCGTAAATAAGATCGTGGCATCATGTTCAACTTCGTGACGACGTAATAACTCTTGGATCAATAACGGAATATCATCTGGACGCTCCCGCAGGGCCGGGCTTTCAATTGGAAACACATTTAAACGGTAATAAAGATCTTCACGGAATTCGCCATCAAGGATCATTTTGTCTAAATTACGGTGTGTGGCAGCGATAATACGCACATCGGCTTTAATTGTTTTACTGCCCCCCACACGTTCAAAAACGCGTTCTTGTAACACCCGTAATAATTTCACTTGCATTGGCTGTGGCATATCACCAATTTCATCCAGAAATAATGTCCCACCGCTGGCAAGCTCAAAACGGCCTTTACGCGCCGAGAATGCGCCAGTGAATGCGCCTTTTTCATGGCCAAATAATTCACTTTCTAATAATTCAGCGGGGATCGCACCACAGTTAATCGGTACGAACGGACCGTCACTGCGTGATGACGCTTCATGAATTGAACGGGCAATGACTTCTTTACCCGTGCCCGATTCACCCAGCACTAATACATTAGCGCCTTTTGACGCCACTTGCATGATCAAGTGACGGACTCTTTGGATGGCATCACCACGACCAACTAGCTGCTTGATTAATGCTTTTGACGCTGACGTTGATTGACCTAACTTACTCGTCACACATTGACGATAAGATTGACAACGTCCAAGCAACAAGGTCAATTGTTGATAAGATAAAGGCAGTTCGATATGACCGATTAAATTACCTTTCTCTGGTACTTTTGCTTGCGTACCAAAGGTTAAAAATGGATTCATTGGATTCGCATCAATTAACGCAGATAAATCTGTTTCTGAGTAACTGTCTGAAGAGACAATCACACTGTTTGCGGCAAGATCGATCTTCGCGCTAATATCGACATGGGAATCGTAACTCTGCCAACCTTCGCCAAGAAAGGACAAGATCGTTTCTAAATTTTGTCTGCGTTCAATATTCTCATCAATTACAAAAACTGACTTAGTAGTATCCATATTACAGCCTGCGCTAAACCTTACTTAAACTTAAACTTAAACTTAAAAAAATAAATCACCTTAACTATGGTTAAAGTGTGTCAAAAACTGACCTACGCCAATTAATTGACATCGCTATAGTACACATTCCTAAATCAAGATGAAACAATCATATGCGTTAATTTAGAATTCAGATAAAAAGAGTCCATCCTATATCACAGTGTATACAAATAGATCCGTTTATTATAAATAAGCGTGTAAGCACTGAGTAAACCCACACGCTTACCTTAACGACAATTAAGGTCATTTACCGACAGTAAGATCCTCTTCCAATTCAATGACCTGATAGTGACTGGCGTTTAATCCCCACAATTCAGGTAATGTCGTTGCCACTGCAATCGATGACCAAGTGCCGACAATGAGGCCAACAAACATGGCAATAGAAAAACCAGCTAGCGGCCCTCCGCCCAATAACCATAACGCTGAAACCGTCATTAAAGTCGTGCCCGATGTCACCATAGTGCGAGATAGGGTTGCCAAAATAGCTTGGTTATTCACATCTGCAATCGCTAATGTCGGTTTTAGAATAAGCAACTCGCGGATACGATCACCGATAATAATCGAATCATTTAATGAATAGCCAATAATCGCCATAATCGCCGCAAAGACCGTCAAGTTAAACTCAAGTTGCAATGCCGCAAACACCCCGAGTACAAATAGCACATCATGCACCAAGGCAAATAACGCACCTGATGCCAAACGCCACTCAAAGCGATAGCTTAAATAAGCCATAATACATAACATCGACACTAACAGTGCCAGACCACCTTGTTCCGCCAGCTCTTGGCCGATTTGAGAACCGACAATACTGGTATTTAATACTTGGATATGAGTCGCTAACGGCGCTAATATTTGGGTGATATCTGGAATACTCATGCCTGCTGCAGGTTCTGCATAACGTAAGATCCAGCGACCAACGTCTCCACCTTCAATGACGCTGACATGTTGATTTAACGCCGATTGTAATAAAGGATATATTTCACTCATGGTAATACTAGGGTCAAGCTGTACTTCGGTGATCACCCCACCGGTAAAATCCAACCCCCAGTTCAGTCCATTAACACTGATAAATGCAATGGCAACAAGCATGAAAACGACTGAGATTGCACTGCTGATATAACGTAATTTACTGTGATTATTACTGTTGTTTTTGTTGCTATTGTTTTTGTTGCTAGTCATCATCATTATACCTTCAAGTCATGACGAGTATCACGACCCCATAATTTATTAATTAATGCGCGCGATACCAAGATGCCAGTGAACATACTGGTTAAGATACCTAAGCCTAACGTCAGCGCAAAACCTTGCACTGGCCCCTGCCCGATTGAATACAAAACCACAGCGATAATTAAGGTGGTGATATTGGCATCAATAATGGTATTGAATGCGCTATCAAAGCCACTATGTATGGCTTGGGCAAAGCTGCGGCCTTCACGTAACTTGTCACGAATTCGCTCGAACACCAGTACATTAGTATCGACAGCCATACCAACAGTAAGTACTAACCCAGCAATACCGGGTAAGGTTAATACCGCCCCAGGTATTAACGCTAACAAGCCAAATAGCATAATGATATTGGCAATCAATGCGACATTAGCCACCCAGCCTAAACGGCGATACCACAGCGCCATAAATACTAATGTTAAACCTAGCCCGAGCGCTAATGCCGAGAAACCATTCTGGATATTCTCCGCACCCAAAGAAGGTCCAATGGTTCTTTCTTCAACAATCGTCACCGGCGCTGTTAACGACCCCGCACGTAGCAACAATGCGAGCTCTTGTGCGTCAGCCATGCTACCTGTACCCGTGATCCTAAATTGACTGCCTAATTGTGCTTGAATGGTCGCTACACTAATAATATTGTTGGTCTTTTTAGTAGAACCATCGGCATTACGACTGTACTCGCTGTAGAGCGTTGCCATGGGTTTACCAATATTATGTTTGGTAAAATTAGACATCTTTTTACCACCCGCATTATCTAAGGTGATATTGACCTGCGCAGCGCCCATTTCACCAACACTGGCACGCGCATCAATAATATGCTCGCCACCTAAGATGGCATCACGGGCAATACGTATTGGCGCTCCGTCATTATTACTGACTACCATGCTGCCATTACTTGTGGTTTTAAGCTCATGAAACGCGAGACTGGCTGTGGCACCAATTACATTTTTAGCCGTGGCCGGATCTTGTACACCGGGCAGTTCAATACGAATGCGATGTTCACCTTGGCGCTGTACCATGGCCTCTGTAATACCTAACTCTGCGATACGACTGCGCATTGTTTGTAAGTTCTGCTGCACAGTGAGGTTAATGATGTCGGTCTTTTCAGCTTGCGGAATACTCACCTCAACCAATAACCCTGAACTCTGAGTTACTTTCCATTGTGGATAGCTGGTTGGCATTAATTTCAATAATGCGACTTTTGCTTCATCGGTGGGCAAGTTCAGTTGCACACTATTATGGTGATTAATGCTAATTCGAACACCACGAACCCCTTTGTCACGAAAATCAGCCCGTAAATTATCGACCAATTGCTGAGCTTTGATATTGAATACCGTTTCCATATCAACATCTAACAAGAACTGCACACCACCGCGTAAATCTAAGCCTAATTTGATGGGCTTCAATCCCATACTCTGCAACCAAGACGGCGCAGCAGAAACCAGTGCTAAAGTAATGTCATCATCTGCAGGCAGTACGGCGTCGAGTATCGCCTTCGCACGTGTTTGAGTGCCAGAGTCTGCTAACACTATGGTGGTTTTATCCAGTTCTTGATCGATACGTGTTACCGCAATATTGTTTGCTTCTAGCGTCTGCTTAAGCACGTGAATAGCGGGTCGTTGATTTTGTTGGTGATTAATTTGCAATGCCGGATCTTCGCCATACAAGGTTGGGATCGCGCTTAGCAGCATGATTAAGATTGTGCAGGTTAAGGCAATATATTTCCAACCAGCATAATGGTTTATTCGTTTACGTTGGGCTGTTGAATTTAATTTTTTTGTCATTTGATCGCTGTCCATCAATGCCTTTTCTATCTATAGAGAGAAAATTGATATAGAACGTTGATATATCAATTTTTATATAAAACACAGGCATATTGGTGATTAACGTGCTTATCGAACCAGACATAACGTGATGAACGCGCTATGTGTATTGCACTTTTTCGTACATTTACAGTACTCGTTCTAGTGCTAACTAGGATAGATAAGCAGATAAAGACAACAAAAAGGCAGTATGGTTAATACTTACATTTTTGTCTAAACAGAGGTAACAACAGCGGGGTATTGGCGGTGAGAGTATAATAAATTACTGTCTTTCCAGCCCGATATTCGCGACTTAGAAAAAGATGTGCCGGTTAACCAGTATTGCTCTAAATTAACATTTACCGCATAGCCGATCACCAACGACGCTGATGGTGGTATCGATAATTCAATCTCTATCTGATAATCAGGTTTCGGGTTATCTAACAATAAACGACCGGTACTGGTATAACGCGAGGTTTCGGTTAATGCAAATTCATAGGTATGGCGTGATGATGATGTAATTGGCTGTTGCTCTGATTCACCAGTATCTTGGCAGCAGCTATTCACTTCATTCGCATCGATAAGTAAGGATGCAGGTGCTAATAACGATGTGGATGCTAATTCTGAATGTGTATTAGCCTGAGCATTAAAACCCACAACCATCACAAATAGCAGAATAAAGTAGCGCATCAATCGAAGTAGCATAGAAGATAACTAACCATAAAGAGTAATTGGTTATCATAAACACTAGTGATTCGAGAAACAAGAATTATTTTAAGCTTCAGAAAGCAAAAAAGGCTTACCGTTAGGTAAGCCTTTTTCTAAATTTGGTGCCCGAGGCCGGAATTGAACCGGCACGCCTATTAAGCGAGGGATTTTAAATCCCTTGTGTCTACCGATTTCACCACTCGGGCTGAGTGATAAACTGTTAAGCTAGCTGCCTAACCGGATATGCGCTTACTCTACCTGATTCTAAGAATCCGTCAATTAAAAATGTTAATCTTGCTGTTAACTGGTTAAAAATCAAACCATAAAAATGCTGCCATAACGGCAACAATATATTTATCTATATAGACTTAATTTAATCCTCTGCAGGGAAAGGTTCAGGACAGTCCCCTGACGAACCCGGTATAATAACAACTGCATTATTATTCAGCCCATCAAACATATCTTTATATGCTATCCGCTCAGCATCTGTACCTGATTGCCAAACTGTAATTGCTCTGTTAATAATTTCATTTACTGATTTTAAATCACCATTAAATTCAGTCGTTGCACTACCACTTAATCCATCCGGACTAAGACGGTGACGTGTATTGAACATAAACGCTAACAGTTGTTGTTCCAACTGTAGGTCCCCGTTAGAGATGTCAGGTTTGTCACCGTTAGAAATGTCATGTTGAACTATCTTCAGAGCATCAATTCGACGCTCTGGACCTACATGATGTTACTGACTATGACTGATATTGAAATATACAAAATTAATACCATCAAAAATGTTATTGATAAACGCATCTCTGGCGTCGATGCTGCCGCGCTTCTTAACCTAAGTCCACGGCAAGTATATCGACTGACGAAGCAATATTTAAAACATGGTGCCGAAGGTTTGATTTCACATAAACGTGGCCAGCCAAGTAATCACCACCATTCCTATAAATTCAAACAACACGTTCTTGACCTGGTTCAAATCCATTATCAAGATTTTGGTCCAACTCTCGCACACGAAAAACTCACCGAACTACATGCTATCTCAGTTGGTGTTGAAACCCTGCGTCAATGGATGATCACTGACGGTCTATGGTTGCCGCATGCCAAACGTAAGCCTCAAGTATATCAACCTCGCTATCGTCGTGATTGCGTTGGTGAGCTCATACAAATTGACGGTTCTCATCATGACTGGTTTGAAGGCCGCAGCGATAAATGTTGCCTGATCGTTTATATCGATGATGCTACCAGTCAGATCATGAGTTTGAGATTTACTAATGCAGAAACCACGCTCGATTACATGGCCATAACACGTGAATATATAATGCAATATGGCAAGCCTACCGCGTTTTATTCAGATAAACATTCCGTATTTAGAGTTAATAGTCGCGATGCTAAAACGGCTAAAATAACGCAATTTGGCCGAGCTCTGAAAGACCTAAACATAGAGTTACTCTGTGCTAATAGCTCTCAAGCTAAAGGCCGCGTTGAACGTGCTAACAAAACATTACAGGACCGATTGATTAAAGAAATGCGTCTTGAAGGGATTGATAATATCGAAGACGCCAATGTATGGTTACCGAAATTTATAGCTGATTTCAATCGCCGGTTTGCAAAACCCCCGCTCTACGCCAAAAATATGCACAGGTCGGTTACCGAGCAACCTTATGAATTAGAAGATATTTTCTCTTGGCAAGAACACCGAAAATTATCGAACTCATTAACTTTACAATACGACAAGGTGCTTTATATGATTGAATCAACTGAAGAAAATAATCGATTAACGCGTGAAACGGTTAAGGTTTTAGATTATCCAGATGGCACAATTGCAATTCACTATGGACATCGAACGTTAAAATATCAAATATTTGATAAGCTCCAAAAAGTAAATCAAGGTCAGGTTGTTGATAATAAACGGCTTGGCGCAGTGCTAAAACTAGCTCAAACGGAACAACGAATATTAGAGATGGAAGATAAGCGTTCACGCAGTAAAAAAGCACCTAAACGTTCTGCTCAGAAACGAGCAATAGCGCAACTTAGAGCCATAAACCCAGTGTTAGTTAACCCCGATGAGTTTAAGCCAAGCTCATCAAGGCGGTGACTGAAAAATTGATTTGTCGCCGTTTGTTACATATCTTTAATTAATACCAAAAGCGACATTTCTATTGGTGAGAAAACATGACATTTTAAATGGGGTTTAACATCCAACTGCTCTCTATGACCATATAAATCAGCATCGCCATTATCATCTGTTAAGAAGTGAGAGACTCTGACTGCCAATCCCCAGCACCCCATATCTCGCTACAATCATTGTTAAAGGCAGCTGTGACATTAGTATTATCCGTAAACTTACCATCAAACGGTTCATTCCCGACACCAACGTAATCTGATGGACTATCATAAGGGTCAAGTCCATTCACATAGTCTCTATCCGCCTCCTCTAACTCGACCAAACCATTTTTATTATGCCTATACCCTTTGGTATCAAAATCAGCCGTAATTTCACAATAATTAGCAAACTAAAGAATCTGTTAAGCCAGTATTAACGTTCGCCATTACCAAAACGGTAAATGAGTTGCCCACTGGCTAGATCGTCATTTGCTGAGAACTTGGTAGCATAATAATGGTGCCAGGCAAGTTGTAGCGCCCAATTGCGATCCAATTTGTAGTACACGCCAAAGCCAGCGTTAACCTGCGCGGTTTTGATATCTCGATCCTGATCTTTCAACGCTTCTCCAAATCCGGCGCTGACATAAGGACGAAAATCATGATCCGCATTGAAATAATACTGCAGATCAACACTATAACTCTCATAGACCACTCGCTCGGCGCTGGTTTTTTCTTTCATCTCACCACGACTATAACTAAGCCGTGACGAAAACTGGGGAGTAAAGTATAGGCCGAGGCTGAACGTAGGTGCCCAGCTGTTTTCAAGACCCCAAGACTCATCCAAATTAAGATAAGCGCTACCCACAGAAAAACCAACAATACCAAAATCGACTGGGTCTTCAATGTCTGCAGAATGATACATATCGCTACGCGCCTTGGTCGAATTGCCTTTACCGTTGCCCATCGCATACCTCAGATTAATTTTAACCTGGGTTTCCGAACTGCCATTCGGTAAGCTCACTTCCTTAATGCCCACATAGCCAGTGCCAGCTATAACCACCTGCTTACCAACCAACTGGTTAATGCCACGGCCAATACTGTCCACAGGATCGAGAAAAAACAACGCGGTATTACCGAGTGCAGCTGAACCCCACACCGTTCCCCCCCCGAGGATAATTTCACGTTCCTGGTTAAATGCCCACTCACCGTAGACCCAACCGAGAACAGGTGTAACAACCAAATCTTGCAGTGCAGGTACTTCGGCGAAAGCCTCTATCCCATATTCCCAATAAAAAGTGGACATCAAAGCAGAATAAATAAAGGCATCCCACTGTCGGTAGCCCGATTTACGTGCCGACTGGTAATATACGCCACCAAAATAAGGGTGACCAATGTAATTGATATACCATGCATCCCGATCCCAAACGGGTCCTTGCCTCACATTCTCCCACCATTTTTCAATGAGGCGCTCATCGCTCGTTTCCCAGTTAGTGATATCAGTTGGCAGCAAAGCCAGAAAACCTGCAACACCAACACCATACCAGGCAACCGATTTTGTTTGCGACCATAGCCGTTCACCATCCTCACCATGGGGTGTCGAAAACAAAGATATTTGGTAGGGATCATCATACACATCATCGGAAAGGGCTTTATCTTCCCAACGAGTATTGGAAAATGTATTAGCAATAACAAACGTGTTTTCATCGGCTGTTGCTTCATACGGCGCTGCGCTAGAGAAAGGACTAAGCAATGTACATAACAGTATTAAATGTATGTAATAACAAGGTTTCATGTCTTAATCTCTCCCGAATATTAACCCAGATAGACCATAACAGCAGTGAAACTACCGCTATTGGCTAAATGAAAATGTAATAATTAAGCATAGTCGGCAGTAACATAATCATCAATACTCGCGCGGTACAAACTGAGAGCATCATGTAGGGATAATAAGAGCGGCTAAATTTTAGACATAAAAAAACCAGCTATCAGCTGGTCTTTTTATAAAGCTTGGTGCCCGAGGCCGGAATTGAACCGGCACGCCTATTAAGCGAGGGATTTTAAATCCCTTGTGTCTACCGATTTCACCACTCGGGCACTGAATTATTATAGTTTATCCGTTCCAGTGCAGAACTAACAAACTCGCTCTTTCAAGCTGAAATCATGGAGGCGGGTCCCGAAGTCGAATCGAGGTCCACGGATTTGCAATCCGCTGCATAGCCACTCTGCCAACCCGCCAAATCCTGCCATCACAACTTTAGCTGCTAATACAGGGTGCTAATTTTACATCTTAGCTGGATATACTATTGCTAGTATTAGTTGGTGCCCGAGGCCGGAATTGAACCGGCACGCCTATTAAGCGAGGGATTTTAAATCCCTTGTGTCTACCGATTTCACCACTCGGGCACTGAATTCTTTTTATAAACGCTTATCGCTAAACATTTATAGTTTATCCATTCCAGTGCAGAACCAATAAACTTGCTCTTACAAGCTAAATCATGGAGGCGGGTCCCGAAGTCGAATCGAGGTCCACGGATTTGCAATCCGCTGCATAGCCACTCTGCCAACCCGCCAAATCCTGCCATCACAACTTTAGCTGCTAATACAGGGTGCTAATTTTACATCTTAGCTGGATATACTATTGCTAGTATTAGTTGGTGCCCGAGGCCGGAATTGAACCGGCACGCCTATTAAGCGAGGGATTTTAAATCCCTTGTGTCTACCGATTTCACCACTCGGGCACTGAATTCTTTTTATAAACGCTTATCGCTAAACATTTATAGTTTATCCATTCCAGTGCAGAACCAATAAACTTGCTCTTACAAGCTAAATCATGGAGGCGGGTCCCGAAGTCGAATCGAGGTCCACGGATTTGCAATCCGCTGCATAGCCACTCTGCCAACCCGCCATATTTTACATTTAAAGTATATGTTTAATGTTATATCTAACAAAAAGAAATTGGTGCCCGAGGCCAGAATTGAACTGGCACGCCTATTAAGCGAGGGATTTTAAATCCCTTGTGTCTACCGATTTCACCACTCGGGCAATTTCTTTTGCATGTCATCTAAGCTATTTTAGTTAAATCGCTATAGGCTCTATGTGCTGACGCATTCTACAGACCTAAAAGAGAGAGTCAACACCCTTTTATCAGCACTAATAAAAACGCTTACGTTTCAACCTAAGCAGTGTGTATTTTAGCTAAAAAGGGTTAAATAATACCATGTTAACGACATGTTCTAACCATAACCTCAATTGTCGTTAGAACTGACGCTTTAATCTTCGCTAGTTAGCTCGCCCCACGCCGCAGCAAAATACTGCAGCATAGAAACAACGGTTAATACCATCGCCGCATAGAACACGAGATAAGCAAGGTAAACCATCCAAGGACCTTGTTGCCAAATGAAACCGCCTAGCGCCAACATTTGCAAACTGGTTTTCCACTTCCCGGCATTACCCACCGCAACGTTTGCACGTTTACCCAGATCAGCCATCCATTCACGTAAACCTGAAATAGCCAGTTCACGGCCAATCATAATAAGCGTAGGGATCATGATCCATAATGCACTGTGCTCACCAACTGTTGCAGCGATACGGTCGTGATCACCGACAACCATCACTAACGCCGTGATTACCATGATTTTATCGGCGACAGGGTCAAGGAATGCGCCCAGCTTGCTTGATACATTCCAACGTCTTGCTATATAACCATCAAGGTAATCTGTTACGCCAGCGATAAAGAAGATCGAAGCTGCAATATAAAATGAATTTTCAATTGGTAAATAAAACGCGAGAACAAAAAAAGGAATTAAAATCACGCGAAACAAAGTTAAAATATTGGGTATGTTTTTCATTATTCTCATGCTTTTGAAATTTAAACCCCTCTATAGTCCTATATCTTGCTTATTGATGCAACGAATCATAAATTTTTTCTGCTAAATCAATACTTATACCTGGTACTTTTGCAATTTCTTCCCTACTTGCACGACGTAATTGCTGTAAGCCACCCATATATTTGAGTAATACTTGACGACGTTTCGGCCCAACCCCTGAAATATTTTCTAACCCACTAGTGCGTTTGACTTTATTGCGGCGCGCACGATGTCCGGTAATGGCAAAGCGATGGGATTCATCACGAATATGTTGTATTAGATGCAATGCGGGCGAATCACTGGGTAAATAAAATTCGATATCAGGTACGTTATCTAACGCCCCCGATAAGATTAATGTCTCTAAACCCGCTTTACGCGTCACGCCTTTAGCAATACCAATGATTAGTGGTCGCTTAATCACAAAATTATCCGCGTATTGAGTGAGCACTCGTTCCGCCTGGGTCATTTGACCTTTACCACCATCAATAAATAAAATATCCGGTATTTTGTCAACGTCAGTGATTTTCTTAAAGCGGCGGTCCAATACCTGAGCCATGGCGGCATAATCATCGCCACCGGTAATGCCACTGATATTATAGTGTCGGTAATCGGTTTTATTGGGTCCATCACGATTAAACACCACGCAAGATGCCACGGTTTGCTCGCCACCCGTATGACTAATATCAAAACATTCCATACGCTGGATCTTGCCATCAAACTTCAATACTTTTTCTAATGCTTTGAAACGATTTAGCACGGTACTTTTAGTGGCTAACTTAGTTGTTAGTGCGGTTTCCGCATTAGTAAGCGCCAACCTTAAAAATTTATGCCGGTCACCACGTTTAGGACTCATCAGCTTTATTTTACGCCCTGCCAGCTGGCTTAAACTCGATTCAATCAGGTCATTATCTTCTGGTAACTCAGTTAGCAACACTTCTTTAGGGATGGCCTGCTGTGTGTCTTTATTCAGGTAATACTGTAATAAAAAGGCTTGGATCACTTCGCTAATATCAGTATCAGCGGGTACTTTAGGGAAATAACTGCGGCTGCCAAATACTTTACCTGACCGTACAAATAATAAATGCACACAGGCGATACCATTTTTATAGGCAAAACCAATGACGTCCATCTCACCTAAATCAGACGTTACGTATTGCTGCTCTTGGATAGTTCTTAATGCTTGGATCTGGTCGCGATAACGTGCGGCAGCTTCAAAATCCAACTGCTGACTGGCATTTCCCATCTTCATCACTAATTCATTAATGACGTCGATATTTTTACCTTTCAAAAATAATGCAGCAAGGTCAACCTGCTGGTTGTATTCCTCAGGATTATCCATTTCCACACAGGGCCCTAAACAACGCTTGAGCTGGAATTGTAAACACGGTCGCGAACGATTTTGATAATAGCTATCCTCACACTGACGTACAGGAAATAGCTTTTGCATTAAATGCAGACTTTCTCGCACTGCACTGCCGCTTGGATAGGGACCAAAATATTGCCCTTTGCGCTTATTCTTGCTGCGAATAGAAGTTAGCTGTGGATGCTTGTGAGCAGTGATCAGAATGTAAGGATAAGACTTATCATCCCGCAGCGAAACGTTATAACGCGGCTGATAACGCTTAATATAGGTATGTTCAAGTACCAGCGCTTCTGTTTCTGAGTGCGTTACCGTGACATCAATATTGGTAATATGCGTAACCAGTACCCGGGTTTTTTCACGATCGACGGTTTTTCGAAAATAACTGGTTAGGCGTTTATGCAGATCTTTGGCTTTGCCGATATAAATAACCACGTCTTTATGGTCATACATTCGATAAACACCAGGTTGGTGTGAGACCGTTTTTAAGAAATCTTGATGATTGAATTGTTCTTTTTCAGGCATAAAATAAAAGATGCCCGAAGACATCTTTCTCAATTAATGTTAATTAACGTAATACTTAATTATAGTGTATCTGCATCTAAGATACCGTGTCTGATCGCGAGGTGAGTCAGCTCTACGTCACCATTAATATTAAGCTTACTGAATAAGCGATAACGATAAGCGTTAACTGTCTTAGAGTTAAGGTGTAGCTGTTTGGCAATATCGACCACTCTTTGCCCTTTCGTAATCATCATCATGATTTGTAACTCACGCTCTGACAGGTTTTGGAAAGGATTTTCGTCCGCAGATGAAAATTGACTTAATGCCATCTGTTGTGCAATTTCAGGCGAAATATAACGCTGCCCACTATGCACTTTACGAATAGCGCCTAATACTTCGTCAGGTGCTGCACTTTTAGTTAAATAACCAGACCCACCTGCTTGCATTACTTTACTTGGGAAAGGTGCTTCCGTGTGTATTGTTAATACGATAATTTTAATATCAGGATTATTTCGTAAAATTTTACGTGTTGCTTCTAATCCGCCAATACCTGGCATATTCATATCCATCAAGATCACATCTGGCTGGTTTTCTCGACAAAACTGAACGGCATCCTCTCCGCATGAAACTTCACCCACGACTTTAATACCACGTACATCTTCAAGAATTCGGCGAATACCGGTACGGACTAATACGTGATCATCGACAAGGAATACATTAATCAAAAGAATCTCTCCGCATACACATACATATAATTTCTAAAAACCATAATACATTAGATGGTCAAAAATAGGTTGTTATTTTTGTCCTCTAACTAATCATGGAAGCTAATATATTTATACCCAATAATAATATGGCATTATATATCAATAATTTAATATCTATATTACTTTAAAGCTAAAATGCGGTGCAGTTAGCAAAATAACCATCATTACTAAAAATTTGACATATCAAGCTATGTATATAGATATATAAACGACATACATATTTTTATAATTGATAATACAGCAGATTATTAATTAACCACCACTGATTTGATCTGTGTCATTAAAAAATATGTTACATTTTGTCTATCGCTAGCGAAAAGGATAAATCAATGGAAAAATCGCAACCACAGCTAATTGAAAAGCCCTACCCACCCGCAGATGATGATTGTTGTGGCGGTGGCGCTTGCTGCCCTTGCGTTTGGGATTATTACTACGAACAACGAAAATTATGGAACGCACAACGTGCCGCACTACTTGAAGGTACTGTATAAAACAGATTGGATGAGTAGATAAACTGAATAGATTAGGTAGATTAAGGAATGCCAGATAGCAAAAAGGCGCTATCTTTCAGATAACGCCTTCTCTATATAGATGGCGGAGGAGGAGAGATTTGAACTCTCGAGGAGCTATTAACCCCTGCTGGTTTTCAAGACCAGTGCATTCGGCCACTCTGCCACCCCTCCGCAGCAATGGAGCGTATAATACAGAGTTTAAAAAAAAGATAAAGTGTTTTACCGAATTAATCACGTTTTCAAGTCAAAAGGCTTGTTTTTAACTTATTTGGCTATAAATTAACAATATCGTCATATTATGTCGGAACTTTAGCGTATACTAAGACTCTAACTGGCAGTGTTTATTACTAAGGAAAAGACACAATGCAACAACGTACGATTCAGACTCAGTCGCAAACAAGCGTACTCGCGACGAATAAGGTACTTAAAAATACCTATATGTTATTAGCGATGACACTGGCATTTTCAGCGTTAGTTGCTGGTGCAGTGGTTACATTAAATTTACCGTCTCCAGGTTTCATCATTACCTTAGTCGGTGTGTATGGTTTAATGTACCTAACAGAAAAAAACCGTAACAATTCAATGGGTATTCTATTTGTATTCTTGTTCACCGGTTTCTTAGGTTATACCATAGGCCCATTAATTAACCGATACTTAGGTGCAGGTATGGGTGACATTGTGGTAATGGCATTTGCTGGTACTGCATTTACGTTCTTTGCTCTGTCTGCATATGTGCTAACAACAAAGAAGGATATGTCTTTCCTTAATGGCATGATGATGGCAGGTTTTGTGGTACTTATCGTGGCTATGATTGGTAACATCTTCTTACAAATCCCAGCGCTTAGCCTCGCAATCAGTGCCATGTTCATTCTGTTTTCATCTGCTGCAATCTTGATGCAAACAAGTTCAATCATTCATGGTGGTGAAACAAGCTACATCTCAGCGACGGTAACCATCTTCCTATCTCTGTATAATATTTTTGTTAGCTTATTACAAATCTTAGGTATTATGAGTAGCGACGACTAATCTCGTTGTTGCTAAATAGTGAAAAGCCTCGTTTGACGAGGCTTTTTTATTTTCCCTCTACGATTAGTTTAAGCCTATGTTAATTATCAACGAACAAGAGATCTCCACCGACAAACAAGGTTATTTACTTAACTCGAGTGATTGGAGCGAAGCACTTGCGCCGCTGCTTGCAGAACAAGAAAGTATCAGCTTAAGCCCTGCACATTGGGAAGTTGTTCACTTCGTGCGTAACTTTTATCTCGAATACAATACTTCACCCGCTATTCGCGCATTAGTTAAAGCGATGGCGAAGAAACTCGGTGCTGATAAAGGCAATAGTATCTATTTATATAAACTGTTTCCTAAAGGCCCAGCGAAACAAGCAACCAAAATTGCAGGCTTACCTAAACCAGCAAAATGCCTTTAACTGATACTTTAGATTAACAGGCCCCATAACATGATTAATGACGGGGTTTTGTTAAACTAGAAACCAAAAAGCCCCGCCGAATTATTCGCATAACTCAGCGGGGCTTTTATTTAACACATTTTTTATTAGCCGTCAGATTAACCCATGTGCGTGAGACCGCCCATGTAACCTCGTAGTACTTCAGGCACTTCAACACGACCGTCTTCTAACTGGTAGTTCTCTAGGATCGCAACAAGTGTACGACCTACCGCTAAACCTGAACCGTTTAGTGTATGTAGAAGTACCAGCTTCTTATTGTCTTTAAGACGCGTACGCGCTTGTAGACGACGAGCTTGGAAATCTTCACAATTTGATATTGAAGAAATTTCACGATACGTATTCTGAGCCGGAACCCATACTTCTAAATCATATGTTTTCGCAGCACCAAAGCCCATATCACCCGTACATAATGTCACAACGCGGTATGGCAAGTTAAGCTTGATCAAGATGTTTTCAGCATGCTGACGCATCTCTTCAAGTGCTTCGTATGATTTATCTGGGTGCGCAAGTTGCACCATTTCGACTTTATCAAACTGATGTTGACGAATGAGACCACGTGTATCACGACCATATGAACCCGCTTCACTACGGAAACAAGGCGTATGTGCAGTCAAACGTACCGGCAGATCAACTTCATCGGTAATGGTATCACGCGCTGTATTTGTTATCGGTACTTCAGCGGTCGGGATCAGGCTTAGACTTTGACCTTCTTCTGTTGCTGGTTTGGTGTGGAACAGGTCGTCACCAAATTTAGGTAATTGACCAGTACCGTATAGCGAGTCAGTATTAACAAGGTAAGGAACATATAATTCGGTATAACCGTGTTCTTCTGTGTGCGTATCAAGCATGAATTGCGCGATAGCACGGTGCATACGTGCAACTTGACCACGCATAACAATAAAACGTGAACCGCTAATTTTAACTGCGGTTTTAAAATCGAGACCGTTAAGCGCTTCGCCTACATCAACGTGATCTTTAATTTCAAAATTAAATTCTTTTGGTTGACCCCAACGCTTTAATTCTACATTGTCATTTTCATCTTTACCTTGTGGTACCGATGGATGTGGTAGGTTTGGTAGCGATAGTGCAATATCTTCAATTTTAGTCAGTAACTCAGTGAGTTCAGCTTTAGCTGCATCAAGCTCTTTGCCTAATTTGCCCACTTCAGCTAATAGTGGTTGAATATCTTCACCACTTGCTTTTGCTTTACCAATGGATTTCGAACGTACGTTACGATCATTCTGTAATTGCTCTGTACGGATCTGTAATGCTTTACGTTGTTCTTCTAATGATCTGATTGTATCAACGTCTAGTTCAAAACCACGGCTCGCTAAACGCTGTTTAGCTTCTTCTAAGTCTGCTCGAAGAAATTTAGGATCTAACATTCTTTACCTACTCTGCTTGTTTTATTTCGACCTGAGTACTGTTTCCTTGCACTCGGTCAGAAATATCTGTTGGTATTATTAACACGTATTATTTTAACGTGAATTTACACTTTCATCACGGTATTTATACTTAAAATACGGGGCTTTATGCTCGAAAGACTAAGCGCATACCTAAATATGCAACAAAAATACACACTGACACGTTTAAAGATACATTTAGCGCTGCTTTCAACCACTCACCTTGCTGTAATAACAACAACGAATCCATCGAAAATGTCGAGAACGTCGTCAATGCACCTAAGAAGCCTAAGCCGATAAGTTGCCGCCAGGGCGTTTCCACAACAAGGTTATTATCAAGCAAGGCAAACAATATACCCATCAATAATGACCCGAGGATATTGACGATTAACGTGCCATAAGGAAAGCCCTTACCCAGCACAGCGGTTGCAGTTTGGGCAATAAACGTTCGCAAGACTGCACCGGTTGCACCACCAAGTGCAACAAAACCGTATAATGCTAAATTATTCATTGATCGTACCCTGCTTCATTTATTCGTTGATCGTACCGTTAATTATTAATAGCGTTTTCGAGAGCTATTGAGATCAAGTTGATGGAGATAATCGAGTTTTTGCTTAATTTGCTTTTCAACACCTCGATCCACAGGATGATATAACTTAGTACCTTGTAATGCTTCCGGCATATAACATTCACCGGATGCGTACGCCCCTACTTCATCATGCGCATAACGATAACCATCACCATAGCCGAGATCCGACATTAGTTTAGTCGGCGCATTGCGTAAGTGCATCGGCACATCAAAATCAGGTTGTTCTTGTACTAACATTTTGGCCTGCGAAAATGCCGTATACACAGCATTACTCTTGGCCGCCGATGCCAGATAGACAATGGCTTGAGCGATGGCTCGTTCACCTTCATAAGCACCAACGCGACTAAAACAATCCCATGCCGATACGGCAACTTGCATTGCTCTTGGGTCAGCATTACCAATATCTTCTGAGGCTATAGCCAGCAAACGGCGCGCCACATGTAGGGGATCACAGCCACCAGCGAGCATACGTGCAAACCAATACAAGGCGGCATCCGGTGATGAACCACGGATTGATTTATGCAGTGCTGACATCAGGTCATAGTAAAGCTCACCTTTATTATCAAAACTATTTACTTTACGACCCACCACAGACATCAGCCTTTCAAGGGTGATAAATTTGCCTTGCCCTTCATCTTCCGCCATATCATTTAATAGTTCGAGATAATTAAGGCTCTTTCTGGCATCACCATCCGCTAACTCACAGAGTTTTTCTTTAACACCTGGCGCAAAGTTAAATTTAACTTTGGCTAAACCACGCGTATCCGCTAATGCTTGATCAATAACTTGTTGGATCTCGTCAGCGGTTAACTTTTTCAGTACATACACACGGGCACGTGATAGCAATGCATTGTTTAATTCAAATGACGGATTTTCGGTCGTCGCGCCGATAAAGATAATGGTGCCATCTTCGATATGCGGTAAAAATGCATCTTGTTGGCTTTTATTAAAGCGATGCACTTCATCGACAAATAAAATGGTACGGAAACCTTGAATGGCATTATCTTTGGCTTTTTCTATCGCTAAACGAATATCTTTAATACCTGATGTAACGGCATGTACTCGCTCAACTTTGGCATCACAGTAATGCGCGATCATCTCTGCGATGGTGGTTTTCCCCGTGCCAGGTGGTCCCCATAAAATCATCGAGTGGGCATGACCAGCTAATAATGCACAATGTAAGGGTTTTCCTTCACCGAGAATATGGGTTTGGCCAATATATTGCGACATTTTTTCTGGTCGCATTCTGGCCGCTAGTGGTTGGAAATCAGAACTAAAATCAAGTGACATCGTATTATTCATTAGCGTTGGTCATCTATATCTGTATCTTCTGGGATATTAAAAGTAAACAGCGCAAGATCGATCTTGTTCATTGTCTTATGATTTGTTAAAGCAAATTGGCTATGTTGACCTTGTTGCTCTTGTACCGAGAATTGGGTGATTTCACCTTGCTTAAACTGTAAGGTCAATACCGCTGCGGTAGGATCATTGGGCGTGATCACGGTATAGACACCGGCTTGTTTTGTTACTCGATAACTTTCCCAAGCCGTTTGCTCTGACCCCGCAATAAGCATGAAGGGGGTATTAGCAATGGCATCTTTAAGTGAGTAAATACTAACTTGTTCCACAAAAGGATTATACAACCATATACTTTCACCATCAGAAACAATTAACTGTTCGTCTGGTGACACGGTTTCCCAGCGAAATTGATTGGGACGCTGCAATTGCATCACGCCCTGTGCAGTCGAAAGGTTATCCCCCTCAGCCGACGTCACTATTTGAGTAAAGTCAGCACTGAATGGCTTTAACTGAGCAAGTTGGTCTTGTAATTCTTGTTTTACGCTTTGCGCGTTCGTTAGCATAGACGCAGTCATTAATACTGCGGTTGCTAATATTTTTTTTAATGACATTTTATTTCTCATCAATTAATCCTTTGGTGGCGGTGGTGCCAGTACTTCTCGATTACCATTATTCCCTGGAGAACTGACGATACCTTGCACTTCCATCTCTTCGACAATACGGGCGGCACGGTTATAACCGATTTTGAATTTACGTTGTACGCCCGAGACAGAACCTCGACGCGTTTCTGTTACATGATATACCGCTTGATCAAATAACTCATCAACATCAGATGAACCTTCAGCGACTTCACCCGGCAGTAAGGTATCAGCGGTCGCTTCGCCATTTAAGATCTCATCAATATAATTCGGTTTACCACGTAATTTCCAATCGGCTACCACACGATGTACTTCATGGTCATCAACAAATGCCCCGTGAACACGAATTGGCACACTGGTACCCGCAGGCTGATACAACATATCACCCATCCCTAATAGGGTCTCAGCACCCGCTTGATCAAGAATTGTACGAGAGTCAATTTTACTTGATACCTGGAATGCAATACGGGTTGGGATATTCGCTTTAATTAAGCCAGTGATCACATCAACAGAAGGACGTTGAGTTGCTAAGATTAAATGGATACCCGCAGCACGCGCTTTTTGCGCAATACGTGCAATCAGTTCTTCAACTTTTTTACCCACAATCATCATCATATCGGCAAACTCATCGACGATAACCACAATCGCAGGTAGCTTAATCAACTCTGGTGCGGTCTCATCCATACTATCGCCTGGCTTCCACAACGGGTCGAGTATTGGCTGGCCAGCATCAATCGCTTGTTGTATTTTAGTATTAAAGCCAGCCAAGTTACGAACACCAACGGCTGACAATAATTTATAACGTCGTTCCATTTCACCCACACACCAGCGCAGCGCGTTTGCGGCATCTTTCATGTCGGTAACGACTTCGGTTAATAAATGTGGGATACCTTCATACACAGAAAGTTCCAACATTTTTGGATCGATCATGATCATACGCACTTCTTCTGGCGATGCCTTGTACAGCAAACTCATGATCATCACGTTCACACCCACCGATTTACCCGAGCCTGTTGTACCAGCAACCAATAAATGCGGCATTTTAGCTAAATCGACCACCACGGCATCACCCGCAATATCATGACCTAACACCACGGATGTTTTTGACTTGGCGTTAATAAATGCTGGGCTAGACATCACATCAGATAAATAAACTGTTTCTCTATACTTGTTCGGCAGTTCAAGGCCAATAACCGATTTACCCGGGATCACTTCCACAATACGTACGCTCATCGCAGATAATGAACGGGCTAAGTCTTTCGATAATGCTGAGATCTTGCTGACTTTAATACCTGGCGCTAAATCTAATTCAAAACGGGTAATAACCGGCCCTGGATACACATCAACCACTTTCGCTATAATATTAAATTCTAATAATTTCTCTTCGACTAAGCGCGCGACATGATCCAGCTCGGCTTGAGATATCGGATTGGCTTTTTTATTGGGTTTATCTAATAACTCTAATCCCGGTAGTAAAGTAACTGGTTTTTCTTTAAATTGCAGTGGATTAGTTGATACGACTTGGTCACCAACAATTTCAAAACCATTATCAGTATCAGTATCAGTATCAGTATCAGTATTATTATTATTAATCTGGAATACCGGTGCCAATACTGGTTCCATCTGGTCTAACTCTAATTGTTGCTCGACAATAATCGTTTCGTCAGCGCTATCGTCATCTACATTCTGTCGATCAACGTTATCGGCGGCAATCATATTATCACGCGTAAATTGATCATCATCATTAGGCTCAACATCTGAGACCTCAAATGCTGATATTGATGGTTCTTGTCGGGCAGCAGTAAATGACATATCCGTTACGTCATCAAGTGCATCTACTGGTTGTACAGTTATTGGCGTCTCCGCTATTTTCGACACGCTCAGGTCATCGTGTTCCGTATCAACCACGGCTTCATTAGCCACGACTGACGCTTGTCGATTGCTTAATGCTGTCACTTTATCAATGCTATATTGGCAAATATTAATCACCCCAGCGCCAAGCATATCAACGATAGTCAACCAAGATATACCCGTTAACAGCGTAAAACCAATCGCGACAAAACTCAGTAAAATAAGCGTTGATCCTAACACCCCAAATAGCTCACTAATTGCCTGTTCAACAACATCGCCAATTAAACCACCCGATGAAAAATAATACAGATCATCAAAGTTAACAGATGCCAATCCACACACACCGATAAGTAATAATAATGTACCGATCATACGTAAACCGACAGTAAAAAAGTCTATTTCATCAAGCTGTCTTGGACGCCAAAATATAAACCAGGCTAATGACACAAATGCCAATGGTATTACATACGCATAAAGACCAAAGGTAAAAAACAGCACATCCCCGATCCAAGCACCGAATGAGCCGGCGGCATTTTTAGCTGGGCCTTCCCAGCTGGTTTGCGACCATGACGGATCGGCAGGATCAAAGCTCACTAATGCGACCATGGCATAACAAGCAATAAAGGTAGACAGGATAAATCCGACTTCAAAGACACGCTGGATACCGGATAATGGCGCAAGATATTTGGATGGAATAGCTAAATTAAATTTGTTCATCTTGATTTATGACTCTTGAAAGCGACGATGTTACGTTATCTACTTTACCCAACTTACTTCAAGATGCGATATCAGCAAACCGAATTAAGGTTACTTGGGTATATATGCTATCAACTTTAATTAAATGCTAGAAACAAAACAAGCGGCAATATGCCGCTTGTTGATTATTTATCACTTTATTTGCGTTAATCTAGGATTACGCTAAAAGATTATGTATAAACAGTGAGATTAACGCGTTTTAATAACTAAACGGTTACTTTGTTTAACTTCTTCCATAACAACATAGGTACGTGTGTCATTAACACCCGGTAAACGTAATAGTGTTTCACCAAGTAAACGACGATAAGCTGACATATCAGATACACGTGTTTTTAATAAATAATCGAAATCGCCAGATACTAAATGACATTCTTGAATTTCTTCAAGTTCTTGAACAGCTTTGTTGAATTGCTCGAACACATCAGCAGCACCACGATTTAAGGTAATTTCAACAAAAACAAGCAATGAAGCATCCAGAAATTGTGGATTTAGAATTGCGGTATAACCTAAAATATATCCTTGGCGTTCTAAGCGACGTACGCGCTCTAAACATGGCGTAGGACTCAAGCCTACACGTTTCGACAACTCTACATTGGAAATTCGGCCGTCTTTTTGTAATTCATTAAGAATATTACGGTCGATTCGATCTAGTTCCTTCATTGGTCGAGTTTTTACTTCCATCATTATTGTTTCCACCCTTTTACATCCCAGTAAAACTTAGTTTTTCAAATAATCCATTCATTTGAATACGCCATAGTTAGAACCAACTTAAAGTGCTAGCTAAATTCTAACCAAGATTATAATAGCCTACAATAATTCAATTTACGAGGCTTATGTTACGTTCCCCCCTGTACAGAGGAACATAATCTTTACAAAGACGCAGCCTGCATAACAATAGGCTAACATCGATGTTTTATGTAACAACTATCGAAATAGACGTTTCGTTGGTATAAACAGACATTAACAGAACATTAATTCCATTGAAAGGGGGAATATGCAAAATATATAGCTGAAACGCAGTTTTCACTATTTTTGCATTTTTATGCATTTTTATGCATTTTAAAAAAATATTTTTACTCACCTATTTACCCCGCGCCACAAAGTTTTTACAATTGACCACAATTATTGGTATTAAAGGAATCGTAATGAGTAATACAAAACACTGCCGTCTACTTATATTAGGCTCAGGTCCAGCAGGATACACAGCAGCAGTTTATGCTGCTCGTGCTAATCTAAACCCAGTATTAATCACAGGTATACAGCAAGGTGGTCAATTAACAACGACAACTGAAGTTGAAAACTGGCCGGGTGATGCAGAAGGGCTAACGGGTCCTGCATTAATGGATCGTATGAAAGCGCACGCAGAGCGTTTTGAAACTGAGATCATTTTTGATCATATCAACGATGTTGATTTATCAGCACGCCCATTTAAGTTAAAAGGTAACGATGTTGAATACACCTGTGATGCATTAATCATTTGTACTGGCGCATCAGCAAAATACCTTGGTCTACCGTCAGAAGAAGCATTCAAAGGCCGTGGTGTATCAGCATGTGCAACCTGTGATGGTTTCTTCTATCGTAACCAAAAAGTAGCTGTGGTTGGTGGTGGTAATACCGCGGTTGAAGAAGCGCTTTACCTATCAAACATCGCATCTGAAGTACATTTAATTCACCGTCGTGAAGAGTTCCGTAGTGAGAAGATCCTAACTAAACGCTTACAAGAAAAAGTAGCGAACGGTAATATTACATTACACCTAAACAAAACACTTGATGCAGTATTAGGTGATGATATGGGCGTAACGGGTGTGCGCATACGTGATACACGTACTGACGAAGCAACTGAATTTGATGTAATGGGTACCTTTATTGCGATTGGTCACCAACCAAACACTGACTTATTCATCGATCAGTTAGACATGAAAGACGGTTACTTGAAAGTAAATTCGGGCACCGAAGGCAACGCAACGCAAACCACTATCCCAGGTGTATTTGCTGCAGGCGACGTCTCTGACCACATTTATCGTCAAGCAATTACCTCAGCTGGAACAGGCTGTATGGCTGCATTAGATGCAGAACGTTTTCTGGATGGATTAGGCGATTAATCTGTTTATTCTGCTAAGGTGATACCGAGGGTATCACCTTTTTCAAGACCCTTTTTCAAGACTCCTCCTATTATGCCAATCTATTTACCAGAACTGAATCACGACTTAAGTTACTTCCCAGCAGTTAATACTGCGTTAGCTGAGCCCGATGGTTTACTTGCTATGGGTGGCGATCTCAATCCAGAACGGCTTGTACATGCTTATCAGCAAGGTATTTTCCCTTGGTTTGAAGACGGTCAGCCTATTCTATGGTGGTCACCAAGTCAGCGCATGGTATTAGCACCCGGTAAGATGCATATATCACGTAGCTTACGTAAGTCTTTTCGTCGTCAAAACTTTACCTTTTCGATTAATAATGCATTTGCAGAGGTGATTGAATCTTGCGCAGAACCACGTGGTTATTCGAGTGATACTTGGATCACGGCTACCATGCAAGATGCCTATTTACAACTGCATAAAATGGGCTTTGCACACTCTATTGAAGTATGGCAAGAGGGGCAACTCGTCGGCGGATTATATGGCTTGTATATTGACGATATCTTCTGTGGTGAATCTATGTTTCATACCGTTACTGACGCCTCTAAAATCGCCTTTATCGCTCTGCAACAACATCTGCTGAATATTGGCTGTAAATTGATTGATTGCCAATTACATAATAAACACCTCGCATCACTAGGCGCAATTGAAATTAGCCGCGAAACTTTTATCAACCAACTCAACAGTCAGAACACGACAGTTCAACAACAGCGATGGCAGCCTCAAGCGCTTGTATTAGACTTAATAGATAAGGCCAATACCTAGGAATCACAATATGATTAAAGTCGCCTTAACCCCACCAGTGCCTTGCAACTACCTAAATGATCAACAAGAGCAAATCCTCGTTGTTCAAGATGCAAAATTACATGATCAATCCGGTTATGAAGTTTTACTATTTAACGGTTTTCGTCGCAGTGGCAATGATGTTTATCGACCGCATTGCCAAACTTGCCAAGCATGTCAATCAATCCGCATTGATAGTCAGTTATTTAAGCCAAGCAAAAGCCAGAAACGATTACTCAACAAAAACAAGCACATTGAAATGCGGGTTAGCCACCAGCCACAATCAGATTATTATCCATTATACGAGCGTTACATAAATACCCTGCACAGTGATGGCGCTATGTATCCCGCCAGTCAGTCTCAGTATGATAGTTTTATTACTAGCGCCTGGTTAACGCCAACGTTTCTCGAATTTTATCTTGATAACGTCCTCGTCGCGGTCGCCGTCACCGATGTGATGACAGATAGCATGAGTGCCATGTATTGCTTTTATGACCCTAAGTTCCTGACTCTCTCCTTAGGTACCTATGCAATTTTACAACAACTAATTTTAGCAAAGAACACAGGAAAGAAATGGCTGTATTTAGGCTATCAAGTAGATCAATGTAGCAAGATGAATTACAAGGTTAACTTTAACCCACATCAGCGCTTAATTGCAGGAAAGTGGCAGGGCTAATACCGCCGAAGAGTCAATAATAAGCGTTAAGAAAATAAAACGTAAATAACTTACCTATAATATATACAGGCCTGTGTAAATCTGGCATCATCTTGCGGTCAAATATAGCTATTATAATTAAATTTTAAGAGGACTCATGGCAAAAGAAGACAGCATTGAACTACAAGGTACAGTTCTAGATACACTTCCTAACACAATGTTTCGTGTTGAATTAGAAAACGGCCACGTTGTTATTGCGCATATCTCTGGTAAAATGCGTAAAAACTACATCCGAATTCTTACTGGTGATAAAGTAACTGTAGCACTAACACCTTACGATTTATCTAAAGGTCGTATCGTCTTCCGTGCCCGTTAATCACGAGCCTCTAAAAAAACCAGCGTAAGGCTGGTTTTTTTAGGTCTGTAATTTACTGCATTTTCAACAACCGCAACTACTCTATCCCCCCCCTCAATTTCAGACTACCTACAACTCGATTATAAGTCCACAGCCCAATATCTTGATTACAAGTCGTTATAGATCATTCAACATCAACGCGTAAAATCTCTTCTTCCTGCGCTGCTTTTTTCTCTCTGAATTGTTGCTTTAACACTGATTTTTTAAGCATGGCTATTTCACCATCAGTACCAATTGTAAAATGTTCAGGTTCGGTATTGAATCGTGACTGATACAGCATCACAGCTTGCAGTGAGCTATCTTTTTGTGCTGGCGTCAATACCACACCACTTTCCCATTTACCTAGCTCTACAGCCGTTTTAAGCTTTTCATATACTTCTGGTGTCATGCTTTCAAGTAACTTATCAACTGACATCTTTACGTCCTTGGTTAATGCTCAGGGGCGTCCCCTGCTGAATAATGATATATACTGCAACCCTACTATAAATACGCACTAATTTAAACTACAACATCGTGCGTACATTACTCGTTTCACAGAAACGCGTCGGCTTGCTATAAACAAAAAAAGGAAGCCAATTGGCTTCCTTAATAATACAATCTTAATCTTAATACACAGTTTTCTTATGCAAATTCGTGCATGTTGATACCAGCCATTTTTTGCATTACGCGCAATACTTGGCAGCTATAACCAAACTCATTATCATACCAAATGTATAATATAGCGCGGTTACCTTGAGCAATCGTGGCTAATGAATCAACAATACCAGAGAAACGGCTACCAACCATGTCTGTTGATACTAATTCTTTAGATGTACTGAAATCAATTTGATTGTGTAATGGCGAACTTAACGACATTTCTTGTAAGTAGCTGTTTAGAGATTCTCTTTCAACTTCTTTCTCAAGGTTTAAGTTAATGATTGCCATTGATACGTTTGGCGTAGGGACACGAATTGCGTTACCAGTCAGCTTACCTTTTAGTTCAGGCAGTGCTTTTGCTACAGCCAATGCTGCGCCGGTTGACGTTAATACCATGTTCATTGCAGCGCCACGGCCACGACGATCACCTTTATGGTAGTTATCAATCAAGTTTTGATCATTAGTATATGAATGCACCGTTTCAACGTGTCCGTTCGCAATACCATATCTATCTTGGATTATTTTCAGTACCGGTGTGATTGCATTCGTGGTACAGCTTGCTGCAGATATGATGTTATCTTCAGGTAAAATATCCATATGGTTAACACCATAAACAATATTTTTAATATCGCCTTTACCTGGTGCGGTTAATAATACTTTTTCTGTACCCTTGGCTTTTAAGTGCAGACTTAGGCCCTCAGTATCACGCCAGATACCCGTGTTATCGACTACTAACGCATTGTGAATGCCGTACGCAGTGTAATCGATTTGATCAGGACCATTTGAGTAGAGGAGCTTAATATAAGTACCGTTGGCAATGATGGCATTGTTTTCTTCATCAATATCAATCGTGCCATTAAACTGGCCATGTACCGAGTCACGACGTAATAAAGAAGCACGCTTCTCGATATCGCCAGGACCCCCACGTACAACAATGGCACGTAAACGTAATAGATTGCTCGCACCCGATTTATCAACAAGTAAACGCGCAAGTAAACGACCAATACGGCCAAAACCGTATAGCACAACATCACGAGGTTCAATCTGAGTATCGTTATTTAATGCAGGTGCTAATTCAGCACGTAAGAATGCATCGAGACCAGTAGAATCTTCATTATCAGCCCAATAGCGTACAGCCAAACGTCCGATATCAATTTGAGCATTACTAATTGGTAGTTCGCTGATAATTTGCAGTAATGGGAAAGTTTCAGTGAACGGTAAAATACGACCTTCATGACGTTTCACTACGCGGTGTGCTTTTTGGAGATCAATTGCTGTTGCATTTTGTAATGGGCGACCGTAAATTAATACTTCTACGCCTTTATTACGATATAGCTTTCCTAACAACGGTAGCATAGATTCAGCGAGTTCTTGGCTCTCTTGCCAGTTCAACAAATGACTTTCAGATGGCATCTTTTTTCCTCTTAATCACAACTGCATGTAAAAAACATTAAAATAACAGTCGTATAACTATCGACTGAAATTCAATCAATTTGATAGCGTAATCATACAAAAATAACCATTAACTTACCAATTAATCATGTGAATTAGGTCTTTTTTTACTTTCCAGCTTTCATTCAAAACACAAATATTTAACAATGAAATAGGAACGGCTTTACTTTTTCCGCTTGTTCGCTTTGTAACCGAGTTGATTGCGGAGGCGTTGAGCCTCTTAACTAATTTAAATCCCTCATTAGACAGTATGAGTTAATCTATGGTAGGGTTTCGTCATCACCTACTTTAGTGTTAGTTTTATGCATCGTTTACGCTCTATTAGTCGTTTCATTCCAGCAGTTATTATTACTGGTTTATTAACATCATGTAGCGACCCTCACGATGCTGTAGCGGTTTGCAAAAACGATGGGGCTATTTGCGCCGATTTAAATACCGATAAATGGTGTCAGACAGAAAGAAATAACCTCATCACCAGCCGTTTTAAGGCGCAAAAAAATGCCAGCGAGCGAGCACAATACGCGTTATTAACGGCGCTTAGCGATTACCAAGAGTGTATCAAGATAGCCGCGCTAATCGAGCCAAGAAAACACCCAGAATTAAAAACCCAGCGTGTATCAGCCATGTTAAGTACCTATGATGACCTTATCGCATTAGAAAAACAGACGCGCAGTAGTAATAACCCCTATATACTCAATTATCATTGGGTATCGCATCATAACGAAGATGCTAAACAACGCTTTATCGCCTTGTCCAAACAGCAAAGCTTCGATGATCCCGCGCTGTATTTCGCTATTGCTAACATTTATGGCCACAATACCGACAAAGCTATCGCTAATTTATTGAAAGGTATCACGCTACTTGACGATAATGCGCAATTTAACAGCTCGCAATTAGACAACTCTAAATTAGGCAATAGTAGCACCATGACCACCAAACTGCTGTATGCCATTATCACGGCATACATGCATAAAAGAGATTACCAGCTGGCTTATCTGTGGTCAAAGGTGGCTCTCATTTCCGACATTAAAAATATAAACCTAAGTATTTTTAATAAGCATAAAATAACGATAAGCGAACAGCGTCGGTTAGATAAGTTAGCAGTAAGAGTTGCAGAGCAAATAGAAGATAAGCAATTTACTGATAAAAGCTATGCATATACGCTGTCAGCAGTCGGGCTTTAACCTGGCGATTAAAACCCGTTTATAGTGACGATTAAGACAGTGACAATTGCTGAACACCGCGTGTATCAAAATAAGCCATTAACTCTGTTGGTAGTTCATCATCTGCTTGATAATAACAAGCACAAGCATGACGCTCGCAGCTCAATAGAATAATACTGAGCAATTCATTGAATTCATGATTCTGCCAAACTCCAGCATCACCTATCGTTAACCACTGCTGCATGATAGATAGCGGTTGGTTAAGCACTAATCCTGTCGATTGCATCGCAGTAAAATCAATCAGAGCACGAAATGCCGCATAATTATCTTGGCGTAACTTGTAGCTGTTAATGCCTTTTGTAACTATACCGTCAGAATTCTCGAATAAACAATGCGCTAACTGATAGTCTGCTAATAACCAAGCCGTAAATGACTCTTCATTGGCAGTGCCACTAGCAAAATCAACATTGCGTAATAATGCGTCTGTCGGCTGGGCATTATTCGCCGTCACGACTAACCATAAATAAAACGCATAACGATCACAATTCGCATTTTGCCATTCTACTGTTTGCGTTTCTGCTCGCGTCGCTGTCACACCATCTGCAACATAAGCCGCTAAATATTGTGCTAAATGCAGTTGATACAGAGCCGCTGTTGCGGTAGTACTTTCCAGCGTTAAGGCAAATTCATCTTGCTCTTTTGCAGTATTAAACTGCTGCTGTAATTGTGCCAGTCGCGCTGATAAAGCAAGTGCGGGGTCGATCTGATCAATGCCCACAGCAGACTGCACGTGAGTCAATAATTGACTCAACACGCCCTCTGTTGTCGGTAATGCCGTAACCGTTGTTGGCTTAATTGAATTTAGCGACGTTAAAACCGACGGAGGATTAAATATCCAACTTTCACCCAACGGTTCTTCACTGCCTTGATCCAAAATAACCAATTGATAAGCGCCCACAGCAAGCGGCTGTTCTAAACTTATCTGGTAGCTTTGCATTTCCATATCGTGTAAATGATAAATACCATTTAACGACCATTCGGTTGGTGTAAACTCACCGGTTTCAATAACAGCTTGATTCAATCTTACTTCCCAAATTAAATCTTCAGTCACGAATTCGATAGGTAAATGCAGATCAAATTGGATCATCGCAGATTGATCAGTGATGATCACAGGCGGCAGTGCACGTAACCAAAATTGCTTAATCTCTTCGTCTAATTTTACGTCTAATTCATCGGTAAAACCAAAACCAGCCAATGCTTGAGTGATTAGCGTTGTTGGTAACGCTTGCTCATCGCCATTGGCATTTAATTCCGTACAGCTAAGACCAAGCATTTGACCTAATTGCAGAATATGTTGTGCTGTCATTTGACACCTTAAATAGTGAACCTAGCGCTATTATACCCAATCAATATCAAGATGCGAGATCACGTGGTATCACAATAAGATTGTTTCATGGTTTTTTACACGTTGTCGATACTCCACTCTTGTCTATACTCCACTAAAGCGAAGATTTGTAGTATTCAAACAAATGCAGCTTGATTTAATTCACGATTTTAAAAACACGATATAAATAAGACACTTAGTCAGAATGTTAGCCGTATTCAAGTGAAACAAAAGAAGATTATAGGGAAATAATCATGCCAATAAAGCAACTGTTCATCTTAATTTGTGATCCATATTATTTATTTTCTGTAATAAATAGAACAAAAAAACACAGTAAAGTGACCTAAATCAGTTTATTTTCGTAAATTTGCAACAAATTGTGATTCAACGCATACATTTTAGTATTTATTCTTGTCTTTTTATCAAAATCTTGTAAATTTACAACCAAGCAAGATTATTAATTCAAACTTACATTTAATTTAATGGATACAAGTTATGACAATTAAAGTAGCAATCAATGGTTATGGTCGAATCGGCAGAAACGTACTTCGTGCATTCTACGAAGGTGGTAAAGAGCAAGATCTAGAAATCGTTGCAATCAACGACCTAGGTGATTCAAGAATCAATGCTCACCTAACTAAATATGATACTGCACATGGTCGTTTCCCTGGTACTGTTGATTTTGATGCTGAAGCACTAATCATCAACGGTGATCGCATTAAGACATTCTCAGAGCGTAATCCAAAAGATTTACCTTGGGGTGAGTTAGGTGTTGATGTAGTACTAGAATGTACTGGTATCTTCACAAGTAAAGAAGCTTGTCAAGCTCACTTAGATGGCGGCGCTAAAAAAGTACTAATCTCTGCTCCTGGTAAAAACGTTGATGCAACAATCGTTTATGGTGTTAACCACGAAATATTAACGGCTGACATGACAGTTGTTTCAAACGCATCTTGTACTACTAACTGTCTAGCACCAATTGCTAAACTATTAAATGACTCTGTTGGTATCGTTAACGGCATGATGACTACTATCCATGCTTACACAAATGATCAACGTCTATCTGATGTATATCATACAGATCTATATCGTGCTCGTGCTGCGGCAATGAACATGATCCCAACAAGCACTGGTGCTGCTGCTGCTGTTGGTCTAGTAGTTCCTGAACTACAAGGCAAATTCCAAGGTATGGCGGTACGTGTACCAACTCTCAACGTATCTCTTGTTGACCTTACTTTCGAAGCTGGTCGTGATACGACTCCAGAAGAAATTAACCAAATCATCACTGATGCAGTAGCTGCGGATCCAATCCTAGCGCGTGCACTATCGGTGAACAACGAACCACTCGTTTCTATCGACTTCAACCACGATGCACACACATCTAACTTTGATGCGACACAAACTAAAGTTCAAGGCAAACTAGTTAAAGTTATGTCTTGGTACGACAATGAGTGGGGCTTCTCTAACCGTATGTTAGATAACGCTATCCTACTTATGAGCGCTAAATAATTAAACTTGATTTATAATTCAACGTTAATTGAATTATAATGCTAAAGGCGACCATTAGGTCGCCTTTTCTATGTTGGGGATTTTATGTCATATCGCGATACAATCACGGATCAAATACCGTTAACTAAACACATTAACTTAATCACCAGTAATGGGCTCAAATACCTTCATATTGCGCACCCAAAAGCAAATGCCCGTATCAGCTTATTTGGCGCGCATCTGCTTAGCTTCACACCAGTCAACTCAGCGCCTGTTTTATGGATGAGTGAGAGTGCTATTTTTAATGGTGTAAAAGCGATCCGCGGTGGTGTACCAATCTGCTGGCCTTGGTTTGGTCCTGCAAAGCAGAGCCCGACGGTTCAACCACTTGCACAAACAAAAGATTTTCCAGCGCATGGTTTTGCCCGAAATAACCATTGGAAATTACTCGATAGCCACAGTGACGACGATATTTGCAAAGTGCGTTTACAGCTAACGCCAAACCCCGAAATGAAACGATTGTGGCCACATGACTTTAATCTTACTGCTGAGTTTATTATCAGTGATACATTAACACTTAATCTCACCACCCTAAATACCGGTAATGCTAGTTTTGATTATGGTGGTGCATTACACAGTTACTTCCAAATCTCACAGACTGACGCAGTACAAGTACGTGGCTTAGATAAAAATAATCAAACATCACGTAAACTAGATAGTGATGTCGATATTATTTGTGAAGATCCAGCGACGACAATTACGTTAGCTGATGAGCAACTGCAACATAAAATTATTATCGAGAATGAAGGTCATAATGCAATGATCGTTTGGAACCCTTGGCAAGCAGGAGCAAAAGTAATTACCGATATGCCAGATGACGGTTATCAAACCATGTTGTGTTTAGAACCGGCCATCATTGGCCAAAAACCGGTCACAGTAGCACCAGGCGCCAGCCATACACTCACCACAAAATTAAGTGTAGCCGCCCTCTAACAGCTGCAATATCAAGCTGAGTACATAGTCTATTCGCTAAGTGCCCAGCTTAAAACATTCGACCTGATGTCACGCCACAAATATCGTTGTGCTAATTTCATCCACCAACGAACGCGCAGCAAAAATAAGATTATCCATTTGTTGGGAAATACTGCACTTACTCATATCCTGCCCCGTTAACAAACGACCGAGTTCGACAAGTTGACGGTGTAAATGTTTATACTTAAGCTCTTCTTCTTTATCATGTTGTGATATTTTCGATGCGACAGCCTCTTTGATACCACGAACCTGAGATTGAAAATCCAATGCAGTTAACTCTTCTGTGCCTAAATAGCTATTTAATGAGCTTAAATGATCGCGGCAATTCATCACTACGCGTTCCACTGATGTTTCAATTCTTGATTTAACCCAAACAACTTCTTTAGCAATACTCGCCGCTTGCTTTATTTGGCGATAACTCGTATTTAACTGTTGTTGGATCACGGTATTATCACGCGGTTTTTTTTCAATTAAACGTTCTAAGCTGTATAATCCATTTAAGGCTTTGTTATAGCTTTCAGGGACAAGTTCCTGATCGAGTAAATTAAACTCAGAAGTTGGTAAACGTAATACTTTACGTTTTATCATATCGACTTCAAGGCTATAATAATCACGTTCTAGTTTGATTTTTTGGTGTTCTAAACCTAACCCAGTGCCGTGACTCTCAATTAACCCAGCAAACTGGGTTGTCGAATCACGCAGTTTATCAAAACGCGCTTCAAAACCATCAAATCGATACTTTGAATAAATTCATCATGGTCACGAATTATGGATAATAACGGTTCACTTATGAGTTTAGCTTGAAAAGCTTTATTCATCCGTTGAATAGATAATTCTGATTCAGTTTCAATCTATTCACTGCCCGAATTCAAAAAACAATTACCGCCATTCGGCGTATAATCTTCATACATACTCAATAACGCTTCGCGTTTTTTAAGGGCAAGCTCAAAATTATTTGGGGCATAATAAGTAAGATCCTGCTTATTACCTCGTTGATATAATATTTCTACGGCATTCATCGCAGCATTTACAGCATTCATTTCTTCAGATGCTGCTGCAGACATAGTAAAACGATCACTACCGTCGGTAAACTCGGCCAGCGTTACGCAACCGGAAAACATACTCGTTGCTAGTATGACTAGATAGTTTGATTTGTCGTTGCTTTGATAATTGTCGTAAACTTAGTAATTGGCGTTTGATTGATAACGTAGTGAGCATGAGCAGCATATTCTACATAGCTAATGCTACTCATACTTAACAATGATTAAACTAACGCACTCAGTAACGCTTTAATTGGATGGTTAAGCCGTACTTCATCAATTCGTTTAACCTGACTACGACAAGAGTAACCTGTCGCTAAACAACGCGAAGGATCTCGTTGCGCCAAGGCATGCTTCCAACTTTGATTATAAATTGATTTTGATGCGACTACATTCTTAGCATCATGCCCATAGCTACCAGCCATACCACAACAACCCGTAGCAACCGTTTCAAGCGTCAAACCAAAATCAGTAAATACCCGTTGCCACTCTTGCTCAGCCGTTGGTTTGTTGGTTTTTTCGGTGCAGTGTGCAAATAAGTAATAAGGTTGCATCTCACCGATGTCGCTCTTAATTCGGGCACTCAAATTCACTTGTACATTGTCACTCAATAACCATTCCTGGATAAGCAGAACAAAGAAATCACCGCGTTTATCCGCTAATATTTGGTTATATTCGTCGCGATAACAAAGCACTAATGCAGGCTCAACACCGATCATTGGAATACCTAAGTCATGTAACGAATTTAAAAAGTCAGCGGCAGTTTGGGCTGTCTTGGCAAATTTCGCTAAGAAGCCTTTAACATGCTGGGGTTTACCATTGGGTTTAAACGGTAAAACAACCGGTTTTAAGCCCAATTTTTCAACCAGCTTAACCAGTGATGCCACTAATTCGGCCTCATAAAAACTGGTAAACGGATCCTGGACAATTAATACGTGTTTCGCTTTATCTTCAACGCTTAAACGTTGTAAAAATGCTAAGTCAAAACTTTGCGAATAATGGCCACGTAATGACGCCGATAAGCTTGGCGTACTTAATAACGGTATATCAACCATTCCAATAGTATGTTTTACCGCAGCCTGCACCCAATTTTGCGCTAACCAAAAATTAAAGAACGTCGGCATTTTTGCCATCATCGGGG
Organism: Moritella yayanosii; assembly: GCF_900465055.1. Classification (NCBI taxonomy): domain Bacteria; kingdom Pseudomonadati; phylum Pseudomonadota; class Gammaproteobacteria; order Alteromonadales; family Moritellaceae; genus Moritella; species Moritella yayanosii. Next base: position 4,183,578 of record NZ_LS483250.1, on the reverse strand, counting down.
TATAACTTTCAGAATAGCCCACCGCAAAATCTTTAATCGGCCGTAAATAACGACTATGGTATTGATCAATAAATCGCGATCTAAACTCTGGCACATCGACTTTAACCGGACACTGGATCGTACATGCTTTACATGCTAAGCAACCTTGCATCGCGTCCATCACTTCATGCGAAAAGTCATAACGGCCACGCGCTTTATTCCAACTGTTCTTTAAACGGGTGCTAAAAGTAGCAAACCCCACCTTTTGTATCGTTAATTGCTGACCCAATTCCTGTTCTGTCATCTCATGACAAGACAATTGACGTAACCATTCTCGCATCAGCGCTGCACGCCCTTTTGGCGAATGACGACGATCCCCGGTATGCTTAAATGACGGGCACATTGGGCTTTTGGTATCATAGTTAAAACATAAACCATTACCGTTACAATCTATCGGCTGGGGAAAGTTTTCCCTCACCGAAACCGGAATTTGGCGATCAAATGCCCCGCGTTTTTTCGCATCCACAGACACGAGCTTGGCATCACTGTCAATCGGCGTACAGATCTTGCCTGGATTTAAGCGGTTGTCAGGATCAAAGGCGGCTTTAATTTTACGTAATTCGGTAAATAGCTCATCACCGAAAAATTCAGGGCCATATTCCGACCGGAAACCTCTGCCGTGTTCGCCCCACATCAAGCCTTTATATTTTGCGGTTAACGCAACGACTTTGTCAGATATTTCACGTAAGATAACTTCTTGCTGGGGGTCTAACATATCTAACGCAGGACGCACATGTAGCACCCCCGCATCAACGTGCCCAAACATACCATAATGTAAGTTATAGCTGTCTAACAAGGCTCTGAATTCAACAATATAATCCGCTAAGTGTTCAGGCGGAACCGCGGTATCTTCAGCAAAGGCTAATGGTTTCGCTTGACCTTTGGTTGCACCTAACAGACCAACGGCTTTTTTACGCATGCCATATATTTTTAATACGTCACTTAATTGATCACAGATTTGATAACCAATAACACCCGCTTCTCCTGCCGCCATTAACCGGTCAAGCTCTGCGGTTAAATGCGCAATTTTTTGCTGCTGAACAGCACCATCATCTTCAGCAAATTCAACAAAGTTAATGCCCAGCATCTCTTTGTTCGGTATATCCGTGATCAGTGATTTGACCGAATGCCAAACAATATCTTGTTTGGCTAAATTCAATACGACTGAATCAACGGTTTCAACCGACAGTGCATTAGCTTTAATTAAAAATGGCGCATTTCGCAAGGCCGAATCAAAGCTGTCATATTTCACGTTCACTAGACAACGGTACTTTGGGATCGGGGTTAAATTTAGTTTTGCTTCGGTAATAAATGCCAGTGATCCTTCTGAACCACACAGAATTCGCCCTAAATCAAATTCTTCAGTGCTTTTATCATATAAATGAACTAAGTCATAACCAGTAAGAAAACGATTTAAGGGTGGAAAGGTATCTGCAATTTTTTGCTGCTTATGCGCAATGGTATCGATAACTTGATGACTGACCTTACCCAGGTAATTATTCTGCTGAGCCTGTTCATGCATCTGCTCTGTAGACTGTCTTGCTGTCACTAATTCAGTGCCGTCCATTAATACTGCAGAAACACTCAGTACATGATCGCTGGTCTTACCATATTTTAACGAACCCTGGCCCGACGCATCCGTGTTAATCATCCCACCAATCGTGGCGCGATTACTGGTCGATAAATCAGGGGAAAAGAAGACACCATAAGGTTTTAGGAATTCGTTGAGCTGGTCTTTAATCACACCAGTTTGAACCTGTACCCAGCCTTCTTCCACATTTATATCAATTATATTATTCATGTGCCGTGACATATCGACAATAATACCGTCTGTCAATGATTGACCATTGGTACCCGTCCCGCCACCTCGAGGTGAAAAGGTGATGGTTTTAAATTCAGCCTGTAATGACAGTTTTGTCATAATTACTAAATCTTGGTGTTGACGAGGGAGCACAACCGCTTGCGGTAATAACTGATAAATACTGTTATCTGTCGCCACCGCTAATCGGCTCGCATATGACTTTTCAATATCCCCGCTAAATGCACTTTTTTCTAAAGCATTCAAAAAATCGAGATATTCTGATTTTACTGCATCCTGATAACTTAATTCGGGGATCATCATCCATTCCCTTGTGACAATTTTCAACTAATAAAAATTTTTAATTGAGATTATTGTAACATGAGTGCTTAAATTCATCGCCTATAGATAAAGGCTAAATTGATCTCATTTATAATCCGTCACCATGTTAGGGCGTTTACCCTAAATACTCCCCTTATCGGTGCATAATAACGTACATAACGCCGTTTAACGGCTGGTATCATAATTGCTTAATGTCTAATGGTTAACATTTAATAATAACTCGTTACTAAAGAGATAATTAAGGCAGGTATTATGACTTCACAATCAATGTTACTCGTCAGTGGCTCGGCAATTTTATTCACATTAATATGCTTGTGCTATTTACTGTTTACGCTACAGAGTCAACAGCGCTGCCGTAAACAATTACAAATGGATGGTCTGGTAAAATTGAATTCCATTCGAAAATTATTCACTCGTGTTCAACAACATCGAGGTCTATCAAATGGGGTATTACACGGCGATAAAAACCTAAAACCACGACTAAAAGGACTGACCGATTCTATCGAGACAATCCAGCAAGACATCAGCGATAACTACCCTGATTTATTGGACAATGAGCGTTGGCAAGCCATATTAGACCATTGGCAGCGTTTGGCTGTTGACTGCATCAATCTCCATGTGCGTAATAATCTCGAACAACATAATAAGCTCGTGCTAAATTTGCTCTATCTGATCAATGATATTGCGTTTGACACTAAACTACATCAACTCAACAATACTAATAGTGAGTCAATTCAATTTTTATGGCAGGAATTATTGTTTACCGCAGAAAGCATCGCCCAAATACGTGCGCTTGGCACAGGTATCGCGGCAGCAAAAAAATGTACACAAGCAGAACGTATACGCCTTAATTATCTTTGCCAGTCGTTAGCACAAAGTATTAACATTCAAAAAAACCAAGATTACTTGCCTAAAATTGCCCATTTACTTAAAGTTATCGACAACGAAATTATCATCACCAAACCAACCATCAAAGCCGATCTATTTTTTAATATCGCCACAGAATCAATTGACATGATATTAGCCAGTTTTGACAAGCAGCTGAATATTGTGGAATACAATTTACACACATCGACAATCGACAATAACCAAGCTAAGCAACATTGCCACAAAAAAAACCACGTTAACTAATGTGACAACGACAAAAAAAACCCAAGTCAGTGCTAATTAACACTGCCTTAGGGCTTTCAGTTAAACGATGACTCAAGCTTGAGCCAACAAACGGCTAATTTATTTAGCGTGTTTGTCCGCTAGGTATAACCAAGTGCTTAATACTGTATCAGGATTTAGCGATATGCTGTCAATACCTTGCTCAACTAACCAAGCAGCAAAGTCGTCGTGATCCGATGGTCCTTGACCACAAATACCCACGTATTTACCCGCTTTCTTAGCCGCTTTAATTGCCATTGACAGCAATACTTTCACTGCTTCATTACGTTCATCAAACAAATGAGAGATGATACCAGAGTCGCGATCTAGGCCTAATGTTAATTGGGTTAAATCATTTGAACCAATCGAGAAACCATCGAAGTACTGTAGGAACTTATCAGCCAATAATGCATTTGAAGGTAGTTCACACATCATGATAACGCGTAAACCGTTCTCACCACGTTTCAGGTCATGCTCTGCGAGTAAATCAATCACTGATGCCGCTTCGCTTAATGTACGCACGAATGGGATCATGATTTCAACATTGGTTAGACCCATGTCGTTACGCACGCGTTTAATTGCTTCTGTTTCTAGCGCGAAACAATCACGGAAGTCTTCAGAGATATAACGAGATGCGCCACGGAAACCTAACATTGGGTTTTCTTCTTCCGGTTCAAAGAATTCGCCGCCCACTAAGTTAGCGTATTCGTTAGACTTAAAGTCAGACATACGCACAATTACTTTTTTCGGGTAGAACGCTGCAGCCAGCGTGGATATACCTTCTTGTAACTTAGCAATGTAGAATTCAACAGGGGATGCATAACCTGCGATCATCTCATTGATTTCAGCTTGTAGCTCTGGCGATTGCTTATCAAAGTTAAGCAGTGCTTTCGGGTGAATACCGATCATACGGTTGATGATGAACTCAAGACGCGCTAGACCAACACCTTCGTTTGGTAATGCCGCGAAATCAAATGCACGATCAGGGTTACCCACGTTCATCATTATTTTTACCGGAATCTCCGGTAAGTTAGTCACTACTGATGAAGTTTCACGGAATGGTAAGATACCTTCGTAGATAAAACCAGTGTCACCTTCAGCACAAGATACTGTTAGCTCTTGACCGTTTTTAATCAGGTCTGTTGCGTTACCACAACCCACAACTGCTGGAATACCCATTTCACGTGCAATGATTGCAGCATGACAGGTACGGCCACCACGGTTAGTTACAATTGCAGAAGCACGTTTCATGATAGGTTCCCAATCTGGATCTGTCATGTCAGTAACTAATACGTCGCCTTCTTTCACTTCATCCATTTGAGAAATTGATGAAATGACTTTCGCGGGACCGGCACCAATCTTACCACCAATTGCACGACCTTCTGTAACTACGGCTGATTTAGCGTCTAAGTGAAAACGCACCATGACTTGCTTATCTTCACGGCTACGTACTGTTTCTGGACGGGCTTGAACGATATAAATTTTGCCATCAATCGCATCTTTAGCCCATTCAATATCCATCGCATGGCCATAATGTTTTTCGATGATCACTGCTTGTTTTGCTAGTTCCATTACTTCTTCGTCGGTAATAGAGAACTGACGAGACTTGCTTGCTTCAACATCAACGATTTGTACTTGCTTACCATGGCCTTCTTCAGCAGAGTAAATCATTTGGATCAGCTTGCTACCAATATTACGACGTACTACAGCAGGCTTGCCTTTTGCGAGTGTTGGTTTGTGTACATAGAATTCATCAGGGTTAACGGCGCCCTGTACAACCATTTCACCAAGACCATATGAAGACGTAATAAATACCACATCTTCAAAGCCAGATTCAGTATCAATAGAGAACATCACACCAGATGATGCTTCATCACTACGCACCATGCGTTGAATACCCGCAGATAATGCCACGCCACGGTGGTCATAACCAGAATGCACGCGGTAAGAGATAGCACGGTCGTTAAAGAGTGATGCGAATACGTGTTTAATTGCAACAATGATGTTGTCATAACCACGTACGTTTAAGAATGTTTCTTGCTGACCCGCGAATGATGCATCCGGCATATCTTCAGCGGTTGCCGAAGAACGTACTGCAAATGATGCTTGCTCGCCTGCTTCACCAGCCAGTACTTCATAGCTTTGGGCAATAGCGGCTTCTAATTCAGGTTGGAAAGGTGTATCGATGATCCATTGGCGAATAGTCGCGCCAACTTTTGTCAACGCTGCGATGTCATCAACATTGAGATCGTCTAGTAGTGCATAAATTTTATCGTTTACGCCACTTTGCTCTAAAAACTGATTAAACGCATCAGCGGTAGTCGCGTAACCACCAGGAACTTGCACGCCTGCGCCAGCTAAGTTACTGATCATCTCACCTAGAGATGCGTTTTTGCCGCCAACTCGTTCTACGTCGTTCATTCCAAGTTTTTCGTACCCAATTACGTACTCTATCACGGCAGTTCTCCAGATTTAATCTATCTCAAAAATGATTTTAAGTGTGGGCGATATTCGATATTGCTCACATATTGTCAATGCAAAATAATCATCTTGCTTTCCTTAGTGTTTTTAATCATACACAGCTATTAATTTCAATGTAAGATACTTACTTATAAAATTTCATCTGTTTATGAAAAGGATAGAGTCAATGCAAACTGTTTTTTATGTCTCTGATGGCACCGCGATCACCGCTGAAGTCTTTGGTCACGCGCTTCTAAGCCAATTTCCAATCGAATTTGATCAGCATACTTATCCCTTTATTGAGACCGAAGAAAAAGCAAAATACGTTACTCAAAAAATCAACGAACACGTAGCGAAAACAGGACAGAAGCCACTCGTGTTTCATTCGATAGTTTCATCTGAAATAAGGACAATAATCGAATCAAATGAAGGCTATTCACACGATTTTTTGAGTACATTTGTGGCTCCACTTTCTAAGCAATTAAATATCAAAGCAGAGCCCAAATCACACCGTACTCACAGCCTTAAAATTGATACTTATGATGCCCGTATTGAGGCGGTGAATTATGCCCTCGCCAACGATGACGGTATTAGCTGTAAAGATTACGACGATGCAGACTTAATCTTAGTCGGTGTATCACGCAGTGGCAAAACACCAACCAGTTTATACCTCGCCTTGCAGTTTGGGATCAAGACCGCCAACTACCCATTTATTGCCGATGACATGGATGAGTTAACACTGCCAAAAGAATTAAAACGTAATAAGCATAAAATATTTGGTCTCACCATTGATGTGCAACGTCTGCAGGGCATCCGTAGTGAACGCCTTGCTAACAGCACTTATGCGTCATTACGTCAATGTAAGTTAGAGATTGCGGAAGTTGAATACTTATACCGTAGAGAAAAAATCCCTTTCATCAACAGCACGTCATTTTCGGTTGAAGAGATCGCCACCAAGATCTTGGATAAGAAAGGCTTAAAACGTCGCATTTTTTAACGTTAACTTATTAATAACGAATCGATTAGCGTTAATCGATTCGTGAATTTAATATACTACTATGCAGATATATTAAACTAGGCCTGTATTGCTTGCTGTAACTCTAATTGTAACAAGCGCCATACCGATAAATTACTCACTGACAGATCATAATAAATCGCGTCATCATCACTTTTATCTGCCTGCGTTAAAATAGCCTTCACAGGCACGACTCCCATCACTGAATTAGTAATAAAAACTTCATCCGCAGCCTGCACATCAGCAACAGTGTAATCCCCTGAATTCAAAGTTAATCCCAGACTATTCAACAAGTTTGAAATGTGTATTTTCATCACCCCTTCAACACCACTGCGTTTAGTGCTCGGCGTATAGACTTTACCGGCTGTCACCCAAAATACATTAGCAACAGCGGTTTCGATAACATAACCGTCTGTCGAACACACCAATCCATCAGCCATATTATGGGCATCAAGTTCTTGCTTGATCATCACCTGATCCAATCGGTTTAAGGTTTTTAATCCCGCCAATGCTGGATTAACGGTTTGCTGATAGTCACAAAGCATTAATTCAATGCCCGACTTAGCCCATTCACTGTAAGTGGGTGGTATCAGACGGTGTTGTAAATACCAATTGGCACTTGAGCAGCCCGTAGTACCATAAGCATAACTGTAACCTCGACCGCCCTCGCCGCGGGTGATCGTGACTTTTAACACGCCTTCCTGTAACGCTAATGCCTGCTGTTTGATTGCTGTAACCAGCTCATCCCATTGACTAAACTCGATGGCTAATACCGCACACGCTTGTTGTAAGCGTGCTAGGTGTAAATCCAATAGCAAGGCTTGTCCAGCTGCCATTTTGATCGTGGTAAAGTGCCCATCACCAAAATTAAATCCACGATCGGCAATTGCAACATTTTGACTAGGTGAGCCGTTAATCATCATATTTTCTGCATCCAAGTTACAGTATCTCATTAAGGTTTAAGCACTGATAGTATGTTCGCTCTGGCTTAGCTGGCAATTAATTTCGATAACAGGGCTGGAATTGCTGGGAAATATCAGAGAAAATACCCGTTACCCCCCAATTATATAATTGGTTAGCGCGTGCCAAGCTATTAACTGTCCACACGTTAACGCTATAACCGGCATCGGTCATGGCTTTGACTTGCTGTTCGGTCAAACCTTTGTCATGGGGGTGAATAAAATCGGCACCAACATATTGCATCGAGGTTAGCCAATCATTAGGCAAAGGGGATTTAAACAAACACCCTAAGCTTATTTCTGGCGCACGCCGTTTCACTTCAGCTAATAACAAATGATTACGACTCGAGATCAGCAACTGCTGCCCTCCTTGCCAGTGATGATTAATGTCGCGAATGATGCCGTCAATGAGTCGATCAGTAACGGCTTTATCATTGCCTGATTTAATTTCTAAATTCAGGTTCATACCCGTCTCATTGGTGAACAATATTAATTCCACCAGCGTCGGAATACGTTCACCAACAAAATCCTGTGCAAACCATGCGCCGGCATCAATATGGTCCAGATCCGTGACTATTTTATCGCGTAATAAACCACTGTGATCACTACAGCGCTCGAGTGTGGCATCGTGACAAATAACCACAGTGCCATCACCGAGCATATCCGCATCCGCTTCAATCCAAGGTACATTATGGTATTCGGCTAATTGAAATGCCGCCAAGGTATTTTCCGGTGCAATGGATGACGCACCACGATGCCCAATCACCATTTTACCGGCCTTTTCACTGGCGGATGGATGAAACTGAAATGTATTCGCTGTTATTTCAGAAATGTTATTTGTCATAAGGAAACCCTATTTAATTTGACGAGTAATGACACACGTTGCTGTACAGTGGGCATAAAGCTTGCCTTCTGCATCTCGAATATCACCTTCCGAGATAGCAACTGTTTTTGATACATTTAATACCTTACCTTTAGCGTGTAATACGGTATTTTTAGGAATAGGACGCACCATTTTTACATTCAAATCGATCGTACCGTAACTCTCACCAGCAACCAGTGTCGTGTGTGTCGCGCAACCCGTAACCGAATCAAGTACCGTGGCCGCAAAACCACCGTGTACACCACCCATCGGGTTTAAATGACGATCATCGGCCTGCACACTAAAATGAACCTGCCCTTCACTTACATCGACACATTGCATTGGCATGGTGTCGCAAATCGACGGATGAGGAAATATCCCTTCAGCCATTGCTTGTAATATCTCTAGTCCACTCATTATTGCTGGGTTTAATTGCTGACTCATGCTCTTTCCTTCTTCTATTTAACTATCGATGAACTATGTATTTAACTGCTGTATTACAACAACAATCTCACAAAACTACCGTGATTTGGTAACCATTACCAATAATGTTACACCCGAAGCTTGTCAATTAACAATGGCGCAACAATAAATCAGTCTGATCACCAAATATCACTTCCAACAATCCCATATATACGTTACTTTTATTACAGGAAGATAAACAATATACATATTTACAGCGTTGGAGCCGGGATGTACTCAATAGAAAAATCTCATAAGTTAGATAACGTATGTTACGACATACGTGGACCAGTATTAAAAGAAGCGAATCGCTTAGAAGAAGAAGGTCACCGAGTAATCAAATTAAACATCGGGAATCCCGCCCCATTTGGTTTTGAAGCCCCAGAAGAAATTGTAAAAGACGTTATTCACAACCTCCCTTCGAGCCAAGGTTATTGTGACTCAAAAGGGTTATATTCGGCACGCAAAGCCGTGATGCAACATTACCAGCAGAAAGGGCTGTTAAACATCTCGATTGACAATATTTATCTGGGTAATGGCGTTTCAGAATTAATTATGATGTCGATGCAGGCATTACTCAATAACGGTGATGAGATCTTAGTTCCGTCACCAGATTATCCATTATGGACAGCGGCAATTACCCTCTCTGGTGGTAAAGCGACGCACTATATTTGTGATGAAGAATCGGATTGGTATCCTGATCTGGATGACATTAAAGCCAAGATCACACCGAATACCAAAGGTATTGTATTAATCAATCCGAACAACCCTACGGGTGCGGTATATAATAAAGAATTTTTGCTAGAAGTGATTGAAGTTGCTCGCCAACACAATCTGATCATTTTTTCTGATGAGATCTATGACAAGATCCTATATGACGGTGTTGAACATGTGCCTATGTGCACACTGGCACAAGATATTCTAATTGTTACCTTCAATGGTTTGTCTAAAGCATACCGTATTGCTGGTTTCCGCTCTGGTTGGTTAGTACTGAGTGGGGCAACGCATCTTGCTAAGGATTATATCGCCGGGTTGGAAATGCTCGCCTCCATGCGCCTGTGCTCGAATGTACCGATGCAACATGCGATACAAACAGCACTGGGTGGTTATCAAAGTATTAATGAATTGATTTTACCGGGCGGTCGTTTACTCGAACAACGTGATTTAGCTTGGAAGATGTTAAATGATATTCCGGGTATCACTTGTGTGAAACCAAAAGGTGCGCTGTATCTGTTCCCTAAAATTGATATTGAAATGTTCAATATCAAAGACGATCAGAAATTTGCATTAGATCTGTTGCAACAAGAAAAGCTATTGATTGTACAAGGCACTGGTTTTAACTGGAGCCGCCCTGATCACTTCCGCGTGGTATTCTTACCGCGTGTTGAAGAGCTGACGATTGCGATTAATAAACTCGCTAACTTCTTATCAACTTACCGTCAGGATTAGTTTGTAAGTGAGTTTTAGATATTAGAAAGGCGTCGTAATGACGCCTTTTTTTGTTTTTATTGACACCTTATTAAGTGGCTAAATATTGTGGACAAAAGTGGCGCGATTCGAATAGTCCACTATATCTAATATTTTTAAATATCCGGTTATTTTTTTAATTTAACCGCGGTGCCAAAAACCATAATTTCAGATGAGCCATCCATAATTGCACTTGTCGTAAAACGGATCCCGACAACAGCATCCGCTCCTTTTTCATTCGCATTTTCAATTAGACGTTTAACCGCTATGTCCCTAGCCTCAGTTAACATTTCTGTATAACCGCGTATTTCACCACCGATAATACTTTTTAAGCTCGCCATGATGTCACGTCCAATATGCTTTGCTTGAACGACATTACCAGTAACAACACCGACTATCTCTTCGATTTCTCTGCCGGGAATTGATTCTGTAGTTGAATAGATCATAAAATTTCCTTGAATAAACAGTTTAAACAATAAATAGTTGGGACAATAATTTCGGCACTAGGTTGCCATAATCTTTATTTCGCCATCAACAGGGCTTTGTATACACACCAGTACCTTCAATGAGTACATCGCTATACTCTGATTTTTTTGCGACTCGGGGATATTTTAATATGATATATCGACCGATATCATAACCAACAAGGGATGATTTTAGGCGTACAGGCAGTGGGTTATTTATTTGCAGATCAAGCATTTTACCTGGTCCTAACTCAAATAATTGTAACTTTGTCTCAGCACTGGCTTCGAGCATCTTGTTAACGTCCTTGTACAACGGTCAAATATAATCTACCAAATAATATAACTAACATTTTTAAAACCTACAATATTTGAGTTTAATTAATGAGTTATGTGATGATACACTACATTTCTTCACGCCAGTCAATAACAACAATTGAATGAATTATAAGAGCAAATGCCAATCTGACATTAAAATTAATTCTGTAAAAATACGATTGCATGACAATACAACCTCAACTTAGAAATAAAAGACTAACACAGTAGAACAGTATCGTTTCAGATCTAAACGCCAACCCATGCTACAGTAATGAAACCGATGACTTACTTGCACTTAGCCTGTATTGTCATTCGATGCCTTTCATATTTGGAGATCTTATGAGCCATTTTTTTGCCCACCTTGCCCGTATGAAGTTAATTTACCGTTGGCCGCTGATGCGTAACGTCACCCATGAAAATATAGCCGAACACAGTTTACAGGTTGCTATGGTTGCCCACGGACTTGCGATGATCGGTAATACTTATTACGGTAAAAGCTATGATCCTGACAAAGCTGCGTCGATGGCACTGTTTCACGATACCACCGAAGTGCTCACAGGCGACTTACCTACCCCAGTGAAGTATTACAACAAAGCCATTATTCGTGAATATAACAAGATTGAATTGGCGGCTGAGAAGACCTTATTGGATATGCTGCCAGCAGAATTACGTGACGCGTATAAGCCATTATTATCGACACCCGACCTTGATCCTGTCTATAAAACCTTAGTCAAAGATGCGGATATTCTCTGTGCGCATATGAAGTGTATTGAAGAAGAAAGTTGCGGCAATCATGAATTTGCGAAAGCTAAAATACGCTGTCAAACCGCGCTAGACGAGCGCATGACTGATGAGATCCGTTATTTCATCGATGTATTCTTGCCGAGTATTGGTCAGCCGTTTGATGATATGGATTAATACCACTTGGTTTGCAGTGGGCAATTAGAACTAACTGCCCTACTATCATTCATGCTACTGCTATTAATTAATTAATTGTTAATTACTAATAATGGGCGTCCAATTAAACTCGGCGTTATAACTTGAGCAATCAAACAGATCCGCATTAGCGTTGACAAGGTAGACTTGTTTCTTCGCTGAGCTTGGATAATCAAGGTATGACGAACACGTGGCACTTTGGCCAGTACCTATCACCACTTTCGCGCCAGCTTTTAGACTACACAGAGTCATTTTATCTAACGGTGACCATTGATAACATATTTGATAATCACTGCGATATTGCGCGATTTGGCCACGGGGACTCTTTAATGCCCACCACTCACCAAATTCACTGGCAGGGTTGCTAGCATTCCAACCACGAAATAACATAACTTGGGTGTTCTGTTTGGCAACATAAACCTGACCCTGACAAAGTTTGCCTTCATTGGCGTCACCGATAGATTGCGCCAACAATTCTGGATCTGATACTGCAGTAAATTTACGACTCAACTCGACGGGTAACTCCATATCACCGGCACATTCTGCGGCGGAGATTGCCGTTGCTGTTGGCATTAATAATACTGGGACTTCTGCATCCGCCGGATCAATGACTGGTATGGGATCTTTTTTTTCTAATAAAACACAGCCAGAACAACTTAAAATAAGTATGCCGGTTATCGTATTTTTCAACATAAACTCTCCTTAGTCTCATGTCGTATTATGGGTCTACATTATGAACAGTTAAAATTATTAAAACAGGAAGTGTGAACCCTGCCCATCTTTGAGTAAATTAGCTAGTGATACAACACCTTGCTGGAAGCGTTGCTCGTCATCTATCGCCATTAATGATAAACGGATATGGTTACTTTTATCACTCTGTTGCGAGAAATAACCACCGCTACTCACCAATAATTGCTGGTTTTTCGCTTCCATCACAAAATGCTCTTGTCGCCAATGCGCCGGTAATGCCACCCAAATATGGTAACTTGTCGGTTGACTCGAGCAAGCTAAGAACCCAAGTTGCTCGGTCACAAACTGTTGTCGTTGCGCCGCCAATAATTTTTGTTGATGCGCCATCGCAAAGGCTTCACCAGAGTTAATTAATTGTGTTGCCACAGCAAAGTTTAGCGGTGACGCCAACCAAATAGAAGTACGGATACATGCGCCAATTTTACGTATTTCGCTTTTAGGTGCTTTAATAAATGCACAACGTAACGCCGGGCTAATCGCCTTCGACAAACTGGTAATATGAAAGCTTTTTTCCGGTATATAATTGGTAATAGCAGGGATCGTCACTGGGTTCAAGAAGCCGTAAATGTCATCTTCTAATAACCAAATATCGCCAGCTGCAATCACCTTGGCAATTGCTTCTCTGCGCGCTTGCGGCATAGTCACGCCCGTCGGATTTTGATGTGACGGCACAATCACCACTACTTTCGGCTTATCGTTAAGAATAGTATCTTTAAGTGCAATCGGGCACATGCCTTCACTATCCATCGCGACGTCAACAATACGGCGACCCAATAAATTAGCAATAGAGAGAATGCCAGGGTACGTAAATGCTTCGACAGCAATGCAATCACCGGGATTAGTATAGGTCTGGATCAATATTTCCAGCGCATTCTGCGCGCCACTGGCGAGTAATATGTCGTTAGGGTCTAAAACCGACAAACCAAATTCCGCCGCCCACTTCACACCTGCTTCTCGGTGGGATAAATGCCCGCTATGTTCGATATAGCCTAATAACTCACTCGGCAACGCCGCATAGGTTTGTTGAAAAGCCGCCTGCAAGGGTAAGACATTATATTTTAAGCAAGGCTGTAAAATCGAAAAGTTATAATCAGTATCACCCTTTGATGCTTGGATCACAGTTTCCAATTCAGAATTACCACAGACAAACGTGCCTCGCCCAACAAAGGATTCAACTTTATGTTTCTCTGCCAATAATTTATAGGCCTTAGACACCGTTGTCGGCGTAGTCTCAAGCTCATCAGCGAGCACCCGATGTGGCGGTAATTTAGTATTCGGTTGATACACACCAGTATTAATTCTAGTTTCAATGGTTTCGGCTATTTGTCGAAACTTAATATCACTCATTAACTTGCCTCTAGTGAACACTGCAAAAACATAATCTTGATTGCCCTTAGTTTACCTCGCTGAAATAAAACATACAGCGCTAGATCCATTACATTTACCTATTTGTACAATTATATTTGTTAATTAATTGTACAAAACAATTGACTTATCACGAGGTAATGCAATAAGTTATAAATACAAATTGACATATGTCATTGGTAAGTTGGAGTATAGATATGAATTCTTTAAGCATTGCGTTTGTTGGTCTTGGGGTGATGGGCTACCCAATGGCGGGTTATTTAAAACGTGCAGGATATAAAACAACGGTATTCAATCGTACCACCGAAAAAGCCATGAAATGGGTAAATGACTATCAAGGGGAATTGGCTACGTCCCCTAAAGAAGCGGCAGAAAACGCAGATATCGTGTTCATTTGTGTTGGTAACGATGACGATGTACGCAGCGTGGTATACGGTGAATCAGGCGTATTGGCCAGCCTCAAACCGGGCGCGATCTTAGTCGATCACACCACCACATCAGCGCAGCTTGCCATCGAGTTAGCCGCAGCATGTGCAAACCATGATGTTGAATTTATGGATGCGCCCGTTTCAGGTGGGCAAGCAGGTGCCGAAAATGGCACGTTAACCGTCATGTGTGGCGGTAACACGGAGACTTTCACAACACTTCAACCTGTGCTTAACGCTTATGCAAAACAGTCCACGTTACTCGGCAATCACGGTCAGGGACAACGTTGTAAAATGGTAAATCAAATATGTATTGCTGGGGTTTTACAAGGTTTAAGTGAAGCATTAACGTTAGCGGAAAAGGCATCATTAGATGTAGCACAAGTAGTAGAAACGCTTAAGCATGGCGCAGCGGGATCATGGCAGATGGAAAACCGTGCAGAAACGATGGCAAACGATCAGTTTGATTTTGGCTTTGCGATCAACCTAATGAGGAAAGATCTAGGGATCTGCTTAGACGAAGCTGAACGCTATCAACTGCAATTACCTTTAACGAGTCAAGTCGATAGTGATTACGAGATATTACAGCAACACGGACTGGGGAATATGGACACATCAATTCTCATCAAAGCTAACGCGCTAAAATCAGTCTAAAGATAACAACGTAGGAGAATATTAAAATGGAAATTTTTGGTGCAGATATCACGCTATGGATACTACTGGCGTTAATGGCATCCGCTTTTGCGGCGGGCTTTATTGATAGTGTCGCAGGCGGAGGCGGCTTAATACTGGTGCCTTCCTTCATCTTAGCGGGGTTACCGCCACAGGTCGCGTTGGGGCAAGAAAAGATAGTCAGTACACTCGGCACGATTGCAGCGATACGCAATTTTGTCAAAAACAAGAAGGTGATTTGGACTGCAGTGGCATCCGGGATCCCCGCTGGATTAATTGGTGCCTACATAGGTGCTGAATCGATCCTCTACTTTGATCCTGATACTGTCGGTAAGATAATCCTTGGCATGTTGCCCATCGGTGTTCGTGATTGGTTTTTATGATGGTTTCTTTGGTCCTGGTACCGGCAGTTTCTTGATCTTAGTGCTGCATTACTTGTTGAAATTTGATTTAGTGTCAGCATCGGCAACCTCTAAGCTATTCAACTTTTCGTCAAATATCGGCGCGTTAATTGCGTTTATGCTGGCAGGTAAATTACTTTACATGCTAGCCCTGCCTTGTGCGTAAAACATTATCCGTGTCCTTGATGTTACTGATGGCCTCATTAGGTTATAAGTTTCTTCTGATATAGCTGTTTTCAACTATAATAATAAGGTTGTCTACTGACGTTATTATCACGGCATTGTGCTGTAAGGTGGTTACCATGTTAAGGCATTACTATATCGTCGACTCTCAGGATGAACTGGAGATAATCGAACATGAATTGCAATCCTATGGCATAGCTAAAGACCATATTCATACCTTAACCAATGATAATAAATCCTTAGGTCATCATCATTTATACGAAGTGGATAACTCACTGAAGAAAGGCTTAATTAAGAGTGGTGATATCGGGGCTGCCATTGGTATTGTGTTCGCTGTCACCATCTTGTTACTGACTTATTTTCAAGGCTGGTATAATGGCCCTCTGGGTGGCATGCCGCTTATTATGTTCGCCTTGGTAGTGCTGGTTTTTTGCACTTGGGAAGGTGATCACATGGGTATTCAGCTACCCAATATTAATAGCCAAGCATTCAAACAATCCCTCGAAAATGGCAAGACCATATTATTTATCGACATCGAACAACAACAAGAATTAACCATTAATAAAATGATGGTATCCCACCCCGCTTTAAAACCAGAGGGAATGACCACAACAACACCTGAATGGCTGATTCGACAGCAAAGAAAATTACAAGGTTTACTGAAGTAGTGGCAAGAGATTGTTATACTTTCTGCCCACAGCACTATAACGGTCTCATCTTTAATGCCACACACTGCCGCATTCTTCAGTCAGCAACTTACCTTCAGCTCGCATAGCGACTTTCCAGTCAGTGCCGATGTCGGTATTGATATTTACTTGTTTAACAGTAACAACATTGCTAGCGAACAGATCACCGAGCTGGCAGCGCAGTATTTACACCCACAAGAACAGGTCATATTTGCGAAACGTAAACAGCCACAAGCAAAGCAAGAATACCTCACAAGTCGCGTTATCATTAAGACCTATGCGAGCCAATGTTTAGGCTATAATTTTGATTCACTGGCGGTGCTGTTCGATGATAAGGATACTTGCTTAAAGGTATATCAGCATGGTGAGGTTATCGCACTGCACAGTTGTATTTCTCACTCACATGGCCAAGTGCTGGTTGCCCTCGTACCGGTAAAGCATGCAGCGACGCAAGCATTAACAATAAAACCACTGCAACTGGGTGTGGATTTAGAATGGATCTCGACCAAGCGTTCGCTCGAAAAAATCGCCAAGCATTACTATCATAGTGACGAATTACACGCCTGTATGGGCCAAGTTGAGGCAGTTGCCGAAGAGATGGGCAAAGCGGTGCACGCCAAGGCGTTGTATCGCATATGGACGTTAAAAGAAGCGCTAGCCAAAGCCATTAAACAACCTATCGCCAAATTACTGCGGGATAACGTCTTTGAGCATTGCCAGCAATTGCATGTACACTCAGGTTGTTATGAAGCGGTCGAGCAAGCGTTTGATATCAGTATCATCAGCAACCTTGAAGTCACTGACAATACGTCGATTAATACTGGTAGCAATACTCACGTCGGTACCGATATTAAGGTATTAACGGCGCTCTTTAATCACGATTTACGTAGCGTTAAATAAATAAAATACAAACTCGCGACAAACCACAGACCGCCCCACATAAAGGTCGCACCGCCCATTTCATTGGCTAACATACGCGCATCAGATAAGGACCCGCTATGCATGATGGTATCTTGCCAAATATCGATAGGGACATAAATCATGCTGGCACTGGCAAACACTAATAACACGGTTTGCTTGATACCCGCACTAGCGTACTTTAATAACACCATGATCACCAAGGCGATGACGGCCGCAAAACCTATGGTATACAAGGTGCCACCAAAAAACACGGCCACGAGTAACATGGTGATAGCCAATAACGCTAAGCTAATATCGGTGGTTTTACGACGACTGCTGGCCGCATAAAATAACAAGCCAAACAGTAACGAGCCCAAATAGCCGGCACTAAGAATAATAAACCGCGAGCCACCCGCCGAGATAACATGGCCACTTTGATAGGCCGAGACCACAAACTCCACCACCTTACCACCGGTTAACCAAGTCGCCAGCGCATGGCTAAGCTCATGCAAAAATACCACTAAGATTTTGAGCGGCGCAATTAACGTGCTTTGCCACATAAAAGCGAGAACCGTAAACACCAATATAAATAGAATTCGCCTATCTCTCGCTTGCATGATTAATTCCCTAGGTAACAGATGCCACTGCCGCCTATGCCGCAATAGCCTTGTGGATTTTTAGCAAGGTACTGCTGGTGATCCGCCTCGGCATAATAAAATGGTGCCGCCAAGTCGATTTCGGTGGTAATGGTGTCATCACTGCCGCCATCCACTAATGCTTGCTGATAATGCACAGCAGAAGCTTTTGCTTCAGATAATTGTTGCGCAGAAGTGCAGTACAACGCAGAACGGTATTGAGTGCCCTGATCAGCCCCCTGTCGCATACCTTGTGTTGATTGATGGTTTTCCCAAAACAGGATAAGGAGTTCTGCATAGCTAATGACTTCCGGATCGAAAACCACTAACACAGACTCGGTATGGCCAGTTTGGCCCGAGCACACTTGTTGATAATGCGGATGCACAGTATAACCACCTTGATAACCGACCGCGGTTGTCACGACGCCCGGTACCGACCAAAATAATCGTTCAGCGCCCCAGAAGCAGCCCATCGCGAAATAACAGACTTGATGTTGGGCTACAAAAGGCGGCACCATATTCGTGGCTGACACATAATGTAACGCATCAACTGGGATTGCCGTTGGGTTATCAGGCAACGCATCCGATTTGCTAACCATGGTTGACTTATTTTTTGCAAAAAACATCGTGAACTCCAGCGTTAATGACTCAAAAGACCTTCGTTACTTAAACATGTTATCGCCGACTTGGTCGATGAATAACTTACATTTTTGTAACGTGATTTGTTCCGCTTGCGGCTTGCTCATGCAAACATCAGAACGAATAAATTCGTGCTTTAAATTATCCGCTTCTTCGTCGCCTACAACAGGCTTTTCAATTAAACCCGCGACACGGTATTGACCCTCCTCTTCCTTCGGCATCACAAAGATAAGATAGCCATTGTAATCGATTGGTTCAACAGTCGGTGTATTGTCGACAGGTTTAGTATCCGAGTCCATAGAAGTAGAAAAAAATCGTTTTAAAAATCCGAACATAATATCACGGCCAATTTAATTATTTGATAGTTAACCAGAGTATAATCAGCAAGCTAGAACAGAGCAATAAGTATCATTAAGAATGAAACTAATTTACATGCTATCGGGATAGCAATCAGTGTCTGATCGTTAAAAACGACAAAGGCTTGTTACCGAAGCAGTAACAAACCTTTGTTATCATCATTAAGCGTGACGAATCGCGATATTATAGAATACGTTTGAGTAACATATCCAAGCGCGTAGTTTTAATACGGCGCATAAATTTCTGCACGGGTGCTGGATAGTCCGCTATACTTTCTAAATCAGAAAGGTGTTTAATACGACGGGTGTTTTTCAGCACATGCTCTTGCTCTGCTTGCAGGGTCTCTTTTAATAACTGCTTAGTATCATGAATTAGAATACCATTCTCGAGATCTAAACCCCATGCGCGTGGATTTAAGTTATTACCCGTTAATAGGTGATACTTATAATCACAACACAACCCTTTAAGGTGGAAGCTGTTACCTTCGTCGGTCCATAAACGCACATTAAGCAGGCCTTTGTCGATATAAGGCTGGCAAGTTTTGACAAACTTATACAGGTAAGTTTCATAAATATAAGGCAGTGCTGATATCACCTTAAACGGTTCTGACGGTGGTATGTAGAAATCGTTTGCGGTTTTATCCCCGATCACCAAGGTTACTTTCACATTACGTTTTAACAGGCGCTTAATATCTTTTGATATTGATAACGGCAAATTAAAATACGGGGTAAAAATAGTAATTTCGCTTTCTACTGCACGTAATAAGTTAGTGATGGTTTGATTTAACTTGTTGCCATGACGACCAAAACCAGAAATAGGCGTGATGCCGACTTCGTTACTTTCTGGGGTGGTATTAATATAGTGATATTGTGCACTGCGTAACGTTTTTTTGAACTGACGAATATCTTGCTTCAAGGCTTTACTTGACGGGATCACATCTTCATCAAGTCGGATCACCGCGCTCTGGCTCACAAAGTAATCTTCTAAATACGCGGTCATTGAATCTGCTAACGCCGGGTTGTACAACACATGATAACGATCACAACGATATTTATCCGCTTGATGTAGATAGATGTCATTAATACTCGCGCCACTGTAAAGCACATTATCATCAAAGATAAAGCCTTTCAGATGCAAGACCCCCAGCACTTCTTTGCCTTTCACTGGTACGCCTAAGATAGTTACTTTATCACCTAATCTTTGACGCATATCTCTATAAAGTTTGGCATTACCACCATGATTTTTCTGACCAATAAGTCCTCGCTGCGCACGATGAAAATCAACGAACACTTTAATCACTAACCCAGGGTTATGTACCCGAGCCAGGTACAGCGCATTCAGTATTTCTTTACCTGCATCATCATCTTGAAGATATAAAGTCGAAAGATAAATGCGTTTCGAAGATGAAGCAATTAAGTCTAATATTTTCGCTTTAAAATCACGCGCTGAAAATAAAACATCAATATGCCCTGCCGACATCGGCAGTTGCTTTAAGTTGGTAATCGTAGATTGATAAAACTCTAATGATTTCATATATTGTTTCAAGCTGATTTATAAAATTTAATCGATAATTATCACTGATTCCAATCTTGATTGCTATTTATCTCTGCAATTATTCGAACTCGGTGCTGAAAATTTACATTTCTTAACAGAAGTCATACTGATAATGTTACATTCGTCATCAATAGTTAATGCCTATCAATTATTATTAAATAAACAATTTCATTTTATTTCAGAAAAACATACTATGTACACATTAAGAGTGAACTCACTTACTAGCAACGGGTACTTATCATTAAAGTACACATAGCGTGCTAACCAATTTATCTTACCCGGAGTATTTATATTATGTTTACAGTTATCTTTGGTCGTCCTGGTTGCCCTTACTGTGTACGTGCGAAACAAATTGCAGAAACATTAAAAGCTGACAATGAAGATTTTGATTTCAACTACATCGATATGCTTGCCGAAGGTATCAGTAAAGCTGATCTAGAAAAATCAGCGGGCGTACCAGTGAATACAGTGCCACAAATCTTTATCGATGAAAAACACCTTGGTGGTTGTACTGAATTTGAACAGTTCGCTAAAGAAAACTTGGGTCTCTATGCATAAGGCTTAACTATGTCTTTATTAACTAAGATCCGTTGTGCATTTACCTTAGGGCAAGGCGTATTAGTCAACTTGCCCGATCTTGATCCCAGTGTTGACCCATTTGAGCAGTTCCAACGCTGGTTCAAAGCGGCACAAGACTGCGGCATCGTCTTACCTGAATCTATGACAGTGTCTACTGTCGATGCCAATGGTCACCCTTCTTGCCGAGTGGTACTACTGAAAGAATTGACTAAAGAAGGCTTTGTTTTCTTTACCAATTATGACAGCCGAAAAGGTCAAGAGCTAGCTCAAAACCCCTGTGTTGCGTTAACATTCCATTGGAACATTTTACAACGTCAGGTACGTATTCAAGGTGTGGTCGAAAAGATCTCAGCTGAAGAGTCTAATGCTTATTTCCAATCTCGTGGACGAGGTAGCCGAATCGGCGCTTGGGCATCAGAGCAAAGTACAGTGATCACTTCTCGCAAGATCTTAGAACAACAAGTAAAACAGTTCACCGCTAAATTTGCGAATAAAGAAGTGCCATTACCTGAGTTTTGGGGCGGCTATGTGGTAAAACCAACCAGTATCGAATTCTGGCAAGGTAAAGCAGATCGCTTACATGATCGCTTTAGTTATGTAAAAGAAGGCGATAATTGGCGCGTTGATCGCCTCGCGCCCTAGTTTCATATTCGTGGCGTATTATTTATATCTAAGCATATGTACAATATAGAGAATAGCAGGTTAATCCTTCTGCCTGCTACTCTATCTCTAAGCATGCGAGTTATCTAAGCGCTGCGTTTTATAACCAATCCAATTTCTCAAACATATCCGCGACACGGTTTAGCTCAGCATCCAAACTAACCGCGTGGTCATCGGCGTCACCCTCCCAGCCTAAATTCGTTAAAAACTGATTAATAAAACCTTTATTATCAAATAACCCATGTAAATAACACCCGTAGACATTACCTTGTTGCCAGCCTAAATCTGTCTCAATAAAACTTTTGCAAGTAGTCATTTGCGCGTCACTTTTCAAGCTCATCTTGGTGTGACCGTGATGAATTTCATAACCTGATAGTTTAAAACCCTGCCAGTCAATTTCACGTTGTCGTGTGGTTTTAGTCTGGGCATGTGCAGTGATGATAGGCAGCAGTCCTAAACCTTGTTCATCGCCACCTTCGATATGATGTGGATCAAGAATATGTTCGCCCAATAATTGCATGCCACCACAAATACCTAAAATTGGCTGACCTCGTTGTGCAGCCTTGCTGATTTCATTAGCGAGTCCAGACTCACGCAGATGTAATAAACTCGCAGCCGTATTTTTACTGCCCGGTAATATAATGGCATCAAAATCAACCAATGACTGACCATCACGCAGCGGTACCACATTGACGTTATCTTGATGAATAAGGTTATCAAACTCGTCCATGTTCGCTGCGTACGGGTAAGCAATTAAGGCAATATTGATCAACCCACGTTTATAAGCGGCACGATGATGCAGAGTATCTTCTTCAGGTAACCGATGCGGAAAGTAATGAATATTAGCGACAGTCGGCACGCCGGTTTTTTCTTCTAGCCAATCCATCGCATTACCGAGTAACAGTGGATCACCACGGAATTTATTTAATACAAAACCTTTGATCAGTTGCTGTTCTTCTTTGGCAAGGCACATAAAGGTGCCGAGTAGATGTGCAAATGCGCCCCCCTTATCAATATCAGCAACCAAATAGACATCCGCATTACAGATCAGCGCAACACTCATATTAACGATATCGCTCGGACGTAAATTCACTTCAGCTGGACTACCTGCGCCCTCAATAATTATTTGTTGGTATTCTTGTTGTAAATCTGCGAGCGCTTTTTCAACGTGCGTAAACAAATAAGCTTTACGCTCCATCCACGGTATCTCACTCAACTCCGGCGCTGGTTTACCATTCAAAATCAGTTGACTTTTGGTATCTGCACTTGGTTTTAATAATACTGGGTTCATCCGTACATCTGGAGTGACTTTGGCGGCAATGGCTTGTAAGTATTGGGCACGACCAATCTCTTCACCTTTGGCGGTAACCGCAGCATTATTACTCATGTTCTGGGCTTTAAATGGCGCGACATTAACACCGCGATTAGCAAACATGCGGCATAAACCCGCGACAACGAAACTTTTACCGGCGTCGCTAGTACACCCCATGATCATGATTGGCTTGGTCATTTTATATCTATCTGATTGCAGCTGAATATCAGCAGTGTAACGGTTAGCCTCGCGGGGGTAAACAAGGAGATAAGGTTATTGGAAAGACAGATCAGATAATTTTAAATAACCCCAACGTTTGCCTTTTTTATATACTTCGATTTTAGCGAGTTGATAATCCAGTTTTGGAATAAACCAGAAATAAGAAATGCGGTTCTTCTTGGTTACTTGTTTGAGTTTAACGGCTTGCATGTCACCAAATATGGTATTGATCGATTCTTCGGTTAGATATTCAAACTCAATGGCTTCGACTTTATCTTCAAATACCCATTGGTAATTGAACGCTTGTTTACCTAATTTAAGATCATTTTGCAACAAAATAGTCATCGCACCAATATCCATCACATGCGATTGCAGCCTTAATTTCACCTGATTGTCATCATAATCCATCACAATATCGCCCTGCTCATCAAAGATACCAGATGACACTGAACTAAAGCCGATAACCGTTGTTTCATGCTTATAACGCTGCGCAGTTAGCAACCCATTTTGTAACTTAAACCAAGAGTTATTTTCATAGCTGCCCGAACCCAGTAATACCGATGCTGTACTGGTTAATTTATATTCAAAATTATTTAAACGGCGCAATGAACGTTCACAATGTCCAAATTTCACATCTTTGTAATACATCGAGTATTGCGCTTGAAAAGGGTATAACTCAGCCTGTACTGCAGATGCGGTCATGGCATAAGTTCCTATACTGAATATGATAGTGGAACAAACGTTCATCAAAGCGACTCCCTTCAGAAATAGCTCGCACAAGCGGGATGCGAGCTATAGTGATTTTAACCTATAAAACCATGACTATATTGATCTATAAATACGCGAGCAGCTAAATACTATTTTTTAGTGATTTTATAATCGCGTAACTTGTTGGCAATAGCAGTATGCGATACGCCTAGGCGCTTGGCTAATTGCCGTGTACTTGGATAAGACGGGTATAAACGCTGTAATAATAATTTTTCAAAACGTTTACAGGCTTCATCCAATGACCCATCAAACAAGGCTTCATCATAAGTTTCAGTCGTTGTTGCTGATAAGCTCAAGTCACACGGATTTAATACATCCCCTTCTAACAAGGACAGCGCATGATATAACACATTACGCAATTCACGTACGTTACCAGGCCAAGGATAAGATTGTAATAACTCTAATACATTACGACTTAACTGAGGTTTGGTACGTTGTAATTCATGACTAAATACACTGCAGAACGAATGGCAAAGCGGAATAATATCTTCTTTACGATCACGTAGCGCCGGCACAGTCATCGATAAAACATTTAAACGATAATATAAATCTTGGCGGAATTTACCTTCACGGATCAACTTAGCCAGATCATTTTGAGTGGTACAAATAATACGTACATCAACCCGTACTTCTTGCTCATCGCCTACGCGTCGGAAGCAACCGGTTTCCAATAAACGTAAAAATTTGGTTTGCAAGTACGGTGACATATCACCGATTTCATCCAACAGTACTGAACCTTCATTGGCGAGTTCAAAAATGCCACGCTTAGTTTCGCCGTCATCAGTAACCACACCAAACAATTCAGATTCTGCGACAGCATCAGGTACCGCGGCACAGTTGAGTGCTAAAAATTGATGTTGTGATCGCCCACTTGCTTGGTGACAGGCTTTAGCTATCAGTTCTTTACCCGCACCAGTCTCACCTAAAATCATTAACGGCGCATCGAGTATGGCAAACTTTTTCGCGATATTGATTAACTTATTCATTTTTTCGCTTTTGGCGAGAATCTCATCAAATGCCGCAAATTGGAAAGTACGTAAGAAATTAAACTGTTTACCAATACGGTCAACCGATTTAAGAATGATCACTGCGCCAACGAGTTCGTGTGGTTTTACGCTAACGGCGGCTTTGGATAACGTCACTTGATTAACATCACAGCTAATACTAAGGGGTAGAATATCACCAAAAAAATCTTCATCTAGTAAGGTGAGTTTTTGTGTTTGCGCGCAGATTCCCTCTGATTCTAGCCACTTAGTAATTGAAAACCCTTTGACAAAATTGCTGATACAATGCCCTTTCACTTGCGATTCCAAAAGTCCAAGCGCAGTCAATGCGGGTGAATTAACCAACGACACTAAGCCTTTTACATCAACCGAAAATACAATATCAGGTAAGTTAGTCATCAAGGTTTGTATTTCTTGATGCTCAAGTTCAGAAGGTAAATAGCTGACTGTTTTAACATCACACACGCCGCTAATTCGGCGAAGATTCGCCATCAACGTCTGCAAGTCAGAAAACTCTAGATTCGGTGATTTAATAAATATCCGGTCAGGTTGTTGGATCTCAATCGCCGATAAATTAATATCTCGTGCTAAAAAACAATCAAGGATCTCGCGACTAATACCCACTCTATCTTCACAAACTAATTCCAAACGCATTACTGTACCACCATAAAATATTATGCGCCTATAATAGCATGTAAACGGCAGTATCAACGCCACTAAAAATGTATCAGACCATATTATGACAAGCTAAATAGATGCTACTATCGCCTGATAATATTACTAAATAATCCCCCCTCGCAGTAAAACAGGCTGATATGAATCGTTTTTGTCTCATATATCAATAAATTTAACTATTATGGTATAAAATACGTAGATTAGCTTGGTTGAACATTGTCTTAATGATAAATTAACAAGGTGAGTAATCGTGATAATACAATATGCATATTCTAAATTTGATTAAAACTATACTGCCTCTAACCGTACTTTTGTTGTTAACAGCGTGTGGTGAGCAAATCTCAATTAAACAGAACAGTCTGGCTTATTGCACAGAGGGAAGCCCCAGTTCATTTAACCCGCAAACTGCCACATCCAATGTGACTCTTGATGCAACGACGAGCCAGCTATACAATCGTCTGCTCTTTATTGATCCAAATACTCAGCAATTCAAAGCTGGATTAGCCATCGACTGGGAAATATCTGAAGATCGCCTCACTTACCGCTTTTTTTTACGGAAAAATGTTCGTTTTCATCAAACTGATTACTTTACCCCGACACGACCGTTGAATGCCGATGATGTCATTTTCAGCTTTGCACGAATATTAGATAAGAAACATCCTTATCATGACGTTTCTGCTAATGGTTATCCTTTTTTTGAGGGCATCGAATTCGATCGGCAAATCCAATCACTGGTAAAAATTGATGATTACACGATTGAATTTAAATTAGTATTACCTGATTCTTCATTTATTGCCAATTTGGCCAGCGATTTCAGTGTTATTTTATCTGCTGAATATGGCGACACTTTAATCGCGTTAAACAAACAAATCGATATAGATAACCTGCCGATTGGTACCGGTCCATTTAAGTTTAAAGAATATCGTACTGATAACTTTATTCGCTATCAAAGACACGATAACTATTGGGGCGATAACGCCAAGATCGAACACTTAATTTTTGACATCACCCCGAATGCATCTTCTCGATTAGCGAAATTACTGACTCAAGAATGTGATATTATGGCTTATCCAGCGGCGAGCCAAGTGGAGATGATCAGTGAACATGACCGTGTTAAAATATCCGTTGAAACGGGTTTAAATGTGGCTTATTGGGCATTTAATTCTGAGCAGGCGCCGTTTGATAATCCTAAGATTCGCCGTGCACTCGCCCATACAATCAACCAAGAAACCATACTACAAGCTGTTTATTACAATACAGGTGTCAATGCCAAATCGATATTACCGCCGGTATCTTGGGCTTATAACCCATATCTAAAAAGTTATAAATACAACCTTGCCTATGCACGTCAATTAATCACCGAGGCTGGTTATCCAAATGGTTTTAAGATGAATATCTTGGCATTAAAATCATCTCAAGTTTATAATCCGGATGCGGTTAAAATGGCAGAGCTTATTCAAGCAGAGTTAGCGCAAATTGGTATCGAAGTCAAAATTATTAAATATGAGTGGCAACTCATGAAAAAGAAATTACAACAAGGTGAATACGATAGTTACCTATTGGGATGGGTTGCAGATAATAATGATCCAGATAATTTCTTCCGCTTCCAATTAAGTTGCAACGCGATTAACACCGGTTCTAATTATACCCGTTGGTGTAATTCAGAATTCGATGATTTGATTAATCAAGCGGTAACAGAAACAGAATACATTGAACGCATAACGCTCTATTATCGCGCCCAAGAAATTATTCAACAAGAATTACCCCTTATTCCACTGGCTCATTCATTACGCTTACATGCCTATAGCAGTGGTTTAAAAGGCGTTGAAACGACCGCTTTCGGTGGTATCAATTTCATTAATACAGAACGGCAGTAACACATGTTTTTTTATATAATAAGACGGATTAATCTACTGGTCATTACTGTAATGGCATTAACCGTTATTGGTTTTTATCTACGTAGTCGTATTCCTGGTGACTTGCCCTTAGATGGCAATTTATTCAGTAATTATTTAGATTATTTAATGGCAATAGCACACGGTGATTTAGGCGTTACCAATGGTACCGGTCAGCCTGTTATAGATGAGATATTAACCGTATTCCCCGCCACATTAGAATTGTGTTTCAGTGCCTTCATTCTATCGATTACGATTGGCGTGCCTATTGGTACGATTGCCGGCATGCGACGAGGCAGCTCACTTGATAGCACCATTATGGGCATCTCGCTGTTTATCTTTTCAATCCCGGTGTTCTGGTTAGCATCATTAGTGATGATGTACTTCGCGCTTAACTGGGATTGGCTGCCGGTAACAGGCCGACTGAACTTACTCTATGAGATTGATTCAGTTACCGGCTTTATGCTTATCGACACCCTTATTTCAGATAACCCACATAGCCAAGAGGCATTTTACGATGCGCTTAAACACTTATTGCTGCCGACTATTGTCTTAGCGACGGTACCGACCACCGAAGTTATTCGTCAAATGCGTAATCACGTCAGTGATGTCATGAAACAAAAATACATTAAAGCAGCTGCCAGTAAGGGCTTAAGTACAACCGAAATTATTATGCGCCACGTGCTGCGTAATGCCATTCCCAACATGATCCCGCACCTTGGCCTGCAATTTAGTACGGTATTAACCACGGCAATGGTCACTGAAGCAGTGTTCTCATGGCCGGGTATTGGTCGTTGGTTGATTAACAGTATTTATCAACAAGACTACGCGGCCATCCAAGGTGGTATGTTAACTGTGGCAATTTTTGTGGTCACAGCAAATGTATTAACCGAAATATTAACGGTTGTCATTCATCCAATTCGCAGGAAAGAACTTTATGCCCAATATTAATATCTTTGCGGATGAACATATTCTGTCGCCTACAGAACAAACCTGGAAGCATTATTCATCACAGCAAATTGCGATGGCCGCGTTATGGGCGCTTGGGTTATTGCTTTTCTTAATGGTTTTTGCACCTTTAATCGCCCCTCATGAACCTGATATACGACAAGCGAATTTATTGTTGCAACCACCGTCATGGGATGATCAAGGTACCGTTGATTACTTCTTTGGTACCGATGATTTAGGCCGAGATGTGTTGTCTCGATTATTATATGGTTTGCGCTTAACCTTTGGCAACGCGCTAATCATTAGCTTTATCGCCTTGGTTATAGGGACGACAATTGGTATTACCGCCGCGATCAGCCGTGGCCTATTATCAAGTACCTTGCATCATATTATGGATACGGCGTTATCAATCCCGTCACTATTATTAGCGATCATCTTTATCTCAGTGCTTGGGCCTGGCTTGGACCACAGTTTGTTCGCTATTTTATTGGCTTCGATTCCACAATTTATTCGTGGTGTGTATCTGTCGGTTTACCAAGAATTGCAAAAAGAGTACATCGTTGCGCTCAAACTCGATGGGGCCAATCACTACCGTATTATTCGTTATGGGGTATTCCCCAATATCATTGAAACACTGGTTAACTTACTTACTCGCGCGATCTCATCAGCTATAATTGATATAAGTGCATTAGGCTTTTTGGGCTTAGGTGCACAGCATCCTCTTTCGGAGTGGGGCACGATGTTATCAGGTGCAACCGATTTGGTATTTATTGCACCTTGGACGGTCATACTACCTGGGTTAGCTATTTTAGTGACGATCTTCATTATTAATATCGTTGGCGAAAGTTTAAGACAATCTGTGATTGCAGGAGTTGATTAATGGCACTACTCGATATTCGAAATCTCACCATTGAAATTGTCACACCGCAAGGTACTTTAAAAGCGGTTGATAAATTTAACCTTACCCTGAGTGATGGTGAAATACGTGGACTGGTCGGTGAATCAGGTTCCGGAAAAAGTCTTGTTGCAAAAGCAATTATGGGTATTACCAACGATAACTGGCGTGTTCGAGCAGACCGCTTACGGCTCGGTGATATTGATTTACTTAATTTAACCTCAGTGCAACGCCGTCGGGTAATGGGTAAAGAAATCGGCATGATTTTTCAAGATGCAGCCGCACATTTAGACCCATCAGAAAAAGCGGGTGATCAGCTTGCAGAAGCCATCCCGTGTGATCAGTTTATCGGTCATTTTTGGCAGCGCTTTAACTGGCGTAAAAAACAAGCCATTGCCCTACTGCATAAAGTCGGTGTAAAAGATCATAAAAAGGTGATGAATAGCTACCCTTTTGAACTCTCTGAAGGGCTTTGTCAAAAAGTGATGATAGCGATGGCCATTGCAAAAAAACCTCGCCTATTGATTGCTGATGAGCCGACAACAGCAATGGAGCCTAAAACGCAGAATCAAATTTTACGTTTACTCGATAAACTAAATAAGTTATCCCACACTACAATTCTTCTGATTAGCCACGATTTAGAAACAGTCAGTTTATTAGCAGATAATATAACCGTGATGTACTGTGGGCAGATGGTTGAAAGTGGCACGATAGATCAAGTGTTTAATCATACCCACCATCCTTATACTGCGGCATTATTACGGGCTAATCCCGATTTTAGCCAAGTGCCACATAAAGGACGGTTAAGAACCTTGGCTGGGCAGGTTCCGCTCTTACACCATTTGCCCATTGGTTGCCGACTAGGGCCACGCTGTCCTAATGCCCAAAAAAACTGCGTGATCACTCCGCCAATGCAAAAAATAAAAGGCCATATGTTTAGTTGCCACTTTCCATTAAATGCAGATGAATTAAAAGGTAAGAAATGTCAGAAAAAATAATCGACATCGCTGCGACAACACGCGAGCAGCCTTTATTTCGTGTAGAAAAATTGGGCAAGACCTTTATCAACCCAACCGGATTTTTTAAACGTCAAGAAGTTGTTGCGGTCCATGATATTTCATTTAGTTTAAATCGTTCAGAAACACTCGCGATTATTGGTGAAACAGGATCAGGTAAGTCAACTCTGGCACGATTACTTGCCGGCATTATAAAGCCGACAACGGGTAATATGTATATTGATGGCTGTAAACTCGATGACAGTAATACTGATTTACGGTGTCGTTCAATCAGAATGGTGTTTCAAGATCCTGAAACGTCACTCAATCCCCGTACCACTGTAGGCCAAATTTTGGATGCGCCATTGCAATTAAATACCGATATGTCCGTAACCAAACGGGCAGAGAAGATCACCGAAACATTACGTTTGGTTGGCTTGTTACCTGAATATGCGACCTTCTATCCCCCGATGTTATCAAGTGGACAAAAACAACGTATTGCACTGGCCAGAGCCCTTATTTTAAATCCAAAAATTATTATTGCTGATGATACACTATCAACACTGGATATTTCATTGCGCTCACAGATGATAAACTTGATGTTAGAACTACAAAAAACAATTGGTATCTCCTATATCGTTGTTACCCATAATATGGGCTTAGTAAAGCATATAAGTGATAAACTGATTGTTATGCATCAAGGGGAATGTATCGAGCAAGGTCGTACCGAACAGCTATTTTCTCAACCAACAGCGGCATTGTGTGGACAAATATTATCGAATCAATATGCGATGAAAAAACACCGCCGATGATTGTTATTACGCTAAATCATGCTCACCGCTAATCGTATTAATTTTACTTGTAGCGACGAACCTCACTTTTATTTAGCGCCGTTTTTATGTGTTCAAAAGCATCTACACGTAAGAAAAAACGCCATTTTTGACGTGGCACACGCTGCTTCATCATATTTTCGCTCACCATTAAATATTCAGTCGTTGCCGTATATTTCATCGCTCGAGACCCATTCACCTAAGATCGGGTTCTCTGTTGGTAACAAAGCCCCCCAGCAAGCAAGAGGGTAATAATCATAATAAAAAGTCTCGATGCAATATAAAATCACATCGAGACCCTTTCAAATTACTTAGTGAATCCTCTGGAAGGAACTAAATAAATCACTCTAGTTATATTTACTCTGCGGCGTTTACTACAGGGTAAGATACATCAGCTGCTTTGATCAGCGTTTGTATCAACATGTCATAGTCTGCTTGAGCATTCATATTTTTTAGTGTATCAGCCAAACGAACCGCTTCTTCAGCATTGATTTTAGCATCCCGAACAGACGAGAATTTAAGCAATGTTACATCGCCGTTAAGTGATGTTTCAGTTGCAATACTTGTTTGCTCTGCCGTAGGTTTTGGCATCGAGAATAATTTTCTCAATACTTTAAAATCTGCTTTTGAATAATCAAAGCGACTTAACCATTCTGGTGCAGTAAAGCTTGCATCAACACTTGCTAGTTCAGCCACAACATTTTCACCCGCGTTAATTTTCACTGATACAGAGGTCATGAAGCTTAACGCTTTTTGCTCTGCTTTTATTGCTGTTAAGCGTGCAACGATTTCATCATTAACCTCTGCTAATGCTTTCGTCGTTTGTGGCTTGTATTCATTAATACGAACAACAATACTTTGCTCATCAGAGATGTTAATAAGTTCAGAGTTTAGCGCTTCGGCAATAAAATATTGATCGAATAACGTGGCAGCAACTCTTGGATCATTCAAGGGTGCAGGGATCGCATTCGCAGAAAATAGCGCGGTTGACACAATTGTTAAGCCTGTTTCTTCCGATGCAACATCCAATGAATCAGGCACTTCAAATGCTTGCTCTGCTAAGGTTTCAGCTAACTCATCAAAATGGGAAACAGCTTGCTCATTTTTCAAACGTGTTTCAATTGTGGTTTTAACGTCTGCAAATGCTGTTACTTTACCCGGTTCAACCGCTAATAGTTTAATGATATGGAAACCAAAATCACTGCGCACTAACTCTGTCGTTACGTCACCGTCATTCACCAGTGCAAATGCAGCCGTTTCGAATGCCGGATCCATGATATCTTTTTCTAACCAATCCAGTTCACCGCCATGTTCACCGCTAAACGTATCATCAGATGATGTCTTCGCTAATTCAGCAAAATCTGCACCTGATTGAATTCGGGTCAGTAATGCTTGTGCTTTTTCCTCTGCAATTGATTCATCATCATTGAATGCAACAAGGATATGTGCCACTTTACGCTTATCCTCTTGAGCATAAGATGATAAGTGTTCTTTATAGTAATTTTCAGCCGCATCCGCGTCTAATTCAATACCCGCACTGATGTCTTTCATATCCACTAAGATATAGTCCACAGACGCTTGCTGCGGCGTTTGAAAGAAAGCTTTGCTGTTTTCATAGTAGCTATTAACTTCAGCATCCGTTACCACAATATCAGCTGCAAATTTATTTGCTGGCACGATAAGTTGACTTAGTTCACGTTGTTGATTTTGTAATGCCGCTAATTGTTTCACTTCATTTGGTAAACTAAATTCAGAGTTTACTAATGCATCCGTTAATTGTTGTTGGGCAAAATCAACGCGTAAACGTTCAACAAATTGTCCTGGTGTCATACCATTTTGGCGTAACAAACTGATGTAACGCTCATCATTAAATACACCATCCGTTTGGAATTCTTGCATTGCAAAAATATAACCACGGATCTTCTCATCGCCAATGCGTAACGCTAAATCATTTGTCATTTGTTGTAATAAATGTTGCGCAATTAACGTATTTAATGACTGTTGACGTATTTGATTTTGAAATTCTGGTTGCTCCCAACGCACGGCGAATGATTCACCTTGTTGAGACTCTAAACGAGAACGATCAGTTCTAACTTGATTTTCAAGTGCTTGCGTTGAAATATCTACGCCATTCACTGTCGCGGCGGATTGATTACCACCACCACCGAGATAACTACTTACACCAGCAAGGGCAAACGTAACGATCACTGCGCCTAAAATAATCTTAGCACCCGGTCCTTGTGAACCTTCGCGAAACTTCTCTAACATAATTGTATTCTCTAAACTGCAATACAGTAAATAACAATAAAAACGCACCTTATGGTGCGCCCTTACTCAAAAATTGAAACCAATAGCTTAAGACTTCAATGCATCTTTTAATAATTTCCCAGCTTTAAATACTGGAAGCTTAGATGCTGCTATTTGAATTTCTGCGCCTGTTTGTGGATTACGGCCAATACGTGCTGCGCGATCTCGTACACTAAAAGTACCAAAACCCACTAACGTAACAGACTCTTCTGCTACGAGTGTTTCTGTTACAGATTCAATCATTGCATCAATAGCACGGCCCGCAGCGGCTTTAGAAATATCAGCTTTAGCGGCAACACAATCTATCAGTTGAGCTTTATTCACTTTCTTCCCCTAATCTTGGTTATTTATATACATAATCGAACATAAATAAGACTAACTTCAATTGCATTTATAACAAGGTTAGAGTGACTATTCAAGTCTGGGTAGACACTCTAACCTAAAGCAATCACACTATTTTGTTACCACTTCAAAACCAGCGGGACTATTCACTAGCGCAAGCTCTAGCACTTCCTCAATCCAACGAACAGGATGAATTTCAAGATCACCAATGACATTGGCAGGGATCTCTTCTAAATCACGTTCATTGTCTTTTGGAATCAAGACACACTTAATACCACCACGATGTGCAGCGAGTAATTTCTCTTTCAAGCCACCAATGGGTAATACTTCACCTCTTAACGTGATCTCACCTGTCATTGCAACGTTGGCACGTACAGGATTACCCGTTAAACTAGACACCAGCGCAGTGCACATAGCAATGCCCGCACTTGGACCATCTTTTGGTGTCGCACCTTCAGGAACATGCACATGAATGTCACGTTTTTCATAAAAGTCGCCATTGATACGTAACTTATCCGCTCGAGAGCGAACAACCGTCATCGCCGCTTGAATAGATTCTTGCATCACTTCACCCAATGAACCGGTGTAGTTCAGCTTGCCTTTACCTGGAACAGATGTGGCTTCGATAGTCAATAAATCACCACCAACTTCTGTCCACGCCAGACCGGTTACTTGACCGACACGACTTTGACCTTCCGATTTACCAAAATCAAAACGCTGCACACCTAAATATTCAGATAAATTATCTTGATTGATCGTCACTGACTTAATTGATTTGTTCAGCAATATTTGCTTCACAGCTTTACGGCATAGTTTTGAAATTTCACGCTCAAGTGAACGCACGCCAGCTTCGCGAGTATAATAACGGATAATGCCCATTATCGCGCTATCGTCAATGCTAATTTCTTTTTGTTTTAAACCATTACGTTCAATTTGCTTATCCAGTAAATGCCGTTTAGCAATATTCAGTTTTTCATCTTCGGTATAACCCGATAAACGGATCACTTCCATACGGTCGAGTAGCGGACCTGGAATGTTCATTGAATTAGATGTCGCAACAAACATCACATCAGACAGATCGTAATCAACCTCTAGATAGTGATCATTAAACGTTGTATTTTGTTCTGGATCTAAAACTTCCAATAATGCCGATGCCGGATCACCACGCATATCCGACGCCATCTTGTCGATTTCATCTAACAAGAAAAGTGGATTACGCACTCCAACTTTAGCCATTTTTTGGATTATTTTACCTGGCATAGAGCCAATGTAAGTACGGCGATGTCCACGAATTTCCGCTTCATCACGTACGCCACCCAGTGCCATACGCACATACTTACGTCCCGTTGCCTTAGCAATCGATTGACCTAACGAGGTTTTACCCACACCAGGAGGACCGACAAGACATAGAATTGGGCCTTTGAGTTTATTCACTCGGCTTTGTACCGCTAGATATTCTAAAATACGTTCTTTTACTTTATCCAAACCATAATGGTCTGCATCGAGCATTTCTAACGCTTTAGGAATGTCTTTTTTAACTTTTGAACGTTTCTTCCAAGGCACTGAAATCATCCAATCGATATAGCTACGTACTACAGTGGCTTCTGCAGACATAGGAGACATCATTTTTAATTTATTTAACTCAGAGATGGTCTTATTTTTCGGTTCAGCAGGCATGTATGCTTGCTCAATCTTCTCAGCCAATTGTTCAAATTCATCAACACCATCTTCAGACTCGCCAAGCTCTTTTTGAATCGCTTTCATTTGCTCATTCAAATAGTATTCGCGTTGGCTTTTTTCCATCTGTTTTTTAACACGTGTCCGAATTTTCTTCTCTACGTGTAAGAGGTCGATTTCAGATTCCATTTGTGCCATTAGGAACTCAAGACGTTCTGCAACGTTACTCAGTTCTAACACCACTTGCTTGTCTTCTAATTTTAATGGCATATGGGCAGCCATTGTATCTGCAAGACGCGCAGCTTCGTCGATCGCCGCCACTGAGGTTAAAACTTCAGCAGGGATTTTTTTATTTAGTTTTATATAACCTTCAAACTGGCCAATTGCCGAACGAATGAGTACATCTTCTTCTTCATCAGATACTGATTCAGAAATAATATATTCAATCTCTGCTTGAAAATAATCATTGCTATCACTCAAGCTATTTAATTTAGCTCTTTGTGTGCCTTCGACCAATACTTTAACCGTGCCATCAGGCAATTTCAACATTTGTAAAATATTAGCGACTGTACCCACGCTATGTAGATCGTCAACTTGGGGATCATCTTGAGCTGCATCTTTTTGTGCAACTAAAAATATTTGTTTATCTGTATCCATTGCGGCTTCAAGACAACGAATTGACTTTTCTCGGCCAATAAACAAAGGGATTACCATATGGGGATAAACCACAACATCACGCAATGGTAATACAGGTATATCTACACGTTCCGTACGCTCAAAACTCATCTTGTCCTCACTTATAAAACTGGACTAAGGGCTAATATTGAATATATAGGGATTATTACTCAACAATCAATGCTAAGCGTTTAAAATATCAAAAATAATATAAAAAAGGGGCGTTGCGCCCCTTTTTACTATTAAATGTTTGAAAATCTAACACTAGTCTGCTGATACAGCCTTGTTCTCTGTATTTTCATAAATCAAAATTGGTGCTGATTCAGCATTAATTACAGATTCATCAATCACAACTTTGCTAACATTATCAACTGAAGGTAGATCATACATAGTATCCAGTAAAATGGCTTCTACAATTGAACGCAAACCACGAGCACCGGTATTTCGTGACATCGCTTTCTTTGCAATTGCAGTGAGAGCTTCTTCACTGAACTCTAAGTCAACACCTTCTAAATCGAATAGTGCAGAATACTGCTTAGTTAGTGCATTTTTCGGTTCTGTTAAGATCTGAATTAATGCTTCTTCATCAAGTTCGGTTAGTGTTGCAGTCACAGGTAAACGACCGATAAATTCAGGGATAAGACCGAATTTAACCAGATCTTGTGGTTCAACTTTAGCGAAGACTTCAGATAAAGTGGCTTTGTCAGCTTCACCTTTCACTTCTGCTGTAAAACCAATACCACTGTTAGTGTTAGTTCGCATTTCAATCACTTTCTCTAAGCCTGAAAATGCACCACCACAGATAAATAAGATCTTAGATGTGTCTACTTGTAAAAACTCTTGTTGGGGATGCTTACGACCACCTTGTGGTGGTACTGAAGCAATCGTTCCTTCAATCAGTTTTAATAATGCTTGTTGAACACCTTCACCCGATACATCTCGAGTAATAGATGGATTATCAGATTTTCGAGAAATTTTATCAATTTCATCAATATAGACGATACCACGTTGCGCTTTTTCTACATCATAATCACATTTTTGCAATAATTTCTGAATAATATTTTCAACATCTTCACCAACATAACCAGCTTCAGTTAATGTTGTTGCATCAGCTATAGTAAAAGGTACATCAAGAATACGTGCTAGTGTTTCAGCTAATAATGTTTTACCACTACCCGTTGGACCAATTAGCAGGATATTACTTTTACCTAGTTCTACACCATTTGATGTATCGCCACTGCGTAAACGCTTGTAGTGATTGTATACTGCAACAGCTAACACTTTCTTAGCATGGTCTTGACCAATGACGTAATCATCGAGCTTGCCACGAATTTGATGCGGTGTCGGTAATGCATCACCTTCACGTTTTGGTGTGATGTCTTTAATCTCTTCACGAATTATATCGTTACAAAGATCAACACATTCATCACAAATGTAGACAGATGGGCCAGCAATTAATTTACGTACTTCATGTTGGCTTTTGCCACAAAAAGAACAATACAGTAATTTACCGTTATCCCCATTTTTTGTTTCTGTCATTCGATAACCTCACATTACAGGTGAAAGCCCAGTGCCTAATCTTTATTATGGCTAAAAGACAATCATCCTGTCAAAAATTACTTAATCACGTTTTGTTATTACTGTATCGATAAGACCGTAATCCATCGCTTCAGCTGACGTCATAAAATTATCACGATCAGTGTCTTTAGCAAGACGATCATACTCTTGACCAGTGTGCTCAGCTAATATTTCATTTAATTTACGCTTAGTTTTAATAATTTCATTCGCGTGAATTTCAATATCAGATGCTTGACCTTGATAACCACCTAACGGTTGGTGGATCATAATCTTAGCATTAGGCAGTGCGTGACGCTTACCTTTTTCACCACCAGCAAGTAAGAAAGCACCCATACTCGCAGCCATACCCATACAAATCGTAGACACGTTTGGCTTAATAAATTGCATGGTGTCATAAATTGACAGGCCAGCACTGACAGAACCACCTGGTGAATTGATATAAAGGAAAATATCTTTATCTGGGTTTTCTGATTCTAAGAAAAGTAACTGTGCAACAACAAGATTAGCCATATGGTCTTCAACCTGGCCAGTCAAAAAGATTACACGGTCTTTTAAGAGTCGAGAATAAATGTCATAAGAACGCTCGCCTTTAGCTGTTTGCTCAACAACCATAGGTACTAACGTGTTTGACGGTGACTCTGTGATATTATTAAAGAATTGTGACATATTATCATCCCTAAATAAAAATGGCCCAAGTGAAACACCCTCACTCGAGCCATTATAGCGCTTAATTACGTATTTTGTTCAATCTAATCAACAATTATGCGTTTTGAGTCGCTTTATTCATTAGTTCTTCAAACGCAACTTCTTTTTCTGTAACATTTGCTTTTTCTAATACTAAATCAATAGCTTGGTCTTCAACAGCTACGTTACGAACGTTTGCTAGTGCTTGCTCGTCGTCTTTGTAGTGTGCGATTACTTCAGCTGGATCTTCGTATGCAGAAGCCATAGATGCGATCATATTTTGAACACGTGTGTCATCTGCAGTGATTTCATTTTCTTTGATGAATTCACCAAGTATTAGACCGATTTTAACACGACGGTTAGCTTGTTCCGTGAATAGTTCATCAGGAAGTTCTGGCGCATTTTGTGGTGCCATTTGGCCAAAACGTTGCGTTGCTTGTTCACGTAATGTAACGATTTCTTGCTTAACTAATGCAGCAGGAACGTCGATGTCATTTGATTCAACTAGCGCGTCAAGCACTTTAGTTTTTGTGTCAGCTTTGATAGCTTGCTCAAGTTCACGGCTCATATTTTTGCTAATTTCAGTTTTTAGAGACTCAAGCGTACCGTCTTCAACACCGAATTTACCTACAAATTCAGCATTAATTTCTGGTAATTCTTGCGTTTCAACAGCGTTTAGCGTGATAGCGAAGATTGCAGTTTTACCTTTTAGGTTTTCTGCATGGTATTCTTCAGGAAAAGTTACTTCAACAGTGAACTCTTCGCCTGCAGATTTACCTACAATGCCTTCTTCGAAACCAGGGATCATACGACCTTGGCCCATCGCTAGTGTGAAGTCTTCAGCTTTGCCGCCTTCGAATTCTTCACCGTCGATGCTACCATTGAAGTTAACTTTAACTTGGTCGTTAGCTTCGGCAGCGCGATCAACAGTAACCCACTCAGCGTGTTGCTTACGTAAAGTTTCGATCATGCCATCAACATCAGCGTCAGTTACTGAAGATACTGATTTTTCGATTGCGATTGCTTCGACACCAGCAACTTCAAATTCTGGGTACACTTCAAGCGTTGCAGTGAAAGAAAAGTCTTCGCCGTCTTTAACTTTTGCAGCTTCAAGCGTTGGTGCACCAGCTAGGTTTAATTTTTCAGCTACAATTGCTTCGTAGAAGTTACGTTGCATTATTTCACCA
This sequence comes from Moritella yayanosii, assembly GCF_900465055.1. NCBI lineage: Bacteria > Pseudomonadati > Pseudomonadota > Gammaproteobacteria > Alteromonadales > Moritellaceae > Moritella > Moritella yayanosii. The sequence goes on along the minus strand of NZ_LS483250.1, from coordinate 4,143,513 downwards.
GCAACTTCTTCAGCTACAGCTGCGCCAAAACGCTTTTTGATTACTTTAGCTGGCACTTTACCTGGACGGAACCCATCGATACGTTGAGTTTTTGCTAAACCACGTAAACGGTTTTCGATTTCTTTGCTAACTGTTGCAGCTGGAACTGTGATAGTTAAGCGGCGCTCTAGGCCTTGAGTCGTTTCTACAGAAACTTGCATTTAGATACCTCTAATTAATTTATAACATTTCCAACTGGAAATTTATGACGCGACATTATAGCTAGTAGCAAGAAAAAATCGAGCATTGCCACTCTAAACAGCACTTTAATATTATATTTGCTTATACTGTATGGATGAAAAGTTAAAATTCAAGAACAAAAATGATATTTCTGAGTAAATAAGATAAAAAAACAACAAATCTACAGTTTACATCTTAACTTTGGTTAATTACTCACCATCCCACATAGATCACTAATCCAGCATACTGACCTAATCCAATCTAGAGTCCAAGTATACCTAAACTACTTCAAGATGCAAAGTCAGAGTGCTAGGTACAGCATCCATCTACACAGTTGATAATGAAAATGTACACTATAATAAATTTGGTGTTAGCCAGATTTATTCCATTAAACTTGTTTTAGGAGTTGCTATGACCCTTTTCGAGATTGAACGTGCATTTCTAGACTTTACCAATCAGCTAGAGTCACTCAAAGACAAATATCCCAACCCAGAAATGATGCAACATATTGATAATCTCATGACCGACACCCAGATTATTAAATTAAAAGTAATGCGCTTAGATAGTGTCAAAGCACAAGACCAACAGCACTTATCGCAATCAGTGGTCAGTCACATTGCTAAGTTACAAACACAAATTACAGCACTAAAACAATCATTTGAAATAATAACCTTCAATGCTTGAGGGAAAATACAAAAAGTAATTTATCTGCGCCACAAAGTAGCACAATTAACATTTCTGTAACTATACTTCTGCAAATAACAGTGGATTGTTAAATGCAGACAGCAGTAGCAGGGAAGAAACACAATTCACTCATTATCTGATCTATATTTTGCGAGTCATTATGGATAATATTGAGGGAGGTTATGTGCGCTTATTAAAACCAATAATAACAATAAACACACTTATACTAGGGATGGTTTCCACGCCACTTATTGCGCAGCAGTCAACGCTGAATATGACGGAGGGCGTCACCGGTATCAGCCATACTGTCTACAACTTACACATGACCATTCTTTATATTTGTATTGCCATTGCTGTAATTGTTTTTGGCATCATGTTTTGGTCTTTATATCAACACCGCAAGTCTAAAGGCGCGGTCGCGGCCAAATTCCATGAAAGCACGACCGTGGAGATAATTTGGACTGCGATCCCCATCGTGATCTTAATTGGTATGGCGATCCCATCAACACAAGCACTGATCTTAATGGAAGATACCACAGAAGCTGATATCACCATTCAAATCACCGGTTCACAATGGAAGTGGCATTATCGTTATTTTGATCATGACCTTGAGTTCTATAGCCGTTTGACCACCAGCCAAGCTGAAATCAACAACGAGGTAGAGAAACAACCGCACTACCTAAAAGAGGTGGATAATCCGCTGGTATTACCGATCAATAAAAAGGTCCGTTTTCTCATCACGGCTGATGATGTCATTCATTCATGGTGGGTGCCTGCATTTGCAGTGAAAAAAGACGCCAACCCCGGTTTTATTAATGAGGCTTGGACCAAAATAGACACTCCCGGAACCTACCGCGGTCAATGTGCAGAGCTATGCGGTAAAGACCACGGCTTTATGCCAATTGTGGTCACGGCATTAGAGCCTGAAGCATTTGATGATTGGCTAGCCCAAGCTCAAGTTACGGCCAAACAGCAGTTACAAGCAGAGCAGCAAAGTCTGACACAAACCATGGATATGCCAACCATGATGTCACTCGGTGAAGACGTTTATAATCGCACTTGTTTAGCTTGCCACCAAGCAAGCGGACAAGGTATCCCCGGTGCATTCCCCGCATTAAAAAATAGTCCTGTCGCACTTGGCAATGTCAACAAACACATCGATATTGTCCTACACGGTGTATCAGGCACTGCAATGGCATCATTTGCAAAACAATTAACGAAAAAAGAACTCGCAGCGGTTATCACCTACGAACGTAATGCTTGGGGTAATAATACCGGTGATATTGTACAACCTTCACAAATAGATGCGGCATTAACTGATAATAATCAGTAATTCAAGGGACTGTCAAATGAGTGAGATAGAATTAAAAGACAATGCTGATCAACCCATCTTGGATGTGCCAGCAATAAAAATACACACAGATCACCACAGCGCGCCGCAAGGATATAAACGTTGGTTATTTTCAACTAATCACAAAGATATCGGCACATTATATCTATGGTTTAGTTTAACGATGTTCTTTATTGGTGGCGCAATGGCGATGATCATTCGCGCAGAATTATTCCAACCCGGCCTGCAATTAATTGAACCTAACTTCTTCAATCAAATGACCACATCACATGGACTAATTATGGTGTTTGGTGCGGTGATGCCAGCCTTTGTAGGGTTGGCCAACTGGATGTTACCCTTGATGATTGGCGCGCCAGATATGGCGCTACCACGGATGAATAACTGGAGTTTTTGGATCTTGCCCTTTGCATTCTCTTTATTACTCTTATCATTATTCACCGAAGGCGGTGGTCCTAACTTTGGTTGGACCTTCTACCCTCCACTATCCACTCAATACAGCCCTGACAGTACCGCCATGTTTGTATTTTCCATTCACTTGATGGGGATAAGTTCGATCATGGGGGCAATCAATGTCATCGTCACTATTTTCAATATGCGCGCACCGGGCATGACATTAATGAAAATGCCGATGTTCGTGTGGACTTGGTTGATAACCGCCTTTTTATTAATCGCGGTTATGCCCGTGCTTGCTGGTGCGGTGACCATGATCCTGACTGATAAATATTTCGGCACCAGTTTTTTTGATGCCGCAGGTGGGGGGGACCCGGTATTATTCCAACATATATTTTGGTTCTTTGGTCACCCCGAAGTCTATATTATGATCTTGCCATCATTCGGCATCATTTCTGCCATCATTCCAACGTTTGCCCGTAAACCGTTATTCGGCTATCACTCCATGGTATACGCAACAGTTTCTATTGCTATCCTAAGTTTCACAGTATGGGCTCACCATATGTTTACCGTTGGTTTACCGCTGGCCGCTGAACTGTTCTTTATGTATTGCACCATGCTCATCTCCGTGCCAACGGGGGTGAAAATATTTAACTGGATAGCAACCCTGTGGCGAGGATCGATTACCTTTGAAGTACCTATGCTATTTTCACTGGCATTTATCGTGCTATTTACCATCGGTGGTTTTTCGGGGTTGATGCTTGCCATTACCCCAGCTGATTTTCAATACCATGATACTTACTTTGTTGTGGCTCACTTTCATTATGTACTGGTGACAGGCGCTGTATTCTCTATTATGGCCGCCGCTTATTACTGGTTACCAAAATGGACCGGGTTCATGTTCAATGAGAAACTTGGTCAGTGGCATTTTTGGTGTTCACTTATCTCCGTCAATCTGTTGTTTTTCCCGATGCATTTCTTAGGGCTTGCAGGCATGCCACGCCGTATTCCCGACTATGCTCTACAGTTTGCCGATATTAACAAGATAGTCAGTATTGGTGGTTTCTTGTTTGGCCTTTCTCAACTGATTTTTGTTGCGGTCGTAATCATGGCGGTTCGCGGCGGTAAAAAAGCCCCGGCCAAACCATGGGAAGGTGCAGAAGGATTAGAATGGACCGTGCCATCCCCTGCCCCTTATCACACTTTTGATACACCACCGGAGGTAAAATAATGACCACACCAAAAATAAAAAAACATCTACGCCTGCTCATTTTCAGTGCCGTAGGTATGTTCGGATTCGGTTTTGCGCTCGTGCCTTTATATGATGTATTTTGTGATATTACTGGGCTCAATGGTAAAGATTATAGCCGCGCAACCACAATACCAGTACATATTGACGAATCGAGGACGGTTAAAGTCGAATTTATTACTTATTTAAATAAAAAACTGCCTTGGCAATTCACGCCTGAAATTAGGAGTATTAATCTACATCCAGGCGAACGTTATCAAGTTAATTTCGTGGCGATTAATCAAAGCGACCAAGATACATTTGGTCGCGCCGTGCCCTCAATCACCCCAGGTTATGCCGCTCAATATTTGGTGAAAACAGAATGTTTTTGCTTTCAAGAGCAGATGTTAGCGGCAAACGAAGAAGCGATGATGCCACTTATCTTTTATATCGACCCTAACATTCCAGCCGATATATCAACGTTAACCCTCGCCTATACACTGTTTAAAAATGAGCAAACAAGAGTCGCGATGCGCTAGGAGTCCAGTAATGCCAGATAATAATGAATATGCCAAAGCCCCAAAACACTACTATGTCCCAGCCAACAGTGTTTGGCCTTTCGCTGGCGCTATCGCGCTCTTTATCATCGCCATAGGGGCGGCAACGACCGTGCAACAGGTGGATAACGACGGGAGTAACAACGGCATTCCGATTTTATTCGCCGGCATCGGCATATTACTGTTTATACTCATCAGTTGGTTTCGGAATATAATCACCGAGTCGATGAATGGGCTATACAATAAGCAACTTGATCGTTCCTTTAGAATGGGTATGTTGTGGTTTATTTTTTCGGAAGTGATGTTTTTTGTGGCACTATTCGGGGTATTATTTTACCTGCGTAATTTATCCATTCCTTGGTTGGGTGGTGAAGGCAATAATGCCATGACCCATGCGGTAATTTGGTCTGATTTCATTCCTCAGTGGCCATTAACCATCACCCCAGATGGACGAGAAACACAAGCGATGCCTTGGTATGGTTTGCCGCTAATCAACACCATTATTCTGATTAGTTCATCAGTCACCTTACATTTCGCCCATCACAATCTGATAGCAACACAGCGTACAAGGTTAGTTATCTGGTTATCCATTACCGTGGCCTTGGGGGTTACCTTCTTATTTTTTCAAGCTGAAGAGTATATTCATGCTTATCATGTATTGTCATTAAAATTTGATTCTGGTGTCTATGGCAACACTTTTTATTTACTCACCGGCTTCCATGGTATGCACGTAACACTCGGGGTCATCATGCTCACCGTCATGCTGTTTCGTATCATCAATGGACATTTTACGCCGGGTAAACATTTTGCGTTTGAGGCTGCAACTTGGTATTGGCATTTTGTTGATGTGGTATGGATCATTTTGTTTATCGCTGTCTACATTGTTTAGTGACAACGCCACTAACGACTTTGCGCTGACTATAAAATATGAGATGATTTCGAAGCCAAACAAGCTAAAATTAACTATATACCCAAGCTACTTCAAGATGCACAATCAGCAAACAGAAAGGAGAGGATGTTCAAGGCATGAAGTCGAGGATTTAGTTATTCTAAATCAAGACTTCATAACGCCGAAGATACCTTCATTCGGTTTGCCCTACGGGAGGCAAGCAGAAATAACAGCACAGCGTTGCAATATTTAATAATGGAATAACCATTATCTACATATTGCGCCTTACTCTGATATCCCTGCTCGTCTCTGATATAGCATCTTGAAGTAGCTTGGGTATAAGCTTACTTGGTATCGTCTTTTCTCATCAATTGCTACTCGCTCTTTGACTTCACCAACATTAATCTTTAGAATCTGCGGAAATTAGCGATGGAGAAATCAAATGGAAACTTTAACGATCACCCGCCCAGATGACTGGCACCTGCACCTTCGAGATGGTGATGTTTTAAAACATACTGTTGCTGACATTAGCCGTTACATGGGTCGCGCTATCATTATGCCGAACCTTGTACCGCCAGTAACAAATGCTCAGATCGCCCAAGACTATCGTCAACGTATCTTAGCTAACGTACCAGCGAACTCTTCATTTAGTCCATTAATGACTATCTATCTTACCGATCAAACCACTGCTGAAGATATCCGCGTAGCAAAAGCAACCGGTATTGTTTATGCGGCCAAGCTTTATCCAGCTGGCGCAACGACAAATTCATCATCCGGTGTCACATCCATTAAGAATGTTTATCCTGCGCTACAAGCATTACAAGATGCGGGTATGCCTTTACTGTTACACGGTGAAGTAACAGATGCCGATATCGATATTTTTGATCGTGAGAAAGTTTATTTAGATACGGTATTAACATCCGTTATTGCTGATTTCCCAGATTTAAAGATTGTGCTTGAACACATCACCACTGCGGACGCGGTTGAGTTTGTGAATAATGCCAGTGACAATGTCGCAGCAACAATCACAGCGCATCATTTATTATTCAACCGTAACCACATGTTAGTGGGCGGCATCAAGCCACACTACTACTGTTTACCAATCTTGAAGCGTAATACCCATCAAGCGGCACTTATTAAAGCGGCAACGAGTGGTAGCAACAAGTTTTTCCTTGGTACAGACTCTGCGCCACATGCTGATGATAAAAAAGAATCTGCTTGTGGTTGTGCTGGCGCTTATACCTCTCATGCTGCAATAGAGCTATATGCTGAAGTATTTGAGCAACAGAATGCCCTTGATAAATTAGAAGCATTTGCCAGCTTCAATGGCCCTGATTTTTATAACTTACCACGCAATGCTGACACGATCACATTAGAAAGAACTGCATGGCAAGTACCGACAACGCTACCTTTTGGTGACGCGAAAATGGTACCAATCAGAACGGGCGAAACTATCGCTTGGCAAGTGAAATAAACCACGATTAAGTTAGCCTTGATCTCGCGTTAATCATCGCAATGCTGCTTGCACTTCTATCCCAGCGGTCTTCGCTGGGATAATCTTCTGTAAGCCGTTAATTAATTTTGATTTTCTACTGTTTTCCTACCGCTTTATAAAAACATCTCTATCCTTAAGTGTATGCTCAAAATGAGCGTTTATAACACTAGCCAAGCCGTTATTTTTTAAGGTTAAATATGCAAACTTTATTTAGCTCGATACGATGCTATAAACTCTCCACACGCTTAATCAGCTTTGCTCTGTTTAGCCTGCTCGCGATTACGGTTTGTCTAAAATTAGGGTTATGGCAACTCTCCCGCGCACAAGAAAAACAAATCCTATTAGATATCGACCAACCGACGCTCACATCACTCATTCAAATAACCGCGAGCAGTTTGCATCGAAAGGTATCTTTATATGGTTATTTTGATAATGAAGCGCCGATATTATTAGATAATCAAACTTACAAGAAACAGTTTGGCTATCATTTATACCTTCCTTTTCACAGCGATAAACACACTATTCTTGTTAACCTTGGTTGGTTAGCGGGTCCAGCGACACGCTCATCGTTACCTGATATTCCGCACTTCACAGGGCATTATCAGTTAAACGGTACTTTAAGTGCCCAGCAAGGTTCACCCTTGCTTCTCGGTGAGAATATCGCCCCCGCAACACAAGGACCTTTGGTTATACAGCGTACTGATATACCTCAACTACGAACCACGCTAAACATGCCACTCAATCCACTACTATTACAACTAAATCCAGATTCTCACATCGGTTTTAGCAAAACCTGGACGATAACGGTAATGCCACCCGCTAAACATACGGCGTATGCAGTCCAATGGTTTGCTTTAGCATTTGCGTTAAGCCTATCGAGTGGCTACTGGTTAAAAAAATATCAAACACCATCTAAACCCATGCAAGATAAGGATTAGTCATGCAGAAAAAGCCATTATTCATCATCCTAGGTTTATTTATAGCACCTATTTTAATCGCTAAATTAGTGCTCGTTAATGACTGGTATCAAGGAGCCAAAACCAATACTGGAGAACTATTATCCCCACCGCTAACAATGTCACAGCCACCTCAAGCATGGTTACTGCTCTATAATCCTGGTGAACAATGCACCCAACAATGCCAACAGAGTTTATGGCAAATGCAGCAGGTACATACGTTACTGGCCGTGGAAGGCAAAAGAGTACAGCGCTATCTCACTAAATACCCAGAAACCGTCATCCACCCAGAACCTTTATCTCGCGATCACGTTGAAATATCAACCCTAGCAAGATTGCAATTAAGCGCAGTAAACCAACAGCAATTATCCACAGATACGCTATATTTAGTTGATCCATTAGGAAATATTTTCATGCACTATCAATATCCAACCGATAGAGCCGCTGCAATAAAGGTATCCGCAGGGTTATTAAAGGATTTAAAGCGCTTACTTAAAATATCTAAAATAGGGTAAGCATTGCAATAAACAAGGATTGTCTATGTCGAAACTGCTCAACCTGACAATAGCGCTGGCCTTTTTAGTGATTGCACTCGGGGCTTATACGCGCTTAACCGATGCCGGACTTGGTTGCCCTGACTGGCCCGGTTGTTATGGCTTTAATACGGTTCCAACTAACGCACAAGACATTGCGTCAGCCCAACAAGCTTATCCAGACCAGCCTTTACACGCGGAAAAAGCATGGAATGAAATGATACATCGCTATATAGCAGGACTATTAGGTACGTTAATTTTACTAATTTTCATTATCTGTGGCAAACGCAAACAACACGTTAAATTAGCAACTTTGTTAATTTTATTAGTTTTATTTCAAGCTGCGTTAGGGATGTGGACAGTAACAATGAACTTAAAACCCATTATCGTGATGGGCCACCTGCTTGGTGGGTTTAGTATTTTAGCCTTGCTGGTATTATTGCGATTACGACTATCTAAAACCACCATGGCAGCAACCCTGTTATCCACCCCTTTAAATGATGTCGGCCATAATATATTACCCATACATAGGCAACGATTAGCCCGCGTTCAATTATATTGTTGCATTGCCCTGCCAATAGTCATTATTCAAATTGCACTCGGCGGTTGGACAAGTTCAAATTACGCCGCCATAGTCTGTACTGCATTTCCTATTTGTAACGGCGACTGGTTAAGCCGTTTTAATCTCAATGATGTATTTAGTCTCAGTCCAGTAGCTGAAACTTATCAGTATGGTGTGCGAGATACGGTTGCCAGAATCAATATCCATGTCACTCATCGAATCTGGGCAGGTGTGACGAGCATTTACTTGTTGCTCACCGCTTATCAATTACTCAAACATCAACCCGAAAGAAAGATACGGTTAACTGCCCAAGCCTTGCTTGTCATTCTTTGCTTACAGGTCAGCTTAGGCATCGCTAACGTTATGTTCCAACTGCCACTGGGTATCGCAGTAGCACACAACCTGGTTGCGGCGATCTTACTTATAACCTTAGTCACCCTACTTTGGTTCAACCAACAGCAACTGCAAGAGGTGTTATGAATACGCAATCCATTATATTAACGCTTACACCCAACTGGCGTGCTTACTATCAATTAACCAAACCTAAAGTCGTAGCATTATTACTGCTCACGGCATTAGTCGGTATGGTCCTTGCGCTACCCACCTTACCCTCGCTCAGTTTATTAGTACCGGCATTAGTTGGTATTGGCCTGTTATCTGCAGCCGCCGCAGCCTACAACCATATTCTCGACCAGCGTATTGACGCCATCATGACCCGAACCCACCAGCGGCCATTAGTACAACATACCATTAGCACACCAAAAGCATTATTCTTTGCCACGAGCATGGCAATAATTGGTATGGTGACACTTTTTGTATTTGTAAATGCGTTAACCGCTTGGTTAACCTTTGCCAGTCTGATTGGCTATGCGGTGATTTACACCATGTACTTGAAACGTGCAACACCACAAAACATTGCCATCGGTGGACTCGCGGGGGCAACACCGCCACTGCTTGGGTGGACGGCAATGACTGGTGAGGTGACAGGCCAAGCTTTACTGCTGGTGATGATTATTTTCATCTGGACACCACCACATTTTTGGGCGCTGGCGATCCATAAAGAAAAAGAATATGCCAAGGCTAAGATCCCAATGCTACCTGTGACCCATGGTGCTGAGTATACTAAAACCCTCATACTGCTTTATACGCTATTGCTATTACCTGTCACTTGGTTACCTTGGTTGACTCAACTCAGTGGGTTACTCTATTTTGCAGGTTCCACTATCCTGAGCCTGAGCTTTATTTATTACGCTTATCGCTTAAAATTCAAGCCCACACGAAAAGCAGCGTTTCAAACGTTTAAATTTTCAATCATACATTTAATGGTGCTGTTTATATTATTGTTAGTGGACCATTGGCTTATTCATTACTAATAAAAACTGATTATCCTACCTAAAGCATTAATTATTAAAGGTAATAATAGCGTGTTAAATGCACGCGTTTATTACCTTTATACATAAAAATATCCCCACTAGTCAAAAAAATGAAGCTTTACACTGCACTTTTGCAATGTAATGAATTGTTATATGGGATCCACCTCTAAATAACAGCGTTAACTACTACATTGACAGTTGTTTTTTGGAATTAAATCGCTATCATAGCGACATAAAAGTTGAGGGATTAAAAAAAAGTTTAGCCCCCCATTATTCTGCCTGACCAGAGACGGTTAGCGCGCTAATTAATTATTTAAGCTTATATAACTTAAGCATCTGCTGAGGAATTACTATGATCAGTGTATTCGATATCTACAAAATTGGTATTGGTCCATCTAGTTCTCATACTGTTGGTCCAATGAAAGCTGCCAAACAATTTATCGACGATCTACGAGCGACAGGGAAGATCCGCGAAGTCACTCAAATCACAGTGGATGTGCATGGTTCATTATCATTGACTGGTAAAGGTCACCACACTGATATTGCTATCTTAATGGGTTTAGCAGGTAACTTACCTGACACTGTTGATATTGATGCAATCCCAGAGTTCATTCACCGTGTTGAAACAACACGTCGTTTACCAATCGGTCTACATTGTCATACTGTTGATTTTCCCGCTTCAGCGATGAACTTTATTGATGAGCCGCTTCCACTACATGAAAACGGTTTGAAAATTCATGCTTACATCGATGGTGAAGTAATATTTACAAAAACTTACTACTCTACCGGTGGTGGTTTCATCGTTGACGAAGAAAACTTCGGTTTAACCCAAGGTGATACTGCAGATGTTAAATATCCATTTACCAACGCCGCTGAATTAGTCGTACACTGTAACGAAAATGCATTATCTATCAGTGCATTAATGTTAGAAAATGAACGTTCTTTCCGCAGTGAAAATGAAATATATCAATCGTTTTCTAACATTTGGACAGCAATGACTGAATCTATCGAACGCGGTTGTAAAACAGAAGGTTTACTTGCTGGTCCATTACGTGTGCCTCGTCGTGCTGCCGCGCTTAAACGTCAGCTAGAAGCCACCGAAGGTTTTAACTCAGATCCAATGATTATCATTGATTGGGTTAACATGTTTGCACTTGCAGTGAGTGAAGAAAACGCAGCCGGTGGTCGAGTAGTAACGGCACCAACTAACGGCGCCGCCGGTATCATTCCAGCAGTATTAGCTTATTACAATAAGTTTATTCGTCCGCTAACGCGTGAAGAACAGACTAAATTTTACCTTGCTTCGGGTGCTGTCGGTATCCTATACAAAACGAATGCATCTATCTCGGGCGCAGAAGTAGGTTGTCAAGGTGAAGTGGGCGTATCATGCTCAATGGCAGCGGCCGGTCTTGCTGAATTAATGGGTGCGAGTCCTGCACAAGTTTGTATCGCGGCTGAAATCGGCATGGAGCATAACCTAGGTCTAACTTGTGATCCTGTCGGTGGTCAAGTTCAAGTACCTTGTATTGAACGTAACGCGATTGCCGCAGTAAAAGCAATCAATGCTTCACGTATGGCTATGCGTCGTACGAGCGAGCCTTGTGTATCGTTAGATAAAGTTATCGAAACGATGTACGAAACGGGTAAAGATATGAATGCTAAATATCGTGAAACGTCACTGGGTGGTTTAGCAATTAAAGTACTTAATGTCGGCGATATCAAAAAAGCCCACACCTGCACTTAATCTGACTCAAGCTTAAATAAACATACATCATTTAGGTGCAGATCGAAAAAAGCCAGAATGTGCTCGTCACTATTCTGGCTTTTTTATCCGTAAAATCCGCACTTATTACCCAATAACAGGTGTTACCCCTCCTTCACCCCTTTGATTACTGATTTGTCTAAATACTCACTCTACCCGACATAGGGTTCCTACTATTGCGAAACGATATCACGCCCAAACCATGTAGCTGCAATGCAAATTTTTGATATAGCAACCGACTACCAAGGTGCAGAAAGACAATCAGAGCAGGCTGAAAATATCCTCGGCTAAACACAAAGAATTAGTCGAGTGAATACAATCTCGTTACCTTGTTGGTAGCGGGATCTCTTTAAACATCTCATCAATCTCTTCTGCTGTTTTTAGCATAATTGCTTTATCAACAACATCTCGCGTTAAATGAGGGGCAAAGCGTTCCATAAAATCATACATGTAAGTGCGTAAGAAGGTGCCCTTACGGAAACCAATTTTAGTCGTACTCGATGTAAATAAATGACTTGCATCAATGCGCACTAAATCATCATCAGTTTCATCGTCAAATGCCATGGTGGCTAAAACACCGACACCAATACCTAATTTCACGTAGGTTTTGATCACGTCGGCATCCGTTGCGGTAAACACAATTTTAGGCTTTAATCCGGCTGCATCAAACGCACAATCTAATTCTGAACGGCCAGTAAAACCAAATACGTAGGTAACAAGCGAATATTTGGCGATATCTTCAACCGTGATCTTACCCACTTTCGTTAATGGGTGACCCGGTTTTACGATAATAGAACGATTCCAGTGATAACAAGGCAACATCACCAAGTCACTGTATAAATGCAATGCTTCAGTCGCAATCGCAAAATCAGCTGTACCCTTAGAAACCGAATCACTGATCTGTGCCGGCGTACCTTGGTGCATGTTTAATGACACATCAGGATAACGTTCAATAAAACCTTTAATCACTTTCGGCAGTGCATAGCGCGCTTGAGTATGCGTTGTCGAAATATTTAACGTGCCTTTAGAAGGATGAGTGTGCTGACTCGCTACCGCTTTAATACTTTCAACCTTGCCTAGAATATCAGCAGCAATACGAATAATGTCTTTACCAGCTGGCGTCACTTTAGTGAGATGTTTACCACTACGTTCAAAGATCTGCACACCGAGTTCATCTTCTAACATACGCACTTGCTTACTGATGCCTGGTTGCGAAGTATAAAGACTTTCTGCTGTCGCTGACACGTTCAAATTGTGATTGAGGACTTCGACTATGTATCTAAATTGCTGTAACTTCATTCGTGATGTGCTCTATATTCCAAATAATTAATTGTATTCTAACAAAACAATAGCAGAATACTGTTATTTATTGTTAATAAGATATCCTAGGGAACATTACTTTTATGCCGACCAAAGATATGATGACACCTTTAGACGATAACATTAAACCAAGCAAAGACACAGTTGATTACGCATTGATCCTAACATCTGCAGTACATGATATGAAAAATTCATTGTGCCTGTTATTACAATCAATTGAATCGATGTCTGCAGATATTAACCCTGCGCAAGATGACCTGAAACACGGCGCTAAACTCGCGGATTTACACTATGAAGTATTACGCCTTAACAGCGGCTTAATCCAAGTACTTTCCTTGTACCGCAATGACAACAAGCAGCTACCATTAAATATTGCTGAATGTTTTATTGCTGATTATTTCACTGAATTTTGCATCAAAAATCAGCTATACAGCGACAGTAACAACATAGAGATTAACATTAACATTAACATCGACCTGGCTTGGTACTGCGATCACAATTTAATTAGCTACTTATTATCCGACGTGTTCATCAATGCCCTCCGTTATAGCCAAGGCAAGATCCTCGTTACAGCGGAAATCGTTAATGAGCAGCTGGTAATAGAGATTGCCGACAATGGTGAAGGCTACCCAGATAGCATGTTACAAGCTCAGCACAACTCAATGGCTGAGTTAAGCAGTAAGCAGGGACGCACTGGATTAGGTTTATATTTTGCTCGATTAATTGCTAACGCACATGTAATTAAAGGGCAAACAGGACATATATCGCTAAGTAATGGGGGGGAACTTGGTGGTGGTATCTTCACCTTAATACTACCTTAAGTAAGGTATTTATAGTAATATCTTAATACCGCAGCAAAATTAGGTTTATTATACAATGAAGCTCACTCTTATGATTATCGCGATTGCTGTTCTACTGTTTTTGATGATCGGTTATAACATCATCTTACAGTACAAGCGTAAAGCTGAAACAGAAAAGCGTCTGATAATCATAAAGCATAGGAAAATCATTGAAGATGCTGAAGAATTACTAATAAATGCAACATCATTACCTTACAGTAAAGTACTCACGCTAGTCTTACACAGTCGCATGCGTGACTCTCTCACCGCTATATTACAACTGGATCCAAGCCTGCCGCAAGTACGTCAGCGCTTAACCAACGTAAAATCCCAAATGGCACAATTAAAAGAAATGCCGGCACAGATAGAAGATAACATGTTCCGTTCTCCGAACTCCGATCGAGAGGCGATTGTATTACTGCAACAAATCAAAAAAATTCGGGCTGTGTTACGTGTAGAGCATGCCAAAAGTAAAGTAAATACCCAAACCTTTGTGATTGAAGATCGTAAACTTGAACTGATGCAACTGAACGTCAACATTGATAATTTATTGAAACGCGCTTACGAAGCGCGTGCAACGCGTCAATTTGGCTCTTGTAAACAATTGCTACGTAAAGGCATTGATACATTAAATAATATTAATGATAAAAACGAATCCCTCATCACCAAACAACAAAATCTAGTCTCTTTACTTAATGAGGTGAATGAGCAACTTACCCAAGCTTCATCAGATGACTTAAAAGATCGCCAAGAAAAAGAAAACGAAAAAAATGAATTAGACCTGCTGTTTCAACCAAAACAGAAATGGTAACAAACCACGCTGTGACGACTTGATAATCTAAAAAATCACATATTCTAATCACATAATGGTCAAGCTATGATACAAACTAGCTGTTCACAGTATCACAATAGGCACGGCGCTCTAATGAGCCAAATTCCGCAGCCAAATCTAAACCCAGTAACTCCCTTCTCAACATATCTAATGCAACATATAACGCAACAGTTCTGATCCCTTGACGATCCCGACGCGGAATAAATAACAACTGGCTAACCGTATGTGTATGACTCGCTAATGCAAATGCCACAGTCCCAACAGGCTTATCATCACTCCCGCCCCCCGGACCGGCAATACCTGACACTGCAATACCAAAGTCAACGCCTGCATTCCGCATTGCACCTTGTGCCATCTCGGCAGCAACTGCTATCGATACTGCACCATACTTGTCTATCGTCGCTTTATTCACACTGACTAAACGACATTTAGATTCATTACTGTACGTCACGTGACTAGAATCAAGGTAACCGGAACTCCCAGCAACCGCGATCAATTCGCTGGCAATCAAGCCACCTGTGCAAGATTCCGCAAGGGATAAGGTATGGCCTTTTTCTAACATTAAGTGTTGTAAATACTGAGCAAAGGAACCATCGCCTTCAAATAGTATAAACTCACCTAACTCAGCAAGTACTTGTAACCTCGCTTTCTGTAAATCGGCGACATGTGTCGATAATAACTTGACCTCCACTGTCGGAAAATCAACGCGAAAACCTAAGGTGATAGTATCAGGTAAATTTAACGCGCAGAGCTGTTCATTCAACACAGATTCCGAGATACCAAAGGTTTTAATCTTGATTAAAGTAGGTATTGTTACTGGCGTAAAACGTTGTTGAATATCGGGTAGTATTTGCTCGGTAACCATGTGTTTAAATTCACTTGGTACCCCAGGGGTAAAGTAAAAACGCGCGCGATTAAATTGGAAACTAAACCCACAGGCAGTGCCTACCGGGTTATCAACAACTTCGCTACCTTGTGGCAACCAAGCTTGTTTTTCATCACTCACAGACAAAGTACGATTAGATTTGGCATATTTAGTAACTAAATGATCATACCATTTTTGCGATAGGCTTAATGGCACCCCCATCGCTTTCGCCGCTGCTTCAGCACTTAAATCATCCGATGTTGGTCCTAACCCACCATTCATGATCACTACGTCAGCACGATGGCTGGTTTCAGTAATGATGTCGATAAGCGAGTCTAAATCATCCGCCACCGTATGGCGCCGGGTGAATTGACGACCTTGATGGAAAAAGTGTTGTGATATCCATGCCGCATTGGTATCGACAATTTGCCCTGATAGTACCTCATCACCCGTACTGATAAATTCAATTCGCATTAACAGTCCTTATTCACTCTGTCCGTAAGTATAAAATAGCTGAGGAAAGATAATATTCCACCATCACACCTCTCAATGAGCATAATCCAAACAACTTAATGGGCTTGTCTTTATTGCCAGGTTGCCGACATATCGGTTTTATCGGCCTCAAACAGCTCTTTATTATACTTAACTTTGGTCTCTTGAAGGTAGTTAACAAAAATAGCTATGCCTTGCTGATAATAGACTAATCCCTGCTCTGCACTAGCCGGTAACAATAACAACTTAATTATTGAGGCATGACAATGTTGCAAGGTCCCCCGCAACATATCGGCTAAAAAGGCATCTTTCGTTTCATACTTACTGTGCAATAAAATAAATTGTTGTTGTAACTGTTCTAACGCCGCATATCTATCTGCGACAGACGGCTGTAATAATGCCAGCATCTCGTCGACAAATTCAGAAAATAGATTCTGATGTAATATATGACTGTATTGCTGCGCCAACACCCGAGTATCAACAGCGTAATGCGTCAGCATCTGCTCCACAAACAACGCTTTATCTAGCGTACTGTCAGGTAAACATATATCCGCTTGATACGTTGGAATAGTATTATCAATTCGAATGCCCTGACCAAGATTATAGCAATTAACCTCGGGGTTTAAGCGTAATAACGCCGTCAGGCCAACTGCCGACATCTGAAAGATCATGGTTGTTTCAACTTGGTCAACATGATTACCCGGTGCGACTAAATTTGCCAACGCCTTTTTATTAAACAATTGCTTATCTTGACCTGATTGATCGTAATAGATACTTTTTTTACTGTGGTGAGCATCACCGCTAAAACCAAGATCAACGCCAAATAAATAAATATTTTTGAACCCCATCTGAGTGAAAAAAGACAAGGCTAAATTAGCGACGGTGGGGTTGCAATACATCAGCTGGGTTAAGTTATCATTATCGCAACCCAATGCTGGATTCATAATGATTTCAGTGGATGGCTCCACCATTTTTAACGCCATCAGCTGGCGATCAAATAGGTCCAATACATCCGGGGATATGGTATTTAACGTTAATAACGGGATAGACCTAAGATAAGCCTCATCCCCCACTGACTGCAACACGCTGTGTGTGGTCCGGGTGCGCTCCATCTCTAAATGAAAATCAGGTTTAATTCCATACTGATGCAAAGCGCGTATGGTGGTACCACAACTGACAAGGAGCACTTTATCACGGTTCGCAATAATGTAATCAATATGCTCATCAAGAGAGGGGCCATTAGCCAGGATAAAGACCGGTAATGTGGCGCATTCAGGTAGTGGTTCGGCCTTGCCTAACAGTGGCACATGTTTATTCAAATTATGATATTGATGCGCCAAAGCCAATAATGAATCATCAAAAAAACCAAAACCAAAAGCAACCTGATAAGCTTGATTATTAAATTTCTCTAAGGCTTTATCCATCTGCTCAGTCGCATAATGCTTATAACAGAAACTGAAGGTCGAATCATAACGCCCTTTAGCAATAAGCTCACTCGATATATCAGCAAAAAAATCATCTTCGTTCGCGCCTAAACATAAATGCAAGCTACTATTATTAGCATCTAATTGCTGTAATATTTCAGCCCAATCGAGTGTAAACAAACTCGCATAGAAAAAATCATGCTCAGGTTCATAAATATATAGACGTTTAACTTGGTGTTTACTTAACATCAGCGGTAAGTAATAACCCAAACCTAACCCAAAGCAAACCATCATATTAACGGCTTCTGGTAATATCAGTTCTTGCTTATGTTGTTGGTTAACCTGACTCACTAAATTAGTTAACTGATTGATATATTTAACATGCACAAAATTAATTGGATTATCAATTTCATCCGAAAAATCGACGCGAGTTAATTGTGGATTAAAACGGTATTTTTCAAAATCAATCAAGCCGTCACGATAATAATTCTCACCCAATACAATATTGTCCTCAACGTCCACCAAATGTAATTCACCATGGCGTTGAGCCAATTCAAATTTGGCTGGTTGATAATCGACAAATGACGCATGGATATCGGGAATATACAGCTTAAAAGCAGCCATATTGGCAGCATAGAGTGCCGTTGGATCAACGATAGGTAGCTGTGCATTTTGATAGATAGCATCGATTTCCTGAGCAAGGCTTAAGTTCTTCTGATGCTGTTGTTGTAAACCTTCTAAAGCGGCAATCTGAGAATTAATATTGTGACTTAAATTTTCCATAAGAACAACCTAAAATTGTTTAATAGCAAGATAACGATCAATTGATCTGGCATGGCGCTTGGTAGTCATCTGTTGTGATTCAAGCTCCAATTTCGCAGTCGTTAGTTTGTTTATTTCAGCCGCATCATCAGTGATAATCTGCGTCAAATACGCGGCGGTGTCCGCCGCCAGAGGCGACGTTAAATTAACCAGTTGCTCAATACATTGCTGACGCTGCTGTAATAACATATCACAGTTATCAAAGTCTCCAGTAAGCAACGCTACTTTCGCCTGCTCAGATAACGCAGTAATGTCCACCATTAATGCCGCTTTCAAGTCAATCATGATTAAGCACCACGGGTTTGTTCACGCATTGCTGCAACTTTCATTTTTTCCGCTTGTGGAATATTTAACCAAGCATCTTTAATTGGTGTAACCAATGTCGTGATCTCATCCAACGGCTCTACAGCACGTTCTAACGTGGCATCATTCAACCGTAATTGAATATAGCGGTACAAGGCATCAAAATTCTCACCAATTTCCGGATACACTTTATGATTAATACCGTCAATCAACCCCGAGGTAATATTAATAGATTTATTAATCGCTTTGGCTTTACCTTCGATATCATTACGTAGGATACAACCTTTAGCTACAGCAACAGAATCAAGCAGCCCCTGTAACAACATAAAGATCACTTGATGATTATCCGCAGAAGCAATGCCACTTTCACGACTAACTTGCTGATAACGTCTGATATTCGCTCTCATATTTTTACCTAATTATTATTTATATTGAATGGTGTACATACCCGAATAACTGCGTTTTCACCCGTCAGGGATTATTCGTTATATTATCGACTATCCCAAGACATTACGAATATAGTCACCGGTAGCATTATAGCGCGACACGGTATTATCCATCGCTGTATATTTTTTCCGTAATGTATTTTCATAAGAGGATATGTAGCGATCTAATTTATCGCGCTCGTCCTCAAGACTACGTAAATTAGTATTGAGCAGTGACTGGCGCTGAGTGATCGTGCCTTTATTATTTAAACTGTTATCAAGTACCGCATTAATTTGTGCCGCGACCCCGTTCTTACCGGAAAACAGTTTGCCAAGATCATCCAGCGCATTATTAACAGCGTCATCTAAACGTTGAACGCCAGATTTACTACCATTGCTACCAAACGGATTGATCGCCAGGACCCCGCCCTCTTCTAAGGAAATACCAGCCGCATATAATGTATTTAGCTTACTACTCGCCCCATTTACAACACCGCCAGTAATCGACTGCATCTGTTGCTTAACACTGCGGGCTGTTGAATCAAATTTAAGGGAGCCCGTTTCTGGATCCGTCAGAGTATTGATAGTACTAATTAAACGATTATAACCATCGATAAATTCATGCACCAGATCGCTTACCGCAGCATGGTCAGTGGCCGTGGAAAAATTGACCACGTCATTATTTTCAGTCAAACTATTGGCAGTGATCGTGACCCCTGAAACCGCGTGGGTAAAAGTGTTACTATCTTGGGTAATAATATTGCCGTCGATTGCAATAATGGCATCGCTAGCCGCCTTTCCAACCATCTTCGAGGAGATCATCGCTAAGCTTGAATCAGAGGTAAATACCGTTAAATCATTCGCCACACCAGTTTTATCTGAGGTGTAAACCATTTTCGCACCAAGATCAGAATTAATAATGTTGGCGCCGATCCCATAGTTATTGGGGGCTTCATTAATTTTTTTCTGAATATCTTGTAACGTATCAGTCACATTGACATTAACTTCAAAACTGTCCTTACCGGCATCAAAATACATGATCCCCTGACCCAGTTTCACCATACGGTCTGGCATGAAATCAGATTCTAAACGAGCGCCCTGTGCCAACTTAGTCACCTTAACATCAAACGAGCCTTTCGGTACCACGCCTTTAGTTTCAATGGAGATCGGCAATATTGCATTACTTTCACCGGCCTGGCGGACAGCACTAGAGTCAACTGAGCGACCCTGATAGTGAATATTAGTTTTACTTTGATAAAAGGTATCAGTATTACCTAATTTATTGGTAATACTTTGAAAATCAGCCAAGGCCGCACGTAAAGTTCCGACCCCAGATAATTCAGTTGTAATGCTGATTTCTTTATTATTTAAACGCGCTTCTTTCGGCGCTTTTTCAGCTGTTACAAATGTTTTAATGATCGACTCAAGGTCCATTCCAGAACCCATGCCCGCCATAGTCATACCAGCCATATATATCCTTACGTTTTACCAATTATTGATACCAGAGGAAAATCATTACCGCTGATCCATTATCAAACCATTTCATCCAATAACAGACCACTGCTACTGAATATATCCTCCTGAAACTGTTTAATGTTATCAGCCATTTTCAGGACCACTTCAGAAGGTAGTTCTTTAAGTATTTCGCCACTATCGGGATCGATAATTTTCACTATCACCCGGCCAGAGTCACCATGCACACTAAAGTCTAACTTCTTATTATTCACATCAAAATGTGTTTGCAGTATTCCCGTTGCTTCAAGCAAATTTTGTTCCAACTCTTCATCGCAAGGGGAATTGGAAGGTTTTTTATCTGTTTCAGTCGTTTTAATCGGTGACTTTAACTCGGATTCAGGTTCGATTATAGCAGACAACGAAGGGTCATTGGTTGTGTCAACAGGAGCAACATATAAATTCGTGATCTTATTATCTGCCGTATTAATTGTGGACATCATCACCTCCGAAGACAAAAAAGCCCCACTATGAGCGGGGCAATAACTTATTTACTCAATTAAAGTAGAGAAAGTGCTATTTGTGAGGTTTGGTTCGCTTGACTCAACATTGAACTTGCCGCCTGCTGCTGTACTTGAACACGCGCTAGATTTGCCGATTCTGCAGCAAAATCAGTATCTACGATACGAGATTTCGATGCCGATACATTTTGTGAGATATTGGTTAAATTACGAATGGTCGATGAAAAACGGTTTTGTTTCGCACCGAGATCTGCACGAGTATTAGTGACGGAAGCAATCGCTGAATCCAGATTCTCAATTGCGGTCTGAGCGCCAGCAGCAGTACTGATGTTATCACCTGTCACACCTAAACCACCAGTACCCATACTGGATGTAATGCTTAATTTGATGGTTTGATTGGCATCGGCACCGACTTGAATATCTGCATCATAAGTACCGTCCAGTAAATTCTCACCACCAAACGTTGTATCTTTGGCAATACGGTTGATTTCTTCTTTTAATTCACCAAATTCGAGTTGCAATGCATCACGATCCGCTGCGCTATTCGAACCATTGGCAGATTGAATTGACAGTACTCGCATACGTTGCAGCATGTTCGTTGTTTCGTCTAACGCACCCTCTGCGGTTTGAGCTAAAGAAATACCGTCATTAGCATTTCGTGAAGCCTGGTTTAGACCATTAACCTGAGATTCTAAACGCGCGCCGATCTGCAAACCCGCAGCATCATCTGCCGCACTGTTGATACGCTTACCCGAAGATAAACGTTCGAACGATTTACCTATCTCATTGGATGCATTACTCAATTGACGCTGTGCATTTAAAGATGAAACATTAGTATTTACATAAACAGCCATATTCGTCTCCTAAAGAAATCCTGTGAAGGACTGCTGTTGATTGGAATACAGCCCTTGCTCTTAATTAGTTATTTGTTTGTCATAAAAGTTATCGACACCAAAAATACATTCTTTAGAGTTATTTTGATTTTTCTCTGTTTATTTTCAAAATAACATAAAAATAAAAATAAAAACATTAACTTTCAAGGTGTTACAATTAACATTGATTCTAAATCGAGTTGACTATATTATTGATAAGCATATAAAATACGCTGAAAGAAGAAGTGTTAAATCAAAGGTAAGCTACGTTAATACGAAACAATCAATAAACAAGGTTCAAAAAGGTAAGCATAAACAAGAAGAAGCTAAGAAAGGCGAGATTCTATTTTGGCCCTTTCAAACCAAAATAAACATGCGATTAACCTTGCAGTGATTAACCTTGTAATAGCGACATTGCAACTTGAGATTGTTGATTCGCTTGGCTAAGCATCGTACTTGCAGCTTGTTGCGCTACTTGATTCTGCGCAAGTTTTGCTGATTCTGCGGCAAAATCAGCATCCATTATACGTGATTTAGACGCCGATACGTTCTCAGAAATATTAGTTAAATTTCGGATCGTGGATGAAAAACGGTTTTGTTTAGCACCCAAATCTGCACGGACATTGGTTATTGCCGCGATGGCACTATCGATGTTAACAATCGCGATTTGAGCCTGAGCCATCGTTAACAAATTATTCGTTGCAGAACCAATCCCCAGCCCCGCGGCGTCCATATCCAAAGATATTTTTACATTAATGATTTGATTGGCATCGGCACCAATCTGGAAATTTTGATCAAAGGTCGAATCAAGTAAACTCATGCCACCGAATGTAGTATCATCAGAGATACGATTAATCTCTATCTGCAATTCTTTAAACTCTGTATCTAAAGCTTTGCGGTCAGCAACTGAATTCGAACCATTCGCCGACTGAATCGACAGCACTCGCATACGTTGCAACAAGTTCGTACTTTCATCTAATGCCCCTTCTGCCGTTTGCGCTAGAGAAATACCATCATTAGCATTTCGAGCTGCCTGATTGAGGCCGTTAACCTGTGCTTCTAAGCGCGAAGCAATCTGTAACCCGGCAGCATCATCTGCCGCTGAGTTGATACGTTTACCAGAAGATAAGCGCTCAAATGATGTTTGTAACGCATTAGTAGCCGTCGTCAAATTACGTTGTGAATTTAAAGATGCTATATTGGTGTTTACATATATGGCCACGTTATCATTCCTTCTGAAACTATCTTACATAGAATTTTAATTTATATACTCAAACATAAAGCAAACTATGTGCCAAATAATTAAAAATCAACAACATATAGTTAAGAGTATGTTTTAAAATAACATTATCATTTATGATGTTATTTTAAATTATAATGTTGTCGCCATTTCATTTATAAGCCAAATTATTGCCACATTAAGCGGCAGCATAATATGGGCGTGACACACCATTAAACAGCGTTAATTATACGATGGCATGAAACTAAGAATAGAAGTAGTAGCTATATTAAGAGTAGTATAGGGGCAGGCATAATATTTTACCTATACGCTTACATCAATAAAGATATAGGTAACAGTAATTTATTAGGCGGCCCAAAAGGCCCCAGAGGGCGAGACCCTCTTAGCCTAATAGCGATAACGCCACTTGAGATTGTTGATTCGCTTGACTTAACATCGTACTGGCGGCTTGTTGAGAAACCTGATTTTGTGCGAGTTTTGCTGATTCAGCAGCAAAGTCGGTATCCAAAATACGTGATTTAGATGCGGATACATTTTCAGAAATATTCGTTAAATTACGAATGGTTGAAGAAAATCGATTTTGTTTAGCACCCAGGTCGGCACGGACATTGGTCACCGAAGCAATCGCACTGTCTAAATTGGCAATCGCAGTTTGAGCACCCGCAGCAGTGGTCAGCGTATCGGCAGCCAAACCTAGACCGGCGGAATCCATATCCATGGTTATCTTCACATTAATCGTTTGATTCGCATCAGCACCGACTTGAAAATCAGTATTAAAACTTGCATCCAACAACTTCATGCCACCAAAAGTAGTATCCGTTGATACTCGATCAATTTCACTTTTTAATTCACTGAATTCTGTATCCAATGCTACTCGATCCGCTGCACTATTTGAACCATTGGCAGATTGAATCGAAAGCACACGCATACGTTGCAACATATTAGTGGTTTCATCCAATGCTCCCTCAGCCGTTTGCGCTAACGATATACCATCATTGGCATTTCGAGATGCTTGGTTTAAACCATTAACCTGAGCTTCTAAACGTGAACTAATTTGCAGGCCAGCGGCATCATCTGCAGCAGAATTAATCCGTTTACCCGATGACAAACGTTCAAAAGAAGTCTGCAGTGCATTGGTTGCATTCGATAAGCTCCGTTGTGAGTTTAGCGACGCAACGTTAGTATTTACATATATAGCCATAAGATTTCCCTCTGTATACCAAAATAAATTATGGCAATACACCACAATTCGTTATTATTGCTTAAACCCGCTCTTCTATAAGCAATTACCCATTAATAAAGGCAACTTGTATGCCAACTTTTACATTGCATTGAAAAGACTTAGATTGTTGATTTTATTGAAAGTTTTGTAACTCGTTTCGAGAATATTTTGCTCTTTCGTTAAATCTGTCATTGCCGCGGCAAGATCTGTCTCGGTAAGAATTGCCATTGCCTCTTGATTAATCAATTTGAATGATTCGTTTGATTGCGTGATACGCTCAATGGCATTATTCCGCCCGCCAATACTGGAAATGACTGACATTACTGCATGTTTCGCATTACCAATACCAAGTTGTGCATCCGCAATACCATCTTGAAACTCAGACTTAGTTAATGAAGTATCAGCCAGTACTTGTTTGAATGCCTCTAGGGTGTTCAAAATATTTTCATTTATCAATGGCGACAAAATAATGTCGACACTACCCGGGGATGTTCCTGTTGCAGACATAGCCATACCACCGAACCGAATAATATTATCTGACATAAAATTGCCGCTTTGCTGCACATTATTGCCACTGTCTGTAATTGTATAAGTATCGCTATTACCAGGAATGGTTGGCGCACTAACCGTTAGCTTGAAAATATTATTTGCTGGCATTGCATAGTCATAATTATCACGATGAAAATTATCATATTCGCCCTGATCGATGATCCGAACCTCAGCGGCAGAGACATTACCGACCAGATTATCGGACAGAGCAATCAATCGCGCTGGGGCAGATTCAAATATTTCACGACCATTATCACCATTGCGAATAAATACATTACTGGCGATCTGGATCTTGTTATTTTGTTCATTACCCTGAAAATTATACTGCGCCTTATTTGCATCCCAGGTATAGGATTGCACTTCAGATGCCGAACCAGAAAAAATATGATCACCGTTCGCATTTTTGGTATTGACTAGGTTGAAAATTTCTTTTTGTATTTCGTTGATCTCAATCGCAATAGCGTTAAGATCCAACTCACCAACGCTACCATTGAGAGCCCGAATAGTCAGGACTCGACCTCGCTCCATCGCTGTATGTATGTTGCTTAATGTGGCTTCTTCCAAACCTAAGGTACTTTTTAACATCAGACTATTTTTTTGATATTGAGTATTTTTATTGATCTCATCATGCAAATAAGTCGACTTAGAAATGTCAGCAGGTGAATCAGCCGATGTTTTATATTTATTCAGAGATGTGATCTGGGTATGCGCAGTATTCAGCCGTTGCTGCGCTTTCGACATATCCTGCATAGAACGAGTAAATATTTGATTATTGGTTAATCGCATTGTTGTTACCTCGCCGCATTCAAGATAGTGTCGAATATTTCTTTGGAAATGCTCACCACCCGAGCTGAAGCATTATACGCTTGTTCATAACGCACCATATTGGCCGCCTCTTCATCAAGATTTACCCCAGAGACACTCTCGACCCAGTTTTGGCTCTGCGTTAATTTAGATTCACTTGCCGACTGATCAACACGTGCAGCCCGAGTTTTATTACCAATACCAGCAATAAGGGTAGAAATACCTTCCGAAATGGTCATTTGATTACCGCCACTGGTCACCTTATTTTGTCTTAAGGTATTTTCACTTTCCAGGCCAGCAAGCTTTAAACCATTACTGTTATCCCCCGCCGAGTTACTGTTGTAGTGTAAGCTGAAGCTTTCTCCAGGATTGGGGTTGCCACTGATTTTAATCTCATAACCAGTTTGAGGATTTAATGGCGGGACTGAATTAGCCAATAAATCTAATCCCAATAGCGCGCCAGAACTCGTCGCTAACAATGTGCCATTGGCATCAAAAATATCAAAGTCACCGCTGTTATTAACCGTCACGCTTTGTGGAGCAGCCATGTTTAAAGCATTATTTGAAAACGATAAACTAGAATCAAATATGCTACTGACAATCAGTTGGCTATCTGTAATATTATTGGTATTACGGCTCGAACGCAGCGCCGAAGACAGGGCTATGTCTTCAGGCCGAGAGGCGATAACTTGGTAGTCGTCAAAATTAAATAAAGTTGGCGACAAAATAAATTTATCACCACTTTTGAATCCCCCTACAGCGGCAGAAAAATCAATATCAAAACCATGTTCATCGACGGTAACAGGACCAGGATAAGCACCGGAGATAGGCAAAGGATTCGTACTTTGTTGACCATCTTTAATCTCATAAACGTCAAAAGTAAGTGGACTTGTCATCGTGACTTGATACTGATTCACCGTCAACGCGCCGCCTTCAGTAGGTCTTATGGTCGAGGTTACCATATGTTCAGAATTGGAGTTGTCATGATAACCCTGGGCCATAGTGCCTGGCATTCCGTAAATGTCTTTACCTAACTGACCATTTAAATCCAGTCCCATTCTATTTTGACTGTTGATCGCAGAACCAATACCTAACGCTAACTGACCTATTTCTCGTAACGCCGGAGATACCGCTTCATCACGGAAGGAAAATAATGCCCCAACCGTACCACCCAGCTCAGTTTCTTGCAGTAAGATTTGATTACTGTCAATGTTCAAGGCTAATTCATTAATTGATGTATCTGGATTATTGGTTACCACGGTAAATTGACTCACACTACTTTGCATGACTAAAGGTTGCCCACTGATCAAATTTATCGAAATACTTTTGTTATCATTCGCAATCGTGGATATATCGATCTCACTTGCGAGAGCTTTAATCGACTCATCACGCTTATCCAGTAAGGTACCCGATACTCCTTGCGACGTATTATTGGCAATCATCACCAGCTGATTTAATCCTTGTATCTCTTTAATCAAGGCGTTGAGTAAATCCGGTTTTGCGGTGATCTCATTATTCGCGGTTTTCACCTGTGACTGTAGCTGTTTACCAACACTACTAAAACTGGATACGAGAGATTTGGCATCGGAGAGCGCTAACTCCCGAGTCGATAATGATGTGGGATCGTCATTGAGCGTATGAAAAGATTCAAACAATGTTGAGACCCCACTACCGAGATTATTCGAGCTATCAGACAATACCTGATCGGTTCGGGTTATTTCTGTTAAAAATTTGTCACGATTATTAAATTTACTGGTATCAAGCAAGACTTCAGCCTGCGCAAACTGATTAATTTCTCGACCAGTATCAGAGCGAGCAAGGCCCATATTATCAATTTGAGAATTATGCTGAGTGCGCTGACGGCTATACCCATCCGTATTAACATTCGCAATGTTATTACCTGTGGTGTTAAGCATTTGCTGGTGACCTAAAACACCAGATGTGCCGATTTGTAATAAATTCGCCATCAGATTACGACTCCAACCATCAGAATATCACTCCGAAATAAGATTATTCATTCATTTACTGTTTGCGACTGATCTACTAATAGCGTTATTTAAATGCATCATGCTTCATGACATTTTGTATTTTCGCTGCATAGTTAGGATCCGTTGCATAACCCGCATTCTGTAAACCATTCAAGAATTGTGCCGAATCTGCAGAATTACGTAATGCATCACTATAACGATCGCCGGATTGCAAGAAATCAGCAAAATCATTAAAGCTAGATTGGAAGTCTTCATAACTTCTAAACTGATGTTTTTCACGTTTGGCAATACCGTCGGAAAACTCTAAGGTATCGACACTGGTCGTCGCACCTTCCCAGCGTTTATCCGCTTTAATATTGAATAAGTTATGTGAGCTACCACCGTTGTTATCCGCTGATACTTTCTTACCCCAACCCGTTTCTAATGCGGCTTGAGCGAGTAACACATCAGGTGATACATTCAAGCGTTTCGCCACTAAATCAGCAAAAGGGGCTAATGATGCGACAAACTCTTCAGGGCTGTTGAATTGCATCGGACGGGCTTCATCTGCCATCGAAAATGCGGCATTTTCTTGCTTACCACCATCAATAGACTTTCCCTCCTCATCAACTGCTGCAGCCTCTTTATCTTCCGGTAATGCTTTGCCTACAGTTGTCGCATTATTCACGGCTTTAATATTCTGCAATGGGTTAGTATCCCCTTGTAATGACGAGGCTGGCATATAATTGCCGCCATCATTCGACAACTGCCGAACAATTACATCTGCTAACCCCATACCGCCTGACTGACTCATATCAGCCGCCATCTGCTTATCTTGCATATCACGATAAAACTGGGTGTAGTTATTATTCATTGGACTATCAGATTCAAATGCCGCATTCGCGGCACGCATGCTTTTCATCAACATATTGGTAAACAATGATTCAAACTGCTTCGCGACGTCTTTCAATGCCGTTTCATCATTATTCAGCGCACGTTTACGTAAAGCATCCAGATTATGTGTATCTAAGACGTTACTGCTTACATTGGTTTTAAATGAATTATCCATACCCAGCCCGTTACTATTTTTCGACAATTATTATTTTCAATAGTTATTATTTTTCAGTCAGTTATTCGTATTACTTAATTAATAATTGAACGCTACCGCCATTAAGCCGTCACTGATAAAACAATTACAATCAATAACTTGAAACAAAACAACGTATTAACCTCAACCTTTACATATAACAATGCAATTCTTAAACCAACTCTGGCAATGTCATGAAATAAATACAAAAAAACGCTATACCCAATCACCGGGT
This sequence comes from Moritella yayanosii, assembly GCF_900465055.1. Taxonomy (NCBI): domain Bacteria; kingdom Pseudomonadati; phylum Pseudomonadota; class Gammaproteobacteria; order Alteromonadales; family Moritellaceae; genus Moritella; species Moritella yayanosii. The sequence continues at coordinate 4,114,243 of NZ_LS483250.1, read as the reverse complement.
ATAGCGCTCATAAAAATAAGTTATGACAGTGCTTAAGTAGCTTAACGCCATTAAATAATAATAAGCTGTCCGTCTAATGCGCCCGCATCTTTAAGCGCTTCTAAAATTGACATTAAATCACCCGGCGCAATACCAACCTGATTAACCGCGCGGATCAAATCATCGAGTGTCGCACCCGCATCAAGTTTAAACATACGCGCATCTTCTTGCGTCACATTAATGGTCGATTTATTGGTGACCACAGTTTCACCGTTAGCAAACGCGTTGGGCTGTGACACATCTTGGGTTTCGTTAATGGTGACCGTTAAACCGCCGTGCGTGATCGCTGCAGGTTTTAATCTCACGTTTTGGCCAATCACAATCGTGCCGGTACGTGAATTAACGATAATTTTTGCTGATTCGTCTGCCATTTTTAGCTCAAGATTTTCCAATGTAGACAGATAAGCAACACGCTGAGAAATATCACGTGGCGCCAGTACCCGCACTGATATCGAATCCATGGGATAAGCCGTATTAGGACCAACCAGATTATTAATTGAATCAGCAAGACGTTTCGCGTTGGTAAAATCACCTCGATGCAAGTTAAATGTCAGATAATCGCCATCACCAAACGGATTAGCAACTTCTCTCTCAACAATCGCACCATTACTGATACGGCCCACGGTAGGGGTATTAATGATCACCTTTGAACCATCTTTACCTTCGACGCCGAGACCACCGACAACCAGGCTACCTTGTGCTAGTGCATATACTTGACCGTCGGCACCTTTTAAAAAGGTTTGCAATAGTAAACCACCACGTAGGCTCTTGGCTTCGCCGATAGCAGCCACCGTCACATCTATCGTTTGTCCTGGTTTAGTAAAAGCAGGTAATATCGCACTCACAGCAACAGGCGCGACGTTTTTGATCTTAACCTTGGCACCATCAGGCATAGTGATACCAAAATTACTCAGCATGGTTTTGAAACTTTGTACCGAAAACGCATTACTTTTCTCACCCGTCCCCGGTAAACCAACTACTAAACCATAACCGATTAATTGGTTATCTCGGACCCCTTGCACAGAGCTGATATCTTTAATGCGTGCAGCATGTGCATAATTGATTGTGACCATAAAAAAGCTTAAAAAAATAATACTCATACCGAGTAATACGTTTTTTTGTAATGTAATCTGAGTTGATAATTTCATCTAAATAACCTGTGGTATAAGGGTTGTCATTATTCTAATTAAGTCTTTCAGCACGGCCCAAATTATGACAACTGCAAATAATGGGCGATATATTGCTAAAGTCGCAATTGTCATACCAACATGGTATTTACACATAGGTTGAGATTAGAAAGGCCATTTACTACTGTTCAGAAATTTAGTTGCCCAACCTTGAACTTGCGCTTCTCCCAAATCATCTACTGCACCGTATTGAATACGTGCATTCGCGATCAAAGAAGAATCGACTTTATTATTCGCATCCACATCTTGTGGACGTAATAAGCCAGTAAGACGGATATACTCATTACCGTTATTGAGCATTAGCCATTTCTCGCCGCGGATAACTAAGTTATTATTCGGTAACACACGCACTACGGTGACAGAAATACTACCTTCTAAACTGTTACTCTGGTCTGCCGAACCATTACCAGAAAACGAACTGGTTTGGCTTAAACTGCCTTCAATTGTATAACCGCCAATAACCACATCTTCACCACCGAGATTGACTGGATCTAATTTAAATGAATTATCTTTATCTAGATTCGAACTGGCTTGCTTTTTAGCACTGGTTGATTCTGTTAATATCACCGTAATAATGTCACCGACTCGACGTGCTTTAATATCTGAAAAAATATTATTGTTATATAGCGGGTTAAATAACGATCCCGTTACTTTCGCTTGCACTGGATTATCATCAGGTACAATTGGTGCATAATCAGGCGAATCTTGCTGTGGTGTTTCAGCCACATCTGCAGGCTCTTGCGCATCTTCGGTTTTGGTCGCGTCTTCATTGTTAGTGACCACATTTTCTTTTACTTTAACTAATGATGCACAACCCGTTAGCTGGATAAAAACAAACAAGGCAAGGATAAAATTACGCATTATAATTCTCGATGATATTAATTAATTTTTAACGGCTAACCGTTAAGTTATAGCTGTTGATTGGTGTAACTTAACATTTCATCAACCGCTGATATTACTTTTGCGTTCATTTCGTATACGCGCTGACTTTCAATCAGGTTGACCAATTCTTCGGTCACGTTTACATTGGATGTTTCAATCGCACCTTGCACTAATTTACCCAAACCTTCATTGCCTGGCAGACCTTGTACCGGATCACCACTAGCACCTGTTTGAATATACATGTTTTGTCCAATTGGCTGTAATCCACCGGGATTAACAAAGTCTGAAATATTAATTTGCCCAACGGTCTGGTTATCTGTTTGACCAGGTAAGCTTACCGAGACCTCACCATCTTCCGAGACGGTAATGGTTTGTGCGTCTGCCGGTATTTGGATCTGGGGTTGCAATGGATACCCCCTGCCTGGTGTCACGATAATCCCTTCATCATTTAAGGTAAATTGACCGTTACGGGTATATGACGTCGTGCCATCCGGCATTTCAATTTCGAAAAATCCACGGCCACTGACCATTAAATCCAGTGAGTTATCCGTAGTTAACATATTGCCTTGAGAATGATCTTTTTGTATCGCGACAACCCGCGCACCCGAACCAACCATTAACCCAGACGGTAGTTTAGTATTTTGCGATGATTGGCCACCCGGCTGATTTATTGCTTGGTACAATAGATCTTCAAAAATCGCACGCTCTTTCTTAAAACCAACAGTACTGGCATTGGCCAAGTTATTTGAAATCGTTGAAATATTTGCTTGCTGTGCTTCTAAGCCGGTTTTGCTGATCCATAATGCAGGATTCATAATGCTTTCCTCGTCTAATTTATACTATTGGGGACTCATCAGTGAAAAGTTAACTGATTTGTAACAACGAATCAGATGCTTTGTCATTTTCTTCTGCTGTTTTCATCATTTTTATCTGCATTTCAAATTGACGTTGCAGATTAATCATTCCGGTGAGCTCACCAATAGCACTCACATTACTGGTTTCAAGTGCGCCACCAATCACTTGGACATTAGGGTCGACAATAGCTGGCGTACCATCGGCCTGTCGAAACAGACCGTCATAACCTTTAACTAAATTTCGTACATCGGGGTTAACCAATTTTAATTGGTCAACTTCTTCTAATGCATTTGCTGGTGCACCTTGAGGACGGATCTCGATACGACCATCAGCATGGATTTTTATTTGTTCAACGGGTACAGGGATCACGATAGGACCATTTACACCAAGTACAGAACGGCCTGACGATGTCAATAACTCGCCAGTCGCACTCATGTGCAAACTGCCGCTACGGGTATAGCCTTCCTTGTTCTTATCATCCAACACGCTTAGCCAACCGTCGCCTTGGAGTGCAACATCGAGTGCATTACCCGTTTGTTGTAGCGCCCCTCCCGTAAAGTCTTGCCCAGGACTTTCGGTAATAGCAAATACACGGGTTGGCAGGCCTTCACCAAAAGCTTGCATTGAACGCGCTTGTTCAAAATCAGCCTTAAAGCCATGTGTATTGACATTGGCCAGGTTATTGGCATGAATAGCCAATGCATTCATATTTTCTTTGGCACCCGACATCGAGATATAAAGCATATTGTCCATTCGTCAATCCTCTGTCACTTTTCGTTGAAATTGTTAATTACCCATCTAATACCAATAATAAAGCAATTAAAGTGCCAAAATGAAAAAGCCACCCTAAATAGGATTGGCTTTTATCAAAAAATGTACCTCTGCGGTGAATCCCATGTCGAATAATTCCGCTTGTTATATGGCTTACTAGCCCGTTTCATTAACGGATCTGTAATATCGTATCTTGTAATTTAGAGTTCACCTCTAACGTTCTTGAGTTGGCTTGGTAGTTACGCTGTGCCGTAATTAAGTTAACCAGCTCACTGGTCAAGTTAACATTGGATTGCTCTAGTGCTGATGAATTAATTTTACCAAAGGTACCAGAGTTGGCTTCGCCAGCAATCGCAGCGCCCGACAGTTGTGATGCACGCCAGCCCGTATCGCCCGTCTGGCTTAAGCCTTGTTCATTGGCGAACTTAGCCATCGCAATCATCCCCAGTTTGTCGTTACGTCCATTACTGTAACTCGCCGCGACCATACCATCCGGACCAATATCAATCCCCGTTAGTCGACCCACTGTCGCCCCGTCTTGTTCAAGCTTAGAAACTTCAAACGCAGACGCAAACTGAGTCGGGTTATTAATATTAAGTTTAATCGTCTGAGTGGTATCCGCACCATTGGTTAAGACCCCCCCCAGCGGCACGGTTTCTGCGATCGCAGGTGTTTGCTGTTGCAATAAACCCGATGAATCAAACGTCAATTGCATTGCTAACGGTTTTACCGGTGTTCCCGGAGCCGCAGCGACAGCCTGCCCGCCAACAAGATCAACAGGTTGATCATCCACATAGTTGAATTCCAACCAGGAATTAGCAGGCGCCCCCGCGGTACCATCTTTGACATAATAAGTTGATAAAGTATGTGATTCACCTAACGAATCGTAAATAGAGACAGAGGTCGCAGCGGTATAAGTTCCGCTATCAATAGGATCAAATTTAGTGGGGTCTAATGAAGGTGATGTCGCCGGTAAATTCATCGTTATATCAACGTTGCTCGTTGATTCAGGCACACCCGCGGTATCAGGTATTTGTAGCGGTTTTGTTGACGCCATACTCACCGCTTTTGGTGATCCGTCATCATTAACATCATAAACTTGCAGATAACTACCCGCCGAGTTAATGACAAAACTATTTGCATCCAGTTTAAACGCCCCAGCACGCGTATAGTTACGATCCATAGATTCCATACCATCAGACATAACAAAAAAACCATTACCGTTAATCGCTAAATCAAGCGAATTTTCGGTAAAATTCAAGCTACCTTGCTGGAACTGTTGCGCAATATGGGATGTCGCCACACCATTACCAACAGAGGTTTTTGCATTTGAGAAAATCGATGTTGCATAAACATCGCCAAACTCAGCGCGAGACTCTTTAAAACCAGTGGTGTTAACGTTAGCAATGTTATTTGCCGTGGTATTAAGGTCTTTCTGAGCAGCGTTGATCCCACTCAAGGCGATGTTAAATGACATAAGACTTCCTTATTCAATAAATTTATTAGGTTTTAGTACCAGCAATTTCGGTTGCTTGACTCAGTGGCAGACTGCCCATTCCTTTCAAGTTCAGAATAATACCGCCGCCGGTATTACCAATGTTGACACTTTCAACATGCTGGAAACTTGAGACTTTAAGATCTTGTGCATTGCCGTCTATCGACGCCGATGCTTTTAAGCGGTAATTTCCTTCCGCCACTTTATTGCCGTTCATGTCTGTGCCGTCCCACTCAAAAGCCACAGCCCCCCTTTTTTGCTCACCCAAATTAATAACGTTAATCACCTCACCGACTTGATTGCTAATTTGCAAGCGTAAATTAGGCGCACTCTGGGGTAACTCAATACGCCCTGACACGTTTTCGCCGGCAGATAAAAATGCTGACGATGCTGGTGCTAATACCTTAGTACCCACAAGACTAGAAGCTTGTAACGCTTGGTTTGAGCTCATAATTGCAGTTAACTGCTCAAACTTGCTGCCCATTTTAGCAATACCATCAGCGGTAGTGAATGACGCCATCTGCGCCACCATCTCTGAATTTTCTACGGGTTTGAACGGGTCTTGATAAGCCAGTTCTTGTGTTAGCAAGGAAAAAAAGTCTTCTTGACCAAGTTCTTTGCGGGTAGTCTCTGCCGCTTGCTCTGCCGCATCCCTTTTTTCAGTTTTAAACTGACTGCTAAAGTCAGCTACATTATTACTATTGTTAATTGTCGTCACAACCAAATACCCTCTATGAACCCTGACCTAACGCCAATGTCTTACTTAACATTTTCCTAGCTGAATCAGCTATTTGCACGTTAGTCTGGTATGAACGAGATGCGCTAATCATGTTTGCCATCTCTTCCATTATGTTTACATTCGGACGATATACATAACCATTTTCGTCAGCTAATGGATGGTTTGGATTATATTCATTAACTAATGGTGCATCACTCTCTACAATCCCTGCAACATTCACGCCAACTGCCTCATTTTGTGCGAAATTAGCTTGATCTAATTGCGCTTGGAAAATAGGATAGCGTGCTCTATAGGTTTCACCAGCGCTACTACTCACACTATTTGCATTAGCAAGGTTACTCGCGGTGGTATTTAAACGCACCGATTGTGCACTCATTGCCGACCCAGCAATGTCAAAGACTCGAAATAAACTCATAATTATTGTCCTTTAATTGCCTTGCGCATAGTTTGAATTTTACTGCTTAAGAATGATAATGATGCCTGATACTCCATGCTATTTTGCATAAAGCTAGTACGTTCAATTTGCACATCTACGGTATTCCCGTCCCCTGTATCAGGTTGATTAGGGACTCTATATCGGACATCAGAAGCCATACCCCGGCCACCTGATATATGACGTTCACTAGTTTTTGATAAATTAAAACTACGACCTTGGGTTGCACTAGCAAGGGCATCTTTAAAGCTTAAGTCTCTTGCTTTAAAACCCGGAGTGTCGGCATTGGCAATATTACTGGCCAACACTTCGGCACGGCGTTCTCTTACGCCGAGAGTATATTGGTGTATACCTAATGCATTATCAAAATTAATCGCCATGAACGCCTCCTATACATTTATATCGTAATCAATCGTATGACAATTACGATGATACAAATTATAAAAGCAACATATGTGCCAAAAAGATATTCGACAGGGTGGTTTTATTTAAATCATAGTGGGATAGGATGTAAATAATTTAAAATCAACAACTTAAGATTAAATAAAAAGGTGGGTATAGACTTTGTAAATATTTATTGTGGGTAAGGTCGTACAGTGAAACGACAAAAACAGTTTTTTGACGCTGTATGAGAGCCAGACACCGCCAATAAATGAACATCCATGTTCATACGTTAACTTGTAGTAAAATAGGCTATTTAAGTCTATATACGATACCAGGGTTACAACGGATCATTTCAAACTTATCCGTTAATCCCGTCAAGGATTCTGATGCGCCCAAAAATAAGTAACCGCCGGGTTTTAATGAATCGGCAAATTGATTAAGGATCTGACTTTTAATTTTTGGTGAAAAGTAAATAAGGACATTACGGCAAAAAATGATATCGAATTTGCCCAACAAAGCATAACTTTCTAACAAATTTATTTCACGAAACGATGTTAATTGCTGGACGTCTCGATTCACCTGCATTTTATCATCAGGTAATATCGTAAAGAACTGACGTTTACGTTCAGGAGATAAACCCCGGCCAAGTGCCAAACGGTCATAAATACCTTCTTTACAGTACTTAATCATGGTTGGTGAAATATCCGTACCGACAATTTGTACATTAGGCTTCACTAAACGCTTGAGCTTTTCCTGCGTTTCAATCGCTGACATCGCAATTGAAAACGGTTCTTGGCCAGACGACGATGCCGCTGACCATATTTTTACTGGCTGACCTTTATTGATAAACTCAGGTAAGAGCTTAGCTTGTAAATATTCAAACGGATACACGTCACGAAACCATAACGTTTCATTGGTGGTCATCGCATCAACAACATCATTACGTAAATCCCGCGCTAACATGGTCATCGATTTTTGTACTAGCTCAGTTAAATTTGTCATCTTATGTTTTGCCAATAGTGGCAATAAACGACTTTTAACTAAATATTGTTTATTTTGCCCTAATACAATACCGCACTGAATCTCAAGAAATTCACTAAAACGGGTATAAACTTCATTTGACAATGTTTGCACTATTTTACTCACTTTCTATTTTAAAATATATGTATTCAATATTACAGAACACTTAGCTAGGGTCAGCTGCTTTTAATGCCTTTAATACCGCACCCGCTAGCTCATCCGGATTAAATTTGGCAATAAAGTCGTTCGCTCCTACTTTTTCCACCATCGCCTGATTAAATACACCACTTAATGAGGTATGCAAGATAACGTACAAATCACTTAATTTCGGATCATTTCGGACTTCCGCAGTCAAGGTATAACCATCCATTACCGGCATTTCGATATCCGAAATCATTAAAGCAACCAGATCGGAGATAGGTGCGTCTAATGCCATTTTCCGTAACTGATTTAAACCATCACGACCATCTTTGGCTAATACTATCTTAAAACCAAGATCAGAAACGGCTTTTTTGATCTGGTTACGCGCCACACTTGAATCATCCACAACCAGGATCACTTTTTCTATAGCTTTCTTATCGATTTCCGTGGCTGATGCTAAAATTTCAGCACTGACATCCGTTTTTACCGGTGCCACTTCATGCAGGATTTTTTCCACATCAAGTATTTCTACTAACTCGTTATCGACCTCTGTAACGGCCGTTAAATAACTAAATTTACCTGTACCTTTTGGCGGCGGTAAAATGGCTTCCCAGTTAATATTAATAATACGTTCAACGCCACCGACTAAAAACCCCTGTATTGAACGATTATATTCAGAAATAATAATAAACGCTTTGCTTAAATCCTCAATAGGACGACCGCCCGTCGCCAAGCTTAAGTCAATCACGGAAATAGTCTTACCACGAATATGGGCAACACCGCGAACAACGCTATTCAGCTTAGGTAAAATTGTGAGGTGTGGACATTGCAGTACTTCTTTTACCTTAAATACATTGATACCAAAACGCTGACGCCCGTTTAAACGAAACATAAGTAATTCTAGACGGTTTTGTCCTACCAACTGTGTGCGTTGATTGACCGTATCGAGTAATCCTGCCATTATCCATCCCCAGGTAAATGTAGCTTATTATCAAGGTGGCTTAAATATTGCTTTACCACTGTATTATTCATTTTAATTGATAGCCTACGCGTTAAGCAGTCAAAATATTGGCTCTTAAATCGTTTTATACGTAGTCTTTAATCTTATATCGGCTTAGAAACCAAAATGCTTAAATATATTTTATCGTTACTGCTGTTCTATTGTTTCAGTGTAGTTAGTTATAGTCCACTTGCTCACGCAACAACAGATAAACATCAAGCGCTTGAGAAGTTTGCGGAATCTTTTATCAAAGCGCAACTATTTACCTCTGAAAATGAAAGAGTGAGCATAGAAGTAACCAAAATTGACCGCAGAATAACAGTTAGTCAGTGTAAAGGTAATATATCAGCAGAGTTAGTCGGCAATAAAAGCTTACAACGTTCAGCGACTGTGAAGATACGTTGTGATAGCACTGATAATTGGCAACTTCATGTGCAGATAAAGATTATTCGACTAGTACCGGTCGTGGTTAGTAACCGACCTTTATCAAAAGGTAGCCTATTAACTCAACACAATACTAAAATTGAATATATGAACCGGGTATTATTACGCTCTGGTTATATTTCAGATTTAGCTTTTGTTAATAACGCGCGCTTAAAAAGGCAACTGTCGAATGCTCAAATGATCTCAACACGCGATATTTGTCTTGTGTGTAAAGGCGAAAACGTTACAATTACCAGTTCAGTTGGAAATCTAACCGTAAAAACTGATGGTATAGCTTTGGCTAACGGCATTCTGGGTGAAAAGATCAAGGTACGTAACAGTAAATCGAAACGAATTGTTTCAGGTGTTGTCCAAGCAGCAGGTATCGTCCAAATAAACTATTAAATTATGCTAAAGTTTTATTGTCATGCGTCGATAATATTTTAGTACACCTGTTTACTATTCAATAGGTACAGAAAAATGGCCATAAATTTAACCAATTTAAATAATCGTAGTCTCCAGCTGGACCAAGCGCGAAGTGCGCAGCAGAAAGCCAACGTTCGCGCGGGTAATTCTGTTCAAGCTTCACCGCAACGAATAGCACAAGGTGACTCGGTTAACATTACATCACAAGCCAAAAGTTTGACCGCTATGGAACATGATTTAGCTCAAGGTACACCCGTTAACGAGTCGAAAGTTGAAAGTTTGAAAAAAGCCATTGCCGATGGTAGCTATCAAATAGATGCGAATAAATTAGCAAAGAACATGTCTAGCTTCGAATCTTTACTCGCATAACCAGTACATTGTAAATACAGATGACAATAACAACATTACCTGAATTACTTGGTTTACAAGTTTCTTATATAGAACAGTTACTGACTCTATTAACCGCTGAAAGATCAGCGCTAGAGTCACGAGATGTCACAGCTTTAGAAAAGCTCAGTCAAAAAAAACAGCAGCAGATAACCCAAATTGCCGAGCTCGATGTAAAAATCAGTCAGCATGCGGATGCTGCAGCATTACTGACTACCTATCTTGCTCAAAAACAACAAATTGAAACCGAACTCTCTCAATGCCAAGAATTGAATGACGTGAATGGTAAACTCATTGAGCTCAATCTGCGTAATACCAAACGACTAACCGATATCATTATCCGTAGTCGCTCACGTAACAATATTACCTATGACAAGTTAGGCCGTACTCGCGGATCTTTCGCTACGCTTGGTATGTCTTTCAAATCGTAATTCAGCGATCTGATTAATACTGCTTACTTAGCACCTCTTAATATGCGAACACTCATTAACAAACCGTGACATTAATCGCTAAACCGCCTCTCGATGTCTCTTTATACTTACTTTTCATATCATCACCTGTGGCTTTCATGGTTTTAATCACTTGATCAAGCGACACCTTATGGTCTCCTGTACCCATACGCGCCATACGCGACGCATTAATCGCTTTCACGGCACCTATGGCATTACGTTCAATACACGGGATCTGCACCAAACCCGCAACAGGATCACAAGTCAATCCCAAATTATGTTCCATCCCTATTTCGGCAGCGTGTTCAACTTGCTCTAGCGTCCCACCTCTTATTGCGGTCAACCCTGCGGCAGCCATAGAACAAGCAACGCCGACTTCCCCCTGACAACCCACTTCGGCACCAGAAATAGAGGCATTTTTCTTATATAAGGTGCCAATGGCCGCACAGGTAAGTAGGTAGGTCTTAATTTTATCTTCCGTTAATGGACTCACAAACTGATCATAAAAATACATTACCGCAGGAATAATACCGGCAGCACCATTGGTCGGCGCCGTCACAACTCGTCCACCTGCGGCGTTTTCTTCATTCACCGCCATCGCATACATATTAACAAAGTCCATACCATGGAAAGTATCATCCTTGGCATCAGGTGCCTGTAGTTTCTTAAACAATCCAGGCGCGCGGCGTCGTACCTTTAAACCTCCGGGTAAAATACCTTCATTACGGCAACCACGATGAATACAGTCCACCATGATGTCATGGAGCTGTAATAGTTTTTTATTAATAACCTCATCGGTATTTAATTGTCGTTCATTTTCATACATGAGTTTAGCGATAGATAATCCGTGTAAGCGACAAGTAACGAGAAGCTCATCGGCACTATCAAATTTATATTTTGGCGGGATCGCTGCATTGACTTCCAAAGGGTTATCAATATGCTCATGATCAAGAATAAAACCACCACCAATCGAATAATAAGTTTTCGTTAACACGATGCTATCTTTACTTAATGCTACTATCGTCATCGCATTGCTGTGATAAGGCAACGTTTTACGCTGATGCAATACAATACTCTCGGCTCGATTAAAAGGAATAAAACCAATGCCACTCATACTGATGCCTTGTTGCTCATCTATCTCCTTCAATATTGACGCAACTTGTTCCGAGTCTATTTTATCCGGCTCATAACCTGCTAAACCTAAGATCACCGCAATATCACTGCCATGACCAATCCCGGTTTGCCCTAACGAACCAAATAGTTCTGCATTTACACCGACTATCGACTCGCGGTTATCCAATGCTTTGAGGTGTTGTAAAAAATCAAATGCGGCGCGCATAGGGCCAACAGTATGTGAACTCGATGGTCCAATACCGATACTAAACATATCAAAGGTACTGATCATAGAATACTCCCTGATTAATGAATATTGCTTACTGTAGGTATAGCACATGATCGTTTATGCAATTTTATTACTATTTTGAAAAATATTACGACTATAATTAGTTATAAAAATACATACTTTTCGCCTGTAAAATCGGCATTAACACTATATTCATGCTGTTTAAGCCATTTTAACCGTAATAAAGTCACAAAAATCACCGTGACGATGCTAAACATAAGTAAAAAATGTAATAATAGTTCGACTTACTTCATATTTTTTACATAATTTCCGTAATAAATATCCAACAAGGTTTATAATGCTGCTACAGATTCGCATTTACCTTACATTACTTTATCATGCGCCCATTGCGGAGCTTGCCAGGGGAAAATCATGAGTATGCTCGAAAGAATCATCCAAAATTTAGAAATATTCAGTAAGTCTGAAAAAAAGGTTGCTGATGTTATTCTCGAATCTCCGCAATCTGCTATTCATTCAAGTATTGCGACACTTGCCAAAGTGGCAGATGTAAGTGAACCGACAGTAAATCGTTTTTGCCGCCGTTTAGACACCAAAGGTTACCCAGATTTTAAATTACATTTAGCGCAAAGCTTGGCTAACGGTACGCCGTACGTGAACAGACACGTAGAGGCCAATGATGGTCCGGAAGTTTATACCAACAAGATCTTTGAATCGACCATCGCTCATTTAGACTCAGCAAAAAACAGTTTAGATCCAGAACTCGTTAACAAAGCAGTTGATCTTCTGATCCAAGCCAAACAGATCTCTTTCTTTGGTTTAGGCGCATCGGCTTCTGTCGCGCGTGATGCTGAAAATAAATTTTTCCGCTTTAACGTACCCGTCATTTGTTTTGATGACATCATGATGCAACGTATGAGCGTAATTAACAGTACCGAAGATTCGGTCGTGGTTTTATTCTCACATACTGGCCGAACTAAAAGTATGGTTGATGTCGCAAAACTAGCCCGTGAAAATGATGCTATCGTGATTGGTATCACCGCGGAAAATTCACCGCTCGCAAAATATTGCAACTTGGTTATTTCACTCGATGTGTTAGAAGACACCGATGTTTATATGCCAATGGCATCACGTGTCGCGCAGTTAGTACTGGTAGACGTACTCGCCACAGGCTTCACATTACGTCGCGGTGATAAATTCCGAGAGAACTTGAAGAAAGTTAAGTCTGCGATTAAAGATTCGCGCTTTAACAAAATAGATGAATAACAAATGGCCACATTAAGTGGCCATTTTTTTACCTGTCACTTTTTACATATTCTTGTCACCAAACGGTAATCAAACCTCGACATACTAATGCTGTTTTAGATCACCACTTGTCTGACAGAGTAGATTAACTAAAATCATCTCATAAATCATTTGGAGTAATCATGTTACGTCGAACTAAAATTGTAACCACCTTAGGTCCAGCAACAGATCGTGATAATAATTTAGAAAAGATAATTCTTGCCGGTGCCAATATGGTTCGCATGAATTTTTCTCACGGCAACGCCGAAGACCACATCAAGCGTGCCAAAGACGTTCGTGCAATCGCTAAAAAACACAATAAACACGTGGCTATTTTAGGTGACTTACAAGGTCCTAAGATCCGTGTATCTAAATTCACAGACGGGAAGATCCAATTAAACATTGGTGATAAATTCTGTCTAGATGCAGACTTTGATAAAACGGCGGGTAACCAAGAGCGCGTTAGTATCGATTACCCTGAATTATCAAAAGATGTATTCGCGGGTGATGTACTACTACTTGACGATGGCCGCGTACAATTAAAAGTAATCGAAATTAAAGGTAAACAGATCCACACTGAAGTAACAGTAGCGGGCCCGTTATCCAATAACAAAGGTATCAACAAACAAGGCGGTGGTTTATCTGCTGACGCGCTTACCGACAAAGATAAAGCAGACATTATTACGGCGGCTAAAATTGACGTAGACTTTATTGCAGTGTCTTTCCCACGTAACGGCAGTGATATCCATTATGCCCGTGAACTTGTTCGTGCTGCGGGTTCGAATGCTAAAATCTGTGCCAAAGTAGAGCGTGCAGAGACGGTAGCGACAGAAGAAAGCATGATAGATATCATCCTAGCATCTGATGCTATTATGGTCGCACGTGGCGATCTAGGCGTTGAGATTGGCGATGCGGCACTTGTGGGTGTACAGAAATCTCTCATCAATTTATCGCGTAAATATAACCGTGTTGTGATCACTGCAACACAAATGATGGAATCAATGATCACCAGCCCAATGCCGACACGTGCAGAAGTGATGGACGTAGCGAATGCGGTGCTTGATGGTACAGATGCTGTCATGTTATCTGCAGAGACTGCGGCGGGAGATTTCCCAGTCGAAACAGTGAAAGCGATGGCCGAAGTATGCCTAGGCGCTGAAACACACCCAAGCATCAATGTATCAAACCACCGTATTGAATATACATTCGATTCAATTGAAGAAACAATTGCCATGTCGACTATGTATGCTGCAAACCACTTAAAAGGCGTAAAAGCGATTGTGGCATTAAGTGAATCCGGAACTACGCCATTATTGATGTCACGCATCAGTTCGGGGTTACCTATCTTCTGCTTGTCTCCACATCAGAAAACATTGAATGCGACAGCGCTTTACCGTGGTGTAACACCCTTACAGTTTTGCACTGAAGGTTTATCGCAAGAGCAGATCGTAGAGGGTGCTTACGCAGTGCTGAAAGCAACAGGCCAACTGAAAACCGGCGATATCATCTTATTTACATTAGGTGATAAAATGGATACTGTTGGTTCAACAAACACCTGCAAGATCCTAACAATCAAATAAGTATTTTTTGATTCAGACATAAAAAAACCGAGGCGACTATATAAGATAGCAGTCTCGGTTTTTATTATTATTTATTTAAAATCTAACCCGTAGGCTAGATTTTAAATAGTTGCTCAGTTAAAACTTAAGCTACTTTATCGTCTTTTATTACTTTTGAAATACCCGCAAACTCTTCTGGTGTGAATGAGTCAACGCTAATCGCAGCAAAACGTAGTTCATCAGCAGCTAATAACTCATCTGCTTCAACTTGGGTAATGATACCTTTTTCAACCGCAAGTGGCGCAGCAACTTTCGCCGCTAACTTACGTGGCATAGTACCTTTCGCTGCTGCAATCGCAATCTTCTTCTCGATTGGTTCCACTTTATACATAGCTTGGAACGCAGATTCCATTTCGAACATTGCCGTGTTTGCATCGTTCTTGTCACCAACATAACAAAGGTGTGTCAGACGGTCACGCGCTTCGCTTGGTTTAAGCAGTACTTTACAAATTGCTTTTGCGATATCATCAGCAGGCATTTTGTAGCTGATGCCGAATGGGAATACCACCACTTTAAGCGTATTAGCAATCGCTTTGTGACCGAAGTTTTGGAAGAAACCAGAAAATGCTTTACCAATTTCATACAAGTTACGTTCGATAGCCCAAGACAACATAGGTAGATCTTCAGCTTGACGACCTTGCTCTTCAAAATGTTTCAATGTTGCAGATGCAAGGTACAAGTTACTTAGTACATCACCTAAACGTGCCGAAATCATTTCACGACGTTTCAAATCACCACCAAGCACTAGCATAGAAACATCAGCACACAGTGCTAATGCTTTGCTCATACGCGTAAGTTGCTTGTAATATTTCTTGGTAGGACCCGATACTGGCGCAGAATTTAATAAACCACCAGTTAGACCTTGACCTAGCGCGCCAAAGAAGTTTTTCGTACCAAAGGCAATATGCTTAAACAGTAATTCGTCAAATTGCTCTAATCCTTCTTTTTCATTTGGATTTGCAGCCGCTTGTAATTCACCAAGTACATATGGGTGACAACGTGTAGCACCTTGACCGAAGATCATTAGGTTACGCGTAAGGATATTTGCACCCTCAACCGTAATAGCGACCGGAATACCCCAGTAAGCGCTGGCTAAATAGTTCTTAGGACCACACTGAATACCGCTACCAGCTTGTATATCAAGTGCATCATCAATAACAGTACGCGCCATTTCAGTCATGTGGTATTTAGATATTGCCGTAACAACCGCAGGACTTTGACCAAGATCTAGTGCACCTGTGGTAAATTTACGTGCTGCTTCAAGTTGGTAAGTTAGACCACCAATACGAGCCAGAGACTCTTGCACACCTTCAAATTTACCAATTGATAAACCAAACTGTTTACGTACGTATGAGTAAGCACCCGTCATACGCGCAGTTAAATGGCCACAAGCACTGCCCAGCGCAGGTAAAGAAATACCACGACCAGCAGAGAGACATTCAACCAGCATACGCCAGCCTTTACCAACCATAGGTGCGCCACCAATAACCCAATCCATAGGAATGAATACATCTTCACCATAAGTCGTGCCATTCATGAATGCGAGACCCATTGGGAAGTGACGGTCGCCAATTACAACACCTTCGTGTGACGTTGGGATTAATGCACACGTAATACCAATATCAACTTTATCACCCAGTAGAGCATCCGGATCTTGCAGTTTAAATGCCAGACCAAGTACAGTCGCAACAGGTGCTAGGGTAATATAACGCTTGCTCCACGATACGCGGATACCAAGCGTTTCTTTACCTTCAAATTGTTCTTTAACAACGCGACCCATATCTGGAATACCACCAGCATCAGAACCCGCTTCAGGACCAGTCAGTGCGAAACATGGTACTTCTGTACCGTCTGCTAGACCTGGTAACCAACGATCTTTTTCTGCTTGTGTACCGTAATGTGCAAGTAATTCACCAGGACCTAATGAGTTAGGTACCATTACTGTTACTGCAGTCGATAAACTACGCGTTGCAATCGTTGTTACAATTGTTGAGTTAGCGTAAGCAGAGAATGCTTTACCGCCGTATTCTTTTGGAATGATAAGCGCAAAGAAACCTTTAGATTTAATGAAATCCCAAACTGGTTTTGGTAAATCACGATCTTCATGAACGATTTTATAATCATCCAGCATCGACATTAATGTTTTAAGTTCGTTATCAATAAAGCTTTGTTCATCTTTATTCAGCTTAGGCGTTGGGTAGCTAAGCATTTTATTCCAATCAGGGCTACCTGCGAATAAATCACCATCCCACCACACACTACCAGATTCCATTGCTTCCTGCTCTGTTTGCGAAAGCGGTGGCAAGATGCTCTTAAACACTTTAAATAATGGTGCTGTGATATTCTTCTTTCTAAACTCACTCATTGCGCTCATAACTATTTCCTTTTGTTTCACTATTCTGATGCTGTCTCTACAACAACCAAATAACTATATTGCATCTACATGTTTGTAGTTTCTGTTGAGGTATTCATTCCCGATGCCAAATAAGGGATCACTTTACGAATTAGCCCCTCGACATCAATATCTTGATTAAAATCTGCTTTAGCAATATCCATCAATGCGCCACTTGAGCTCATCGTAAATACCGCCGTACCCAAGGTAAAATGTAATCGCCAAAACAATTCTTGCGATGACAACGTTGGGTTCGCTTTCAATAAAGCCTTAGTTATGTTGGCTAAGACTTCACCGTAATGCGTTGTGGTATACCAACGTAAATGCCCTTGCTGATCGGTATAACTTCGACCAAGTAATTGCATAAAGATCACCGTACCATTTTTACTTTGCTTCTCTAACGCTAATAGCGGATCAACAAAACTGTTAAACACATCTAACAACGATGGTTTTTCAGCTTGTGCACATAAGGCGGTTAACTTTTCATTCAGCAGGGGCATGAAGAGTTCGAGATGTCGGGCGATAACCGCCTGAATCAATTCTTTCTTAGAACCAAAATGATAATTAACCGATGCCAAATTCACACTTGCTCGTGTAGTTATCAAGCGTAAAGAAGTATCTGAAAACCCATGTTCAGCGAACAAGCTTTCGGCTGCATCGAGAATGCGAGTTTTTGTATCCAACTTACTAACCATAATTAACCCTTTTTAAACGAACGTTTTAAAATTACGTTCTGGCGGACAAAATGTCAACACAATGTAAACAAATGTTTGAAACAAATGTTTTTAATTTGTCCTAGTTCGCATTTTCATACGAATATAAAATTAAAAACACCCATTAGTGGGTAACTACAGTCAGGGGTTAGAGATAAACACGAGCGCCGATATTTATCATCTACTCCTTCAAATATAGCACTGTTAGAATGAATAAAGCGGCAACCTAGGTTGCCGCTTTATTCATTCTAACAGTTTTTAAAACACTAACGAGTGACTATTGTGTGATTCACGTTATGTTATTCATTCAACTTTATTTTCCAGATAGCTGGACCTTCGACATGCGCAGATACACCATTGGTATCTACCGCTACTGTCATGGGCATATCAACCACATCAAATTCGTAGATTGCTTCCATACCTAAGTCTGCAAACGCGACAACACGTGACTTTTTAATCGCTTTTGATACCAGGTACGCAGCACCACCTACCGCCATTAAATAAACAGCTTTATGCTTCTTGATACTTTCAACGGTTGCTGGACCACGTTCTGATTTACCGATCATGCCTAATAAACCCGTCTGTTCTAACATAGTATCGGTAAACTTATCCATACGAGTTGCAGTTGTTGGACCAGCAGGACCGACAACTTCATCACCCACAGCGTCTACTGGACCAACGTAATAGATAAAGCGGTTAGTAAAATCGACGCCTTCAGGCAAGCCTTCACCTCTATCGAGCATGTCTTTAATGCGCTTGTGCGCCGCATCACGGCCCGTTAAGATCTTACCTGATAATAGAACGGTTTCGCCTGTTTTCCACTCCAGTACTGACTCTCGCTTAATGTCATTAACATTAACGCGACGAACGCTATCGCTTACTTCCCATGTCACTTCTGGCCAGTCTTCTAATTTAGGCACATGCAATTCTGCAGGACCCGAACCATCGAGTGTAAAGTGAGTATGACGCGTGGCTGCACAGTTCGGGATCATCACTACCGGTTTTGATGCCGCGTGTGTTGGACAAGATTTTATCTTGATATCCAATACCGTTGCCATACCGCCTAAGCCTTGCGCGCCAATACCGAGTTTATTTACCCGATCAAAAATGTCTAACCGCATTTTTTCGTCGGTAGTTTCCGCACCACGTTCCATTAACTCATGGATATCAACGGGTTCCATTAATGACTCTTTTGCCATTATAGCGGCTTTTTCGGCAGTACCTCCAATGCCTATGCCTAGCATACCCGGTGGACACCAGCCTGCGCCCATCGTTGGCACTGTTTTTTCAACCCATTCAGCAACATCATCAGATGGGTTTAACATCACCATCTTACTTTTATTTTCAGAACCGCCGCCTTTAGCCGCAATCATTACGTCTACTTTCGCGCCTGGTACCATTTCGACATGCACCACGCCTGGGGTATTATCTTGGGTATTTTTACGTGCGCCAGCTGGATCTGCAACAATCGAAGCACGTAGTGGGTTATCAGCAAAGGCATAAGCACGACGAATCCCTTCATCAACCATTTCTTGCACAGTTTGATCGGTTTCCCACTGTACATTCATGCCAATTTTAACGAAACAAGTCACAATGCCCGTGTCTTGACAAATTGGACGCTTACCTTCAGCTGACATGCGCGAGTTAATTAGAATTTGCGCAATCGCATCTTTAGCGGCTTGGCTTTTTTCTGCGTTATAGGCTTTTTCCATTGCTTGGATAAAATCAAGCGGATGGTAATATGAAATGTATTGTAGTGAATCTGCAATACTGTCGATAAAGTCCGCTTTACGGATAACTGTACTCATGGTCAACTCCCTTTTGCTTACTCACTGTGTTAACTGATTATTATTTTTATACCCAAGCTACTTCAAGATGCACAATCAGCATCTTGAAGTAACTTGGGTATGTCATGATTAAGGCCCTAGAACGGCCTCAAAATAGTTAACGTTAAGGTATGTGCTTCTAAAATTTTTTTCTATCATACCTTTGCTGATCACTTCTCTCCACTAAAAATTGTGCTTAACCGATACGAAATAACAACAACAGCACAACTTTATAGCAACACCGAATTCATTTTATATCACCTTAGAGCCAAGATTAATCTGCCGATTTATGCTAATCTGCGCGCATCAAAATTGAGGGATATGCTGTACTAATGAAAACACTTGTAATAAAACCAATCGCCTTTCCTAGCAATGGCATTCGCCCATTTTTTGCCCCGCTAAGCGCTGCCCCTTGGTCAATTTTACTCGAGTCAGGATCTGTTGATCACATTGATAGTCGCTTTCACATTATTGTGGCAGATCCGATTGCCACCCTCATCACTGAAGAGACCCAAACAACAATTAATCAAGCCAGTGGCACAACCGTCACCACCGAAGATCCATTTTCAGTATTACAAACCCTCAACCAGCAACTTATTGGCGATATAGCACCGCATACACTGACTGTTGATTTACCTTTCATTGCCGGGGCACTCGGTTATTTTGGCTATGACTTAGGCCGCAATATTGAAAACATTAGCAACCTAGCCAGTGACGATCTGAACTTCCCTGATATGGCGATTGGTTTATATGATTGGGCGATTGTCGTTGATATTAAACAGCAGCAAGCATGGCAAATACAATTTAGTGACCACGCCGAACAGGCTTGGCAAGACCGCCATGATTGGTTAGTACAACAAGGTGTAAATAAACCATTATCTGATACCACAACTGCAACAGCATTTGAATTGAAAAACAGCTGGATTTCGAATATGTCAGAACAGGCATACCACCAAAAATTTAATCAAATCCAACAATATTTACGCGCGGGTGATTGTTATCAAATTAATTTAGCCCAGCGTTTTAACAATCAATATCAAGGTGATGAATGGCAAGCCTACTGCACCTTAAGTCAACATAACAAGGCCCCCTTCTCAGCGTTTATACGCCTTGAAGATAAAGCGGTATTATCTATTTCACCTGAACGCTTCATTCGAGTTCAAGGGGTAAATATCGAAACAAAACCGATTAAAGGCACGCGTCCACGTAGTCACGACCCTGTGATTGATCTGGCTAACGCACAGGCGCTGCAGAACGCCGAGAAAGACCGAGCCGAAAACTTGATGATTGTCGACTTAATGCGTAACGATATCGGTAAAATTGCCGTACCCGGTTCGGTCAGTGTGCCGAAGCTATTTGATGTCGAAAGCTTCCCAGCAGTACATCATCTGGTGAGCACCATCACCGGTCAACTGCCAACAGACAAGCATGCGAGTGAATTATTACGTGCTTGTTTCCCTGGTGGTTCCATTACGGGTGCGCCAAAAGTACGCGCAATGCAAATTATTGAAGAATTAGAACCGCACCGTCGCTCTTTATATTGTGGTAGCATAGGTTATCTCTCTGCACAGGGTAATATGGATTCAAGTATCACTATTCGGACACTATTATGTGACAATGGTCAGATATATTGCTGGGCCGGTGGGGGTATCGTTGCAGACTCTGTAGTTGAAGATGAATATCAAGAAACATTTGATAAATTAGCCAAGATATTACCTATTCTTTAACTGATAAACGGTAAGTCATTGAAATAAATATAAACGCATTCTTTTCAATGACTTGTCTAATTGCCTAGCTATACATATAGTCACAAGTAGTTGTATATAGTCACCTGTTGACCGCCACTTTACCGCCATTACTCAATCTTATGTTTCCCTGCAGAACTACCACCAATTACATTTGCTTCAGCATTAGCAGTAATCTCATCAACAACCGCATTAGCAATCGCTTGTGCTAGTACTGATGCTTGCGCATGCTCACCAGCGATAACAATACCGCCCTTAACCATTTCGGCTTCAATCTTACTTTTTAATGCTGATTTACTTAATGCCATATTATTTCCCTGCAAAAACGGTAGTGGAGCCATCGACATGTGGTTTGCCAGTAAACGGACAAATACTGGCGCAAGTGATAACGCCGGTACCACCATTTAATTTAATCGTGTCGGCATCTTGTGTGATATTTTTTGCCTTAATTACCTGGTCTTTTTTTATGGTGATAGTTTGCTGGCCGTTAATTGTTAGCATGTCGTTTTGTTCGATTGTATGAATACGGTCTTTCAATACGGTTAACTGGTCATTTAACCCAATCACAATATCGCGTAACTGCCCGATAATTTGCACGTGATCACCACTATTCACAAAATGCATATTCGCTAATGAGCCCAGGGTAATATCATCACCCGCCATCACTTCAAAGCTGCCTAATGTTTCAATGCATTTTTGACCTGCAATGTTTTCTTTACTGTGCTGCTCAACATTTATTTCATGGCTACCGAACGCACCTAAATAACGGTCTGCTTGCTGTAACTCTTTAAATGCTCGACTCTCTTTTTTTTGGTCTGTTGAATCAGTTTTATTACCTGCGGCATCGATGCGATCAAATACTTCATCACGTTGCTGCTGCAGTTGTTCGCCTGGTTCTATATCTGGCAATGACCAAGCCTCGCCCAATATGGTGCGGATAAACGGTTTATCACTGCGGCCATAAGCAAAAGCAACCTCGACAAGTGTGCCTTCAGTTGGCATAGCTAATAAACCTTGCTCATTACCACCAAACATAACTGGCAGTGATACGGCTTTATACAGCGGCACCTTTACATCATCACGGCCATCTTCATCTAATAACTGAATATCGACAGCAAAGCGTGGCCTAAACGGGTTATTCTCATCACCGGCTTGTGCTTTATCCGTTACATTAATAACCCGGGCAAAGCGTGGTAAGTGATGACCAGCTGCCAATTCAGGAAACAAAAACTGCAGCCTTCTTTTTTCTGCAGGTTCTTTTTCTCCGGCTTGCCAATACAGCGTCATTTGGTTTGCTTGAAACTCAACACGGTTTAAGCGTTTACCATTAACTATCGCACCAGGGCGAACGGATGGCATGACCGCTAATGT
Source organism: Moritella yayanosii (assembly GCF_900465055.1). Lineage (NCBI taxonomy): Bacteria > Pseudomonadati > Pseudomonadota > Gammaproteobacteria > Alteromonadales > Moritellaceae > Moritella > Moritella yayanosii. The sequence goes on along the minus strand of NZ_LS483250.1, from coordinate 4,091,302 downwards.
CATGCTGTTACCGCCCTTTTGCTCTTTGCTTAATTCATTGGGAATGGTAACCGGCTTAGTTGACCAACGGCTATCAGCATAACTGCCGATAAAGAGGGTGCCATCCGTTTGTTGATACCAGCAAAAATCATCAACTGAAAATGCGCGACCAAGATTATTCATTAACTGATAACCCGTGCCTTGAGATGTGAAATTAGCAATGCGCTTGGTGGTGTAATCGGCATCATTAGGTAATACGAACTGTAAGCCAGTATCAAAACTCAGCTGTTCAATAATTTCACTTAATGTCGGATGCTGAATACTGACAGGCCAACGCGCGGCCAATATGCCTGCGCGTTCCCTGGCAATAAGTCGGGTATAGCCATTTTCTGCTGGTTGAACTTTGGTAACAAAACCATCAAAGTAATGTTTCATATCACCTTGATAACCAATATCAAACTGCACCAATTGTTTAGCGGTTACTTCACCTTTAACAATAAACGTGGCACGGCCACCTGCAGACAACTCAAAAATGATATGTTCATAACTCAGAGGGTATGCGATGCCATCAATCGTAATTCGTTTATCTAACTTCATGCTAACCACTCATCAACTTGACTTAATACCTGCGCAAACCCTGTTAGTTCTGGCTCTTGCTCTGCAGGCTGGTTAATCGTTGCAGGGTGCGGTTTTGCTGTCACTACATTGGTATTATCAGTCGTAGTCGTTGCACCTTGCGGTTGTTTCTCTGCCTCTCTCGCTGCTTTCACTTCCGGTACCGATAAATACTCTCGCAGTGTAAAACTCACTTTCCAAGCCATTAAGTTTTCTTGCTCATCCGCTTGTACCCGACCAGTGAAACGCACCTGGCGGATTTTCATTGCTTTGGCCAACTCATTACCAATGCGGTAAATTTTACGTTTACCGTCTTCAATCTCTTGTGCAAGTGCGGTTAAACGGTTTAGGTCCGCTACATTTTTAAAGGCAATCAAACCAGTAACAGCCATCACCTTACCTTTCGTTCCCTGCTCTGCAGTATCCGTTGCCGCACTTTGCCCGCTCATGTCGGATTCTTTTAATTCCATGCTTAAATTAATACGCGGTGATTTTAGCGGGATAATTTCAGCATCTAAGGCTATTTGGGTCATGCGAATAACTCTGATAAAAAGGTTAATGGCGTAGCGCTAATAAACAAGGCAGCAAAGGTATAGGTATGATCATGACCAGGCATCGATGATTGTGCCAAACGGGTACTTATCACATTGGCTTTACCTGTGGCCGAAAACTGATAAATCGCCACATCACTGTTTTTTAATTGGTTCAAGGCATCATGCCAGGTACTTAATTGCGTATTACGTTTATTCGCTAACGCCTGCAGTTTTTGCACCGGCGTTTGTTTATCGCCGGCAATACTTTCAAGTTGTGCAACTTGCCCGCCCTGGTACTGCAATACTTGACGCAGTGGATCAACATTTACATGCGCTTGAGGCTTAAACCTCGGTTGCATAATAGGTAACGGTTTAATGAATTGTGATTGCGCTTGGCCGAGCACTTGATTGCTACGCCTTGCAACGATGCCCAGTTCGGGAATAGGTAAAACATTAAAGAGCTGTTGGCAATGCAACGCAAAGTCACTGATGTTCTGTTCAGCAATCATAATGCCTTGCACATAGAGATCACCGGCAGGTAAATAATCATCTTGAACATCGATAAGTTTATTCGCTAGTGTCTGCACAGCAACCGGTGCGGAAAGGTGATCACCATTTTCATTTTTGCTGCCGACCTGGTGTTGGTATGGATGCACACACAATATTTGCCCCTGGACTAATAACGCTTCAAGCTGTTGTCTATTCGCTAATAGTGACTCGGCATCAGAGCTAAGTGGGTGACGCGCGAACGTCACCTTATTTTCAATCGCTTTAATTTTACTAATGGCGGTATCCATCACGCCATTAACTTGAATTAATACCGATTCACTGCTGGTTTGAATAGTCTGTGCAGACTCCGGCCATTGGTGTGTGACTGGTTGCCAGGTCATACAAGCCTCGATAAGGTTGGGCGTTCAACAAAGGGGAAGTTTTCCGCACCTGGATAGTCACTCAGTATTTTTCTATCTTGTAACAATTGATGGTATTGCTCTGCCGTGAACGGCGACGTTCTTAGCTCAACAAGATAACCTTGGTCTTTCTCGTATTCGTCAATGCGGTTAAGAACGCGACTCAATTGAGCATCGCGCCATGATTTTTCATTTTTGACTTTGGCTGGTCGCTCACGCTCTTGGTCATATTGCCAAGCTTTCAGTATTACGTTCCAACTATCGAACTCACTCGGCACTAATAATGTGTGATTATCCGGAATAACATCGAGTGTTTCTATCTCATAATCACTGTCACGATTTTTAGCGTAAGCTAACTTCCCGCGATGGTCCTCAACCTGCAGCCATTCATTATCAATTAACCGTAAAGCATAACCGGCGAGCTTTACAGGTGGTTGTGTGAAAGTATGATCCGCGGGTAGTGTAAAATTGAAATCACTTACTGTCATTTCAATTGCTTCATCATTCCAGTACAGCTTACCAAGCTCAATATTGTGAATTATCCACTTATTCACTTCATGCAAGATTGTTTGCATTTCTTTATCATATTCTGGCGGCTTTTCTTTTATCGCCCATTCAGGATAATCACCGTCAGGCATGCCAATAACAAAACGTTCACCAACATGTGACCAAAATTCAAAGTTGGATTTATCCTCAACTTCCAACCACGAGTCGGTGGCATGCTCATATTGACCAGTGAGTCCAGCAGCACTTGGGCTGTAAACATTCTCAGTGAAGTCTGAGCCTAATGCCGTTCCCTTTGCTACATTTTCATCGCTATTACCAAGCCACCAACCTAATGAGTGGATACGAGATACTTGTAACGTGACAGATTTACTTTTAATTTCATTCATTATGCAAGTCTCACAATCCAGTTAAATTTACGGTTATCAATGGTGTTTTTAGTCCCGCCAAACAAGGCAATTACGACGCTATGGGCGTGTGAACCGATAGATACAGAGTGGTAGTGATTACCTTTTGTACTTGTATTCTTCTTTATCGCTGAGTAATTATTCTCGCCTATATATGTAAGAGCGGTGTCATTACCAGTGCCATTTCGTCCAGTCGGAAGCGCGTGATAATGGTTACCGGTAGTATTCGTATTCTTGCTGCCTAAATTCGTAGAACCAACACTTGAACCTGCATGTCCATGCTTTTTAACCTGTCCTTCTTCGTAAGCTAGAATGACTTCACTATCGGTTTTACCTACAATGCCAAGACCGCGCATATCAGGTAAAAAACCACCAGGGTAAACCTTTAATGTTTCTGTGAAACTGGGAGAGAAAACCTGCCCTTTCATGATGGCAAAACCATCTGGGGCAATATCTGTAGGCCAAGGTAATGGCACACCGACAGGGCATATTTTAGCGGCTACCTTCAGCCATATATCTTCAACTGGCAGATTATTGGGACTGTATACACGCTGCCCTTTTTCTTTTAAATACCCACCAATATCTAAACTTCGATCAGAACAAACTTGCTCGTCACCCATAAAGGAGGATATCGTTTCATAGGGCATCGGTGTTGGTAAGTAGCAACCGTTATTACCAGGTGTAGAATCTGACGTAGGAGTAAAACCAGTGGTAAGGATAACCGAGCAACGATTATATGCAGCTTGCTCTAAATATATGGGTAAATATTTGACATACCCGCTAACAACCACTGGATCACCAATAGTAACCTTTTCCTTTCCACCATCACCAAAAGCCTCTACTAACGTAATGTTACCTGCACTATATTTATACCCCCAACGAATTGAATACTTTTTATAACCATGGGAAACATAGTGTGTATTATAAATTTCAACGATTATAGTTCCGTTAGAATGCCATTGATCAGTGTCCACAGAGAATCGACCTATTTCATATTTCCGTTTTGCATTAACACTCGCGGTTTCTCCTCTTGAGATCCTTCTGACTCCCCCCTCATTTGAAGCAACATAACGGGCATCACCGGTGACTTGTGTCATTTTACTTTTAGCAATATCAGCAACTTTTTTAACTGCGGCAGCACTTGCGCCAAGAGTACTTAATGTTGAGGTGATACTATTTGTTAATTGCACAACACCGGGTCGCGCCGTGTTTGCACTATCAATAGCAAGTGTCAGGTTTTTAGATAGATCACCACCGCCTTTCAATGCGCCAGTGGTATTAATACTGCGATTCAAGAATGCGGCAGATATTTTTTTCGTTATACCGCGCCAAAACTGAGTCAGTTTTACATGTTTCCCAGCTGTCGAGTCATTATCAATATCAGTATCCGTTGCAGCGTTATCTTTGCGCTCAAATTCATTCGAGCCACCAATAAAACGCACATCGATGACATTCCCGGCACTATCAACATCGGCTATTTTCGTCACGTAATGAACAACGCCATCGTTATCGGTATAATCCGTTAATACACTGGTTGACGAGACTAAAGTAACAACCGTTTGCCACTGGCTAGTGATATGCCCTTGCCAACTCGCATCAAGGTAAATACCACTCGATTGCTTTACGTTACTTACCACTAAATTACTTGGTGCGTGACAACGTAGGCCGCCAACATAACCAGTACCTTGCTTGATTTTGTAAGTACTACCGGATTTAAACACCTGGTAACCATCTGCCAAGAACGTCGCATTACCGTAATGGTCTACATTCGCTAAACGCTCTGCTTCATCCATGCCAAATAAACGTGCAGTGAAATCAATCTGCCATGTGGACGCATCAACATCGATGTTGGTTAAACTCATTGCATCGCTATAACTCATCATGATAGAGCGCGTTACTGAGTTACCATTTTGTACACCGAGTACGCTTTTCAATTTATACACGGTCGGGATATGGCTAATGGCTGCGATAACACCCGATACTTTGTTGCGTAAACCAATCCAGTTAAAATCAAAGTCACCAATTCGCGTATCCATGATCAATGAGTACACGACCGCATTGGAATTAACGTAACCGGCTTGGCTCACATCACCCACAAATACGATTTGTGCTTGTGGTGGTAATCCCTCGTTACGGTCAATCGGCAGGGATGCATCTTGATTTGGTACATTGGCTAATACAAATTCATCCAATTCAACAGGGACAGCAATCGCTTCTTGTTGTGCTTTATATTGTTCAAACGCTAATGTAATAATGGTCTGTGACATGGTTACTCCTCTAATACTGCCACTTGGCACTGATGTTCCCAATCAATAGGGCTTGCGGTCATGTGCAAATAAACGGGGTTGATAACTTGAAACTCATAACGGCGGCAGGTTCTGCCATAATGTTGTATTAACGTGGCTAACAGTTCATGGTTTTCTGATAACTGCGAATCGCTTAATCGAATAGTGATGATGTCCCAATCACGTTCTGGCACACGTTCATCAATTTCAACAACACCCACACCCAACCGTTGAAAAATACGAATGAAACCCGCCGTTTCACCCGAATCTTTGGCATTAATGAAAGCGAACTTAACCCGTTTTCTAAACAGTGATGACGGTTCACCCTCAAATTGGGTTATGTCTCGGTCCCAGGCTAATACTGTTAACAAACGTGCCGAACAACTCAGTGGGTCTAGTTGCTCTAACGGCCAAATAGCCCAACCTCGAATACGCTGCCAGAAATTCATCACGCCATTAGCCAGGAAGTGCGGTTCTTTTAAGTTGTCAGCTAGGGTCTTGCCGTCCATCCACCAGGGCACTGTTTTTTCCGGTAATGCCGGTGCTTGCTGTTTATGCTCCATAAGTCACCTCTACACTACTCAAACGAGGAATAGCTAACGCACTGGTAATGTCTTGGTTAGCAAAACTCAACCGTGCTAAGTCAGCTAATTTAATGTGTATTTCTTTGGTCAATACACTGAATGAAAACGTTGATTTAGGGTCGACGCGAGTGACATGGGCATAATCGCCAATGTTTCTGAATGCGGCGTTAATGTGGTTTTCAACTTCTGTTTTCAGGGTGCTTTTCTGTTCATCATTCAAATTGGCGACAGGGTAAATAGCAACACTCACTTGATGCTGTGTTTCTGGCATCGCCAGACAAAGCACGTTATCACCGTGTCCGTGATGACCTTCATCCATCACATAATGATTTAATTGTTCAAGTAACAAGGATGGCGTACTGCCGACTTCCATTAAAATATAGGCATTGGCGGTGCCTGGTCCTCTTGGCGCCTCATGCTCAAAGTAGATTAAGTCACTGCGTATCCCTGCAACGCTGGCAATCATAGAACGATAAATTGAATCAATATGGTATCGCCCTGCAGCGCTAAACTGGTTACGAATACGCAATGCTAATTCATCATCACCTTCGGTATTACTCCCCGGTGATACAATCCAATCTATCGGGTTACTGGCATGAGTAATACCGCTCACTCCTTCCAGTAAAATCGAGTAATAGCCCGCAGGGAGATTAAAAGCGGCGCCCGAGCCAAGCGCTTCACACAGCACTAAGCCACTTTCTTTGCCTTCCACTATCACTACATCATCAACCACTGCTAAGCGATAACGAATACCGTCAATACTGTCTGTTTCAATGATTGCGCCTTTATTTACAACAACAGGGTTTTCTGGTTTTTCCTTGAAGAAATCAACAAGACCACGGGTATGTGTTGCTTGTTTTCGCTCTAAATCCACATCCCACGCTTTAAGATCTAAATAAATGCCGGTTGCCGTCGCGGCAAATGCATTCGGTAATACATGATTAGCTAACAGATTATTGATGATCCACATGGCAGGCTTAATCACAATCGACTGCACTAATCGCCAAAATGGAGACATGCGACTATCATTACTGACTTTACTCCCCGCTGCTTCCACTTCTTTTTGCAGTTCAATCGCTAACGCTTCTTCGGTGGTTGGGATCCCCTCTGCAGCAATCAGTGCTTCAAAATCAATGTCTGGTCTTTTACTCATACTGAGATCCCCATATTAACGTCGCCATATTCGGTGGTTTCTGCGAACAGCCAAATTTCACCGGCACTACGTTCTTGTGTTGTTGCTGTTCCTGGCTCTATGCGTTTGTCTTGTTCAATCAGCATTTCAATTTGCGTTAAAATATCCGCTCTTAATGGTCTACTGCGTTCGGCCTGCAATTTACGAACTAAGCCACTTTCTAAAATGGCGTGTTTGACGTCTTGGGCAATGCTGTTCCTGTCACTGGTATATTGCGGTTGCTGACCAGCATCGAAATCAATGCCGCCATCACTGACCAGTAAATCAATATAATGTTGTTCCATTAGGGTGTATCCATCTCGTTCCATTCGTGCAACTGCGCACGGGTAAATGGCTGTTCTTGTTTGATATAGATATCACCGGTATGCATGGATTTACTGCCACTGCCCTGCATCGCTTTTGCCATCTGCGGCATGTAGCCATAGGTTGGCACTTGCGCGACTTGGGTACCTTGTAAATAACGGCTAATCGGTCGGTTTATTTTTTCACGACTCATCGCTTGGTTACCGATGTTTAATGACTCAACATCTGGCATTAACGGCTCTTTAACCAGGGATTCAATTTCGATGCCCGGGATCATATTGATTTTGTCTATCAACCAATTGATGCCGTCACCGAGTAATTCAAATACTGATAAATCACCTAAGAAACGGGTGAAGTCAGCCCAACCTTGCGCCATCAAACCGAACACCATCATGGCTTGCTGACCGACGAGGATGAATGGCTGTGCTAAAAATAGGATCGCGCTAAACAAGTGAGATACGACAGTCGACACGCCCGAAGCAATTAACTGCCAACCACTCATCACTGAATCCGCTATTCCACCGAATAATGCAGGGATAGACCCAAGAACGGCAAGTGCTGCAGCGGGACCATCAACTAATAAACTAAAAAAGGCTTTAATACTGGTAAACACAACTTGAAACGGCAGTAATAATGCACTGACACCTGCGCCAATCAATGCCCACGCACCGGATGCAATAGACACATAACCATCGAACAGGCCTGAAAATAAATTAGATAACGCATTAAAACCAGACATAAGCGATTGCACAAATGCGGTATTTAATAACACCGATGTAAACACGTTCCAGGCAAACACCAGATCATTAATCACTGACATAACACTGTTACCAACAGCTTTGAACATCTGGCCAATTTGGTTAAATATCCAGATCTTGTTTAATGCTGCGGTTAACTCATCCCAATAAGTGATGATGCCAACAACAGCCACACCTAACGCAACAATACCCGCCACAACCCATAATATCGGGTTAGCCGCCATCGTCATGTTTAAGCCAATAAATGCACCTTTCATCCAAGTTAAACCCGTACTGGCCAAAGCCATGACACTACTCATTACGCCCACAGCCGATGCCCAGCCTGCAGTCACTAATGTCGATAAACCAACAATCAGATTCCACGCGGCCAATGCACCGGCACCACCGACGATGGCCAGCGCTGCATAACCAAGATACTCAGTGATGTTCGGGAACATCTGCGTCCATTCAAGCACACTGCCCATACCATCGGCCATCGCACCAACCACACCATTAATCGCGGGTAATATCAGCCCAAATACACCTGCGCGGATGGCATACCAACTGGCATCAAGTCGTTCCCATTGATCAGTCATGGCGCTAGCCATACTTTCAGCTTTACCCATGCCTTTTACATCACCAAGGGTATTAATGCTGGCGGCAAGTCCATCGGTATCGGCCATCAACAGCTTAATCATGCTTACTGCCTCATCACTACCAAACGCATTTTTTAATGCGTCACTCTCTGCCACATCAAGCGTGTCGCCAAACTGACCTTTTAGTTTTTCTAAAATGTCATACATTGGCAGCATCGCGCCCTGGCTATCAGTAAAAGATAGATTCAACTTGTCTTGCGCTTTACCCACACCAGCTAAGAATGATTTATATTTGGTGCCGGCTTCACTGCCTGACATGGTTGCTTGTAAAGTACCGAGGATCGCCATTTGCTCATTCATAGAGATGCCAGCTGATGTTGCATTAGCGCCGACACTAGTAAACGCATCACTCATGCCCTTACCTGTGGTTTTAAACATCTCCACCGATTGTGCTGTCATGCCCGCCACTTGCTTGGACCAAATACCGGTGCCCATCATATCGGCTTGGTTTTTAAATACGCCGTACATGGTGCCCATGTAATTTGTGATCGTTGCGGTATCGGCCTTGGTTGCGGCAGCAAGAACGGCCGAGCTTTTAGTAATATCAGCGAGTTCATCACCATTGATACCGCCAAACGCTGACTTAATATCATAAGCGGCTTGAACCACTTCAGTCGCCGACTTGCCGTATTCCGTTGAAAAAGCCAGGGCGGTTTGCTGCAACTTTTGCAAGTCTGCATCAACAACGCCCAGTGATTTAACTTCACCCAGTACACGATCCATTTCAATCGCCGGCATTAACGCCGCTTGCACCGCAAAACCTGCCGCAACTAAACCAGCGGTACCGCCTGCCATTTTTTCCCAACCAATGCGCCCTGCATCTGCAGTTTGAGTAATGGTGCTCTGAATACCTTGTAATGGCGCAGTAGCTTGGTCAATCAAGCCAATCGTCATCATTAAACTATCCATATGAGCACTCATATTCACTCTCCGTTAAATGCTTTTGCGATGCCATTAGCAACGGCAATGGCGTGTTTTTCAGTTTGGGATTTATCGAGCCAAAGCGCCCTGGCATAACTTTCGGTATTATCGGGCGCGTGAGGTAAATAAAATGCCTTTAAGGTAAATATCTGCTCTAACTCATTACGCTCGATGGCCCGGGCATGGCGTATTAGTTTTTTACTTCAATTTCCAAATCAGCTTCAAAGTGCTCATTGACCTTGGCAAGTAAACGCATCACTGCACCTGGTAGTTTCAATACTTCATCCAGTGCCGCTTTATCATCTTTATTGACAATGCGGCGCAGATAATTGGTGGATGGTGCAACCTTGTCATGCGGCATCATTTCATTAATATATTTGTTGTACGCCGCCAATGATGGTTCAAAGCGCAGGTCGTTACCTGCTACTACTAATACAATTGCTTTACTCATGCTGCATTATTTCCTTTCAGTAAGTTGTAAATCCGGTCAAATCCAGAGTCCATATTGCGTTCAACTCGATCGCCTAATTCTTTTACGTCATTTTTTGTTGCATAGGTTTCTGCAACATGTGTTTTATGATCTGCTAACTCAGCTGAAACCTTTGATAACCAAGTGATAACTGCGCCACCAATAACCACAACTAACATTGCTACTGCGGTGATCGCAGCTACCCAATCAGCCATTAGAACCTCTCTTTATTTCTTCAAACCTAACTGCTTAGATTTATCCGCACTGCTGCGGCTGCTGCCGAGCCAAAACGCGACGGCGGTACCGAAAGCGCCCAATACCGAACCCGCTGTCATGATGATCACCTGGTCATAGGCTTTTGGTGGTTCAAAGGCAAATAAAGCGCTAAACATACCTGAAACCATCAACGCAAGAATGATGGTCATGGCACTGGGCATCCAATGGTCTTTATGCTGAACACGCGCGTTCTGCGTATCTGCAAGTTCGGCTTTACGTTCATCTAAGGCAATGGCCGATGCTTGCAGTGCTAATTTTTTCAGTGTTACCCGCTCTTCACTTTCTAACTTACGAATAGCGATGAGTGCTTCAGGATTTTGCTTAATGGCTTGCTCAATGGCAACCGGTGTATTTTCAACACCTAATGCACTGGCAATTAGTCCACCAACAGCGCTACCCGCTGGCCCACCGATTAAGGTGCCGATTAATGGCGCGGCACTGCCAATTAATGCTTTAATGTTTTCCCACATAGCTAATCCTTACTTATTGAAAGGCTGACAATCTCACCAGCAAACTCAGCCATCAGAGCAGAAAAGGCAGCCGTTGAATTCAATACTGCCCATTCACCATACACAAAACCAAACGCAACACCGGGTGCTAAGCAACCTTGTAACTCTTGTGGTGAATTGGCTTTGTGGATCAGAATATGAGTACGTAAGCTCGGGCCATTGCGGGTTACACCCAGTTCCGGCGCTTCAAGTGCATAACAAGCACCGAACTTCGGTGATTGATGTGGCAGTGCAATGTAAGTACCTTCAACAATGCAAGATTCAGAAGGCTTGTTATTCAACATTGGTCGTTCAACGAAACAACATACTTTGCTGCCATCTTCACGGTGTAGTGTTGAATAGGTGCCATGTTCAAAGTAACGGCGTCTTAATGAATAATGTTTCATCGCTTTCCTTTATCCGCCAATGCTTGGCAGACGATACAAAATTGACAGCCTTTAACGGCTTCTTGTCGTGCCTTAGGAATATCTAAGCCACATTCATTACATTCTTCAGCACTCTTTAATCGAGTTTGCTTAGGCTGGTTTGCAAAGTGATTCGTCAATGCCAGTGCAGTTTGTTTTTCTTCCAGTGCGCAGGCACTATCTAATAAATCCATCGCAACTCCCTATCCCACTAAATCGCGGGTATCTTCTCTACTAAGGTAAGGAACACCGTCGATATGGATAAAATCAGGACTGGTTACTAAGCCTTTCACTTTGTGCTTCGTTTTATCTGATGAAGACGGATCAACATCTAAGATACTTTCCAGTAATAGCTTTACGCCAAACACTTCAATGGTGAGTTCTTCACCACCGGCATTGCCGTAAAATAGGCAGTCATGCGGTTCAATACCACGCCAGCTACCTGCATTTTTTGCTACTTCACCGAGTAACTTGAAGTTTTTAGTATCCAGTTCATATTCAACATCTGCACTTACCGCACCATCGGTATGACCATCTGGTACACCGCGGGTTGTTGATACTGCAGAATCATCCGAAATAGACACTGAGGCTTTTTCCACATGAATGACGGTACCGAAAATATCAATGTCGAAATTCATACCACTTAAACGTTTGCTCATGCTGCATCTCCCGGATTACTAAGGTCTAACATCAGATTGGCAACAATCTCTTTCGGGCAATCGTAAGGTTTGGCTTTGATATAAATTTCTACCTTATTGCGACCAACCCAATTGATAGTGATGGCATCCGCTGATGGGGGTTGAATATCACCAGGGAACATCTGCTTACCAATGGTGATGCTTTTTGACATCTCACGCAGTGGTCGAGCGTAACGACTTTGCGCTGATTTAGTACTAAACGGTGTGCTGTTAAATGAACGGTCACCCAAATCGGCGATACACAACACCCGTACACGACGGGCAACTTTGTCGATCACACGACGGTTTTCTACGACCTGATAATCACCGCCTTCAACATCTAACATACGGCCATCGGCCCAGTAGATACCGTCAACATCTGGATACCAGCAAGGCACAGAGAAGCGGTTTTGTTCTAACGCCTTTAATGTGGCGGTGCTGAGCGTTACCCCATCTTTATCCACCGGCAGTGTCACATCACCAATTAATGCACCTGTTTTAACGCGGCACGGTGAATCGGCAATAGATACGCTGCGGTTGCATAAACGGCCCATTAATTTACCCAGGGCATCGGGGAATACTTGCGGAATAAGCATCACGCCATCGGCGGCAATCGTATCCTGGATAGCCACAGTGGTAGCTTCATAGTCAGACCACGACTGAAGTTCACCAATTTCAGGAGTACATAACGCCATGAATTGCCAACGGCCATACTTGGCAATCAAGGTATGATAAAGCGCTTGCGCTGCTGTCACCGTTGCTTGGTCTGATGTTGGGTCACACAAGATCACAGCTTCAAAGCTTTGGGTTTCTTGGGCTTTGAGCGCTGCTTCATCCCATTTCTCACCACTTGCCATGACATAAACCGCTGCACTCCAATTCTGACCTGCGTTAAGCATTGCGGCTCTCACGTTACTTTTCAGAGCTGAATCATCAGCGCCAAGCTGCTGGTCAAAATCGGTATCGGTATTGACTGACAATAGTTTGCCGGTATTGGTACTGCCTAGACCGATGAACAAGAAATGGCGTTCCACTTCTGTTACTGGCCCCTGCATTTGATTAAGTGTATTTACTTGAACTACTGGCCACATTAGCGTTGTTCCTTCTCTAGTTCTGCTGCTAAAAAGTTGGTAATGTCTTTTGACTTTGCACCTAAGAGCTGGCGTTCTGGTAACTTAACTTCCCAACTCGATTGCGTGTCTTTACTCTTCAAATTCCTGATAATCAAACCAGCTTGACCTGTGGTTAAACTTTCAATTATCCATTTAATACTGGGCTTTTTACGCTTGCCTTTGCGTTTTGCGGCAATGGTATAACCAAGTTCTCTTAAGCGTTTAGCCTGCAATCGAGTTGGCTTGTCATCATAGTTAGGCTTGCCGTATACCTTTCTTGCTTTGGCTGCATTCCATTTTTCAGTTGTGCCATATTGATGATGACTGGCTATCTTTCCTGCAACACCAGGGAAAAATAACCTGGCTTCATTTGGGGTGGTTTTTGTTTTTAATTGCTTCCCCATCTTGCGCATCATTTTTTTATCACCCGATGTGCGGGTTTGCCAACGTCGACCGTTTGGGTCTTTGTTTTCCCGCATGTTTTTTCTGTTTTGCTTGGCTAAATACCGGCTTAACTTGCGCAATATTTTGAGCCGCTTTGTCGGGTGTAACGTCATGAGTTTTAATTGCTGCTGAACACCTAACATTTCGGGTGCTAACATCGATACCCTGATCACGCATCGCTCCCAATAGGTGACGGCGGGTTATTCCCCGAAAGAATGTCACCATATTCAGCAACCCATATTTCATAAGGGGCCACTTTCCACTTTTTCCCATCCCACTCAATGGGCCCATTTGGATCTTCAACCACCATGAAGGGTTCGCGAAATTCCACTTCAATGATCATTTCAACGCAATCTTCACTCTCAGGTTCAATGTCTGCGGTTGGGTCTGGTAAGTTAAACTTGCTGCGGTGCTCATCAAAGTCCATCAACCAGGCCATCACTGACGCAAGCACAATTTCAGGTGCACACTTCTTAAAAGGAAAACGCTCAAAACTCAGTACCGCTTTATAAGACAACTGACCAATATCACGGCCATTACCATGGTCTTTCGGCGCTAAAATAAGCTCTACATCTTCCATCCAAGAATCAAAGTGTTTATGTATTGCCTTGGGTACCACGCTATTAATTCGGTTTGTTAAACCCTTTAAGTAATAACCCGCTGAATATTGGCTTTGTTCACTCATAGCAATTCAACTCCGGCACTTCTTTTACCTTTTATGGTGCGAATATGCTGCAGACTTTCTGCAAATAAACTGTCTCTGGTTTCCGGTTCACGTTGGGTGACGTTTTCACCAGCATCACGCATTTGTGTAGTGGCAAATTCTGGTAATAACTCGGCCTTAGCACGGGCATACACCGCTTTTTCATACAAGATCACCAGCATGTTTTTATCCGCAATACTCGGCTGGCTAATCACATCCGACGCCTGAGCAATACCCTCGGCTTCATGGCGCGTTTTAACACCAACTAATTCAATGTTTATCTGTGCGATGGCTGATACAACCGACATTGCGATCGCATCTTTATCCATATCCACTGGCACGCTTCGACGCTTTTCAAAATCACCGGCATTAATGTCAGGCCAAAAACCATCGTTAATAATGTCGGTGTCCTGGTGTTCGGACTCTGTCTTGCCACTAAACATACCGTTACTCACTTCTAATAGGTCGGCTCTAGCCACTGCGACAAGGTGCCTATTTCACTAACGTGAATAAGTCCTACGCAGCCGAGCCGGTGGCGCGAGAGTTGTTACAATTCTTTTTTACAAATCATGCGAATAAACTAAAGGTCGGTTTCTTTACCAATGGTCTTGGCGATTTCTCTGACCATCTTTTTAACGCCCGCTTTGTCGTTTAACGCGGTTGCTTTGGTGCCGTAGGTATACGCATTGCCCAGGTTAAATACGCTTTGTTCTAGCTTTGAAGCCATGGCGTATAGCTTGCCCCCAATCAACTCGCTTAACCGCCATTGGTAAGTGTCCAGTAAGTGGATAAACTGAGTAAATAACTGAATCACTTGGCTACGCTCTACTGCATCACGGCCTTGGCTTAAGTGTTTCGCGCCTTCGTCATAAAGCTGGTCTATCAAAAAGGTCGGCCAATCTTGGGTGCTAAAGCGACCTGGTAACCGCTGATTTTGCGCGACTAACAAAGGTACAAAATCAAAGGCGGTTTTCCAGTGGCCAAGGTCAACAAGCCAAATCACTACCCAAGCCAGCACCCTATTCTGATGATTGGTACCTTGTGCTTGATAGCGGCGTAAATAATCCAAGTATTGATGGTTCTCAATCGCCTTGGCTTTGTATTCAAGCTTGTCTTCGATGTGGGAAAACTTTTTAAGTTGAGCAAGGTCGGAATCCATTGCCGCTTTGAAGAAATCAAATTCATCCATAATGCCTTGGGCACGACTATCATCAGGCGTTGCTGTCAGCGTTTGGCTCTGGCTGTTTATTGTCATTACGGCGGATGTATCACGGCAATTTGCTAGGTCAATGCCAATAATTTTTGACTCTAAGGCTTTACGTTGATTACGTTTTACTATGCTCATTTCAAAAAACTCTCTGCTGGGTAAATAACTGGCTTATCGCAATAAGCCAGTGCTTCTCAATCTACTGATTCAAAACCGACTAAGACCAAACCCAGTGCGCAGGGTTATCAGCATCAAAGTCACCAGCATCAACAGTAGGGTCTTTGACTTTATCCAACTTCACTGAATTTGCTTCAAAAAAGGCAATCACTTCCATATCATTGATGTAATAACAATCGTTACGTGACTGGTAATCTTCGACACGCTTCTTCTTGTTGTTATTTTCAATTGCAGTACGTGTTGAACCCGATTGAACATAGTGACAAAGGTTTTCAAACGAGGTGATCAAAATGCCGCGAGCAGGAAAGAACGGCACTTTATATGCTTTCAATCCACCAAAGGTTTCAATGATCTGCTCAAGTTCAATTTTTTCTTTTTCACTTGGGGTATGCGCTTGCTTGGCATAGAGTTTATTTTTCTCTTTGGCCAGCAGCTCATCACCAATAATGGTAACCAGACCATTACGTTTATGGGCTGGAATAGCTTGCAATAGGTCATGCACGGCTTGGTCAAGATTTTCATAATCACCGCCAGCGCCAATACGGATCTCACCGTCTTTTTGATCACCGTCTTCAATTGCATTACCTGGGTTATCTCGGCGAACAAGTTGCAGCCAACCGATGTTTACATCGTTCAACATTGGGTAAGTGGCAATATCGGTGACATCAGCGGCTTCAATACCGTTCCAACCAATTTTAATGATGTCTAATGCAATAGCTTGCTGAACATGGCGGCGAAAGCGACTGTGAAAATCAGGAAACTTGGCCCACATATCCATACGTTGCCAAGTGATGTGGGTATCACATTCAACTGGGTAGCAACGATATTCACGCTTGGTTAAACCTAATGGGTCTTTGGTTTGACGAGATTTAGTCTCGTCAGTTTCAACACCCGCACGACCAGTAACACCGCCACTGATACCTGCAGTAATAGCACTGCCAACTAAGTCATCGACAAGTTGGGTATCAATAACTTGTAAGAACTCAGCACTTTGGTATACCTGGTCATACAACGTCTGCTCAATAGTGGGTTCAACATTGAACTGCTGTGACATTGATGCCACGCCGTAATTTGCAGCTAATGCCGTGACAACAGCAGTAAATACCTGAGTTGTTTTAAGCTTCATCGGTTATCTTCCTGTTGTTAAAGTAGGTTGGCATATTTGGCACTATCACCAAGGTGTTCTTCTTCACCTTCAGTGGTCGTTGACGCTGGATCTTTGATTGCATCGCTCACTGTTTTAGTCAGCGCAGTAATTTGTTCAACCAAACCATCAACCTTGCCATCGAGCGCCGAGAATTCAGCGGTTGCTTTATCAACGTTTGTGCCTGTTAGGTTGTCGGTATTCGCATCGTCTTGCTGTGCTGGAACAGTGCCTTGTTTGGCAAGTAAATCTTGTGTTGCTTGAGTATTGGCTTCTAGCACCTGGCTAAATTTCAGCAATGGCTCACCGAGCGCGTCGGTCATTGCGGCGGCAAATTCTTCGCGTTTCATGTCGTCATCATCCTTATTAAAATTAAAGAGTTTTTTAAACAGGCTCTTGGTGGGTTGGGCCGCTTCTTCTAACGCTAACGACACCTGTAATAGGTCAGTATCTGAGGGTGCTTGATTGGCGTTATTTTTGTCTTGCTGACTAAAATGAATGCGGTCGGTGTAGGTACTTGCGGGATAATCAGTTACGGCAAGCCCGATTAAATAGGTTTGTCCTGACTTCATAAAATCACGGTCAATTTCAATACTGAAATACACGGCCTGGTCGGCTTGATTTAGTAGCACAAATGACGCGTTTGGAGAAAGAATGGCGTATAACACTTTTATACCGTCTTCATTTTTACCCGTGCTTAATCCGATCACATCACCGAGCATGCCGCCATTGAGTTCTACGCCATGTAAATTCTTTGCCGCCCAGCCCGACCAATTAAATTCGTGGTCTAAATTGATGCGAGCACCGTACTTTTTATAGTTGTAAGTGGTGACAATATCGTCGATATCTTTTTCTGATATTTCGCGACCATCTACCGTTAACCCCATGGCAGCAATGGCAAGTGGAATTGTGCGTAATTGAGCCATGTTGTTTCCTGTTTAATGTCAAAGTTGAACTAAGTGAAATCAATTTTGCCCGCAGAACAGGCCTTAATCCATCACATTAAATCCGCGTTATTCCGATCTTGGCGAAAGCGGAATAACGCGGAAATCTTCTTAAAGAATTACGTGATTTAGGGTTATAAACTTGGCGCTTGTTCTTACCAACAGGCCAGTTATGAAACCGAGGACTCCCCGATATACACCCAAAATCATTAAAACGGCGCGTGACCATTATGTTTTTGGTGGACTGACGTTTGATGAAATCTCAGAAATTGAAGGTATGCCGAGTGCCCGCTCTTTACGACGTTGGGCGGATGATGGCAGCTGGAATGAACTGTGCCCGTCACTGAATGCCGAGACAGCGATTGCACGACGTATTGTGTTATTGGCCGATCGCGACAATAAAAGTGAAGCGGATTATAAAGAACTGGATTTTCTGACCAAACAGCAATGCGCGTTAAATCAATCACGCTTGCCCAGTGCCGGCATCACTAAAAAATACGGTAATACGCCTGCAGCTGCTGCGGCTCAACATGAACAAACCAGTGAGCGAACCAGTAAAAGTAAGAAGCGTCAGAAGAAGATTAAGAATGATGTGTCGAGTATCACCAAAGAAATGCTGGATGAGCTCAAAGACAACCTGCTCTACCCGCACCAGTTACACTGGTTTGAACATCAAGATTATCGTAGCCGTTTTATTTTAAAGCCGCGTCAAATCGGCGCGACCTTCTATTTTGCGTTTGAAGCGTTTTATGATGCTGTGGTAAATGGCCGTAATAAGATCTTCATTTCAGCATCACGGGACCAGGCAGAGATATTCAAAGCCAATATCATTGCCTTATGTCGTGAACAGTTTGGTATTGAGCTAAGCGGCTCACCTCTGATGTTGCGCAATAAAGGCAAGACCACAACACTGTATTTCAAATCGACCAATGCCCGGACGGCGCAGTCTGCATCTGGTGATTTGTATATTGATGAAGTGTTTTGGATCCCGAAGTTTAAAGAGTTACGCAGTCTTGCCCAGGCAATGGCGACCCATAAAGATTTTCGTATTACCTATTTCAGTACCCCATCGGTGACCAGCCATGAAGCGTATGATTTGTGGAATGGTCGCTGGTACCGCAAAACCAAAGCCTGTAATGACCCCGAGTTTGCCATTGATGTTAGCCATAAGACCTTAAAGCATGGCTTGCTTTGCGATGATGGTATCTGGCGTCAAAAGCTCAATGTTTATGACGTGGTGGAACAAGGCTTTGACCGCATTGATATCAGCATGCTGGAGAATGAATACTCTAAAGAAGAGTTTGATAATCTCTTTATGTGCAAGTTTATTGATGATGCCCACAGTGCGTTTAGCCTTAAACAGCTGATGGCCTGCGTCGGTAATAGCAAAAAATGGACCGACTTTGACCCTACTTGGTCACGCCCTTATGCCATGAAGCCAGTTGTTATTGGCTTTGACCCAGCGCGAACGCGAGACATTGCATCGGTAGTGGTTTTGAGTTTACCGCTTGGCCCTGATGATAAATTTCGTTTGTTGGAATCACTGAATTTAAGTGGTAACGATTTTGAAACCATGGCCAGTGAAATTAAAGAACTCACCCTTAAATACCATGTTGTGCATATTGGTGTTGATACCACAGGTATGGGCTTGGGTGTGTTTGAACTTATTCAAAAATTCTTCCCGCTGGCAATGCCGATTCATTACAACCCGCACAACAAAAACAAGATGGTGATTAAGGCGCTTAATGTCATTGGCAAGAAGCGTTTTGAATACGATGAAAATTCAGTGATGGTTGCAAGCAGCTTCATTAATATTCGCAAAAAGGTAGTTGGTGACCAAATCAGCTATGCAACCAACCGCACCGCCGCCACAGGCCATGCTGATATTGCCTGGGCAATCATGCACGCCATGATCTACGAACCATTATCTGGTGACAGCTCGAGCACCAGAACATCAATAGGATTAGATGCCGCATAATGAATTCAACTAAAAGTACGACCACTGAACCGGTTAAAAACAAATCTATCGACACCTTTAGCTTTGGTGACCCTGAGCCGTGTTTAGATAATCGCATGACCGAATACATCGGGCTTTACGCTGACATGGACGGGCTATATTCACCGCCCGTGAGTTTAGCCGGCTTGATTAAATTGCTACGAGTAAATGCCCAACATGGCCCTATTTTATATTTTAAACGCAATATGATTTTGAAATGGTTTAAGCCTAATGCGCTATTAACGCGGCGAACGTTTAAGAAGTTTGCGTTTGATTATTGTTGGGCGGCGAATTCGTACCTGCAGGTAATTAAAAATACCTTTGGTAATGTGATTAAGTTAAGGCATTTACCTGCGCTATCGATGCGCTATACATCTACACCGGGTGTTTATGCGCAACGCTTAAGTAATGGCAACGTGCTGCGTTTTAAAAAAGGCGAAGTTATCCACCTGAAAGAATACGATCCGAACCAGGGTATCTACGGTATCCCCCAATATTATGGCGGTATTCAATCTGCGCTTTTAAATGAAGATGCCACCCTGTTCCGCCGTAAATATTACAAGAACGGTGCACATATGGGGTTTATCTTCTCGATGGCAGATCCCAATTTATCGACCGAAGATGAAGATGATTTGAAAGCAGCAATCAAAGATTCTCGCGGTGTGGGTAACTTCCGCAGTTTATTTATTAATAACCGCAGTGGTAAGGCTGATGCGGAAAAGGCGATCAAGATTATTCCGGTGGGTGATATTTCTACCAAAGATGAATTTGAACGGATTAAGAAGATCACGCTAAATGATATGCTGAGTATGCATCGCGCCCAGGAAGCATTAAGCGGGCAAACGTCTGGTGACAGTCCGGGCTTTGGTGACTTGGATAAAATTACCCGCGCTTATTACAACAATGAAGTGGTGCCAATGCAGCAAGACATGATGGAGATTAACGAGTATTTACCCGCGGCACTGCATATTGAATTTTCAGTGCCGGTGTATTCTGATTTGTTTCCATCTGGCGACGAATAACAAAAACCAAATCAGTAACTAACTGGTTTGGTTTTTAAACTGCTCCCAATCTAACTCTTTAATATGCTCAACAATCCCTGCCACATCATTTAATCGTTTTAATGCACGGTTAAAATTCTGCCTTGGTACATCATTGAGCATCGCCGCATCATCTTCTTTATGGCCTTTGCATAAATGGTCTGTTAACGCACGTTGAATATTCTCACTATCAATTTTTGTTAACTTTAAAAGTAACTTAACTCTTTCTTTAGATTCTAAACCCTGCACTAAAATTCGCATATTTTTGCATCACTTAACTGATTTTAAGAAATGATACTCTGCTACTAGAGTGAATGAAAGAAAACTGTCAATTGATGACAAATAGTGTCACAACTTTGACATTAGCGATCCTTAAATGATCCTCAAGATCCTTTACATATAAGGCTTGGGCAATATCAGCGTGTCCATGGTTGTGTCCAAAACGCAAAAAAATTGCGAAAACGCGGTAGGCGAAGAGGAGTGAATTTATCGTGGGTTCGCACGCACGATCAAATGTTCTTCTCAGCCGTCAGCAATAGCTATGTATTATAATGGACATGGCATACAACTGTATAAATAATCAGTTAAATATCGTATAATTTACAGGTCAGTATGTGAAATAAGTGGATGTTTTATGCGAGTAGTTTGCCCAGAATGTGGCGTTAAAAGCCGTATACAAAAAACGAATAGAATTTCGAATAGCTACACAGATTTATATTGCAGCTGTAATAATGCCGAGTGCGGTCATTCATTTGTAATGAATTTGAGTTTTAGTCATACGCTGAGCCCATCAGCGAAAAGTGCTACTCAATTGGCCATGGACTTGGTGAAGACATTAGCGCCAGAACAGCGCCAAGAATTGCAGCTACAACTTTCTATTTTGTAGATAACAAAAGCCCTCAACATTGAGGGCCTATCAAATTTACAGCATTAAAAATAAACTATTTTAATTTGAACCCTTTTGCTTAACCCCGCGTAGCTTTTCATCTAGTGAAAATGGAGATGTTCCATTAGGAGCACGTCGATTAAGTAGATTACTTAATTGCTTATGTAATTGAGGGCTATTACCGTGTGATTCAAGCAAAGAGCGAGCATCACTTAGTAAATCTTTCATGTATTCTTCCATTTCAGTTTCCTTTCTAAATATATAAAGTACCTACGTATCAATCTTCTCTTTTTCTACGCCTGAACGACATATATTTAGTGAAACCAGTTTTAATTGTCGCCTTCCCTCTTGG
The DNA here is from genome assembly GCF_900465055.1 of Moritella yayanosii. Classification (NCBI taxonomy): domain Bacteria; kingdom Pseudomonadati; phylum Pseudomonadota; class Gammaproteobacteria; order Alteromonadales; family Moritellaceae; genus Moritella; species Moritella yayanosii. The sequence goes on along the minus strand of NZ_LS483250.1, from coordinate 4,069,338 downwards.
GGAAAAACCTACGTTACCAACAATGATCACGTCAGAACCATCTAATTCGGACACATCCTTCAATTTAAAATTACGTAATAAATCGAACCTAAGCTCTTGATCTAAAATAATACTAGGTTCCGTATTATAGTTACCATAGTTAAGCCACAAGCTACCATCTTTTAAATTCAAGTTGTTAATCGTTCCCCAAAATATTTTACGAGAACCAGCATGTTCACGCTTAATATTGTTAAGTGGGACAATATGATCACTTAACAAGCCTTTAATCATTGATACACCTGAATCTGCAACAATATTAATAGTCTGGCCTTTATCACCATACTCAGGATTTTTACATAAATTAGTCAATAATTGACGTAACGATTTATTTAATGGAAATCCTGAAGCATTACCTATCGCTTTATCTTTTTTACTTGCCGTCCAATCTGACTCTTCATCACCATGTTTATTGTTTGGCTCAGAAATGTAAATAGATTGACTACCTATTTTATCAAGGTCTACACGGATATCTTCTGACTGGGCATTTTCCTCATGACTCTGCTCGTCATCAGATGAAAATAGAATAGTCGAAGCATTACATCCGTCTTTGTGCTTCGCACCAAAGCAAGCCATTCTATCTATTTTTTCCGTTTTATAACTTCTGACAAACCATGCTTTTTTCTTGCATTTAATGCATTGAATATCACCACGGTAAGTATCTACATCGCCTTCATACTCTTCAGTAGTACAGTTTACCCCGCCTGAAATTGTTTCTACTATTATCACAATGCACTCCTTGATTGTTCAAAATTAGTATTCTCAATTAAAGTACTACTTTAGGGTTGTAATTTATATAATAAAATTAATCTGTTAGTTAAAAACTTACTCAATCTCCCTATGTAAAACACTAAGCCATCGAGTTTTGCTATTTTCAACATGTTCGACAAAATACCAATGTGACTCTAATAAGTGTCCAGACAGCTTTTCTTTAACCAAACTACCATTAGAACCACCATCAACCATGACATTTTCAGGTTTGGGTAAAATTTTCACTTCAATAATCTCATCATCAAAGACAACGGTTCTATCATCCAGCTCAACCTCACAACCTTTCATGATCGCTAAATATGTTTTACCTACGTCTAGATTTAGTTTATCTATTTGCATCTTAATTTCCCTTTTATTAATTAAATTAACCCCAATCCCACGACTCCCAAGTTTCCCAACCAGGTGTGTAATTGGATGTATCTTTAATTTCAGTTTCAGGACTGTTCCAACCATCCCAAATATTAGGTTCTTCTGGTGCTACATCGATCACTTCGGGTGGGTGATATTGGCTATCGGCATAATATCCCTGCCTCAATTTCACAATGTGGTCTTTATCAACTCTGATTTGGGCACCCTGTCCCATAACATTGACCAGGTGATCATCTAAATGAATACCGCGCCTTTTCAAAAGCGCTTTAATTCCAGTATTTAACCTGTCGCTCTTGGAGGGCGTACAGTTATTGACAGAACTCCAAGGAGCCCCTGTGGGGCCATCTAAAACCTCAGCACCTTCGGTGCTACTTGTGCTTGCTTCACTATCGAGCAATGCTTGAGACTTGCGCTGGATTACCCAGTTGCGTAGACGCGTCTTAACCGGTAGTTCATTGGTAATTTGGAAACCTTTAATTTTACTAACGTGTTCAGCGTATTCATTTCCCATTTCAGTAACGTCATAATCATTACGGATCAATAAATCTTTACGCTTAACGAAAGGCCCACCTTGCGCCATCACATAACCTGCAAAGTCACCTTTATCAGCACACTGCAAAGCAGTAGCCGCAGTGGTCATGACATCGCTTTCATCTTTCTGGTATTTACCAATGAGAATTTCTTGGCGTTGGGCAATATCCATATCAGCAAAGACAAGTCGAGGCCCCGCCCAATTAAGCTGCGGTCCGATGAAGTCAGGGTTTTGCTCAGGAAACATTTGATTAGCAAGGTAACGAAGTTTTTCATCGTCATGGGTTTTAACATTGGCAGCGAATGCCGCTTTACCTGTTTTTAGCTTAGGCTTGTACTTACCCGTGATCACATCCCAAACCTGAATAAAGCTCATGGCGTCATAATTAAGTCGTGGTCCAACAAAATCTAATTGAGGCCCCATAAAGTCCGGATTTTGGTCGGGGAACATGTCATTAAACAACTCCCTTTTTTCCTTCACATTTAAAATGGCAACATAGCTGTTAAACGTATTTCTATCGTTATTCGCATAACGGCGCAGCTCTCGATAAGTAGTCACAGGGGCACCGCCAAGTGGTTGAAACTGGCGTATTCTCCAACGGCCAGCCCAAGCAACAACGCGTGCGGCCATTTCTTTTTGGTCAAAACCTGTTTCTTCGTCTTTTTCACCGTCCATTGCATAACCATCAATATTTTTACTGATGTATTTAGCCATATAACCAGTTGCCGTACCTAAGCTAGGATCCATGTCGACAGAATCACAACGTGGTTTTGGATTAAATGGACCTGGAACAACTTTTCCCGTTTTTTTATTTCTCGGATAAAGCTCTTCCATTTCATCTTCGATGGCATAGCGAGTAAATACTTCACGAACGCGGGCAACATGGCACGGCTGCATAAATAACATTAAATGCCAATGCGGTGTACCGTCATGGTGCGGCTCAACAACACGCATACCGAACTCTTCAATACCATCTCGTTTGAGTTGTGCGCGGATACGCGCAAAGACCTTGTTCAAATAGATTTGTGTTTCTTTCGGGTTATTACCAAGCCAATGTCCAATAAATCCGCCACGCTTACGGGCATTGTGATATTTAGACGGCGCAGTTAATGTAATGAATAAGCCAGCACAATCTAGCATTTCAGCAATGTTCTGATAGCCCGCAATACGCACCATCATTTCACAACGGCGAATAGCAGGGTTAGCCGTTGATTTATAGAACATGTCAGCCAGCGCAATTTCTTCGCCAGAATCTTCATCAAAGATCGAGCGACCTTTGATAAAATCTCTGTTACGTTTCTTTTGGTCTTTCCATTCACGTAAGCAATCACGCGAACAATACGGACTCGCAGCCTTTTGTACCTGACCAACAGCTAGAGCCAAGTGCTCACGCATTTCTGCACGTTTTGAACTCAGTTTTCGTTCCCATGCACGCTGGCAAACTAAGCGTAAAATACCGCTTTCAGCTTTTGCTTGTGTTAGCTTTTTTGTTTTGTTGTAAGGCGGTAAATAACCAAGTTTACGGGACTCTTTTTGCAACAATCTAAATACTGCAATGATCACCTTGCCATAGTCAGTTTCGTGCGCAGCTTCTAAATAAATTAGATTTTCTAATTGCGAGGAAAAAAAATCAGCAAATTGCTGACCGAGTATTTTTATCTCACTTTTATCCATTTCAGCGAGTAACTTTTCTCTCAATAAGTCATTAACATGAACATAGCTTTGTCTGAATTTAAACTGGTCTTGGTAGCGTGCCAATACCTTTCTTAAGCGTGGATTAATCTTGTTACCCACGGTTTCACGCAAATAGGTATTAGCAGACTGGCGGCCTTTGCGTTCAAAGGTTTTATTATATCGTTCGGCAAAATAGCGGCTAAGGTAATGTGGCATATCACCAAAGAACTGCTTACGCCATTCATGATCATCAATTTCTGGGTTAACCTGGAACATCGCATTTTCAATTAACGACATTTCAGGTAGTTGAAATTCCTTGTCTGGCGCGGGAGTTCGGGTAGGTTTGCGACTGCAGTCTTCCCCACTTTCAATCATTTCAATAATTGTTTTACGGCCAGATAATGACTGGGCTTTATTTACACTAGCCATCAAAACGGGCAATCGTCATCAAATGGAGCCAGTGCTAAATCAACTTTGCCCATAAATTTTATGCGTTTTATACCTGATTCTGTAAAATGAATATCTAATACGCACTTAGACATGTAGATTGCTTCATTCGGGAAAATAGAATCGTACTTTTGAGATAGGATGCTGTTAACTAATTTTAAATCATCATCATTGCGCTCAGCGTTAAGAGATAAACGACTCGCACGATAGTATGCCTTCCATATTTGTTTTAATGTCAAAAAGCGATATCTTTGTGTGTGATCGCCGCCTAAATAAAAATCATCGTTCAACTTAGCCCAAATAATTTCATATTCATTAACAGACCTAGATATAGTTTTACAGATTTTTATATTATTTAATTGCTCACGGCGTAATTCCGAAGCTACAGGAGATGTTTTACTCGGCCATGCTAAATCAACAGCTAAATCCATCATACGTACAATGCCGTAATAATCAGCGTGGGTAAGTTTCATTACACCTGTGAACCTAATAAGACCGTAAACCCCATCAACAAGGTCATACGTCTTAAACTGACTCATCTTTTTGTTACGGCGAGCTTTACCATGAATTAACTTCCACATGTTTTCATAAGCATTAGAACGAACATTATTAATATCTGTTTTGATAACCGTGGTTTCGCCCTGAAAATACATATCTTCAAATTCAAAGATGTAACCGCCGTTTTCATCATCAAAAACAAAACTGTCAATAAAGTCTTCTACAATGTACGTAAAGTCACTTCTTGGCATAATTTCGGTTTGGTCAACAGCCAGTTTTCGCACTGCTTCATGCAAGTATTCAGTGAGTTCTTCGCATGGGTAACCGTCAATAATTGAACCTGCAAACTGGTCAAAAATATTAATCATTTCTTGTTCGTTAATTTCATGTCTAACAATCATCGTTAAATATCCTTTCTTCATATCTCTGCAAAATCCTGTGCATTCACCACGATATAACCACCATTACCTTTTAACCGACGAATCACGCCACGAAAAAGCTGACGGCAATCCAGCATTTGACACGCATTTTCAACAGCATCATCTTTGCTATCATGATCACCGATTTCAACTGTTCGCGGTTCGCAGGTATCGACATCACGAATCGTCCCGCCATCTGGGCATACTTCAATCGCAAAATATCTCATCGCCACAACTCCACTGACTCAGTTTTATGCAAAGGGGATGTGCTTTCCCAATATTTTGCGATACAGGCAGCAAGGCCTTGATAACCGAAATTAACAGCAACAAAATACAACGAACGCAACGCCCCAAGTCCTTGCAACTCTTGCTCAGAAAAAGAATCAGTATTACCAATGACGGTTACCCAAAAAGCAGACAACGTGATGAGTACTTCTTCACGCGAAAGATGGCTGTCATTAAACGATAAAGCAGGCATAACCAGAGCGTCATGATCACCGGCATCAACGATTTCAAATAAACCCATAATGTCATTGTATTTTTCAGCGCTCAATCCGAAACTAGTTAGCGATTCAATCATGCTTTCGACAGGCACAGAGATACGTTTCATGCTGCTGCCTCGATACTTTCTGGCATTGCCATTAATTCCAATATTTTGCTTTTAGCATCCAGTGCAGCTTGCATTGGACCCGAATCACTTAACCAAATGTCAGTGCTGTAAAGCATTGCGGCCTTATAACTCTCAGTTGTTGCGTTGATGTAATCAAACCCATGTGGCATAACTTTTACAGATAGTGAGTCGCTAACACCGCTGTATTCAACCGTAATATCAATCAAGTCAGGCTTAGCAACGGCGATAAACATCAGTTCATTAATTACTTCTTGTATTGTTGGTCTCATGATATTTCCTTACTTAAATTCTGAAATTGAATGACCAGCTAACTTTCTAATCACTGGCTCGAGTGCGTTTATTGCGTTATGCAGTTTCGCCTTATCTAACTGGTCGAATTCACTCAGTCTTAACTTAAGGTGAGGCATCTTTAATCCTGCAGCGACCAAAATCCCCTTCTTTAAATCTTCATCTAACTTGTCGTAAATACAGCCGATACGACTGCTACCAAACAAACTATGAATTTGAGCAATTGATTCTGCCGACGGTGGTGCAGTATCAACAATTGCGATTTGTGCTAATCCCATTACAATGTCTCCTTTTTTAATTCTTCAGCCCAAAATTCTTCAAGATTATTGTTATCAAAAAAACGAACACCTATGAGTGGTTCTTTAGGATAAGATTGACCGCAACCACCGTCATATTCGTAATACAAAATCTTTCCTTTACGACCTATGTGTTCTTCGGGCATATCATCTTGAACACCAACAACTAACACGATGTTATGAATTGCGAACGGCGCTCCATCTATGTTTCTACGTTGTGCTTTTGCACCTAATATCTGTTCGGCTAACGACATATAATCTCCTTACATGCCTGGCATAGGCACTCCACTTAATACCGCATCGACACACATGGACACGAACGGCCCTGCACCACCGCAGCGGTTTTCAACGTCTGACATAAGAAAGACCAATTCACGAACAGCAGATTGTGCCTTTGCAGTAATTGCGTCTTTCTTATGACGCGTTAGCCGACGGTCGGATTCGGCCTCTATGATGTGACGGTTGATATCACCGATATCAGCTGCAACGCTCATTGCACTAAGCGTTAGCGGCTTTGAGTCACCAGCCTTTGGCAAGCGAACCGCAACTAGTCCAATTTCTAAAATCGCACTGTTGATAATGTCGTGATTATCTGTGGCCTTAGTGATTTTTATTAACTCTGCAACAGTTAGTTGGTGGGGCTGGTTCGGATTCAATTTATTACGAAGCATCTGACCACGCATTCCACAGTCGTTTGCAATCGACTCTACGTTTTCAATATCCGCAAAACGGATGCAAGCAGCGTCAATTACGTTTTGTTTGCTATCATTAATTTCAAACATTGAACAAATTTCCCTATTTGAGATGATGGAGTTACGCAGTGGCGACCACGTTAAAAAGATAACCGAGAAGAACCAGCTGAATGACATTGGGCACAAGCAAATATAATTCTTGTCGGTACTTAGAAATGAAATTGATAAACGGCATGCTTAATGTTCCTGTTCATCTGCTTGTTTAAATAGTGCGACCATGTTGATTAACACTGTCGCGTTTTTAGAACGCTTTGGCATGATTGGGATCTCGCCGCGGGCAATGAAGGTATCGATCACACGCACAGACATGCCCGTAATATCCGAATAGACTTTTCGTGTGACATACGGTGAGTCTATTTGTAGAACTGTATTAGCCATGTAATTCCTCTTATAAATAGATAAATGTTAAATAATTACAGTAACCTCGATGATTTCATTCATCATTACTGATACTCTTATCGGTTAACTAAATGCGGTTAAATGTAACCATGTAGCCGATATTGAACATTATGAGACACGAAACGAACCATTACAAGGTCGCAACGGGTTTTATTTGTGGTCGATTCGAGTTCAATTGATTCTTGAGTTTATAACCATTTGTTTTTTATAGAGAAAATATGAAATATTCTAATGAAGATAATTACACTAATTTCGGGCAGCGATTAAAATTAATTATCGGTGATGAATCAATTGAAAACTTCTCAAAACGCTGCAGTCTGGGTAAGACGACGATTCAGAACTACCTCAATAGCAATCGATATCCGACACTAGAGCGCCTTGATGTAATAGCTAAAACAGCTGATGTAGATGTGTCATGGCTAACAACGGGTAATGATTATCAAACCTCATCACCGGATAATTCCGATTACACAAAGATCCCACACTTTGATGTTCAAGCCTCAGCGGGCACAGGCTCTGAACTGGTCGAAAGTGGCATAAATAAAAATACAGTGGACATACATCCACAAACCTTATTAGACCAGGGCTTGAATCCAGAAGGCTTATTGTCTATGTACGTTAAAGGCGATTCGATGGAACCGTCTTTGTTTGATGGCGATATGATTTTAGTTAAGAAAATGATCACTCCGTTTAGCATTCTTGAGGGAGTGTATATCTTTCGAGTGTTTAACGAGATATTCATTAAGCGTATACAATTCAACAAGTACAGTGCAAAACTCAAAGTTGATAGTGACAACCCCTTCTATGATTCATATACCATTACAGGCAATGACCTTAACGATGTTGAAATTATCGGTGAAGTGATATGTACTATTTTCAGCAAAGTGAGACGAATCACTCGACCAACCGAAGAATCAGTAGAGATAAATTAGGTAATGCGGGGATTGTTCAGGGCAAAATTAACCACTGAATATTTTGAAGTCATCGGTGAAGTTATTTGGTCTGGAAAGAGGATGCAGAGATGAAAGCAGCTGTGATTAACAGCTGCTTTCAGTTATTTAAGAAGCAATCGCTACTTCATTTTGTTTTGCAATAGCCTGAGACTCTCTGTACTCCGCGGCTTCAGCTTTCATTGTCCAATGCACTTCTTCAATACCTTGCTGGTCTACAGCTTGTCGAATTGCAGCAAGTGATACATTGAAAAACTCTTTTCTAAAGTTAACTTTGTTCACTGAGTCTAACTTGAATTTTTCGTGTAACTCTTTTTCCAACTTAGGTGCATCTTCGCTATAAAGCATTGCGTGAACATCGAATGAGAATGGCACTGATGCATATTAACCACCATGGAGATCACCTAATAACATCGATGGAGATCACCCAATAACCTCAATCAAGATCAGCTAATAACATTCATGAAGATCACTTTTACCCTGAAATGTTATTGAGTGATCTCCATGAATGTTATTGGACAAACTTGCTTTTTTCACTGCCCTGTAGGTGTATTTAACCGTTATTCTGTTCATTTTGATGAAGGGAATGACTATGCCAACGGCACCTATATCTATGCGTAAATTAAAAGAGATCCTTAGACTCAAATACGGTTGTTCACTGAGCCATCGTCAAGTCGCTAAAAGTTTATCTATCTCCCCCTCAGTGGTATCTCGTTATGCCAATCGAGCAGCCCAAATGGGGATCACCTCATGGCCGTTATCTGAGGAATGGGATGATGTGACTCTTCATCAAAAATTTCTGCACACTACCGTCAAAACCAATCCCCAAATCACCACCCCAGATTGGTCGGTGATCCATCAAGAACTCAAGCCAAAAACAATGACTCTGCAATTACTATGGGAAGAATACAGAGAACGAAATAACAATAAATTCTATAGTTACAATCACTTCTGCCGGCTATATAAGAAATGGCTTGGTTGTCAAAAACCATCGATGCGACAACAGCATAAGGCGGGTGAAAAACTATTTATTGATTACTGTGGGCCGACGATGAACATTATTGATCCTACAACCGGTGAAATTAAAACGGCACAAATTTTTGTTGCCGTGATGGGTGCCTCTAATTACACCTATGCAGAAGCCACGTGGACCCAAGGTCTAGAAAATTGGGTGATGAGCCACGCTCGCTGTTTCACCTTTTTAGGCGGTGTTCCTGAGCTCTTGATCCCAGACAACTTAAAAAGCGGTACAACCAGATCGTGTCGCTATGATCCCGATATTAACCCGACGTATTCACAGATGGCTGCGCATTATAATACGGTCATCGTGCCGGCTCGCCCTTATAAACCCAAGGATAAAGCCAAAGCTGAAGTGGCTGTACAGATCGTAGAGCGCTGGATCATGGCCGCATTGAGGCATGAAGACTTTTTTTCTTTGCGACAATTAAATATCCGGATCGAAGAATTGCTACTTGAACTCAATCAACGGGCCATGAAAGTGCATCCTGGTACGCGTCATTCACAATTTATTGCCATTGATAAGCCAGAATTGAAACCCTTACCCCTTGAACCGTATATCTATACCCAAGTGAAAATGGTGACTGTACATATCGACTATCACATTGATATAGAAAAGCATTATTACTCTGTACCGCATTCACTGATAAAGAAAAAACTCGAAGCGCATATTACCGGTGAACTCGTCACAGTATACCATCAGGGAGAGTGTGTAGCGGTGCATCCTCGTTCTCACAAGATTGGTGGACACAGCACGCTTGATGCTCATATGCCTGTTTCACATCGAAAACAAGGGGAATGGTCACCGCAACGATTTGAGAAATGGGCGCAAGATATTGGCCCAAAAACAGAAGAGCTCGTCACTCTGTTAATGCAAGAAAGGCCACATCCTGAGCAAGCTTACCGCGTTTGCTTAGGATTGCTTGCGCTAGGTAAACAATACACAACACCGCGCTTAGAGGCTGCATGTGGACGCGCTTTACATACAGGAATAAGAAGATTAGCGGGTATCAAATCTATTCTTAAAAAAGGCCTAGATAACCAACCACTACCTGAACAACAGTTAGATCTATTAGCAGAAATAGAGCACAACAATGTGCGTGGCAATACGTATTATCATTAAGGGAAATGGAATGAAAACAATTTATAATCAACTGACTACGCTTGGTTTGTCCGGCATCAAAGACGCCCTCACATTACAGACGGAACAGCCGACGCATTACCGAGAACTCGCGTTCGAAGAAAGGCTAAGCTTACTGCTTGATAATGAGCTTAACGCACGTTCACAACGTAAAATAGCGCGCTTAACACGGCAAGCTAAATTCAGAGTTCATGCTGGCATAGAGCAGTTAGATTATCGTGCCAAGCGCAACCTGAATAAGTCACAGATCCGAACCTTGGCGCAGGGCGAGTGGTTGCGATTACATCAAAATATATTGATCACCGGGGCAACAGGGTGTGGCAAAACATACCTTGCCTGTGCCTTCGGGCATCAGCATTGCCAACAAGGGCAAAGCGTATTTTATTTTAGGCTGAAAGAACTACTCGAAAAAATGTTTTTTGCACAGGCTGACGGAACCTATCGAAAACTGATAGGAAAGTTAACCAATGCAGATTTACTGATCTTGGATGATTGGGGACTGGAGCCATTAAATGCACAGCAACGAAGCGATTTACTTGAACTGATTGATGCCCGATATGACAGTAAATCGACTTTAATTGCCAGTCAATTACCGCAAGAACATTGGTACAAAATGATCGGAGAATCGACGCATGCTGATGCAATTCTGGACCGACTGGTACATGGCTCGATAAAGATAGAATTAGAGGGCGAATCAATGCGAAAAATGACCAATAACTTGACTGATGGAGATCACTCAGTATAAATTAAACCTAGCTCTACAGACGGAGAAAAAAGTGATCTCCATGAATGTTATTGAGCGATCTCCTTCATGTTAATACGCAACTGAAGCATCTCCAAGTTCTTTTACTCGGTCCATAGGCTCTAATCGGCGAGTCATGCCAATTTTAAAGACTTCCTCACCAAAGCTACCAATATTACTAATCACATAAACATGACCACGACGCGTTTGCTGTGCCATAGACATTGCACGCACACCTCGTTCGCTAGCGTCAGCAAGTTTACCTTCTAGTTCTGCTAGTTTAGCCTCAAACTCTAAGCGTTGATCATCATTAGCAGCAGCTAACTCTGTACGTACTTTTTCAAGTGTTTTTTGGATAAGTTCTTCTTCTTTTTGAGCTGCTTTAATCGCCTTATCCATTTCTCGCTGGGCTTTTTCTTCCTCACGAATTTGCTGCTTAATTTCTCTTTGTTCTTCAAGTTCGATTTGGCGAAGTTCATAAGTGGCTACTGCCCATTTCAATTCATCAAGCCGTGCATCTAAGAAATCTTGATTAATACGTGCATTTCTAAATGACTTACCGTTGTGATTAACAAGTGCAAAAGCATCTATTATTTCTTGTTTTATTTTACCGTAATTATCAACTTTAACTTTGGCTAATGCAGAATCTACCTTTCCATTGAAAGCATCTACAACAAAGTGCTCTGCATATAACTTTCTTTGTTTTTCAACATAATCACAAGTACCAGCCATGCTTTGCTTAACAAGGGATTTAATTAAAGCCCGGGACTTTTTAAGTTCAGCACCAGCGTCTTTATGGCTAAACTCATCAGCCAAATCATCAAGTACTGAATGATTGGGAATAATGTAATCATTTTGATAACCTTCAATGGTATTTTTCATCGCTTTAATAGCTTTAGCGTAAGTATCAGCTTTCTCCTTCGCTTCATAAGCATCGCCAGCAATTTCTTGAGCTTGATTCTTAGCTGACGTGATAACTCTTTCAGCTTCAACTCTCGCATTCTCAACCGTAGTTAATGCTTTTTCGTTTGCAGTTGTCATTTTCAAGTTAGCTTTAGTGGTTAACTCTTTGGCCGCGTTTATTTCAGCATTCACTTCTGCATTAACTTCAGCTCGTTGAGTCTCGACCGCTTGCTTAAACCTTTTCTCTTCCTTCTCGATATGAAGTTCAATATCAACAATTCCGCTGTATTTGTCTGTAAGAGTATTAAGCTCAGACTTATACATCCCTAACTCAACTTCCATATCTTGAATTATTTTATTTAATTTTTTCTTTGTCATTCGCCCAGTAATAAATAATATTATTGGTAATAGAATAAAAAAAGCAATAATCAAAATACCGCCAACTGCACCTTGTTCCATAACAACCTTCTAAATTTAAATGTAACAATGTAACTGCAAATAATAGTTAAGTACTACTTTAAACAGCACGTTTAATAATCTATGAGTTCATCCATGTAATATAAGCTTTATTTGCAAAAAAAAGTGTGAACGCAGACAGCACTGCAGGCATTAGCCACCGAATGAGTAATATCGGGGCTATCGCGTCACCCACAAAACCAGATGGATTATTGCTTAAACACCAATTAATAGATAAAGCTGTAAGCGCAGCCATAACCAGAGTAATAACAAGACCTACAGCCCAAAACCACTCAGTGAACTCAGAGAGCTGCTCGATGATATTTTCTTTTCTTCTCGCCATTTAACATCCTTATAAAATAGCCATTTGTGGTTAGTCTTTAACTATACATTAGATTTGTGGTGCAGATTGTGAGATTAATAGAATAATGAGGTGGGTAGGGGTTTAAGTTGTTGGGAATGTTGAAGGTTGCTATGGAGAGGATACTAAAAAGGAGCCGATGGCTCCTTTTTGATTAATGGCTGAACCTAATATTTCTATATATAGATGATAGATTAACAACAAGTTCATATGCGGGCTTAGAAGGTAGCGTATCTAGCTTACTTCCATCACCACCTAGTGAGCAGAAAGAAAGAAACGTAAACAATATAATCTTACCTAGACCAACACTGAATACAATCAGAACGCAAGCTAACCCCATTGTTAATGGATTTGAAAAAAATAGGGACTGAACTAGTAAAGAAGTTATCTCTTCCTCCTCAGCTGATTCATTAGCTTTCTTTTTGACGTTCAGCTCATTTATTAACGCTAATATCGGACCTACGAATAGAAAAGTAAGAGAAAATAACCAAGAACGAGAAAAGCGTACCATCAAATTAACGTCAGCGATTTTATCATCATCGTCTAGTGTCGAACGAAATTTTGTAGCTTTATCCTGCAGATTTCCAAAAATTGTTAGAGACTTTTTCTGTGCTCCAATAAGTGGTAAGTACATAACACCAACAACTAATAAAGCACATGTTACAACGAAAAGATCTGTCATCATTTACCCTCCGTTATTTCCGAACATAGAAGTGAAAGTTTTGGCAACGTGATTATTTTTAAGGCAATAGATAATATAAAAAGGAAACGCAATAAAAGCAATAATAACTATCGATCCTAATATCTCATTTGATGTGTTCACTGTTTTATAGAATTCCATTAACGTTGTAATAATTTCTGAAGTCATATTTCCACACACTTCTGCGATGTCGATAGCCATAGTTCACCCTCTATTTTGTGGGCGAATATTACATGATATGAAAAATAAAATCTAATAAAATTAACTGGATATGTAGTAAACGTAATTAAAATATAAGCGTTCGCTTGTTCTAATGCAACAAAAATAGCAAACTATTTGTTCTTATGCCACCAAGATCAAGCTAATAACCAGGTGCTATATCAGATATAGAACATTTCTGTTGCAACGATTAGAATAGAGCCCCTAGGATAACTCAGTACACCTATAGCCCTTCAGTAACCACAATGCCTTACGCAAACTGAAATTATGTCCAATCCAACATCGGTGCGATGGTAAAACGTCCAGGGCGTAATTTCTGTTGATAACTGGCTTCGTCATTGCTTTATTATCTCTTATCTGGATTCGCAGTTACGCTAATGTAGTTAGGCAGCTTAAAAATTCGTACGACATCTACGCTTCGACGATGAAAAAATAGGAATAAGGTCTTATCACATCGTTCGTGAAAAAAAACCATGTTTATTTACCTGTGATCAAACATAGCTTACTTCTGCAATAAACATTATAACTGTATATAAAAACAGTGATTGTAACTTATAATGTCAGATATACTTTTTACACGTTATAGGAAGCCCGCCATGTCTGTTCGTAATCTCAAAGATGGCAACAAAAAGCCTTGGCTATGCGAATGCTATCCCAACGGGACTGCTGGTCGCCGTATTAGAAAGCGCTTTGCCACAAAAAGTGAAGCCACTGCTTTTGAGCATCACACTATAAGAGAAGCCGAAAAGAAACCATGGTTGGGAATAAAGAAAGATAAACGACTTCTACTTGAATTAATCGAACTGTGGCACATGCTACACGGCAAAAATCTAAAAAGCGGGGACCACTCATATAGCAGACTGAAAGTCATCTGTGAGCAGTTAAATAACCCTGTTGCTGCTGAATTAACTGCCAATGATTATGTTCATTATCGTGCAACACGCTTATCGGTTCGTAACAGTGAATACTCATTAGCAAAATCAACACATAATTATGAGATAACAATATTGAATACCGTTTTCAATGAGCTGATAAAAATGGATGAGTGGAAACTGCCAAACCCATTTATCAAACTAAAGAAGTTTAAACTTGAAGAGAAACCACCTTCCTTTTTAAATAACAAGCAAATAGATATCTTGCTGGATGATATCAACCCGACCCCACTTGATAGAGATGTTAGCCGAGTGATCAAAATTTGCCTATCAACAGGCAGTCGAGTGATGGAAGCGGTGAATTTAAATGTGACTCAGTTATCAAAATACAAGATCACTTTTACCAACACGAAAGGCAAACGCAACAGAACGGTACCCATCTCAAAAGACTTATACGACGAAATACATAGCGATGCTGCAGGGCAATTATTTTCCTGCACTTACAATGACATTAGGAATAGGATAAGAAGTAGCATAGATGAATTGCCAAAAGGACAGGCCACCCACATATTACGGCATACATTTGCAAGTCATTTTATGATGAATGGAGGTAATATCTTAGTATTGCAACAAATTTTAGGCCATACTAATATTAAACAAACGATGGCATATTCTCATTTTGCACCATCACATTTGAATGATGCGATATTGCTTAATCCAATTGAGATGAAGAAAAAAAATGGCGGTTAGCGAACTCAATCGCCACTTAATCGCCACCACAAAACAAGTAAAACGTAAGTCATTGATTATAATGACAATAAAACACAAATTAATCACAGGTAAAATATTACCTATACTTTAATTAGTCGCCACTAATTAAAGTAATCAATACAAGTAAGTTGCAAGGACGTATATGGATATTAACTCTTTAACATCACGCTTTGTGTTATCACCACTTTCAGCACCCGAGAGTAAATTCAGCAAATTTTTTACGCCCGCTGCGGTGCTGTTTCCCATTGTCGAACGCGACCAACAACTTAACCTAATTCTCACTCGTCGAGCTTCACACTTGCGTCACCACAGTGGCCAAATAGCCTTACCGGGTGGCAAAACAGAAAAAACCGATAGCTCATCCATCGCCACCGCATTGCGTGAAACCCATGAAGAAATTGGCATTCCAGCCGATAAGATCACCGTATTAGGTACGCTACCAAGTAGAGCCACTATCAGCCGCTATTATGTTACGCCTGTCGTTGCCTTAGTTGATAGTGATTATCAATCTAAGATTGATCCTAATGAAGTAGATGAAGTTTTTGAAGTACCACTCTCTTTTTTACTAGATGATGATAATCATATTATCGAAAAGAGTTTATTTAAAGGGAAATACCGCGAAGTGACGTTCATGCCTTGGGGTAAGTATCCGATATGGGGCACGACAGCAGCGATCATCAAAGACTTTTCAAAACACATCCGTGCCAATTAACAATTAACAATTAACATCTCATAAAAATGCGCCTAAACTCACTTTAAAGTTAGACGCATTCATCATACATATTCGAAATTTTATAATTTATTTAGCTGGTTTTTCTACCATGTGCAGATGTACATCTTGTTGTGGAAATGGAATAGATAAGCCTTCTTTATCAAAGCGGATCTTCACTTCACGGGTGATATCCCAGTACACACCCCAATAATCTTCTGTTTTAACCCAAGGACGAACAATAAAATCAACCGACGAGGTATTCAGCGTATGCAGCTTGATCACCGCTTCAGGATCCTTTAATACCGCAGCATGTGACTGTACGATATCAGCGAGTACAGTTTCAGCCAACACGATATCATCGCTATAACCAATACCAAACACCATATCAACACGACGAACGCTTTCATGTGTTACGTTCTTAATAATATCTCCCCAGATCTTACTGTTCGGCACAATAATAACTTGATTATCAAAGGTCTTAATCGTGGTATTGACTAAGCTCATGTGCGCAACTTTACCTGATACCCCACCCGCTTCAACAAAATCACCTTCATCAAATGGACGATAAATTAATAGCATCATGCCAGACGCAAAATTAGACAAGGTATCTTGCAACGCAAAACCTATCACTAATCCCGCCACACCAAAACCAGTTAATATTGGCGTTAAATCAAACCCGACTTGCGACAATGCGATAAGCAAACCTATCGCAAACACTATATTACCCGACATTGAAGTGAAGAAATCTTGTATCAATCTCGATAATTGTAAGTTAGGCGACGAAACAGCTCGCTTTACTATTTTACGGGTTATTTTCTTCAGCCAACGGAACGTAAGAATGATAGCAATAAAGATCAATACTTTAAATAACAACTCAGGGGCATTATCCGCTAACCACTGACCAGAGCCTTCACCCCAACTCGAGATGATCGACAAGATAAGATCAACATTAAGTAACTCGTCAGTCAGGGTTCCTGTTGCTTCAAAAATCTGCTGTTTATATTGCGTTGTATCTAACGTCATTTTATCAGCAAGCGTCACCAAAAACTGTAACGTACTGATGTCGTTATTCACTTTACGTTGCGTAAGGATATGCTCAAGCTGTATTGTCGATTTTTCACCTTCCGTAGCCGACTCAAGCTGGTTATTCAACAATGCTTCCTGCTGACTATCAAAGATTAACGAGGCTGACATAAACTCAAGGCGATGCTCAACATCATTGATTAAGGCTTGTTCTGATGCAGGCGAAGGTTGATTGAGTAATTTCAGCCATTGATAATTGGTCCACTGTTCCGCTAACAATAGCATTGAAAAACGACGTGATTCATCCAGTGTTTTTTGTGCTAATAATTTACCTTCATTGGTTTCTTTTTCTAACGTCGTTTCAGTCGTTGCGATCTTATTCAACAGATACGTTGACGCATCAGCAATAAACTTCACCTGCTGATTAACCTGCTTTAATAAAATATCGTGATCATCATCCGAACGCTGCTCAATAAGCGCTTGAATAACGTCTCGCAGCGCATCATTTTTTTTTAATAACTGTAATCGCACAACATCTCTGGTTGAGCCTAACATCGTTTTTGATTCGCCATATAGCACGGATATTTCTTTATCGAGTTGATTGAGCTTATCAATTTGTGGCGATGTTGTTTGTGCAACCGCCAGGTTGGAAACCAGTAACAATAATAGAACTATAATTCGCATAATTAACTCCACTTTATCATAAAGATTAAACTGAAAGAGATAGAATGAAAAAACCACGCCGTTAAGCGTGGTTTTAATAAGATATTACAACCAGCTTTGTGGTTCATTCACTACTTTTACTAACGCTTTCTGCGCGTCGTTCTGCGGCTCTAAATCATCATAGTGCCAACTAGCGAGTGGCGGCATCGACATCAAAATTGATTTGGTACGGCCTTTACTTTGCAAACCAAAAATAGTGCCGCGATCAACAATCAAATTAAACTCCACATAACGGGTACGACGGAATAATTGGAACTCACGCTCTTGTTCTGTATACGGCTGATTTTTACGTTTGGCAATGATTGGCGCGTAAGCTTGTGTATAACCCTTCGCAACCGACTCGATAAAATTTAAACTTTTCTCGATATCCCATTCATTCAGATCATCATAAATAATGCCGCCGATACCACGATATTCTTCACGGTGTGGCATATAGAAGTATTCATCTGCGTCTTGTTTGAATTTTTCATACAAATCATCGCCAAATGGCGCAACGGCATCACGCGCAGCGGTATGAAAATGACGCGCGTCATCGGCATATAAATGAATTGGCGTGAGATCAAAACCACCCCCTAACCACCAGTGCTGTTGGCCGTCGTTATCAGTCACTATAAACATTCGTACATTGGCATGACTTGTCGGGGCATGTGGATTACGCGGATGCACAACTACAGATACCCCCATTGCTTGATATGACATACCGGTAAACTGTGGACGCTTAGCCGATGCAGCAGCTGGTAATTTATCGCCGCTCACCATCGAAAAGTTCACCCCCGCACTTTCATATACTTCACCATCACGTAATACACAACTTGTACCTTGGCCTAAATGGCTAGTCCAATTATCTGCAACAAACTCGCCTTTGGTTTCTTCAGCCTGGAAAACAGCGATAATCGTTTTTTGTATATTACGAAAAAATGATTCCAAATCATTGATTCTGACAGTCATAAACACCTTACTTACAACTTAGACTCACAGCGCTTAGCACTACCCTGTCTAAAAAGATTTTTAATAAAAGATACTCACACTTAGTACTAACATGAAGAGTATGAGGAAAATGATCCAAGCTACGTCAAATATAATTTACCGTCACTTAATTACTATTGTGCAGCAAACTTCAGCCTAGTCATTAAGCCGAGATCTCAGCGTAGAGTTCGCAAAATTGCAGCGTCACTTTATGCTTAGGCGCACAATTGATCAAGGGTTGAGAGATATTATGTGATTCTTTTACTTTCACAGAACTGTGGATCAGGGTATTTAAAATCGGTAAATTTTCCGCTCTTAATTCTGCAACCAGTTTTTTAGGTAAACTAGCTTGCGCTTGAAACTGATTAACCACAATCCCTTCTATCCGTAATTTATCATTGTGATCCTGTCGTGTTTCTTCGATATTGGCTAACAAACTGTATAAGCCACGACGTGAGAAGTCATCACAATCGAAGGGGATCAAACAGGAATCAGCGGCAATCAAGGCCGACAAACTATAAAAGTTAAATGCAGGCGGCGTATCGATGTAAATCTCATCATAATCACGCCTTAACTTCACCATGGCATCACGTAATTTATAGATCTTATGACGTTGTTCTAATTTAACAATCAATTCACCCAGCAATTCTGACGCTGGCATAATGGCAAGATTAGGAAATGGCGTCGGCGTGATAAAATCATTATAAGGTCGCCCTTTCATAATAATATTTAATGTCTGCTCAAAAAATTCTGCAGCACTAAACTCAACCTTATAATCGTTTCCTAATAAATAAGCACTGGTATCACATTGACTATCTAAATCAATAATCAGGGTACGCTTGCCTTGCGAGGCAGCAATCGCAGCCAAATTACTACAGATCGTAGATTTACCTACGCCACCTTTTTGATTAAAAACAACACGGATCACGAGATACTCCCTTCTCTAAATTATTTGACTATCTAACTCTCTAACGTTCTAACTCTTTGGATTCATGTCACAGACTATTGACTCAACTTGATGCAATTTTAATAACTTAGCGAGCTCTTCTGGTGGCTCAATATCGGTAAACAATTTATTTACCTGATTTACATTACCAATATTCACCATCGCATGACGGCCAAACTTAGTATGATCAACTGGTAAAAATACTTCTTGCGAGCATTCGATAATCGCTTGCGTTACCCGCACTTCCTGATAATCAAAGTCTAATAGTGAACCATCCATATCTAAACCACTGATGGTAACGATGCCAAAATCCATTCTAAACTGTTTAATAAAATCCACGGTTGCTTCGCCAACCACACCGGCATCTTTATTGCGGACTTCACCACCAGCAACAATGACTCTGAAGTCGGGTTTTTGCATCAAAATAGTGGCTACATTTAGATTATTAGTCACAATGCGTAAATTGTTATGATTTAATAATGCACGCGCTAATGCTTCAGACGTGGTACCAATATCAATAAACATCGATGAACCATCAGGTATTAACTCAGCCATCGCTTGCGCTATTTTCATTTTTTCTTTGGCTGTTTTTTGCTTACGATTAACGTATGAATCGTTAACAACACTGCTCTCTAATAGTGATGCGCCGCCGTGATGACGACGTACTAAATTATTTTTTGCCAATTCATTTAAGTCTCGACGTATTGTCTGTGGGCTGACTGAAAAATGCTCTACTAGCACTTCAGTACTGACAAATCCTTCTTTCTTAACCAGCGAAATTATTTTTTGATGACGTGTATTCTGTCTCACATCGTTCTCCCTATTTTCCCTGAATAGCATTATCGAAAGGGAGTTTAAATTTACCCTTAGTTTATATCATATTTACACCTATAAACCTGAAAAATAGCGTCAATAAACAAAGTTTAACGTCATTTTGAGATATACTCATACCTGCTCATCATGATTATCAAGTTGCAATCATCAAGTTAATCATGGCGAGCAACAACTAAATTCAAATAACAAAAAATCAACGAGACAATCAAAATGGCTTCAGATCCAGATAAACTACTCAAACAGCATCCAGGATTAACCCATTCAGAGCTCCAGAAAGTGACCTCTCACGTACAGCGAGAAAAAGACGAGTGGTTTCTCAATACCGTCATGATAGAAGGCCACAGTGTACCGTTTAAGTTTAAACGTAAAAAAGCGTATAAATCATTAACGGATGCATGTGTTAATCTAACCTACTATCCAGAGATAGAAACGGTTGCGGGGTTCAAGGTAGAGATCATGCATGTGGTCAGAATTAAAAAATCATAAGGTATTAAATCTCGTCTTGAGTCTGTCGGTTTTTTATATGTTAATTAAGCTTGTTGCAAACATTTCAGCGAGTTACACTAGAGTAAATATTACTAACTTAACGCATGATTCGAGGGAACGACCTGATGAGTAAATATAAAATCATAGCTGGTATTGCTGCTGTTGGCATTATCTTTTATGCCACGTCAATTTATTGGAGTGTTGAACCTGACAGTTTTAGCCCAACACAAGTAACCGAAGCGCTGACTAAAAACAACGCTAATATCGCCGTTGGTTCTTACACTACAGCCACACTCATTAAAACGATTCAAACGTTAGACGAAAAAAATGGCGGTTATCTAAGTAACTCGGTATTACCACCCGCTATCTTGATGGATAACATGCCATCATGGGAATATGGTCTGCTAGAACAGTCTCGTGATCTGATGTTAGTATTACGTCGTGATTTAAGTCGTTCACAGACGCAATCAACTGAAAATAAAAATCTACAAAAAGCGCACGGTGCCTTAAATGTTGAGTACACACGTTTATTTCCGACCAATGCCAATTCTGAATACAAAAAAACCATTGAAGAATTACAAGTATACCTGGATAAATTAAACGACCCTCAAGTACAAGGCGCACAATTTTATGCCCGTGCCGATAATCTTGCAGAATGGTTCAAACAAGTTGAAAAACGTCTGGGTTCATTATCACAACGTTTAAGTGCTTCTGTAGGTCAATATCGTATCAACACTGATTTATCGGGTGATCTGGGTGCTGAGCAATCTACATTAACAGCGTCTGGTTCTATGGTTAAAACACCCTGGTTAGAAATCGATAATGTATTCTGGGAAGCGCGTGGTTCTTCTTGGGCATTATACCATTACCTAAAAGCAGCACGTATTGATTTTAAAGGCGTATTAGAGAAGAAAAATGCCCTAGCAAGTGTTGACCAAATCATCCTTGAATTAGAAGCATCACTACAGCCGGTAGGCAGCCCGATAATTCTTAACGGTGCTGGTTTTGGACTTTTTGCTAATCATTCTCTGGTAATGGCAAACTACTTGTCGCGCGCAAACGCGGCTGTTATTGACCTGCGTAGATTACTAGAACAAGGTTAATCACCACATAACGATAAGCCTGTAACTAAGCCCGTAACTACGCTGTTCATTAAGCTGTAACAATAGTGACGGGCTTTTTTGTGTCTTAAATTCATGACAAACTGGTTGATTAACAAGCCATAGCAGTTTATTACGCTGTCGTCACCCTGAAAGCGGCAGGTTACCGTGTATTCGCACGACGATTACCAACAGCAAATTAGTCGCTTAGGTAAGAAGTGCGTTATTATGTCACCTTTCCAACCCATTTATTTGCCTTGTTAAAACGTATTTTACCCTTTAGAGTATTGGATAAAATCTTAGCCAAATCAGGTTAATATTAGCCCTTATCTTATTCCCGTTTCGGAGTTAACATGACAACTAATTCAGCCTATGAACAGTTATCTAAGCATTTTAAAAAGATCCATAATTTACACCACCTTTCTTCAATTTGTGGTTGGGACCAAGCGGCAATGATGCCAGCTGGCGGTAACGAAGCACGCTCTGAAGCCATGGCTGAACTCGCGGTTATGATCCACCAGCAAAGCACTGCGCCACAACTTGCAGGTTTAATTAACCAAGCGCAAGCTGAAAACCTGTCAACCGAGCAACAAGCAAGTTTGGCCGAAATCGACCGTAGCTGGCAGCAAGCCAATGTAGTACCAGAAGATCTCGTATCTGCTCAATCCCTCGCAGGCTCTAAATGCGAACACGCTTGGCGTACCCAGCGTAAAGAAAATGATTGGGCTGGTTTTGCTAAGAACTTAAAAACGGTTGTCGAATTGTCACGTGAAGAAGCCAGTATTCGCGGTCAAGCGAACAACTGCAGTAATTATGATGCCTTGATGGATTTGTACGAACCAGGTATGACCAGCGCCCAACTGGACCCTATTTTTGATGACGTTAAATCATGGTTACCAGAATTAACGCTCGCTGCCCAGGAAAAACAACGCAGTGACCATGTCATCATGCCAACCGGGCATTTCCCGATTGCCGCACAACAACAACTCGGTTTAAAGACCATGCAGATCTTAGGTTTTGATTTTAACCATGGTCGCCTTGACGTATCGACTCACCCATTCTGCGGTGGTGTAGCTTCAGATGTGCGTATCACAACGCGATATGATGAAGATGATTTCACTCAAAGTCTGATGGGCGTTGTCCATGAAACAGGCCACGCACGTTACGAACAAGGTCTACCAAAAGCGTTAAACCACTTGCCTGTAGGTCAAGCACGCTCTATGGGTATTCATGAAAGCCAAAGCCTGTTATTTGAAATGCAATTAGGCCGCAGTCAAGAGTTCTTAACCTTACTGACGCCAGAAATACAGAAAGCATTTTCAGGCACAGATAAAGCCATCTATAACCCGCTGAATTTGAGCCAATGTTATACCCGAGTGAAGCCAGATTTTATCCGTGTTGATGCTGATGAAGTAACTTACCCTGCTCACGTAATGCTACGTTATGAAATCGAACAAGCATTAATGAACGGTGATATCGAAGTGGATGATATTCCGGAATTGTGGGCAGTTAAAATGCAGCAATATTTAGGGGTGGACACTAAAGGTAATTACCGTAATGGCTGTATGCAAGATGTGCATTGGACTGATGGCAGCTTTGGTTACTTTCCGTCTTATACACTAGGTGCTATGTATGCCGCGCAGTTTATGACGACGATCAAGCAAGAAATGGATGTACCAGCCATCATCACTAGTGGTGATTTATCGCCGATCTTTACTTGGCTTAAAACCAATATCTGGCAACATGCGTCATTACTGAGTACCAATGACTTAGTCAAACAAGCCACCGGGGAAGTATTAAACCCCGCGCACTTTAAAGCCCATTTACAGGCACGTTATTTGTAATAACGATTTCTACCTAATTGTAGTTTAATCGAATTATGGCAACCACAGGCTCATTCAATGAGTCTGGTGTTGCCAACTTCAAATTATGTTCGCTACCGGCATTAAGCCACTTTAAGTACTGTCGATACCGCAGGTAACAAGCGTAGTAACTTAAAAGCCTCTGGCATATTGGCTTGCGTCACCACAAAACCAATTAATTGCGCATCACTATCATAGGCCTTCGCCGTCATTCCCAACTCGGTCATTTCCACCTGCCAATTAGCATCACTCGCGGTGGTATTACCGCTTAATTGGATCGGGTATAATGGCGTTTTCACTTTGACTAACATCGCCGGAAAAGTCACATCAGTCGCCGAATTCGTCAAGGTTTTCGCGAGTGCATTAGCACTGAGTATGATCGGTTGTAAAAAAGCTAAATGTTTACCGCCAATCTCAGCACAATCGCCAATAGCAAAGATATGCGGATCCTGGGTTCTTAATTGCTTATCAACCACAATACCGCGGTTCACCGCTAAACCAACACCGCTCGCTAACGCAGTATTGGGTTGCAACCCCGCCGCGCACAACACACTATCAACATTGGTTGTATAACCGTTGTTAAAGCTTACTTCGATACCTGTAGCCGTTTTTGTCATCTTGCTTAATTCATTACCCAGTTGCAGTTCAACCCCCTGTTTTCTCATTATTTGATAAAGCTGAGATGAAATAAATTCCGGTAATAAACGCGGCAGTAATGCATCAGCTCGGTCGGTTAAGATGACATCATAGTTAGCGATAGCTAAATCCATCGCAATTTCAGTCCCCACTAAACCAGCGCCAACCACCAACACCGATTTGGCATTAACCAATTGCGCCTGTGACTGCTGGTATTCATCTAAACTGTTCAACGTAATAATGTCTTTCGCTGCATCGCCATCAACAAATGGCACAAACGATTGCGCCCCTGTTGCCAGCACCAAATTATCGTAGGCTATCTCGATACCCTGACAACTCACGGTTTTTTCGATGCGGTTAATCTCATCAACATACGTATTCGTCATCAGGGTAATATTGTGTGCACTCGCAAAGTCGGCCCCACTTTGTTTAACCATGTCTTGTGCGGTTAGTTTTTTGCTAAATACATGGCTCAATTCTGGTTTGACATAATCATCACCACTGCCAGCTGTGATGACGATGATCGCTTGTTCCTGACTGGCACGACGAATTGATTTAACTAATTGATAAGCAGCAAAGCCGCTGCCTATAATGACCACTGGTGAACTCATGCTACATCCTTAGTTTTAATCTCTTCAAACACTTCTTTACCTAATCCACATTCAGGACAGAGGAAATAATCTGGTACCTCAGACCATGCGGTTCCCGATGCGACATCTTGATTTGGTTCACCTTGGGCAGGATCGTAAACCCACTGACAGACAGTGCATAACATCGAACTTTCAGCACTAAACTGCGTCACCGCACTTTTCTGCGTCGGTTTGACTACTTCAACAGCTGGCGGTATGCTTTCTGCAACGACTTGTTCTGCCACTACTTGTTCCGCTACTGCTGGCTCTGATACAGTTTGGTTGGCAGTGGGCGCTGCTACATCGGCAAGCGACTTACTTGTTAGCGCCCACGCCTTCGCTAACGTGCGACCATATTCACGACACGCTAATATCGCTTTACCATCTGGTTTCCATTTTGTTTTCAGACTTGGATAAGGTGCAAAGCCCGCTTCCTCCAGTCTACTTTCAATGCGATCAATCGCCCCACCAGTCCAACCATAACTGCCAAATGCCGCGGCTTTTTTATTTTTAAAACGCAGCCCCGTGATCTCTTCCAGCATGGCGGCAATTTTAGGCATCATCACATTATTCATCGTCGATGAACCCACTAAGATACCTTTGGAAATAAAGGCATTGGATAAAATTTCATTTTTATCATGACGTGCCACGTTGAATACTTTCACCGCCACATGGCTATCAACTTCATGGATACCCTGGGCAATCGCATCCGCCATCGAGCGGGTATTATTCGACATCGAGTCATAAAAAATAGTAATGCGATCTTCTTGATATTTATCTGCCCACGTCAGATATTGTTCAATGATCTGAATTGGATTATCACGCCACACCACACCGTGCGCGGTAGCGATCATATCGATGGGTAAATTAAAGCTTAATATTTCATTAATCTTCGCGGTAACAAGCGAGCTAAATGGAGTAAGAATATTGGCATAATAACGTAAACACTGATCCATTAACTCTTTGTTATCAACCTCATCATTAAATAAACGTTCATCACAATAATGTTGACCGAATGCATCATTACTAAACAGCACCGCGTCACCCGTCATGTACGTCATCATACTGTCAGGCCAATGCAACATAGGCGTTTCAATGAAGATCAACTGTTTACCGTTCCCCAAATCTAGAGTATCGCCCGTCTTAACCACGTTAAAATTCCACTCTGGGTGGTGGTGGTGACCAGTAATTGAATCAATCGCATTTTCGGTACAATAAATCGGTGTATTGGGTATTTTATTTAATAACGCCGCTAATGCACCAGCATGATCTTCTTCAGCATGGTTAATCACAATGTAATCAATTTTATTCAGATCAATTTCTAATTCTAATTGTTGAATAAATTCGTAACAGAACTTGTGATCAACCGTGTCGATCAGTACCGTTTTTTCTTCTTGAATAAGATAGCTATTATAACTCGTGCCTTTTTCAGTTTTAAATTCAGTACCGTGAAAATCACGCACTTCCCAATCACGTTGTCCAACCCAAGAGATATTATTTTTTACATGAATAGCCATATTATATTCCAATTAAATAATTAACGATTTTATATCCTTTCTAATTGCAGGTACCGTGCCAAAAGTTAATGTGTTGATTTATATGACAACAACAAGCGACCACTGTCATAATGACTACCTTTACTTATTGTCATTATGACTATACACTGTCGATAAGACAGTGTTTTATACGGCTAACATTATGCAGACTGATACCAAAGACCTTATCCATATCGCCTTGGATCTCACCACCAATATTTCCAGTCAGGATCGTTTCGAACGTCTACTCACCACCATGCGCAGATTATTTAACTGTGATGCATCCGCACTATTAGAATTTAAGGGTCAGCATTTCAAACCCTTAGCAATTAATGGCCTGAATGCTGACGTATTGGGCAGACAATTTAATATCAGTGAACACCCAAGATTAGAAGCCATTGCCAGAGCCGGTGATGTAGTCAGGTTCCCTGCAGACAGTTCTTTGCCCGACCCTTATGACGCCCTAATTACCTCACACGAAGGTAAATTGCATGTGCATGCCTGTGTTGGTTTACCCTTGATGGCAAATCAACGCCTGATTGGTGCACTGACGCTCGATAGCTTTGATCCCCACCAGTTTGATAACTTCAGCAATGATGAATTACGTACAGTGAGTGCACTGGCAGCGGCAACGCTTAACATTGCGCTATTGATGGATAAATTGGAAAAAGCGGCTGGCGATGTGACCGAGTCAGATCCCGCCAAACATCAACCACAAAGTAACACTGAAATTATTGGTCAGTCCGCGCAGATCCAAGCCTTAAAAAAAGAGATCAGCGTCGTTGCCAGTACCGATATGACCGCATTAATCTTGGGGGAAACAGGGGTGGGGAAGGAATTAGTCGCCACCGCAATCCACCAGCAATCTTCCCGCGCCGACAAACCGCTGATATACCTTAACTGTGCAGCATTACCAGAAGCTATTGCCGAAAGTGAACTATTTGGCCATGTCAAAGGCGCCTTTACCGGAGCCATCAGTAATCGCAGTGGTAAATTTGAATTAGCCGATAAAGGTACCCTGTTTCTTGATGAAATTGGCGAGTTAACCCTGACTTTACAAGCGAAATTATTGCGGGTATTGCAATATGGTGACTTGCAACGTATTGGGGATGATCGCAACTTAAAAGTCGATACACGCATTATCGCCGCAACCAACAAAGATTTAAAAGAAGAAGTACTTGCAGGTCGCTTTAGAGCTGACCTTTATCATCGCCTTAGCGTATTTCCCATTACCGTATCACCGCTGCGCGAGCGTGGCGAAGACATACTATTATTGGCTGGTTTCTTTATTGAACGCTGTCGTAGCAAACTGCAATTAAGCCACCTGAGTTTAAGTTCCACTTGCCAAGCGATATTGATGCATTATCCATGGCCAGGTAATATTAGAGAATTGGAACACAGTATTAATCGCGCCGCGATCCTGGCCAGAGCAGAAGCTAAAGATGAATACGTGATACTGCAGCCCTCACATTTTAAGCTTGATAATTTTTCAGTGGAAGTGACCGATGTGATTGAGCAACCAACAATGTCCGTCACCAACATACCAGTCGATAATTTACGTGACGCGACCGAGCAATTTCAACGCCAGTTGATCAATAACGCACTCAAACAAAATAACAATAACTGGGCAGCAACGGCGCGCCAGCTGTCTGTCGATGTGGGTAACCTGCATCGCTTAGCCAAGCGGATTGAATTAAAACAATAACAATTGAAAGAGTAACGTAGAAAAATAGAAAGGCCGCACATTTAGATTAATAAAGATGTGCGGCCTTTTATTTAACGTTTATCAACCTGATATGAAAAGTTATTTCATCGGTTGTGAGATCTGTTGCAGTGACATATCTCCCGGTGCAATGGCAAGCACCATTCCAGCAAGCCCTGTTCCAGCAATATCGAGGACGACATCCAATTCAATTTGGTTTAAATTGCTCAATTCAATATTCATACGGCCATCATCTAAAAACGTCAACGGCCCTTTGTAAATGAGCGGTAATAGGATAACTGTGCAGGTTATGTGAAACAATACCACCTAATACACTCATAAATGGATTATCCATATATATATCTAAGTCAATTTTGAAATTGAGTCTACCTTCTTCCTCATTCCAAATAATATAACCCGTTGGCACTTCCGTTTTACCATTCACCACCGGATAAAGAGGGCGCATCACCATGGTTGCAGTGGGCACGTCAAAAGGAATAAACCCTTGATTAAAGAGGCCAAGCATTGCCGCAATGTTCACACTTGAGGATATCAATTGTTCAGCATGGATCTTCACTGGTATACGGTTATTTTCAGCGTCATATGCACCTACTTCGGTTGGCATGAATCCGCTGATATAGGTTTTAGCATAATCATCACTACAGGTTTGATCTAACTCACAACCAACCGTGGCTCTAATTAATGCACCACTCGTCTCCAGTAGAGATAACTTGGCAAAATTACCCTGACAACCTCTTCTTTTATATCATCCCAACGATAATCACGATTAGTATCCGTGGTTGGCATCATTAGTGGGTTGAATACTAACTGGTCTGCAGGTGCAGCACGAAATGGCATGAGTATATCTGGACCACCTAGATCTTCATGGCTATCAGGCTTTAGCAAGGTTGTTTGCAACGGATAACCTTGTGCACTACACAGTACCTCACCGCTAGAACAGTCTACGCTACCTTTGGTTTTACCTTCCGCAGAAATTAAAGAATAACGATATACGTTGGAACCTTGCTCTTGCCAGTTCTCATTTGGAGAGAAGGTTAAGATTTTATTTTCATAATTAAGCACCCCAGGAACCGCTGCAACACAGTTACCTGACCCATTAGCTTCGACAATTTCTACTCGGAATGAACCAGTATCACAGGTTTCACCTAAACGGATACTCGCTGCATCCATCTGTTGGCTGAAAACAACAAAGATATCGCGATCTTCTTGTAAGTTAAATATATTAAACTTTTGGTCCGTCGCTAAACCACCAGCACAACGACCCGCGATATCCAAGTTTAAATCAGTATCTTCCATTGCACATGAATAACCCGGCACCATACCTTCAACCATAGGGGCTGTATAGCGAGCCGCAATCTCACCATGTTCTTCAAATTCTGTGCCTTGTTCTTTATTTGGGGTAGAAAAATGTTGTGATAAATACGCACTGTTACCGGCCAGATCTTTAATGACACCCGTAACCGTATAATCTGTAAATGGCATTAAATTATCGGTCGGATCAATAATAATAGAAGAACCGTCTTGTGAAATAAATGCGTCAACAGCAACTCCATTCGCATCTTTAAGAACAAGGTTCTTTAGTGTCGAAATTCTAACGGTTCATTGTAAGTAATCGTGACATTATCACCCAAGCTGAAATGCTGAGTATTGGTATGTGGATAAGCAGATTGGAATACTGGTGACATAACATCAGCAGCGGGAGTTGGTGTTTCCGCTGCAGTATACGCTTCCATGTGGAATGATATTTGCGCATGCGCATTATCCACGCCCAAGATCTTCAAATCAATTTCACTCACCGCGTCAATGATCATCGCCACATCCATAAACAGATGCAATTGCTTCGGTGCATACTTATGATCAGAGTTAGTGTTATTAATTAAATAACCTGTCGCATCCGAAATGTTGGTCATACGAATATTACCGGTTCTAAAACCAGTCGGCAGTTCACCACCTACTTTCACTGTTAAGCTAGAACTATTTTAAATAGAACCTTTACGGATCACCATTGGCGCAGTTCCTTCGACTACATCGCCGTCACTGTCGGTTAAGGTAAACTCTTGTGTCGAAAAAGTATCTAGTGGATGCGAGAATGACAGCAACACGGATGTATTAACGGTCACATCAGCTTGGCCATCAAATGGAAACGCATAAAACGTATGGGCAGCAAACAAGCTTTGCGCTCGGCGCTGGGCTAATGCCGCACGATTTTCTTCTGCGGTTAACAGCGGCGCGTCCACTTTTTCATTATCTTGTAGTTCAACACCACGACCAGTAAGCGCAACTGCCGACGCAACCAGACTACTCTTAACAAAAGAGCTAAAGAAAGAATTAAAACGAGAATTAATTGTCTTCATAAAACCTCCTTAAAACTTAGTCGTGAATGACAGTGAAATGGTTGAAACCGTACCTTCGAGTTCCACTGACGAGTTATTTTCACTGTCTTGATGAGAGATAATGTGGTCAGTTGGATTAAGTACTTGTAACTGATACGCTAAATCAATCTGCCAAGGGTATACCGATAAGCCAGTGCCTTTATGGAAATAAGAGAAACCAGCACCCGCCATTAATTTAATGGTATCGTTAAAATTCAGCTCGATACCGACACGGGGAATAATGATATCTTCGAAACCGACACTGGCTTGATCTTTCACTGTGTCGTTTAACATTAAATCATTTAAATCTGACCATTTCTGTTGCTCTGCACTGATCGCGAAGCTCACCATTCCAGCTTTACGCACAACGCTTATCACTGCCGTATAACATACGGCCAAAGTCCAAAGTAATACCCGCAATAGGGGTGATCACAGGCTCTGCAGTAACACCTACACTTTCATTACCTGACGCAGTGCCATCCAATTCACTTTCTAAATTCATCGTCGCATCAGCATGCAATAATACTTGCGCACCGCCACCGATAGTAAAGCCCGGTATAATTTGAATGGAACCCGATGCCACAACAACGGAATACCGTCAAATTGTTGAACATCCCCAAAAGGGACATATTGTCATTTTTAAAACAGCGAATATACCTTGATTGATATACTCAGTGTCGTGCCTATATCGAGTTATTTCGTCATTCAGAAACTAATGAGCCATCAGCATCATGGCTTAACTTGGGTGTCGCCCTTTTTGAACCCTGTCATTTTTCGTCATTATTGATACTTAACTTGTCATTTTGTTGGCTGCAAAAAGCCTTTATTGGTTGCTTTAATAGAGTCATAGCTTGTTAAGCAGTATTAATCCATAAGGAAACTGACCATGAAAAAATCTATCTTCGCAAACACATTACTTATTACGTCAATAGCATGCACTAGCATCTCTGCCAATGCAGCTGAACAAGAGCCGCTAACAACATGGGAGAAAACCGGGGTATTTTCATCCACCATTATCGTTGGCGCCATAGCAGGGGGTCCGGTTGGTCTGGTTATCGGTATTGCGGCCGGAGATTGGATCAATAATACTTGGGATAAATCCATTGAGTCTGAGCAGTTAACAGCAGAGAACCAGCAGGTGACAGAAAATTTACTGGCGAGTGAATTACAAAATAATCAGTTGCTACACGACGTATTAATTTTGGACCAACAGCTACAACAAATATCAGCAACAGAAGAACTTAACCAACAACTGATCCTTGACGCCTTACAACTGGATCTACTGTTTGCCGTTAATCAAAGTGCAATTGATACAACAAATCAAGCACGATTAACACAGCTATCAGATTACTTAATAGATAATCCAACCATGAACATCGTATTATCCGGTCACGCGGACCCGAGTGGACAAGAAGAGCTAAACATGAATTTAGCCCAGCAAAGAGCGGTAGCAGTACAAGATCAACTTATTGCGTTAGGTGTTAACAAAAATAATATCCAAGTACAATCTTTTGGTGCCGAATACGCAAGCTCCGCGTTAGGAGAGCTTATTCAATACCCAAGAGATCGTAAAGTAACTATCGAATTTATCGATGACCAAGACCACAATATGGAAGATAGCACCGCAGATGAAATAGCGATGCAATTCTGACACATTTCGAGCATGGCGATGAAGGCTAACGATAATTCGTTAGCCTTTTTAAGGTCTCATATCTACCTACAGAACCCTGATTATCTAGCCTATAACTCTTGTGAACTACTCACCGCTAAAGCGGCAGAGCTTCCTGTAGACAATCGCCTACATTCTTTTTTGACGTTTCTTTAGTAGATGCCTGTTTGCTACGCTTGCAGGTCTTACGTTTACTTCCACGCCCATTACCTAAACTGAGTACACCCTGTTTAGACAACTCCGTTCCAGAGTCTAAGATTAAGTTAATTGCTCTTTTTGCTATTACACTACTTGCATTTGAATCTGCATTATCAGTGTGTCCACAACTAACGCATTTGAACTCACTTTGTGAGGTTCTATTAGTTGGGTGAATGTGGCTGCAATTAGCACATTCCTGACTTGTGTATGCGGCTGATACTTTGAATACCGCCATTGCTTCACGTTTAGCTTTGTACTTAACGTATGATTCCAATAAGTGCCATCCACTTGCTAAAATCGTTTTGTTTAGTCCTGCTTTTTGTGCTGCTTTATTAGAAACAAACTTACCGTTTTGATCTTGCCTTTTCTTATGTTTGTGCATTTAGCGTAATGTTTTGAAATTCTAATCTTGGTCTTGTTTCTGCGGTTAGAACCCTTAGCTTGCTTTGATAGCCTGCGCTGTAGACACTTGATATATCGCTGCGACTTACTACTTGATAGCTTTTGCTCTTTAGTAAAATCAAACGCTTTGTAACCTGCATGAACAGGGACAGCTACACCACGATCTAAACCTACTGTTTTTTCTTGTAGAAATTCTTTAATTGCACCTTTTAAATATGACAAATGTTCTTCATCACCAAGTAATTGCTTTTCATCAAAACTATCATCGTAACAAAATGAAATGCTGTATAAGCCACGTTCTTTCTTGATATAGATTGATTTTGGTTCTGTGAATTTTCTATGCGATTTAAACGATAGATAACCTATGTTATTTGTTTTTGTTCCAATGAATAAGCGAGTAACACCATCATCACACTGAACGAACTTGAATACTTCTTTGGTTAGATGAACAGAGCCACGATCAGATTTAGACTTAAACTTTGGCTTGCCACATTCACCTTTCATGAACTTCTGGTAAGTTTGATACCAGTTTACCGCGCTATTGCGAATAATCTGACTAGGACAGTTGTATAACCACGGGCTTAATTCTTTAGATTTAAACTGTGCAGCCTTTTGGTCTACAGGTGCATAAGTACCGATTGAATAATACTTACGAGCAAATACACTGTAATACTTTTCTTCACCACATTTAGCGTTCCAGATAAACTTTGCACAACCCATCCACTGAGAAAGAACTTGTTTTTGTTCGTTAGTCGGGTTTGCTTTTAATTTAATACCTAATAACACTTTAGTCCTCCTTAGCTCAATAAGTTGTTGTTATTCGTGGTAAATGGTAAGTCATCATACATGATTAGGCGTGAATACTGGGAGCATGTTAAAAATATGCTTTGGGGTAATCACTTCTGGTCGCCTAGCTACTGCGTCATGTTCAAAACATAAATATATCTGTTCTATACTGAAGTGATAACGAAAAAATATTAAAATTATATTTTATGATCTAAGTAACAGTTTACCGACCCTAAGTGAGTATATTTAATAGTGTAAGTACATTATTTCACGACTAACGATTAGTCTTATCTTGAACAGGAGTTCCATAATGACCATTAACAACATCCTTTGCCCAACCGATTTTTCAGATATGGCGAATAGAGCGATAAGCTATGCAGCAGAAATGGCGTTGAAATATGATGCAACCTTACATTTAGTAAGTGTAATTAATGAGATACATGGCTTTGATAGTTTCCAGGTACTTGCTATCACCCCACGTGATATTCACGAACATATGTTAAAGATCACCCAAGAAAAACTGGACGAATTAACCTCAGATATTAGACCGAGTATTCCATTACATACCGCGGTACTAGAGGGACATCCATCAACAGAGATCACGCGTGCGGCGGCAGAATTTGATTGCGATATGATCGTCATCGCAAGTCATGGCCGTACTGGGTTGGAGCATATCCTCATTGGCAGTGTCGCCGAATCAGTGACTCGCCATTCTCACTGCCCTGTCTTGATCGTGAAGTAATATTAAATGCAATTGGTATAAAACCAATATGAGCCCATTAATTAAATTGTTTTAATTAATGGGCTTCATTATGACTTCAGATAAGTACGATTCACTTGGGAAAATACCATTAGTCTCATGGCAAATATCATTTACGTGGCGTTAATGTTAGCGCTAAATTGGTCGGCCGCATAGTAAACGCAAACTCTTCGCCGACTTCAGGCGCTTGTTCTGGTTGACTAATCACGTAATACCAACATAAACGGGCAATCACAGCCTTGCCTTCCATCATTGCTAAACGCTCACCTGGACAATGCCTTGCCCCTGCGCCAAACGGAATATGACTACTTTGTAGATGCGGACAAACCGGCTTTTCTGGGGTCGATAACCAACGCTCCGGATTAAACTTTTCAGGGCACGCCACCACCTTTTCATCTAACCCTCCGGGACGTGTTAATATAAAAATAGCCGTACCTTTTGGCACTTTAATGCCATTACTCAATACCGTGTCTTCAGTCGGTTCTGCGGAAATAAGCGGTGCAGTGCCTTTAAGCCGCAAACCTTCACGTAATATCGCTTCAATAAACTCAAACTGCTCTAACGCCGTCAGATCTACTTTTTCAATATCGCCATCGCAAACACGTGAGACTTCATCAATCACTTGCTGCTGTAAACTGGGATTTTGGGCTAAATAATACAAAGTCCACGCCAGCATATTAGAGGTTGTGTCTTCACCAGCCAGCAGCAAGGTTAAAATGTTGGCAACTAATTCATCATCCGTTAATTTACTCTCTTCGCTGTCAC
The DNA here is from genome assembly GCF_900465055.1 of Moritella yayanosii. Classification (NCBI taxonomy): domain Bacteria; kingdom Pseudomonadati; phylum Pseudomonadota; class Gammaproteobacteria; order Alteromonadales; family Moritellaceae; genus Moritella; species Moritella yayanosii. Next base: position 4,033,967 of record NZ_LS483250.1, on the reverse strand, counting down.
TGGCAACAATCATGGCTTGTAAAATCGTTTCAGGCTCGTCGGCTAACACACTATTTCCGGCCAAATCCACCTTGGCTTTAGTGATCATACTGACGGCTAATTGATAGACTTCTTCGCGGGCTTTATCAATTCTGCGCGTTTCAGGGGTACGAATATAACGCCACCACGGAAAAGGGTATTTACTGCGTTTATTTAATGCGCGAAACAGACGGTCAATATTATCACGCAGACTGGTATCTGCATTACCCAACAGCATATTGGTTTGATAACCGAATACCAAACTGGTGGTGATATCAATGGTAAAATACTGCAATAACTTATGCACATTAAACACTTCTCCCGTGGCTATTTTTTTATCTATAGCCGCTTGCAGATTAATGGATAATGATTTTAGCTGGGGTACAAAATTGGCTAATGTTTTGTAAGAAAATGCTGGCATAATCAATCGTCGCTGCCGCTTCCATTTGTCGCCATTACTGGAAAATACCCCGTGAATACCTAAGTCTGCAAACAACCATTCTAAACGTTCGGTACGATTAAACAGTTTCGGTCTTTGTTTGATAATTTCTAAGCCTATTTTAGGATCTGAGATCACCAGATACGGCTTATTCAATAATCTCATTTGATAAGCTGAACCGTACTCTTTCGCCCATTGCTCTAAGTGTGTATGAAATGATTCTGCCGAAATCTGTGTGAAATTACCGAGGATAACTTGTTGTTTTGGACCTGGTAGGTCATCGAAAGAAATTGTTGGTAATACTGACGAGTTAACACCCTTAACCATTTTAGCATTCATTTAACTTTCCCTGTTCAATATGACATAGTGCGATATTAAAATCGTTACCATTAACCATAGAACAGTTTTTTAAGATGGCATTACCGTTTTTTATCTTTAGTAAATTCATTAAACCAAGTTGGGAACCGCTCTTCTAACCAATATTTTGGCTTTAAAATGGAACCATACACAAAACCAACATGACCGCCATAACGACTTAATTCAAATACAATATTTGCCGACATATCTTTAGCGTTTGGGATCACTTTTTTAGTTAAAAACGGATCATCTTCGGCATGAATAAATAATGTTGGCGTTTCGATCTTATGCAAAAACTGCAAACTACTGCATTGACGATAATAATCCAGCGCATTTTTAAAACCATGTAACGGTGCGGTGACACGATCGTCAAATTCGATAAAAGTATTTAACTTTTTCACTTGCTTGGTCGTTAAATTCAACGCATTACGCATATCTAAATGTTCAAATTTACGCACCACACTGGCTTGCAGACGTTTAATCAACCGGCGTTGATACGCTTTAGAAAAGCCTTTTTTGATCCGCTCGGCACTTTCTGCTAATAATAATGGCGCAGATACCACAGAGGCAGCTAATAATTGTGATTGCTTACCGGTTTGTGCCAGATAATGCGTTAATACACTGCCACCCAACGAATAACCCACCGCAAATAAAGGCGCGTTAGGGTAACGCTTGGCAATCAAACCAATCACATAACTTGCATCACTGGTATCACCAGAATGATAAGCCCGTAATAAGCGGTTTGGTTCTTCACTACAACCACGAAAATGCATCACTAAACCAATCCAACCCGCAGCATTGACCGCACGCATAATACCTTTTACATAAGGCGACTCGACAGAGCCTTCAAGCCCATGGAAAATAATAACAATCGGTTTAATATTTTCGGCTGTTGGGAGCACAGTCCAAGCGAGATCAAGAAAATCACCATCTTCGAGTTCTAATCTTTCACTAATTGTCGGGAACGTCAGATTTCGGCGACTGATCGTCGGCAACATGGTTTGTAAATGCGCATTACGCATCCACCACTGCGGCTGAAATTGACTCGGTTGAAACATATTTTAATACCTTAAGTTAACCAACTGGCCACTAAACAACGTCTTACATTTTATTGGATATTTGATAATAACACCACTAGGATATTTTATAATAACACTCCAACTCGTTAAATTACGGTCAGTTGAGTAATTAATACCGCCAAGGTAAATAATGCTGTAAACTGAAAATAATTTTTCTTATAACCTGTGCTATTAATGAATTATATCGAACTTGAATCTTATTCTCGAAAGTGGATCTTCAACCATAAATCACTGCCAATTAACGCTGAAGATTTAGCGAATATCAAACCCTTTAGCAAAGAAAGAGCCGGTCAATTATGGAGCCAACTTATTAGCTCGCAATGTAACTTTACCGATCAATTCAGTAAAGGCGACTGGCCACATGATCAAAACACTTGGTTGCAAGAAGCTGACTGGCAGCGCGCTTGGGACAATGATGATAGCCATGAATTACCTGAAGAAGTGCTCGCACATTTAACTTGGGACGATAACAGTAAAGTTTATTTTTGCTATGAACGCTTCAATATGATTGAAACGAATTGGGGCACATTTAAACGTAACTGGAAAAACTTTTTGTTCTATGATGACGGTGCATTATTAATCTCCGCGAAACGTAAAGAAACCCTCTCATTTAAAGAGAACGGGTCCGTATTAATTGGTACGCGCGCAGCTGTCCAGCCAGCTAAATAAAGAGTTATCATGCATATTTCGTGTAGCTGTGGTTTAGCAATACCCTTTAAAGATTGCTGCGGTAAATACATTTATGGCACAGCAACGCCGATAACTGCAGAACAATTAATGCGTTCGCGTTACAGTGCTTATGTAAACAATGTACCGATTTATTTAATGGCAACACATCATCCCGATTTTATTGCTGACTTAAATGAAGACTTAATTACTGAAACCGCAGAAAATACCCCGTGGTTACGATTAGAAATAATCGTCAGCCAAGGTGATGAAGAAAGCGCAACTGGCATCGTGGAATTTAAAGCCTGGTTCCAAGACGGCGAGCAAGAAGCGTGTTTACATGAACGCTCCAACTTCGTATTTCAAGACCAACAATGGTTTTATACCCATGGCGAACTTAATCCTGCGCCACTAAAACAAAGCCGTAACGATCCTTGCTTATGCGGCAGTGATAAAAAATATAAGAAATGCTGTGGCTAGCCATCATTGCTAAACACAGTAAATATGGCTAAACGCATACAAGAATGGAGTATCTCGTTTAGCCATATACCCAAGCTTCTTCAAATACACAATCAGCATCTTGAGTAACTTGGGTATATAACATTAAACATCAAATAAAGTAGTAGCTAGGATACGTAAATCATGGAAAAGAAAATATTACTGGCCGATTGTCCCGATCAAAAAGGACTTATCTCGAAGATCACCAACATTTGTTATAAGCATCGACTCAATATTATCAATAACACCGAGTTTGTCGATAACACCCACAATCGATTTTTTATGCGTACCGAACTCGAAGGCATATTCAACGATGAAACCTTACTTGCCGACCTCGATAGCGCGCTACCAACAGGCTCACACCGTAAACTGGTTTCTGCGGGTCGTAAACGCATCGTCATCTTAGTCACCAAAGAAGCGCATTGCCTTGGTGATATTTTAATGAAAAATTACTACGGTGGTTTAGATGTTGAGATAGCCGCCATTGTGGGTAATTATGATAACCTGGCCGAATTAGCCGGAAAATTTGATGTGCCTTATCATACGGTGTCCCACGTCGGTATTAGCCGCGAAGAACACGAAGAACAAATCATTGAAACAGTAACAACATACCAACCTGATTATGTCATTTTAGCAAAATACATGCGTATTCTAACGCCAAATTTTGTCACTGTATTTGAAAATAAAATCATCAATATCCATCATTCTTTCTTGCCTGCTTTTATTGGCGCACAGCCTTATAAGCAAGCGTTTGAACGTGGCGTGAAGATTATTGGTGCAACCGCCCACTTCGTCACTAATAATCTTGATGAAGGGCCGATCATTTTGCAAGATGTCATCCACGTAGATCATAAATACAACGCCGAAGATATGGCGCGTTCAGGCAAAGATGTAGAAAAATCAGTGCTCAGTAAAGCATTGCGTCTAGTACTTGAAGAACGTGTGTTTATCTATGAAAACCGTACCGTGGTATTTTAATCTACTTTAAATCTCGTGAATAATAGAAAGCCCATAAATCATTATGGGTCCACGCTTATTTCCTTTCAGATATACCTTTACACGAGTAACTAAATTGTTAATATTAATGACTTATTCATAATTTAATGGTTTATCATGCTAACAATTATCTTTACCGCATTACTCAGTAGCATCTTTACAGCACTGGCGTTTCTTTATGTCTTCAATCATGTCATTAAGCCCTATTTAGCCACTCAGATCGCCTTGATAAAAATCGAAGCTGAAACCACCATTAACCAAGCTTCACCACAAATAAGTACAGATATTGCCGATGCTATCGAAGCAAAATTTGCCGAACTACAACCCGACTTAGAAGCGCATGTGAAGCAAGAACTCGATCAGATTATTGATGAATTCTTACCGCAACTCAGTAAAGAAGTTGAGGATGGTGTCGACAATGCCTTTAAAAAATTCATTCCAACAATAATGGGTTCGGCTGCGAGTATGCCAGCTGAAACGCTCATTAAAACCAGTTCAAGCTTATTTAATACCGGCATTGGTATTTTAAGAAGTGTGACTCCAGATGTGAGAAAGTAGTCATTTCGCCATCATTAAATAGCCCTGATCGGCATTCAATAACGATAATATGCTCATCACGTGATCCGGTCTAAATTTTAAACAATAATATTTACAACTGGATCGACCTGCATGATAGACAAAATTAATGTAAACTAGCGTTTTCATTCTCGTAGCTTAATTATATATGTTTCTAAACGAATTCTATTCTCAAAAAGACAGCTCTTTTCGCTTCACTCAACAGCAGGCTAGTCGATTTGCTAAAACGGTAGCGAACGACTATAACAAGATCCATGATGTGGATAATAAACGTTTTTGTGTTCCTGGCGACTTACTTTTTGCTGTATCTTTGGTTAAATTCGGTTTATCTGAAACAATGAAAATTGATTTTACCGGTATGGTTAAAAACGACACTGACCTCGCTTTTTCCCCACTGGTAGAAAATAAAACCGAAATAGTAAATACCGATCAAAAATCCTTTATGAAATTAGAGATTGGCGGTCCATCGTCTCACGATGAAAAAATAATCACTAAAATTATTAAAGAATATGTTCAATTTTCAGGAAATAATTTCCCTGACATAATGGTGCCACTGATGCGCTCAGAGAACCTCATGTTCAACCCCGCGCGTGCATTAGTGATGTATAAATCCATGCAATTAAACATGACACGTGTGAATGTTAATAGCATTACACTAAAATTTGATGGCGCTGTGATTGACGTGCAAGGCAAACGTGCAACCGTGACCTTTAAATTTGATTTCTACGAAGGTAATGACAAAATAGGAACAGGCCAAAAAGAAATGCTATTAAGCGGTCTCATCCCATACGAAGAATCGGTAATGGCCGGTGTCATTGCCGATTATCAAGCGGCAAAAACTAAGTACCTTGCTGCAGCGAGTTAATTCGTTACCTATTATTTAATGTGGTCGAGCGGTAATACCGTTCGGCTTAATACATTACGTAACATAAAGCTCGATTTCACCCCTGTTACCCCTTTAATTCGCGTTATCTTTCCTAGCAGTAACTCTTGGTAATGCTCCATATCCGGCACGATAACCTTTAACTGAAAATCGGCATCACTCCCGGTAATAATACAACATTCCATCACATCTGGGATCGCGGCGATCTCCGCTTCAAAATTATCAAATCGCTCAGGCGTATGTCGGTCCATACTAATATGAATATATGCCGTCAGCTTTAAACCAAGTTTGGCTTGATCAAGCAAGGTCACATGCTTGTCAATTAAGCCTAATTCTTCTAAATTTTTAACCCGTCGCGAGCACGGCGACGCCGATAGACCAATTTTATCCGCTAATTCTAAATTACTGATCCTGCCATTTTCTTGTATTAAATTAAGAATTAATTTATCGGTTCGATCTAGTTTCATATTCATAGTCCCTACTCCACTGTTTACGTCTAAATTAACACATCAACGTTAAATTTTAGAATTAAAATAGCGCACCAAAACGCAACTAGGGTCAATTATTGCTAATTACTAGCTTTAATTCAAATGTAATTGCTAAATAAGCGCCAAGTAATGCAAACATTGCAACCACCCTCCCCATCAACATCGCTATACTAAACCCAGTTAAAGATAACGCCAAAAGCTGATTAGCAGACACCTTAACCTAGGTCGACGCGGTGATAGAAGACCCCTTCTTGTAACCAATCAGGCACCACTCCTTACCCAGGAATTATCGTCATCACCAATGACAGGCAATATTAACGCAAAGATAGGCATCCTAAACGATGCCTTTTTTGTGTCCCATTTTCAGTTCAAATATCCCATCTATTATAAATTAACTACCACTTTCAAAGACTAACCTCTATAATTGAGCAAGTAAGATTAATTACAGTCACAACACACAGGTAAATTTTAATGCACTATGCAAATATCACCGGTTGGGGTAAATGCCTACCGCCTGCAACGCTAACAAATAATGATCTCAGCACTTTTCTTGATACTAATGACGAATGGATCCAATCTCGCACTGGTATGCAAGAACGTCGTATCTCACATGTAAGTACATCAGAATTAGCGTATGTGGCAGCGTGCCAAGCTATTGCAGCAGCGGGTATTGATGCATCAGAACTTGACGGTATTTTCTTTGCGACTTGTACTGCTGATTGCACACTGCCAAGTGCTGCATCAAAAGTTCAAGCTAAATTAGGCGCAACCAACGCCGCTGTATTTGATATGAATGCGGCTTGTACTGGTTTTGTTTATGGCCTGAGTACCGCAAGTGCATTTATCCAAAGTGGTCAAATGGACAAAATATTAGTAATTGGTGCAGAACGCATCAGTTATTTCCTTGACTGGACAGAGCGTGGCACTGCAGTATTATTCGGCGATGGTGCCGGCGCAGTGATTCTGGAATCGAGCACTGAAAAACAAGGTATTTTAAGTAGCAAAATTGGCTGTGATGGCGATGCTGGTCATATCCTTTCAGTACCTAACTTTGGTACTGACAGAGCACGTTTCAAAAATGTTGATGGTCTATTTGACTTCCACTTCGAGGGTAAAGAGATCTTTAAACGCGCGGTAACACGCATGGCTGAAGCCTCTGCGATTGCACTAGAGAAAGCAGGCATGACAGCTGAAGATGTTGATTTCATTATCCCACATCAAGCTAACTTGCGTATCATTGATTTTTTAGCCAAACGCATGGGTGCAAGCAAAGAAAAAGTCATGGTGAACGTACATAAATATGGAAATACCTCGTCAGCAACGGTGCCTATTGCACTTTGTGAAGCGCTAGAACAAGGCCGTATTAAAGCTGGTGACAATGTATTACTGGCTGCATTTGGTGGTGGTTTGACGTGGGGTGCGACGGTGATAAAATGGGGCGAAAGAACAACACCTATCGCAACATCAGATGTATCACTACCTGAATATAACGGCACTGCGTTGGAGCTCATCCAGGATGCTGTCAAGGGTTGTCAAGAGGCTAAATTAGCCCGTGAATCTCAAGCGGATTAATATCATCGTTAACAAGTTAATGAATTAATTTATTAACTTGTTAACCTATTAATTTGTTAACAGTACCATAAAGCCAAGTAAATGAAACTGCATTCGCTTGGCTTTTTATATATCTAAAACGACTGACACTCACTTTCAGAATAACCACGCACCGTTACATCAGAACATGCACCACATGCATTACTGAATGTTTTCAGCTCATTTGATTCCGTAGTACCACATACAGGGCGATAATCCATCGTACACATCTGTGGGCGCTCATCTGGGCAGCTATTGCTGTAACTTGGCAATATCGGTAATGACTTTGCTGTCTCTTCTGTAGTATCGATATTACTACATGCCGCTAAAGAAAATACTGCCAATGCTAATAAAATCGGTTTTTTCATTTGAATTCCAACCCTTCATTGATTGCTAATACTTTGTTGTTAGTGATTTGTGGTTAGCCATTAATTGTTAGATTTTACTAGCTCTTTCTTATTAACCCTTTCTGATTCATACTTATAATAACGGATTAAATAAGTAAAATAGGCTTTCTAAAAATCGTTGCACTCGACCTCGTTGTCGCCATTGAGTTAGGCATACCTGATGAGAATGGGCGATGTAAGATAACTGTAATTGATAAAGTTCTTCAATAAAAGGGGACTTATCAATCAGCAATGTGACTTCAAAATTTAACCAAAAACTGCGTTTATCTAAATTGACTGTACCGACTAAACATAGTTCATTATCCACCAGAATACTTTTAGTATGCAGTAAGCCATTTTGGTATTGATAAATTTCGACACCGCATACCAGCAACTCATCAAAAAAACCTTTGCAGGCATAATCCACCATGCGTGAATCATTCTTCGCCGGTAGAATAATCTGCACTTTTACGCCGCGGGCGCTGGCGGTTTTAAGAGCCGCTTGCAAGGCTTCATCGGGCACAAAATAAGGCGTGGTCAGAATTAAAGATTTTTGTGCTAAATAAATCGCTGAAACCAATACTTGATGAATATTATCATCATCAAAATAAGGTCCTGATGGGATCATTTGCACATGACTGCACTCTTCGAATACAGAACTTTCTTGGTATTTAGACGCCCTAGTATTAACTAAACTTTCCCCCGTTTCCATCTCCCAATCCCATTCCAACAACGAACCGGTAATCGGAATAATAGGCCCTTGCATGCGGATCATAATATCAACCCACTCACCGACCCCAGCGTGTTGTTTAAAAACCTCAGGATCAACCAAATTCATACTACCAGTATAACCCACATGGTTATCAATCGCGATAAGCTTACGGTGCATACGCAAATCTTGACGATGAAAAAATATTCGCATCGGCCCAACGGGCAGCACTTCAATAAGGTGAATACCGGCCTGTTTAAATAACTTAGGCCAACGACTTTTAAAAAACGGCGAACTGCCTACCGAATCGAGCATGACGCGACAGTCGACGCCACGTTTAGCGGCATTAATCAGCGCGCTAGCAACTAGGTCGGTTTTACCGCCCACCGCCCATATATAAAACTCGAGATACACAACGTGGGTAGCAGTATTCACATCTGCTATTATCTGCTCAAGAATATCGTGAGGACGGGTTAATAACGTCAGTTGATTACCAATCACGGCTGGCATTTGAAAACGCCCATAAATCAACTCACGCAATGGGGTAACTAAACTTCTCTTATCCGCATCACAAGAGACCAGATACGGGGCGGCACATAGATTAATCCGTTGGGTAAAAGGACCGAACATTACAGCGGCTCGTTGCACTCGCTTTTTACCTAAGTACAGCTCGCCAAAAATTAGATAAATGACGACACCAGCAAACGGTAACGCGTAAATCACCGCTAACCAAGCCAACGATATACTGGCAGGACGTCGCTTAGTAATAACCCGAAATGATACTAATATAATTATCACAGCATGCAAAAAAACCAACAGTAAGGTAAAAAAATTAGTAAACGAATCCCACTTATCCATCTTGGCTCTCGATCCAGGTCTTCAGACGCTTAACGTCATGCTGATATTCGGTATTAATCTGCTCAACCCAATCGTCAATATTTTCCCACCATGTAGGTTGGTCTGGTGACTGGACCAATTGTGATACTTGCTGGATCCGCATTAATCCAACCGTCCCTGCTGCGCCTTTGATTTTATGGGCTTCATCAACAATCGCATCTTGGTCTCGCGCCGTTAAATTAGTGTTTAACAACGTCAAATAATGCGGCATTGTTTGTTCAAAAAAACGCACACTTTGCAGTAATAAATCTTTACCTAAGGTATCGAGATATTGTTGTAATAAATCAATATCAAGGTATTCATCCAGCATTTCTTGATCATCAGCAGTATAATGCAGCTTAGGTTTTACCTTTTTTTCTACCTGGTTAAATAAGCGATTGATCACACCGGTTACGGCATTGATAGAGACTGGTTTACTGATCGCATCATTCATGCCTTTCTCAATATATTCTTGACGATTATTAATGACATTCGCCGTTATCGCGACCACTGGCGGTAACTCAAGCGTTTTATTCTCTCGTAATATTTTAATAATTTCAAACCCCGAGATATCAGGTAAATTAATATCTAAGAAGATTAAATCGTAGCTATTATTCTCTGCCATTTGGATAGCGCTACGACCATCAACAGCCACTTCAACAGTATGTCCGAGTTTATTTAAAATTGCGGTACACACAGTAACATTCAGTTCGATATCTTCAACCAGTAGTACCGACAGTTTAATTTGCTCACTGCCAGCAGTACCACTCGGTAGTAAGCTATCCACACCATCCACATCAAACTCGATGGTGAAACATGAACCTTCACCTAATTCACTTCTGACCCAGATATCCCCACCCATTGCCGTCATTAAACTTTTGGCGACAGACAGACCAATACCCGTACCCGTAGCACGCTTACTGCCTTGTTCCTGATAATACATCGCGAATATCTTATCTTGTCCAGCGGCAGAAATACCAATGCCAGTATCCTCTACTTCAAAGGTTAGACCAATTTTGTTATTCGCTTCCTCACTGGTAAATATCCGGATACTAATTTCACCTGAATCAGTAAATTTAACGGCATTCGACACCAAGTTCCATAATACTTGACGCAATCGTGTACCATCGGCATTGATAAAGTCGGGAATATCGCCGAATATCTCAAATGCTAACACCAAGCCTTTTTGTGCTACTTGAAGCAGTGCTAGGGTTTTAATATCATTGAGAAAACTTCTGAATTCAATTGGTTGATTTATGATCTCAAATTTACGGCGGTCAAATTTATCTAAATCAATAATATCATTAAAGATGTTACCCATTGTTTGCGCGCTAACATAAATAGTATTTAAGTGCTGACGTTGCTCAGCATTAAGCGAGCTATCAAGTAAGATCCGGCTTAAACCAACGACGCCATTTAACGGCGTGCGTAATTCATGGCTAATGGTCGAAATAAATGTGGTTTTATCCCGGCTGGCTTTTTCTAATGCATCTTGGTATTTTTTGCGTTCGGTAATGTCACGGCCATAACCCAGTACCCCGATATATTCATTCCGGCGTCCAAAAAAGGGCACTTTTCGTAATTCAAAGCAAGCCTTATGACCATCGGGGTAAGTTAACCACTGTTCATAGGTTTCCGGTAATTTGGTATTAAGAACGGCTTTGTCTGTTGCCGCAAATTTAGCCGCAATTTCAGTATCAAAAACATCAAACGGCGTCAAACCGATAAGCTCTTTTTCAATCTTACCCGTGAGCGCTTCCATGGCTAAATTACAACCAGAAAATTGTCCCTGTTCATTACTGTAATAAACCAGATCTGGCGAGCTATCAATAAATGAACGTACTAATGCAGACCGTTCTTCAACAATAAGTTGTGCTTGCTCACGATGAAATACTTCATTTTCCAAATCTTTGAAGGCCTGGTTTCTATCTGCTTCTGCTTTTTTACGCTCTTCAAATTCAGCATTCAGTTCAATCAGGTTAACTTGTAACTCTTGTTGTAACTGTAAATCACGAGCGCGGACTTCTTGCAGTTTGTAAACCATTTTACTGAGTCGTTTTCGTGAATGTTCGAGTTGCTGAACGACGATAGAGAGAAAAAACACCACCCAAGGCGTAATGATAATCGCAAATAAGATTGCCGCATATAGATCATCAAGTTTAACCTGACCACGTAGAATATAATTAATGCTGGCTTGAATAGTAATAGAAAAGAAAATAACCGTAGCGGCGGAGAGGATACTAAAACGAATAACGCCCAATTTAACGAGCATATCAACATAGTATTGAGCCCAAGCTCTGATTTTCATCATGGTGTACCCATATTCATAAAATTATCTAGATAATTAATAATATACGATAGGTTATAGGCAAACCACAGGAAAATTAAGCTTTTAATCAATCTAATGTTTTAATAAATCAAAATTTAATTCCACCATTGCAGGCTCACGCTCCTGATCGCGATATACACAATACTGATTGCGGCCATGTTCCTTGGCGAGGTACAACGCCTTATCCGCATGTTCAAGTAATTGCGCTTCCGAACTTTCATCTTCAGGCCACATAGTGGCAACACCAATACTAAGTGTGACATGTTTTGCCACGTTAGAGTGAGCATGTGCAATCGCTAAACTTTCAACCGCAGCAATGATTTTCAGGGCAAGACGAACTGCCCCTTCTTCGTCGGTATTGGGTAAAATAACGGCAAATTCTTCACCGCCATAACGCGCCACTAAATCTGCACCGCGATGGACCTGCTCATTCATCACTTGGGCAATGTTAGCGAGCACGACATCCCCCATTGGATGACCATAATTATCGTTGTATAACTTAAAACTATCCACATCGCAAAACAACAACGATATTTCTTTAACTTCGCGACAATGAGTTGACCAATGATGCTGTAACTTACGATCAAACGTGCGTCGATTAGCTATTTTAGTCAGTTCATCAATTGAACTTAGTTCATCAAATTTTTCTATCGCCTGTTCAAGTTCATGCTCGATACGCTTACGTTCGGTTAAATCTCGGTAGATAATTAAAATACCACTTTCACCATTGGTACTATTCACATAGCGCTGTTTACATATTTCATACCAGCGTGGATCTTGACCCACAAAATGCAAAAATTCTTCATAACGGATTGATTTCCCATCCACTAACAATTGATTTTCTTGTTCTAATAACCAGGACTTTTTATCGTGACTAAACAGTTGTTGTCTATCCATACCAATTAAATCAGCATGTTTCACACCAACAACCTCGCAATAACCATGATTGGCACCTACATACTTACCGTTACCATTCATAAAAGCAACCGGATCTGGCGTCGCATTAATGACCGAGTTTAATAAACTATTATGACGGCTTAACTCAGCCTCAATGCGTAAGTGCTCACTGTTCTCACTCAGCAGACGTTCATTAAGTTCCATCACTTCCGTTTGGTCATTCGATACTGTTAAGATCGCGACCACCTTTTGATGTTCGTCATACAGCGGATATTTGATTGTTTGCAATAAAATATTATTGTCATCAACCATACTCCACTCTTCATATTCTTGGACCTCACCAGTAAGTACATACTTTTCATAAGATTTTATTTGTTCCAGCTTGGAAACACTATAAAAATCGTGTTCAAAATAACCACTCACTTGCTCTACCGATTGGCCAAATTGAGTTGCCCATGATGGTGAACAACTTAAGATGAGACCATCCAATGTTTTGATATGAATCAATGCCGAATTGGAGGAAAATAAACTATTAATGATTTGCCCATCCATATTCCAAGGAGAAATGGTAGCAGAATTAGTATCCATATGCTCAATCTGACACAACCAAGCCCGACGACCTTGATAGTTTATTTGCACCGCACTATAACGTAACGTTTTCTTTAATTTCTTTATATGAAAAACATCATTGGTTACAGACGTTTGATCTGTTAGGTGAGATAGACGCTCAAAGCAGCACTGAGCAACAATATGGCTGGTATTATTATCTTGATCAAAAGCAGCGGTTATTGCCGGATTAACATAACGTATCGTGGCGTTTTTTACATCGAGAACAAGTGTTGGGGTGACTGAAAATGTCAGCAATGCTTTATAGGTAGCAATTTGGCGTGATAGCGTTAATATCACCAGCATACTCATTAATAAGGCCGCTACAACCAGCCAAAACGTGATCATGATAGGGGTGTTTGTTGATAATTCAGTAATAGCCTGCCACCAATTCAATATTGGCTGCATAAAAGATTGATAATTAAAATCCATATTCCCGCCCAAGATCCATCTCACACCGACCGACCATAGAACACCAAAATTAGAACCCTGTAAAGCAGTTATGATGAAAATTAACGCCAACGCCATTTTTTGTTTTACATACTTTAGTATTAGGTAACATAAACTAAACAAATCAATATATTATTAGAATAAACAATATAAATGGCATACTACAACATCAATAACAGCTTAAACATAATTTAAAAAATCACACAATGTCATATATCCAAAATAAAAACTAAATTTTGAATAATCCTCAGTTTTTTTTGTAGTTTATTGACCAATACCAAAATAAATGGCCCATTTACTTAAAAAGGTGATAAGTAACTCAGAATACATTTTTAGATTGACCTAAGTATTAATTCTGGTAAATTTGGCAGGTTAGCCAATTTTCGGCTTTTGAAAATTTTAACGATTTATCTATTTTTGTATGTATTTTTACCTGTGAGTAGAAACTCAATATAGGCATATATATTTAGTATTTAGTGAATTGAATGCAAGGGAGAAGTGCAATGTCAGTCTATGACCCGTCGCTGGAAAAAGACAACTGTGGTTTTGGTTTAATCGCCCATCAAGAAGGTGAAGCTAGCCATAAGTTAGTGCGCATCGCTATTTCATCATTAGACCGTATGCAACATAGGGGCGGTATCGCGGCAGATGGGAAAACAGGAGATGGCTGTGGTTTACTCATGCAGAAACCTGACAGTTTTTTCCGTGCTATCGCGATAGAAAATGATTGGAATCTAGGAAGTAATTACGCCGTTGGTATGATTTTCTTAAATCAGGATACCGATAAGTCTGCAGCAGCAAAGCAAATCATTAAAGAAGAGCTCGAACGCGAAACACTCAAGGTTGTTGGCTGGCGTGAAGTCCCTCTTGATACCAGCGTGCTTGGCGAAATTGCAATGTCATCGCTGCCACAAATCCAGCAGGTATTTATTAATGCACCTGCGGGCTGGGCACCAAAAGATATTGAACGCCGTTTATATATAACTAAACGTCGTATCGAAAAACGCATTACCGATGACAACGATTTTTATATTGCCAGCTTATCAAACCTAGTGACTATCTATAAAGGTTTGTGTATGGCTGGCGATCTGCCGAAGTTCTTCTTAGATCTTGCCGATCTGCGTATGCAATCTTCAATTTGCTTGTTCCATCAACGATTCTCAACAAATACCTCGCCAAAATGGCCATTAGCACAACCATTCCGCTTTATGGCGCACAATGGTGAGATTAATACCATCGAAGGTAACCGAGAATGGGCACGCGCACGTAGCTACAAATTTAGTTCTCCACTCCTCCCTGACATGCATGATGCGGCACCGTTTGTTAATACCAAAGGTTCTGACTCATCATCTATGGATAACATGCTCGAGCTATTCTTAGCCGGTGGCATGGACATTTTCCGTGCTTTCCGTCTACTTGTGCCGCCAGCATGGCAAAATCACCCGAATATGGATGATGATCTACGCGCATTCTATGACTTCAACTCTATGCATATGGAACCTTGGGATGGCCCTGCGGGTATCGTCCTAACTGATGGCCGTTATGCCGCTTGTGGTCTCGACCGTAATGGTTTACGTCCAGCACGTTATGTGCGCACCACAGATGGTTTCATTACCGTCGCCTCTGAAGTCGGTATTTGGGATTACACCGCTGATGAAGTTATCGAAAAAGGCCGTGTTGGTCCAGGTGAGTTACTTGTTATCGATACTGAAACCGGCAAACTATGGACATCTTGGGACATCGACCAAGATCTGAAAAGCCGTAATCCATACCGTGAATGGTTAACCAATAATTCAACGAAACTAACGCCGTTTGAAGCATTACCAAAAGAAGCCATCGGCACTCGTACATTTAATGACGAGCAATTAGCCACGTATCAAAAACAATTTGATTACAGTAAGGAAGAACTCGAGCAAATTATTCGGGTGCTCGGTGAAAACGGTCAAGAAGCGACAGGCTCGATGGGTGATGATACCCCAATGGCTGTACTTTCAACTAAAACACGTTCGCTGTATGACTACTTCCGTCAGAAATTCGCGCAAGTAACCAACCCGCCAATCGACCCATTACGTGAAAATCATGTCATGTCATTGGCAACTTGCATCGGTCGTGAGCACAATGTGTTTAATGAAACCGATGGTCATGCGCACCGCGTACTATTTGATTCACCCGTACTATTATGTTCAGACTTTAAGCAGGTAACTGAATTAAGCGGCGAGCACTATAAAACCGCAAAAATTAACCTTTGCTTTAACGGTCAAGATGAAACCTTAGCACGCGCGGTAGCCCGCATTACTGCCGAAGCGATTGAACTTGCGACTGCGGGTGTTGTGCTATTAGTACTAACAGACCGGACCTTAGCGAAAAATAATTTACCCATTCCAGCAGCAATGGCTGTAGGCGCGGTACAAAAAGCATTGGTTGACGCCAATTTACGTTGTGATACTAACATTTTTATCGAAACGGCAAGTGCCCGTGACCCACATCATTTTGCGGTATTGATTGGGTTTGGTGCCACTGCGGTTTACCCGTACCTGGCTTACGAATCACTGCGTAAACTTGTTGAAATAGAAACCATCCAACAAGATATTGCGAAGACATTGTTAAACTACCGTAATGGTATTAATAAAGGTCTGTACAAGATCATGTCGAAAATGGGTATTTCTACCATTGCCAGTTACCGTTGCTCACAACTGTTTGAAGCCGTGGGTTTAGCCGACGAAATTATCGAGTTATGCTTCAAAGGCACAAGCAGCCGTATTAAGGGCGCTGATTTTAGCGATTTCCACATTGACCAACAGATACTGAGTAAATTGGCATGGACAAAACGTAAACCGACCTCACAAGGCGGTCTACTGAAATATGTTCACGGTGGTGAATACCATGCTTATAATCCAGATGTTGTCAGTACATTACAAACAGCAGTACAAAGCGGAAAATACGAAGACTACCAACGGTATTCAACCGAAGTAAATG
The DNA here is from genome assembly GCF_900465055.1 of Moritella yayanosii. Lineage (NCBI taxonomy): Bacteria > Pseudomonadati > Pseudomonadota > Gammaproteobacteria > Alteromonadales > Moritellaceae > Moritella > Moritella yayanosii. Next base: position 4,017,148 of record NZ_LS483250.1, on the reverse strand, counting down.
AGCGCCCTATTACCACCCTGCGTGATATGTTACAGCTGAAGAAATCAGATAATCCGATTGAACTGGATGCTGTAGAGCATGAAGATAACCTATTCAAACGTTTTGATACCGCTGCAATGTCAATCGGTGCATTAAGCCCTGAAGCCCATGAAGCACTGGCGATTGCGATGAACACCTTAGGTGGTAACTCTAATTCGGGCGAAGGCGGTGAAGATCCACGTCGTTTTGGTACTTTAAAAGTATCTAAAATTAAACAAATCGCGTCTGGCCGCTTTGGTGTAACACCGCATTACTTAATGAATGCAGAGATCATTCAAATAAAAGTAGCGCAAGGTGCGAAACCAGGTGAAGGTGGTCAATTACCCGGCCATAAAGTAACCACTGAAATTGCTAAATTACGTAATGCCGTACCGGGTGTAACCCTTATTTCACCACCACCGCATCATGATATCTATTCTATTGAAGATTTAGCACAGCTTATTTTTGATATTAAACAAATCAACCCGACTGTATTAGTCTCGGTGAAATTAGTATCAGAGCCGGGGGTGGGTACCATTGCTACCGGTGTTGCAAAAGCCTATGCCGATTTAATCACTATTTCAGGTTACGATGGTGGTACTGCAGCAAGCCCTATTACCTCGGTGAAGTATGCAGGTAGCCCTTGGGAACTTGGTTTAGCCGAAACGCAGCAAGCATTAGTTGCAAATGGCTTGCGTCACCGTATCCGTTTACAAGTTGATGGCGGTCTAAAAACCGGCCTTGATGTTATTAAAGGCGCTATTCTAGGTGCAGAAAGCTTTGGTTTTGGTACCGGTCCAATGGTGGCGTTAGGTTGTAAATTCCTCCGAATTTGTCACCTAAACAACTGTGCAACAGGTGTTGCAACACAAGACGAAAAATTACGTCAAGATCACTTCCATGGTCTGCCAGAAATGGTCATGAACTACTTCAAGTTTATTGCCCAAGAAACCCGTGAAATCATGGCCTCACTTGGCGTAACTCAGTTAACTGATTTAATTGGCCGTACCGATTTACTGGTGCAATTAGACGGCATAACTGACAAGCAACGTAAAATTGATTTATCTGGCATCATCTACAAGCCACAGCCAAAAGAAGGCTTAGGTGTTTACTGTCAGGCAACCAACGATCCGTATGATAAAGCAGAACTAAACGAAGCATTAATTGCGCATTACTTAGAAGCAATCACGGAGAAATCAGGGTTATCAAATCATTACCCAATTAAAAACACTGACCGTTCTGTGGGTGCCCGCCTGTCTGGTGAGATTGCCAAACAGCACGGCAACCAAGGTATGGCATCAGACCCTATCACGGTTAACTTTACCGGTACTGCCGGACAAAGTTTCGGGGTCTGGAATGCCGGTGGCTTACACCTCATCCTCACTGGCGATGCCAACGATTACGTTGGTAAAGGCATGGCAGGCGGTAAGATCGTTATTCGTCCTGAACCGGGTTCAGCGTTTAAATCAAACGAAGCGGTTATCGCAGGTAATACTTGTCTATACGGCGCAACCGGTGGCGAATTATACGCAGCAGGTTTAGCTGGCGAACGTTTTGCAGTACGTAACTCCGGGGCACACGCTGTGATCGAAGGTATTGGTGACAACGGTTGTGAATACATGACTGGCGGTATTGTGACAATTCTCGGGGAGACAGGTGTTAACTTTGGCGCAGGTATGACCGGTGGTTTTGCTTATGTTTATGACGAGAATAGTCAATTAGCAAGTAGACTCAACAACGAACTGGTTGAACAGCATGCAGTAACGGACTACCCAATGCACGTTGAACACCTGCGCGGTATCATCATTGAACACCTTGCTCAAACATGCAGTCAGCATGCGCAAAATCTGCTTAATGAATTTGATACGGTGATAAATAAATTCTTTATTATCAAGCCTAAAACAGCTGATATGAACGCATTACTTGGCCACCAATCACGCTCTGCTGCAGAGTTACGTGTCCAGGCTCAATAGGAGGGATCATGAGTAATAATGTATTTCAATTTGTCGATGTACAACGCATTGATCCAGATAAGAAGCCGTTAAAAATCCGTAAAGTGGACTTTATCGAGATTTATAAACCATTCACGATGAACCAAGCACAAATGCAATCGGGTCGTTGTTTAGAATGTGGTAATCCGTACTGTGAGTGGAAATGCCCAGTACATAACTACATTCCAAACTGGTTAAAGCTGGTTGAAGAAGGTCGTATTATTGAGGCCGCAGAGCTTTGTCATGAAACCAACAGCTTGCCTGAAGTCTGTGGCCGAGTTTGCCCACAAGATCGTTTATGTGAAGGTTCTTGTACGCTCAATGATGACTTTGGTGCGGTGACTATTGGTAATGTTGAAAAATACATTACCGACGAAGCCTTTAAAATGGGCTGGCGTCCAGACATGTCAAAAGTTGTTCGCAACAATAAAAAAGTGGCGATTATTGGCGCAGGCCCTGCAGGTCTTGGCGCCGCCGATATCTTAGTGCGTAATGGGGTAACCCCCGTCGTCTATGACCGATATCCAGAAATTGGTGGTCTATTAACGTTTGGCATTCCCGCGTTCAAACTGGATAAAAGCGTGATGAGTCATCGCCGTGAAGTATTCACGGAAATGGGCATCGAATTTTGCCTTAACACTGAAATTGGTAAAGATATTCAATTCAGTGAATTAGTTGCCGAGTACGATGCAGTTTTTGTCGGTGTTGGTACCTACAAATACATCAGTGGTGGTTTTGATAACGGTGCAGCACAAGGCGTCTATGATGCCCTGCCTTACCTTATTGCTAATGTTAATCATGAACTTGGCTTTGAAAAGAACGCCGATGATTACATTAACTTAAAAGGCAAAACAGTAGTAGTACTGGGTGGCGGTGATACCGCGATGGACTGCGTACGAACCGCAATACGTCAAGGCGCTAAAAACGTTTATTGTGCTTACCGTCGTGATGAAATAAGTATGCCCGGTTCTAAACGTGAAGTTAAAAACGCCAAAGAAGAAGGGGTTAAATTCTTATGGAATTTACAACCACTTGATATAGAAGTGGCTGGCGATAAAGCCACTGGCGTTAAAATGGTGAAAACTCGCCTAGGTAACCCAGATAAAAACGGTCGTCGTCGTGCCGAACAAGTGATTGGCTCTGAACATGTGCTAAAAGCCGATGCGGTTATTCAAGCATTTGGTTTCCAGCCAGATCCTGCCCAATGGTTATTGGATGAAGGTGTTACCACAAACAGCTGGAATGGCATTATTGCTCCAGAAAAAAGTGACTTCCCATTCCAAACTGAAAATCCAAAAATCTTTGCTGGCGGTGATGCCGTTCGCGGTTCAGACCTGGTGGTAACAGCAATTGATGAAGGTCGTCGTGCTGCCGAAGCCATGTTGGACTATTTAGAAGTTTAAATGCTTATAAAAATGCAGTGTTTAACGGCGCTGTTATTTAGTCGTTAAAGCCTGATATTACTAATTAAAAACGCTAGTATTCATTTTACTAGCGTTTTTTTATACGTTATTTTCAACTATAAAAACGATAATATATTTAATTATTGATCATTATTTTGTATTATACCCATCCAATTACAAGGAACTATGGCGCAAATACCTGATAACAATGAACTCGTTTAATATCCGCACAACAACTAAATTAACTTTAATTGTTATTAGTATCGCTTTTAGTTTTTTAAGCACAGTATTTAGCGTGCCGAGCTTTGCTGCGCAAGAAATAATTCTAGGTGACTATATTAAAACGCAAGCGCCAACCTCACTTAGCGAATCAAGCAGTGTTAGCACCAATATTGCCGACAATACCGATGCAGTGACCCACATTGAAAACAGCCAAGAGATCATACTTGCCGACAGTTTAGGCATAGATGAAGATTGGCTCTGGTTAAAATCAGGTGAATTCTTAATTGGTAACATCGAAGATCTTTATGATGAAAAACTCGCTTTCGATAGCGATGACCTTGGCGATTTAAAAATTAAGTGGTCTGATATCAGCCGCATTAACAGTCGTCAATTATTTACCGTTCGAACCATTGACGGCAGTATCATTACCGGCACCATTGCGCTTGAAGACGGTATCCTCATTATTAGCAATAACCGGCAGCACAAAATAGCCCAAGCAGATCTAATGACCCTGATCGCAGGTTTAGAGACTGGTGGTAATATATGGCAAGGAAAAATAACCTTCGGTGCCAATCTCAGCTCAGGTAATACCAATAAACTTGAATATAATACCAATGCAGAACTTTCTCGTCACACCACTACATCGCGTATTAAAACGTCTTATAGCGCGATTATCGGGGTGACAGATAATGTTCAGACCGATGAGAACCATCGTTTTTTAATGACCTACGATGTCTATAGTGACAAAGACTTATTTTTCAGACCGCTTGATTTAAGTCTATACCGAGACCCATTGCAAAATGTAAACAGCCGGATCAATATCGGTATGGGTATCGGTTATCAATTCATTGACGACGGCGATCAAGCGTTAGAGATGAACTTAGGACCTTCTTATTTGTATACCAAATATGAATTTAGCGAGACACAACTCAATACGAGTGATTCCAGTCTCGCTGTATCCGTCAGTCTTGATTATGAGCGTGAAATACATAATCAGATTGATCTAGAATTGAGTTATAAAATAACCGCAACAGAATCTGATCTTGGCGGCTATTTACAAAACGCCAAAATGAATTTTGATATTGAACTGACTGACGTGCTTGATTTCGATATTACTTTCTTTTGGGATCGGGTTAATAACCCCCTACTTAATATCGACGGTGTGCCGCTAGAAAAAAATGACTTTCGTATAGCATTTGGCTTAGGTGTTTCATTTAATTAATCGCTTAACGACCAATTAATACCGCAACCAAAAATTAATACCGCAACCAAACTGTGCTAGCATGACATTTTTCGAGATAGATTAGAGACAACGATGAAAATAGGTATTATTGGTGCAATGGAGCAGGAAGTTGAGATCCTGCGTGAGCAACTTGATAACGTAACGACATTTACGCAAGCCGGTTGTGAGTATTATAGTGGCACACTTGCTGGGCATGATGTTATTTTAAGTAAATCAGGTATTGGTAAAGTTGCAGCAGCCGTAGCAACAACACTACTACTTGTACATTACAAGCCTGATTACATCATCAATACTGGCTCAGCAGGCGGTTACGATAAAGCGCTTAAAGTTGGCGATGTCGTGATCTCAAGTGAAGTACGTCACCACGATGTAGACTTAACTGTATTTGGCTATGAAATCGGTCAATGTGCTCAAAAACCTGCGGCATATATTCCTGATCCACGTCTTGTTGAAGCAGCTAAAAAAGCGATTTCAGCAGACCGCGACATTAAAACTATCGAAGGTTTAATCTGTACTGGTGATAGCTTCATGGCTGATCCGAAAAAAGTAGAAGAAGCACGTGCTAACTTCCCGACAATGGCAGCAGTAGAAATGGAAGCTGCAGCAATCGCCCAAACATGTCACCAGTTTGACGTCCCATTTGTGGTGATCCGTTCATTATCAGATATCGCGGGGAAAGAATCTCCAACATCATTTGAAGAATACCTGATTGTGGCCGCGAAAAACTCATCCGCAATGGTCGTAAACATGTTACACGAGTTAAAATAACATGAATTTGGCCATGAATTGGACCAGTATGCAGTCAGTATTTATCTTACTGACTGCAATCGTCATCGCCCGTTTACCACTATACCCACCACGTTTTCATCCGACACAACTGTTAAACCACCTCTTTAGCGCCATTGCAGATAAAGTAAATAACGCACAACGCAGCCCACAGCAACAGTACATCGCAGGCCACCTTGCCATGATCACCATGCTCGGTTTCATTTTAATTATCGCTGCCGTTATTCAATTTATTGTTATTGAAGCCATCATATTTGAGTTGGTATTATTATTGTGTTTATTACAATGGGAAAAAGTCAGCTTACCCAAAATTGATTTAGGTAACCTGGAAAAGCAAACCATCATCAGCCAAATACAACCTCGAACATTGCGGGATTTAGACCAACTATCCTTACTCGGTTTACATAAAGCCAGTATCGAAAATATGTGCTTACGTAATAGTTATCAGTGGTTTGCTGTTATATTTTGGTATGTATGTTTGGGTATCTGGCCAGCGATAATTTATCGAACCATTCAATTAATAGCGCATAACTGGAATAGTAAACTGCCGGTTAATCATCAATTTGGTCGCCCTGCAGCGTCCTTACTACGGCTATTAGCGTCACCCGCTCATCTTATACTTGCATGCACATTACGCGGCTTACAGCGCGCGACAAGCCCATTATCGAATTTAACCAAACAAGCCAAACAATGGCATCACTTTAGCAGTGGTTTTTTATTATCAAGCTTTGCCTATAGTCTTGCGATCCAATTAGGCGGTCCACGTAAATATCAAGGGGCTATGCAGCGTTTTAGCCAACTTGGTCATACCCAGCCAGCACAGCGCGATGATATCAAACGCGCACAACAAAAATTGACCTTGGCACTCATCGTTTGGTTATGTTTTATCAGCGCTATCTACTTACTTATTGCGATTAAATAAACACGTTATAATCAATGTTATTGTTCACCTTAACCTGTCACAACACTGAGTTTTTATGTCTTTTTTAACGCGATTCGTTACACTCTTCATCATTGTATTTTCAGTGCAAGTGCAGTCTTCTTCCGTTCAAGCATTTCCTTTACCAGTGCCAGAAAAGTACCCACAGCGTATCGTATCGCTGTCGCCGCATACCACAGAACTGGTTTTCGCCGCTGGCGCGGGGGATAGACTGATCGGAGTCAGTGCTTACTCTGATTACCCAGAAGAGGCCAAAGCATTACCGATTGTCGCTAGCTCGCAACAAATAAATATCGAAACAATACTCGCACTTGAACCTGATCTGGTCATTTACTGGCAGCAAGGTAACTCCGCGGCAGATATCAATCAACTTAAAAAATTTGGCATTCCGGTTTATGCTTCAAAGACCGGTGGATTAGATGATATTGCCACCCAAATACAGCGACTTGGGAAAATGTTAGGGACCCAATCTATTGCCGACCCGGTGAGTGACAAATACCGTCAAGCCTTAGCTGCATTGCGCGCTAAGTATGCGCATAATCCGAAGCAGGACCTCTTCTACCAAGTCTGGCCAACCCCGTTAATGACAGTGGCGAACGACCCTTGGTTACAAGAACAATTTGAGTTATGTGGTTTTAATAATGTATTTCATGACAGCCCGGTGCCCTATCCCGTGATCAATGTAGAACAAGTGCTAGTGAAGCAACCCGCAGTGATCGTGGCTGGTACAGTGAATGACGCCGAGTTAGCACAATGGCAAACCTGGCAGAGCATTCCGGCAGTGAAAAACGGCAATATATTTAGAATTAATCCCGATGTATCACACCGTTTTTCACCGCGCGTAGTACAAGGTATAACAACCCTCTGCGAGATTGCCTTACAAGCACAACAAAACGTAATAACCAACCAGTGAGTGTTGATCTGAGAATAAATATTGCCATAATTCAGACAGCTAGCTACCTTTAATAAAGGTTCCTTGTGACGTGTGACATTTATGGCAAAGATTTATGGCTTTATGGATTAAGCTTTACCAGCTTTATGCTATTTTGTGGCGGAAACGCTATTATTTACTGATCCCAATTATTACGATGCCAGTCATTGGTTATTTTGTTGGCCGCAGTATTCCTGAAAGTTACCATTCACATACCAGTATATTATTGCAAGAAAGCGCACTGTTAAATCCATTTTTGTCAGAATTATCACAGCCCTTCAATATCCAATCTCGCTTTAAAGCGATCAACATTCTTGTTAAGCGCAAACAAGTATTACTCGAGGTGGCTCAACAAGTCGGTTTAATTATACCCGATGATTCAGCTTGGCAACAACAGCAAGTAGTTAATAAAATAAGACAATCTTTAAAGTTATCATTAACAGGGGCTGAACTAATAAAAATTGAAATGGTATGGCCAGACCCGCGACAATTAAGCATAATCTTAGATGTGGTCAGTGAGCAATTCATTTTACGCTTAATTAAACCTAACCAAGAACAGGCAATAACGAGTCAAACCTTTCTTGCCAAGCAGCTCAATCAACAATATAAAGTATTACGCCAAGCAGAGCAGAACCTTTTTGATTTTCAACTAAAAAATGCCAGCATCATTCCTGAGTTATATGAAGCCAGGGAGTCAACACTTGTTGATATCAATCGCAGTCTAGAAAATAAAGCACAGGAATTAGCATTATTTCAATCTAAATTAACGCTATTAACAAAAATATTAATTCTAACCAATCCTGCTGCACAGTTTATTGATAACAAAATCACCCAACTCGAAACATTAAAAATCCAGCAATTAATGCTCTACACCGAACAACACTCACAAGTTAAATCAACAAATCTAAAAATAGCTCGCTTACAAGAGCAAAGACAAAGACTCCAGTCCAGCATACAGAGTCAACAGGGGCTAGATTTACTGCTAAACCGTATCACTCGGCTGACACAACAAGCCTTAACAACGCAGGTGACGCCATTATTACTCGCTCAGCTCGATAGTTATGAACGCTATAGAAACAGCATTAAAAAAATAACATTAGAATTAAAAACACTGGCAAAACAGCAGCAATACTTCCAACAAAACCAAGCTAAATATGTAACAATTGAGCTAGAGTTACAGCGATTAAAGCGTGAGCACGATGAAAAAAACACCGTCTATTTAGAGTTATTAACACGCCATGAAATGGTGTCAATTAGTAATGCGCTTGGCGAGTTTGAATCAGCGACTAACATTAAGATCATTACGCGACCATTCATTCCCGAACAAACGATTAATTTACCTATTATCAGCTATATTTTACTGGGACTATTATTAGGCATAATCCAAGGGGTAGCCATCAGCGTTGCACTGTCAACAACACAAGATACACTATGGGATACAAGTAAGATTGCTCACGAAATGGGTCTAAACATCATTGCGCGCGTCCCGTTAATCTCATTAGCATCGGGGCGATAACGCCTGAAATCATTACATTGGCGGCAACAATTAATCAATACATCTGCCGTGGTAATTGTCATAACATCGTGCTGCATATATTCAGGAAAGATAAGTAGGAAATCAAAACTGAGGCCATTATCTGAGAATAACTCCAAATAATAGGGTTCTGTGTTATTGGTTATGTCATTGCATTAAGGCATAACTGATTGTTAACAACGGGCAGAAATAATATCGCAATTATTTCGATGTCATCCAATTAGTGCAAAGGCTCCGCCCGAGACTAGTGTGAGGTCAGACTTAATTTAACAGTAAATTACATGTATCGTAACGATCGGCGTCACTAAGTTAATAATCATCAAAAATAAGCCATAAAAAACACGACATCAACAGTTGTATATTAAAAGTAATGCGCTATATTTAAGTCAGAAGCCGAAACAGCCGACCACTTTATTGGTCAAACAGATGTAATGACATCGTATTTGGACTTTCAATGCCGGCGTGCTTGGTTATCTCACTCTAACTTCGGGTTAGCGCTTTGGAACACCACTGCATTCAGAATTTAAAAAAGCTCACTATTTATTAGTGAGTTTTTTTGTCTGTAAAACAGTGCGATAACTATCACTAAAGTATTAACTCGAGTGGTACTTTAACTAAAACACATTGCGGCCGACAGTAATGCTTGGGTATAAGCTTGCTGCGGTTGGTTAAACACCGCTTCTGTTTCCCCCTCTTCAACAACTTTACCGTCTTTAAGCACTAAAATACGGTGACTTACCGCGCGTACCACACTTAAATCATGAGTAATAAAAATATAGCTGAGTTGATGCTGTTGCTGCAACTGACACAATAAATCTAAGATCTGTTTTTGCACCGTACGATCTAGCGCTGATGTTGGCTCATCTAAAATCAGGATCTGAGGTTTTAACACTAACGCTCGCGCGATAGCAATACGCTGACGCTGGCCACCAGAAAACTGATGTGGGTAACGATCTAAAGACTCTACAGGCAAAGCAACATCAATCAATACTTGTTGGATAGCAATTTCAATTTCAATTTCACTGTGTTTACCTTGCACCTCTAACCCTTCACTGATAATTTGTCGTACCGACATGCGCGGACTGAGGCTACCAAACGGATCTTGAAACACGATTTGTAACGACTGACGATAAGCGCGCATCGCGGTCAAATTAAGTCCTTGCAGATTGGTACCGTTAAAATAAATATCACCTTCACTTTCAATCAGCCTCAATATACCTCGTACCAAGGTACTTTTACCAGAGCCACTTTCCCCGACAATACCGAGGGTTTCTCCTTGATATAGTTGCAGTGATACGCCGTCAACGGCTTTGATGTGATCATAAGTGCGTTGCCAGAACCCTTTCTTTAACGGAAACCATACCTTAAAATCGTTTACCTGTAATAATGGTTTTGTGCGTATCAACGTAGGTATATTACGTTGTGGTTCCGCATCTAATAGGATTTTAGTATATGCATGCTGTGGCGCTGAAAAGATCCGCTCAACAGCGCCCATTTCCACAATTTTACCTTGTTTCATCACCGCCACATCATCGGCCAAATATTTGACGATATTAAGATCATGAGTGATCATCAATATCGCCATTCCCAGCTTAGCCTGTAATGATTTTAACAATTCCAAAATTTGTAATTGCACGGTGACATCCAGTGCAGTGGTCGGTTCATCCGCGATCAATAAATCCGGCTCATTGGCCAACGCCATCGCGATCATCACTCGCTGGCGTTGACCACCAGATAATTCATGCGGGTAAGAACCTAAGCGCTTTTTCGGTTCCGGAATTGCGACTAATTCTAACAATTCGAGACAACGGCACTGCGCCGCTTTTTTATTTAATCCCTGATGTAAAAACAGTATTTCAGATATTTGTTTTTCAATGGTATGCAGTGGGTTTAAAGACGTCATCGGTTCTTGAAAGATCATGCTGGCACAGTTACCCCGTAACGCTTGCATCACCGCGTGGTTTTTGCCTATCACCTCTTTGCCCATTAGCTTAATACTGCCTGCCGGATAGTGTGCCGCGGGAAAAGGCAATAACTGTAAAATAGATAACGCTGTCACTGATTTACCAGAGCCACTTTCACCCACAAGCGCAAAGGTTTTGCCTTTTTCAATCGTAAAAGAAACATGCTCAACAACCCGCTGTTCACCAAAACTAACCGATAAATCGTTTACCTCCAGTACCAGTTGTTTCGGCTCAGAGGCCGATATAACGTTTAGTTTAAGTTTCGTTTTACTCATTACGCTCCCTTACGAGGATCAAACGCATCACGTGCCGCTTCACCAATAAAGACTAATAACACCAAGATCGTTGCCATCGACACAAACGCGGTAATGCCTAACCAAGGTGCTTGCAGGTTATTTTTACCCTGCTTGATTAATTCACCTAACGACGGCGACCCCACTTCTAAACCAAAGCCGAGGAAATCCAACGAGGTTAATGTGGTGAGTGCGCCCGTAAAAATAAATGGCATGAACGTCATCGTCGCCACCATCGCATTAGGCAAAATATGCTTAAACATAATCGCGCGGTGAGATTGCCCCAAGGCTTTCGCGGCAATGACATACTCGAGATGACGGCCACGCAAGAACTCGGCGCGTACCACGTCCACCAGCGCCATCCAACTAAATAGCAGCATGATACCCAGTAACCACCAAAAATCAGGTTGAACTAAACTGGCTAAAATAATCAATAAAAACAGCATAGGTAAACCCGACCAGATCTCGATAAAACGCTGACCATAGAGATCAATACGACCGCCGAAATAACCTTGTGTGGCCCCCACCGCAACCCCAATTATCGAGCTAAATATGGTCAAGGTAATTGCAAATAATACCGAGATACGAAAACCATAAATAAGCCGAGCGAGGACATCACGACTCTGATCGTCTGTGCCTAATAAATTGTTACTATCTGGCGCAGAAGGTGCCGGCACCGTTAAATCATAATTGAAGGTATCATAACTAAATGGGATCAAGGGCCACCACATATCGCCCTGTGCTAAAATCAACTCTTGAATATATTCATCACGATAATCGGCCATAATATCCAGCTCACCACCAAACTCCAATTCGTTATAATCATATAACACGGGTAAGTAATAACTGTCGTTGTAACGCACCACTAACGGCTTATCATTAGCAATGAACTCGGCGAATAAACTCAATAAAAATAATCCGCTAAATAACCATAACGACCAATAACCGCGTTTATTCAGCTTAAAGGTTTGCCAGCGATTGAGGTTCATCGGATTTTGTTTGATCCGCTGCCACGTTGCGATCCAGCCCATTATGATTGCGCCTCAAAATTAATGCGTGGGTCGATCATCATATAGGTGACATCACTGATTAACTTAATAACCAGCCCCATCAAGGTAAAGATATATAAGGTGCCAAATACCACCGGATAATCACGATTTATTACCGACTCAAAGCCTAATAAACCCAGTCCGTCTAACGAAAAAATAATTTCTATCATCAATGAACCCGTAAAGAAAATACTGATCAACGCGGCCGGTAATCCGGCAATCACTAATAACATCGCATTACGAAATACATGTCCGTATAACACCTGGTTTTCGGTAAGACCTTTGGCTCTTGCAGTGGTCACATATTGTTTATTAATTTCATCTAAAAATGTATTTTTAGTCAGCAAGGTTAACGTGGCAAAACTACTGATCACCGAAGCCAACACCGGTAATGCCAGATGCCAGAAGTAATCTTTGATTTTCCCAAACGTGGATAACTCATCGAAGTTAGCCGACGTTAACCCCCGTAATGGAAACCAATCAAAATAACTGCCACCAGCGAAAAGCACGATCAGTAATAACGCAAACAGGAAGTTAGGAATAGCGAAACCGATAATCACCGCGCTTGAACTCCAAACATCGAAAGCAGAACCGTGAGTAACGGCTTTTTTTATCCCCAGCGGTATCGAAATAAGATACACCAAGATCGTCGTCCACAGTCCTAATGAAATTGATACAGGTAACTTATCTAATATCAGATCGATCACCGAACTATCGCGAAAAAAACTATCACCAAAATCGAATTGCACATAGCTTTTCAGCAACAACCAATAGCGTTCGTGTAACGGTTTATCAAAACCATATAACCGCTCTAATTCCTTAATATATTCAGGATCAATACCTTGTGCACCTCGGTATTGTGACTGAGTACCATTGCTTAGATTCACTTTCACTTCACCCTGACTACTGCCATCAACACGGCTGGTTGCAGAGGATTCAATACCTTGTAATTTAGCCAACGACTGTTCAACAGGGCCGCCAGGGGCCGCTTGAATAATAATAAAATTAAGGGTGATAATGCCTAACAAAGTGGGGATCATCAGCAAACAACGGCGCAGTATATAACTCCACATTTAGCTAATTCCCTGTATTGCTAGTGGTGTCTTGATGCCACCAACTATCGATAGCTAAACCGTACTTAGGTAGCTTTTCGGGACGCTGTATTTGCTGCCAGTACGCGACACGATAACTGCTAATATGCCATTGTGGGATCACCAAGTTTTTCCACAATAACACCCGATCAAGCGCTTTCGTCGCCGTAATCAAACTGTCACGATCTGTGGCATTAATCACCTTCGCCACCAACGCATCGACAACCGGATCTTGTAAACCAATACGATTGAGCGTCCCCGGGATATTGGCAAACTCACTGCCCCACATGCTCAACTGTTCATTACCCGGTGATAGGCTTTGCGCTTGAGTGAGGGTGTAAATATCAAAATCAAAATTATTTAATCGGTTCACGTACTGCGATACATCGACAATGCGGATCTCCGAGGCAATCCCGATACGTTGTAAATTTTTACGAAATGGTTGAATAACCCGTTCAAACGACGGACTATAAGCCAAGAATTCCACACTAAATTGTTTGCCATTGGCATCAAGCATTTTACCTGACTTCAATGTCCAACCCGCTTGCTTGAACAACTTGATTGCTTGGCGCTGCTGCTTACGCACGCGGCCATCACCTTTGGTTTTATCTAATGTATAAACTTGGGTAAACAGTTCGGGCGGTAACTGCGCTTTAAAAGGTGCAAGCAGGGCTAATTCGTCCCCTTTAGGGATACCGGTTGCTGCCAACTCTGAATTACTAAAAAAACTGTCCGAGCGCTTGTACGCCCCATAAAAAAGTGTCTTATTGGTCCATTCGAAATCAAACATTAAGCCGAGTGCTTTACGTACATTGGGATCTTTAAATTTATCTCTACGTAAATTAAACCAAAATGCCTGCATACCTTGTGGATTCTGATGTTGGATCTCTTCTTTGATGATCTTACCAGACATAAAATTTTTGCCCTGATAACCCGTCGCCCACTGTTTCGAAATATTCTCCGATCTGAAATCCACGTCGCCAGCTTTGAACGCTTCAAAGGCAATGCTGCCATCTTTGTAATAATCAAAAATAATATGTTTAAAATTATAACGTCCACGGTTTACCGGTAAGTCTTTTGCCCAATAGTCATCATTGCGCTGATAATCAATACTGCGTCCGGCATCAAAGGATTTGATGGTATATGGCCCAGAACCCAGCGGTATATTTAAGTTTGCCTTCGCAAAGTCTTTACCTTGCCAGTCTTTCTCCGAGAACACCGGAAGTTGTGCCAATATCAAGGCTAGTTCTTTATTTTTGTTATCTTTAAAACTAAATTTAATGACTGATTTACTTTCTACTTCAACCCTGGTGACCTCTTTATACTGCGCGCGTAACTGCGGTACGCCTTTTTCGATCAAGACATTAAACGTAAACTCAACATCACTTGCCGTTAGCTCACTGCCATCAGAAAAGCGGGCATTGGGATTTAAGTGAAAACGTACCCAGCTACGGTCGTCCGGCACTTCGATAAACTCAGCGACTAAGCTATATAAGGTGAATGCCTCATCCCCGCTTTGCTGCATTAAGGTATCAAACAAATAGCCAGTGCCATCAGCAGTGACACCTTTGACGATATAAGCATTAAAATTATCAAAACTGCCCATCGCGGAACGGCGTAAAGATCCGGTACGAGGCGCGTTTAAATTAACATAATCGAAATGAGTAAAGCTGTTACCATAGGCAGGTTCCCCATGCATTGCAATAGCATGGCGTAGCGGTTCACTCACATTCGATGTTGCCAAGACAGGTAGCGTGAAGAGCAGTGAACTGAGAGATAATAATGCAGTACGAAGCAGTTTATTCATGGCTAGGTTCCTTTGGCCGATGAAGATAGTAATTTAATGCGCTACTAAAATAATAGCATTTAGCTGTAATTTACAATGGTATGTACCCAAGTTACTTCAAGATGCACAATCAGTAAACCGAATGAAGGAATCTTCGGCGTTATGAAGTCACTTGGGTATAGATACTAAAGTGACAAAAATGTTCACCTTAATAGCAACATTTTTTCCTTCGGGTTATCACGAACGCCGACTATCCCTGTAGACGTTTGATGTAAAGCGCTAAGTATTCGGCCGACAACGGCTTACTGGCATAAAAACCTTGATAGAAACTACATTGTTGACGTTGTAAAAATTCCAACTGCTGGCGACTTTCAACCCCCTCAGCGGTAACATTAAAGCCCATGTGTTTTGCCATCGCCAATACCGCTTCAACAATCGCCATATCAGAGACGTTATAAGGAATATTTTGAATAAATGAGCGATCAATTTTCAGCTCATTGGCAGGCAAGCGTTTTAAGTAACTTAACGACGAATAACCCACACCGAAATCATCCACAGCAAAACTGACACCGATATTTTTCAGATCGGTCATTTTACGGATAGCGTCTTCGGCATGCTCAATCACCACCGACTCGGTGATCTCTAAGTTTAATTGCATCGGGTCCATTCCGGTCTCCTCCAATACCATCAATACCGAATCAACAAAGTTATTATCATGAAATTGTCGGGTGCTCACGTTCACCGATAATTGCGGTACATTAACGCCTTGTAATTGCCATTCAACAAATTGACGACACGCGGCCTGCAGTACCCATATACCAATATCAATAATCAGATCGGTCTCTTCAGCAATCGGAATAAATTCGGCAGGCGAGATTTGTTGTTTCCCGCCTAAATGCCAACGCACTAAGGCTTCAACACCAATAATCTCGCCATTTTGCACCATATGCTGTGGTTGGTAATGCAAAAACAGTTCATTTTTAGCGATCGCACTTTTCAGACAATTATAAATATGTAACCGTTTATCCGCTTTACGCTGCATTTTTACATCAAAGAAATACACTTTTTTACGGCCATTCGATTTCGCTTGATACATAGCCGTATCTGCTTGTTTTAATAAATCATCAGCATGCTGATCTTTACTTGGGAACAAGGTAACACCAATACTCGCACCAATATACAAGGCTTGTCCTTTGTATAAATACGGCTGAGAAATACGCTCAATTAACTGCTCTGCCAGTAAATTCGCGTGTTGTTCGGCATGCATTGGGTTTTCCGATAAATCAGCTAACAAAATGACAAATTCATCACCACCGAGGCGCGCAATAAAATCTTCTGGACGTGGTATTTCTTTTAATCGCTCTGCAACCTCAACCAGTATGCCGTCACCCACAGCATGTCCCAATGAATCATTAATGGCTTTAAAAAAATCCAGGTCTATAAATAATAACGCCCCTACCACCTGATTTTTTTTAGCTAGCTGGTACTGCGTTTCTATGGTTTGATTTAATAATCGTCGATTAGCAAGACCGGTTAACGAATCAAAAAATGCCAAACGATGAAATTCTTCTTGCGATTGACTCGCGGTGAGCATAGATAAACCATAGCGTAATTCATTATCCATCAAGCGGAAATTACGTTGTATTAGCGAGCCGATAGCATGACAAAAAGACAAGGTTGTGCTCGACGGGACATCACTCTCGATGATGCCATTAAAGTGCATCACACCAATACAGTCATTATGATTAAATAATGGGACAGTTAAATTGATTGTTTTTAGAACATCGTCCTGTGCAATAATTTGAACAACCTCACTGCGTGAGTGCAACTGCGATAATTCGGTCAAATTAAAAACGTGATTAGGATTAACACGGCTAAGGTATTGTGGCAATAACGGGATAATATTATCGAATGTGTCGGTAAACAACTGAATATGCACATCAACAAGGCTTAATGATTGTTTAGTTTCGTTGACTATATCATCGACAAAACCAACAAATTCATCACTGCCACGCCAATCTATAACGGTTAATTGTAATAACACATGGTTAAGCTGTGCAGACTTGGCAATAAATTTGTCATGTGTGTGAGTCATATTACATTTATCAGACATATTATACGGTTCAATAATCATTTGATTTTATCAGCTATGGACTAGGCATAATGCCTAAGCGGGCGGTAGAAGACAATAAATTTAACGAAAACACCTATAAATGATTAGCTCGTCACACTTTTTGTGCATTAAAAAAACTAAATTAACAAACGAGATATAGATCACGTTTTTAAACGCTGAAAGTCGTATTCTGAAGTTGAACCCATTAAGGCAATTATCCAAGGAGATGTCTATGACATTTGAAATAACCAGTAAAGAAATTAAAGTTACGGCTCCTATGCGCGAAAAGCTCGCAATGAAGTATGCTAAGTTAGAGCGCTTCAATATTCCAATGATTAACCCGCACGTAACGATCACCAAAGACAAGAATTGCATTAAAAAACTTGAGGCTAGCATTCATCTTCCACAAGGCCAACTACTCGCAGTTTCTGAAGGAGAAGATCTTTACGCTGCAATTACGATTTTAGGCCAAAAGCTAGAGCGTCAATTAAATAAATACTGCGACAAGCACGCTGCACACAGCAGTGGTAAAGAACAATGTCGAGCAGGTGTCATTAGTGGTGAAGAACTCCCTGCCGAAAAGGTTTCTGATGACGAGTTAGAGGTCGCTGAATATTAATACAACGTACTAACAAAGAGTACTAAATTTTCTGATTTCCACGTTAATACGGGAACAACAAAAAGCGCAGTATAGAACTGCGCTTTTTTATTTCCACAGTTTGCCCCCTGACACCTTGACTTTGCCTCGCTAGATAAATAAATTAAACCATCAATTAAACATAAATGTGCACTATTAGGCATATATATCCACATAACTTTATAGAGTACGCACAAGGATCCTATTTCATGGCAGACCTCAACGATATTAGAACGCGCATTACCACGCTGGATAATAATTTATTAAGACTATTATCCGAACGCAGAGAATTAGCCATCGAAGTGGCAAAAAGCAAGCAATCGACGAGTAAGCCAGTACGCGACCAAGATCGTGAACAGCAACTACTAGTACGTTTAATTAACCAAGGTCGTGAACTTGGTCTTGATAGCAACTATATCATGAGCATTTACCATACGGTGCTTGAAGATTCAGTATTATTACAACAAGCCTTTTTACAAGAAATTAAAAATCCCAATGCCGCGGTATCGGTCGCACGCGTTGCTTTTCTCGGTGACAAAGGCTCTTATTCCAACCTCGCGTGTAAAAAGTATTTTGCGCGTCAAGATGACCGCTTAGTAGAATTAGGCTTCCCGACATTCCAAAAAATCATCACCGCGGTAGAAAAAGGTCAAGCTGACTACGGCATGCTACCCATTGAAAATACCTCTTCAGGTAGCATTAATGATGTTTACGATCTATTGCAGCACACCACGTTATCGATTGTTGGTGAATTAACCCAGCCAATTGAACACAGTTTGATCACTACCTGTGATACTGACTTATCAAAAATTAAAACGATCTATGCGCATCCACAACCGTTTGCCCAATGTTCATTATTTTTAAG
The DNA here is from genome assembly GCF_900465055.1 of Moritella yayanosii. Lineage (NCBI taxonomy): Bacteria > Pseudomonadati > Pseudomonadota > Gammaproteobacteria > Alteromonadales > Moritellaceae > Moritella > Moritella yayanosii. The sequence continues at coordinate 3,998,282 of NZ_LS483250.1, read as the reverse complement.
TGCCCATCCACACATTAAAATTGAGTTTGTGGACAGTTCATCAGCCGCGATGGCGAAAGTAAAAGAACTTAACCGCGAAGATGCTGCGGCAATTGGTAGCATCACCGGTGGCGAACTGTATGGTTTAAAGCCCATTCGTACCGGTCTTGCAAATCAAACCGAAAACTACAGCCGCTTTATTGTGGTGGCCCGTAAACCGGTTGATGTTGCAGTACAAATTCCGGCTAAAACTACCTTTACTATGTCAACAGGACAGAAAGCGGGCTGCTTAGTAGAAGCGTTATTAGTATTACGTGAAGAAGGCGTAACGATGACGAAATTAGAATCGCGTCCAATTCAAGGTAACCCTTGGGAAGAGATGTTCTATATTGATGTCGCGGCTAATTTACAATCAGACAAAATGAAAAATGTCATTAAACAACTCACCCGTATTACTCATCAAATAAAGATATTAGGTTGTTATCCAAGTGAAGATGTAGCTGCAACAGATGTACCTGAAGAACTGCTCTAGTGTTTATCAGTGCACCACTACAATTTTATAAGTGAACCATTATAGTTTTATAAGTTGAAATTTGTAGTTTTATCAATGAACACCCGTGTGGTTTTGCTACATTAAATTATCCAAATAAAAAAAGCATCATCGCGATGCTCTTTTTATTTGTCTGTTATTAGCGACTCGATTAACTAACTAATTATCAACATTAACAAACTGGCGATTATCATTTGCTTGTAACAATAGATTGCGACTTTCTTGCAAGAACTGGGTTGAATAATCACCAAACCAATCAGAGACCATTTCAAACGAGCGAATAAAGCCATCTTTATCATTACGCTCTAACATTTCAGCAGCTTGCATAAAGCGTTCGGCATAACGACGGATCATCGCTACGTTATTATCTGACGCTAAAATAATGTCTGCATATAGCGTTGGGTCCTGGGCAAACAGACGTCCAACCATGGCCAATTCTAGGCGATAAATCGGTGAGCTTAGATCCAGCAATTGCTGTATATCTGGATTCTCTTCCGCTAAATGTGCACCGTATACAAACGTAGTAAAGTGGCGTAAGGCTTGGATCAAGGTCATCGCTTCATCATGTTGCTTGGCATCCACATGATAAATACGCGCGCCCCAAATCTGCATTTGCGCTAACAGCCACTGGTATTGCTCTTTACCACGCCCATCACAACACACAATCACTTGTTTCGCCAGATTACCTACATCAGGGCCAAACATCGGATGTAAACCGACCACAGGGCCTTGATGCGCATTAAGCATTGCTTGTAAGGGTTTACTCTTAATACTGGTAATATCAGCCAATACGCAATCTTTTGGTAAACAGCCTAATTTAGCAATAATGGTTTCGGTTAGGTTAATTGGCACTGATACCACCACCAGCCCGGCATTGGCAAATAACGCATCGGCATTATCCCAATCACCTTGCTCGAGAATATCAACCTGATAACCAGACAAACGAAACATGCGTACAAACAGCATACCCAATTTACCCGCACCACCAATCACCACGATACGGCCAAGGTCTGGCTTCACTGTTTTGAAACCGGAATCTTTTTCAGAGGCATACGACTCGCGCATCACACGGCGTAATACATCTTCAATCAAATCACCAGGTACACCTTTACTTTCGGCTTCCGCACGTCTTTTTTCCAACATCGCAGTTTCACGTTCCGGCACATAAATAGGTAAGCCATGCTCACTTTTTATGTCCCCGACTTCTGCCACTAATGCCAGACGCTGTGCGAGTAAGTCAACCAACTGCTGGTCAACATCATCGATTTTATCTCTTAATTTACCTAACGGATCCAGTTTCACTGACCATTCACCTCATAACGTCCTTGATGCACTATTTACCTAGATATGTATCGAACTAAGGACTATGTTCTTTTAGTCAAACAGCCGCTTAACTCCGCTGCTGTTTGACGTAATAATATATCAGTCGTATCCCAATCAATACACGCGTCAGTCACAGATACACCGTATGCCATATCCGCAATAGGCTGTTCTGACGATTGATTACCACCATGTAGATGACTTTCAATCATAATACCCATGATTGAGCTATTACCTTCTTGGATCTGGTGAATAACATTTTTCGCTACCAGCGGTTGTAGTTCGTGGTTTTTATTCGAGTTAGCATGGCTGCAATCCACCATCAAGCTTGGGCGTAAACCGGCTTTGACCATGTCTTGCTCGGCTAATGCAACGGCAACTGAATCATAGTTTGGTTGTTTACCACCCCGTAAGATCACGTGACCATCAGGATTACCCTGAGTTTGTAGTAACGCAACTTGACCGTCTTGATTAATGCCCATGAAGCGATGTGAATGAGATGCAGACTTCATCGCATTGATTGCCGTTGATAAACTGCCGTCGGTACCATTTTTAAAACCAACAGGCATCGACAGACCAGACGCCATTTCACGGTGAGTTTGTGACTCGGTGGTACGTGCGCCAATCGCTGACCAAGAAAATAGTTCCGCAAGGTATTGTGGACTAATCGGGTCGAGCGCTTCCGTGCCGGTTGGGATTTCCATTTCCGCTAGGGTAATTAATAATTTACGCGCATTGATCAACCCCGTTTCAACATCAAATGAGCCATCCATGTGCGGATCATTAATCGCGCCTTTCCAGCCAACAGTAGTACGTGGTTTTTCAAAATAGACACGCATCACAATATATAGCTGCTCGCCTAATTCGTCATGCAATGCTTTTAATCTGCCGGCATATTCTAACGCCGCTTTGTCATCATGGATTGAGCAAGGACCACACACCACGAGCAAACGTTTATCTTTACCAGCGATAATGTTAGCAATCGTTTCACGTGCAGTTTGTATATAACCAAGGGCATGCTCTGAAATAGGTAATTTAACTTTTAATTCAGAAGGGGTCATCAATACTTGTTCAGAACAAATATGTACATTATTTAAGGTATCTTTTTCCATTACGTTGCTCATATATTCTATTTATTATATATAAACAACATACCGTAGCAGAATGTGATTGCAAGCACTATTTTGTCAAAGAAGTTTGTCAACAAAACGTGATGAAAGCCTACATACTTTCAAGTGAAGGTTATGCTAAGATACAATTCAGAAATTACCGCTATTTTTCTTAAACGAAGATCTCGAAAAAGTCTGGTTTTATAGTATTGACATTATAATCAATATTAATGATAGTTAACGGTAAGCCCTTACACCGATCAATAATATAATTGTGGACATAAAATAATGAGTAATCAGTTAGAACAGCTAAGTAAATTAACCACTATTGTTGCAGATACAGGCGATGTGGAAGCGATTAAATTATACCAGCCTCAAGATGCGACGACCAATCCATCACTTATCTTAAAGGCAGCTGCATTACCAGCTTATCAACCATTAGTAGCACAAGCAATTGCGTATGCTAAAGAAAACGCAACGCCAGAAACACAAGTTGCACTGGCATGTGACAAACTAGCGGTATTAATTGGTAAAGAGATCTTAACGACAATTCCAGGTCGCATCTCAACAGAAGTTGACGCACGTCTTTCTTATGACACAGAAGCAAGTGTGAAACAAGCATTACTACTAATCGACTTATATAAGGCTGTTGGCATTGCAAAAGAAAAAATCCTGATCAAACTGGCTTCTACTTGGGAAGGTATCCGCGCTGCAGAACAACTTGAAGCAATGGGCATCAACTGTAACCTAACGTTACTATTCTCTTTCGCTCAAGCGCAAGCATGTGCTGAAGCAGGCGTATTCCTAATCTCTCCTTTCGTTGGCCGTATCATGGATTGGCATAAAGCGAAAACAGGCGAAACATATGAAGGCGCTAACGATCCAGGCGTTATCTCGGTAAGCACTATCTATAACTACTACAAAGCATCGGGTTATAAAACGGTTGTTATGGGCGCAAGCTTCCGTAACACAGGTGAGATCCTAGCCCTTGCTGGTTGTGACCGTCTAACCATTGCACCACAGCTATTAGAAGAGCTACAAAACTCTTCAGAGCCTGTTGTACAAGCGCTATTCTCAGAAGCTGATGCAGTAGCACCAAAAGCGAAACTAACAGAAGCAGCATTCCGTTGGGATCACAGCCAAGATCCGATGGCAGTTGAAAAACTAGCGGAAGGTATCCGTAACTTCGCAATCGACCAAAACAAACTAGAAGCGATGATTACTGACTTATTCTAATTTAAATAAGCACTAGCGTCGTTAACAAAAACGGCCAACGCATTACTCGATAAAGAGTACTACGTGGGCCGTTTTTTTATGCATTTTTTAGCCAGTATCTCTGGCAGTAACTGGGCTATATAATGGTTATACTTTTGGCCAAGCCAATGTCTCAGGCTGTGCATAAGCCACTAATGCTTCTTTACACGCTGGTGTCGCAAATAGCTCACCACTAAATTCATCAGCCACAAAACTAAAGTCTTCACCATTTAAGGTAAACTGTAAACAATACGCGTGTAGGTAAGCGCGATCATATTTCCAAGCATCAGCACTTTGATACAGCGGATCGCCACAGATAGGGCTACCTAGGCTGTTTAAAGCAACACGTAATTGATGTGTCTTGCCAGTATGTGGTTTCAATACCACTAAGCGTTTGCCATCACCAATACTCTGGGTGAAGAACTGGGTCACAGCAGGGTTAGTTAATGTCTTCGTTAAACGCCACATGCTACGACGTGAACGCTCCATATCACCTTTCACTAAACCTTGTTTTTTCTTTGGTTTGCTATCAATGATACCCAAATAATATTTTTGGATCTCATGCAATTCAAATAGCTTGGCTAATTTAGCAGCCGCTTCTGATGATTTAGCCAGTAACAACAATCCTGATGTCACTTTGTCTAAACGGTGTACTGGAAAAACTAATCTGCCAATATCCTTTCTGACAATAGAACAAATACCATCAACGCCGTCTTCATCATGAAAACCGATGCCAGCTGCTTTGTTGATAACCAAGAAATCATTATTCTGAAATAAAATGCTATACATTAAAAAAACCAATGCTGAAAATGAGGCCGAAGTGTACCCTAAATAAACAATATACCCAAGCGACTTCAAGATGCACAACCAGCAAACCGAATGAAGCGTATATTCAAGGCATAAGTAACTTGGGTATAAAATCATATCCACCCGCGAATAATAGCGCTAGGATAAGTAATATTTATAACAATAGGACCTTGACTGTGTCAGAGATCAAAGCTGAAATTGATATTTACTATTGCCGACAGTGTAACTGGATGTTGCGCTCGACCTGGCTAACACAAGAACTCCTGCATACCTTTGGTGAAGAGATAAGTAAAATAAGCTTACACCCAGATACCGGTGGTCGCTTTGAGATCCATTGTAATCAGCAATTGATTTGGGAGCGTAAACAAGACGGCGGTTTCCCCGACGCGAAAGTATTAAAGCAACGGGTACGGGATATTATCGCCCCAGAACGCGACCTCGGCCACAGTGACCGTACGGTATAATCAAATGCTAACGACACCATTATTGAACACACAAGCTTTAACCGGACAAACACAAAATCATGTTATTGCACTACCATTACAGGCCAAGCTTATTCACCAGCAAACATTCACTGCATTTCAGCGGTTACAAACTCGCGCTAAACAGGCTGGATTCAATCTCGACGTCGTCTCTAGCTTTCGTTCTTTTGAGCAGCAACTGAGTATTTGGAATAATAAGTTTAACGGTCTCAGACCCATTTTGGATCATGACAGTCAACCTCTCGATCACGCTATACTTAGTGAAGAACAAAAAGTATTCGCCATATTACGTTGGTCAATGTTACCGGGTGCCAGTCGCCATCATTGGGGCAGCGAGATTGATGTGTGTGACTATAGTGCATTGCCCAAGGATTATCAGTTACAACTGATCCCACAAGAATATGATCAAGGTGGCTATTTAGCGTCGCTGTCAGCTTGGTTAGATGACAATATAACTGACTGTGGTTTCTATCGTCCTTATCGTCAAGATCTGGGTGGCGTGTCACGCGAACCTTGGCACTTAAGTTACCAGCCTATCGCCGAACCAGCACAACAAGCATTCACCCTGGCGTTAATAACAGACACGATTCGCAATGCGGACATTCAAGGTAAAGCGGCTATTTTAGCCAATATAGAACAGATTTATACCCAGTATATTTGCAACGTTGCAGCGCCCGATTAATATTTAATAACGACTATCAATTAACAATAGGAGGATTTATGGTTTGGCTCATTATTCTAGTGGCCTTAGGTTTCATTCTAGGGTCAATCATGGCGTTAAAATACACCGCAAACATGAAAATGAAGATACCAGAAGAAATTGAACACCAATTTAACAAAGCTTTACATCTGGATGCCGGAAAACATGCCAAAGCATTACCGGATGATGATGACGACAAAGACCAGCAAGAATATAACAATGAATACCGTAATGAATACAACAAAAATCCAATGCCCGATGAAGTAAAAAAAGATTCAGATAAATAACAGCTAATGCATCGACATTGCCATTTATATTTATATTTATAACCATAAACACAAAGGCCGATGTACTTATATACATCGGCCTTGTTTTTATTTCATGATTAACACCCTAGGTATTGCACATTACTCTTCGTTTGTTGTTTTCTCTGCACGTAATGCATCAGCTGCATCTTTCAAGCTAATAAATAACTGGCTCATCACTTCAGCTGACAATGGCTGTTTGTCGTCACCAAAGAACGCGATTGAAGTATGTCCTTTGATCTCGCCAACCTGAATACGGTAGTCATCTTCCGCGAGAGTCACCGGTGTTATTTTATTGTCAGTCCAGAACTTATCAGACTGCTCATCAAAGCTCACGAGCATGGTCGCAGCAAGTTTATCTTCATCTTCAACTGTCATCCCTACTTTGTTTAATACCATTGGTAATAACTGCCAAGCATCATCAAACGGAATATTTAAGGTAATAACAGGGTGTTTTTGATCAACAAAATCAATTTTAAGCTTCGACGCTTTTTGTTCTGCCGTTTCTTTGTTATTACCTTCGATACGGTCAACTTCGTAATAAATATTAACTAGGTTTAACATCTGCACGGCAAAACGACGGCGATCGCCTTTACTTAAATTATTATCAACCTTAGTACCTTCTAAACGTTCTTCGTGATCAATCAAATCTACTTGTAGACCGACAGTACGCTTACTTGTCGCGGTTAATAACGTGAATTTATAACGCTGCTTGAGTTCGTATTTCGATACTTCTTTAAATTCATCAAACGTTTCTTGGTTAATTAACCAATCCGTTTCTAAGGTATGATTCGTTTCATCTAGCTTGGCAATCGCTACTTTTTTATCGGCTAAGAAGTTAGCTAATAATGTCCATACCTGCGCAGAAATATTTTCTTTTGAACTACGGCTATTAAACCAAATCGTCACATTTTCACTGCCTTCTTCAACACGTACCAATGGCGATAACGCTAGAATTTGTACTGGCGAACGTACATCAACATCAGCTCCTACGGGGCGATTTTCAGCCCCTTCGGCTAATTCAGGCACGTTATAACGCTGTGTGTATAACGGTGTATCAAGCCCTTCTGCAATCACCAATTCTGGCTGTGTTGTCTGCTTTAAATATTCAAAGTCTTGATTGGCCTGACGTCTTGTGTCTGTTCCTGAACAAGCACTGACTAAAATAGCACACGCTAATACGCTATAACGCTTTGCGTTAGTCAAGCGGTGACCTGTTGATGACATAGTCATAGTATTAATATTCCCTAATTCAAAAATTTATGCATCCACTGCAAGCGCGAGTGCCGCACTCACTTGAGCATGATATTGCTGATCTAATTCAATTAACGGTAACCGTAAATTAGCCGTTGCAGTCAAAGATAACTGGTTGCACGCCCATTTTACCGGGATTGGGTTGGCTTCGACAAATAAATCTTGGTGTAAACGCATTAATTTGTTATTAATTTCAGTCGCTTCTTGACGTTTTCCTGCTAATGCTAACGAACACATACGGCTCATGGCATCGGCAGCGACATTACTAGTAACAGAAATAACCCCATTACCGCCTTGCAACATAAATTCACAGCCCGTGGCATCATCACCACTATATAGCAAAAAATCATCTGGAAGGAAGGGTTTAAGCTGAGTTAAACGCGTTAAATCACCGGTAGCATCTTTGATGCCTATGATAGCATTAAGTTCCGCTAATCTAACCACGATCTCATTACTCATATCACACCCCGTACGACTGGGTACATTGTACAAAATCTGAGGTAAATCACAGGCTTCAGTGATCGCTTTATAATGCTGATATAACCCTTCTTGGGTTGGCTTATTATAATAAGGCGTGACACAAAGTCCGGCTGTTACGCCTAGCTTGTGTAATTCTTGACTTAACTTAATGGCGTTACGAGTGCTATTTGACCCTGAACCAGCAATAATTGCGATACGACCTTGCGCCATGTCCAGTACTGCTTTAACCACGGAAAGGTGCTCATCTTGGGTAAAAGTACAAGACTCTCCAGTCGTGCCCAATACCGCTAATGCGATGGTATTGCTCTGGATGTGATATTCAACTAAACCTTGTAAAGAGCAAAGATCGACGTCTCCATTGTCGAGCATCGGAGTGATAAGTGCGACGATATTACCTGTTAACATATAGGCCTTGTTATAACTGACGATAAAACACATGGCATAGTAATATGTAGCAGTCAGTTGCCGCAAGCATATTCTGGTTATATACCTGCCAACATCAATATGCGGGTTGATAATCTCGCGGATTGTTGCATCTTGAAGTTGCTTGGGTATATCATGCTCTACTGTTTACTTACTGTAATTGACTCAGAATAAAAGGACCTGGAACAAAATGACGCAGAATTTAGTTATCACCGCCCTTGGCAGCAATAGTCCAGGTATCGTCCACAAACTGATTGGCCACGTCAGTAATTGCGGCTGTAATATCGTCGATAGCAGACTGGCTATTTTTGGAAATGAGTTCACCCTGATCATGCTATTGTCTGGTGAATGGAACGCCATTATCCAACTTGAATCTAGCTTGCCAATAAAGAGCCAAGAGCTCGACTTAATTACCATGATGAAGCGCACCGAACGTCACGAACCAATTAGCTATGATCATACCATTGAAGTTGAAGTAACGATCCCTGATGCAACCGGCATTATCGAGAAATTTACGTTATTCTTTACCAATAATAATCTTAATTTAGCCGGACTACGCTCAGAGATATTAACCGCGGCAGACAACTCAGATATACTTAAAGCACATTTTACGCTAAATACGACGTCTGATTGTGATTTGGCTGTTTTAAAATCGGAACTCAGCGGACTGTGTACTATTTTGAATGCTGAATATCACTTCACGGTCGATAACAAGGTGATCACGGCTTAATTAAGTATTTTCGATATCATCGCGGTTAATCATCGCGATTAACCGTGGTGAGTTTACCTGCCTAACACACTACGTCAATAACGGATCAACTTATCATCGACCGCATCCGCCCAGGCTAAAATACCCCCTGTCAGATTAAACACATGCTTATAACCCTGAGTACTAAACTGCTGACATACTGTCGCAGAGCGCCCACCTAGCTTGCAATGAACCACTAGCACTTGTTCAGTATTGAACTCCGCCATATGTGCATCAATCTGTGCCATGGGAATATGCTGACTCGGCATTATCTTACAAATCTCACGCTCATAAGGTTCTCTCACATCGATTAACACTAAGGGGTCGTTAGCATCCAACTTCTGCTTTAGTTCCTGCGGGCTGATGTCCTGATAACTGCGTGGTTCAGTACTGGTGGTGATTCCACAAAATTGCTGATAATCAATCAATGCATGAATAGACGGGTGCTGACCACATAACGGGCAATCCGGATTTTTTTCAATCTGTAGATATTCAAATTCCATTTTTAGCGCATCATACAGCAGCAACTTACCCGATAAGCTATCACCGATGTTGGTGATCATTTTAATCGCTTCGGTCGCCTGAATTGAAGCGATAATCGCCGGTAATACCCCAAGCACACCACCTTCGGCACAAGAAGGCACTAACCCGGGCGGCGGCGGGGATGGATAAAGACAACGATAACAGGGCCCTTGTTGATAATTAAACACCGTTGCCTGACCGTCGAAGCGAAAAATACTGCCGTAAATATTCGGTTTATTCAGCAATACACAAGCATCATTCACCAGATAACGGGTGGGAAAATTATCGGTACCATCAATCACCAGATCATAAGGTTCAATCAACTGCATGGCATTAGCACTGGTCAGTAGCTCGGCATAACAACTGATTTTAATATAAGGATTAAGCTGACGCAGACGCGCCGCGGCACAATCTACTTTCGGCTTGCCGATATCATCGATGGTATACAGTACTTGCCGTTGCAAATTAGATTCTTCGACAACGTCATTATCCACGATACCTAAATGACCAACTCCCGCCGCAGCAAGATACAAACCCAACGGGCAACCTAACCCCCCCGCGCCAATAATTAAAATACTGGCGGATTTTAGCAACTCTTGCCCTTCAATGCCCATTTCGGGCAACATGATATGGCGGCTATAACGACTCAACTCCAGCGCCGACAATCGGCTGTCACTGCCACCCGCTATGGCTGGCACGATACGCAGTTCACTGCCTTGGTGTAAACGGGTATTTAGTCCTTGCTGCTGGCGAATATCGACCTTGTCGTGAAATAAATTAACGAAATTACGCAGCTGCCCGCTGTCATCCATGACTTGTAATTTCAGATCTGGATACAGAATAAATAGCTGTTCAAGTGCCGTTGCAACACTGTCAGCTTCAACCTCTACGGCACGGCTATTATCGGTAAAACGCCGCAATGGGGATGGGATTTTTAGCGTCACTGTCATCATATTAATCTCCCAGATTAATAACTTCCTGATGGAATTCACTGCGATCATCGCTCAATTGCCACGACCGATAACTGCGCACTCGACCCGCAAACACAGCAATAATGATGTAACTGAGCCCTGGCCAGGCATGCAGCCGATCAAATTCAGAAGGCTGGTCGGGATGATCAGGGTGAGAATGGACAATACTAATGATGCTTTGCCCATTGGCATCGGCTGTATCTTCGGCTAATTGATAGGCCATGGGATCAATAAGAAAACGCCGCTGTTGATTGTGCCCATGATCATTGTCACAGGGAATATAATAATCGCCCTTAGCCACACCAGCTGCGTATGAACCAATAATAAAGCCACAACTCTCATTGGGAAAACAAGACTCAGCCTGATCTAGCATCGCTGACTTGATCGCGGCATTAATTTCAATCGTCATGATTACCATAACCCCGTACTGAAATAACGCTCGCCACTGTCACACATTAAGGTGGTCACCACCCCTTCTGACAACTCCGCCATTAATTTACAGCAGCCCGCAAGGTATGCCCCGGAAGATTGCCCGACAAAATAACCTCGACGGGCCATAGTAAGACACATGCTTTTGGCTTCATCAGCGCTCACATCAAGCCAACGATCAACCAAAGAGCCGTCAAAAATTTTCGGTAAAATATCTTCTTTTTCGCCCAAGGGTTTCAGGCCTTCGATACCCGGCCAACGCTCGGGGCGAATACCCACGATGACAACTGCCGGATACTTGGCTTTTAGCCGCCTAGCGATGCCCGTTAAGGAGCCGCCAGTGCCGACACCACAGACAAAATGGGTAATGGGACCTGATACCTGCGCAATGAGCTCCGCGCCCGTGCCGTGGTAATGCGCAAGCACATTGGCTTGATTACTGTATTGGTCAGCAAAGAAATATTTATCTGGTGAGTTGGCATATAATTCATGCACATGACGAATGGCTTGATCGTAACCTTCTAACGCATCGGTCTCGATCAATTGCGCACCGTGGGCTCGCAGACGCATTTTTCTTTCGTTGCTGGCATTGTCGGGGATCACGATGTTGACCGCATAGCCGAGTGCGGCGCCAATCATGCTGTAAGAAATACCGGCATTACCGCTACTGGAATCGAGAATTATTTTACCTGGCTGTAACAGGCCGTCTTCAATAGCGCGCGTTAGGATCAGTTTCACCGAGCGGTCTTTAAGTGAACCGCCGGGATTCATCCACTCGGCTTTGGCAAACAAACTGACACACTCAGGCTGTGGGCTTAGAAAACTCAGATTAATTAACGGCGTATTACCAATTAAATCTAGCACTTCCATGGCGCTCTCAAATAACGTATTTAACGTCAAAGTTATCGGGTCTAAATAGTGTTTATAAGTAAGGAATAGTATAGTTGACGATTAACCGAAGAACAAAAAATGCGCTAATGTCCCTTATACCCAATAAATATAATCTAAGACTTCACGCTTCTTAGGCCCCTGGATGCGCCACTGCATAACCAGACTATCGATATGTAATACAAATGAGGCATCGTAATTATCTGCCGCGCATTGATGTGATTGACGCGTGACTAATTCACCCTGGCCATTTTCAATAATATCAAACAAAAATACCGGTTTATCCCAACCAAAGCGTAAATGGGTTAAACCAATATGATCGCCTTCGAACTCCCACAAATATTGGTTATGCATCGACACTTTACGATCTGCTGTCACGTAATAATCGCCACGCTCGATAGTTTCGATAATCGCGCCGGATCCAGGCTCGTCCGATTTAACGTCATTAGTACCGGCACGGCGTTTAATTAAGCCCTGCCCTTCACCTTGCCAACCAGTGACAGAGTCATTGTCGGCATTGACCTTGAAACTAAATCTGTTCAAGCGATTCAGTAGGGTCCACAAGTTAGTCAATGTTTGCACTATCTTCTCCTTAAATACTATTTATCACTATTTATCACTATTTATCGCTATTTTATTCATGTTTTATCCATGTACCGAGTCCATTAATGCCTATTCGTAATAGTCCTTGTCGAGATGGAAAAACTCCCGCACAATAGTCTCATACGATTTATTCATAATCTGTTAATAGTTAGGACTCATATTCATGCAAACTTTAAAGTCTGGTGATAAAGCACCATCGTTTACTCTGCTAAACCAACATAATGAAAGCATTTCTCTTGATTCATTCGCAGGCAAAAAAGTCTTAGCTTATTTCTACCCAAAAGCAATGACGCCGGGTTGTACAACACAAGCGCAAAAACTACGTGATCATATCACAGCATTCACTGAGTTAAATGTAGTCGTAGTAGGCATCAGCCCTGATGAAGTGGAACGCCTAACTAAATTCAGCGACCGTGATGAATTAAACTTTAGCCTACTTTCAGACCCTGACCATGCAGTCGCAGACGGATTCGGCGTCTGGGGTCTGAAAAAATTCATGGGTAAGGAGTTTGATGGTATCCACCGTCTGTCTTTCTTAATCGATGAGCAAGGTACGATTGAACACGTATTCACTTCAGCATCGCTAAAAGCAGTGCCGTTAGAAGGCGAATACAGCAAGTTTAAGACGAAAGAACATCACCAAGTAGTATTGGATTATTTAGCGACTAAATAGGCGCGGTTAATTTAGTTTCTGATTAGTTGTAAGAACAATACAAAGCCAACAGAATTTGAGGATGTAATGACTCAGGTTTGTTGGCTTTTTGTTTTGAAAAAATGATTAGAGCTGGGGGGGAGTTGAAACCCGTGGCTGATGATGAACTTCTTACATAAAATTCGTAACACGCAGTGGTGCTTCACTTCTTAATTTTTGGCCAAATTAGCTCTGCCACTGCAGTTCTTTGGCTTTCTTAATATACATTTCCATTTGGATCACCAGCTGTTCAATTTCTTGCTGCCCATTTTCAGATTCCGCTAATTTTTTTTCAAAATCACAAAGCATCAATTTGATGGCCTTTACCATTTTTCACCTCACTATTTCACCCGCAAACAACGCGAACTATAATGAGAATTATGGTGTATATCTAATTATATTTCAACGCTTTATTTTAATTTAGAGATGCGGAGATATAAAATGCAGATAAGATTAAAAGCTGAGAACGGAGTTTCTAGACCCCTGCCCAATTAAATACCGCTATCTGCCAATATATCAAATATCACTATCACGCCGAATATTAGAGAGTAAGCGTATATTACGTTTAAAATAATCACGACAAGAAGGTAAGGTAAAAATAATGAATGATAAATAAACTCAATGTAAACCGCAAGCTGCCACTATATATTATTAAAAAGGTCTAATCCACCAGCCCATTACGCTTTAAACCGCGCCGGACATTCTTACACAACTTACCAACGCGGTTCAATTCATCAAAAGTCGGCGCGGTGCCCTGCTTAACTTGGTCTTCCCAATAACAAAGTTCAGAATCGACTAATTCTAATAATTTCTTCGGACAACCTTCACACGAATCACCACAGATACTGGATTCCGGTGCATAGAAAGGAAAAACGTCGCGCACTTCTGCAATAAGATTTGTCATTGCACTAGAAAGATCAGGTTTTTGACTCATAATATTTTACTCATAAAGAGACCATCTAAGCACGACAAGAAAAGCGTCACTCGAGAATGGGATAACTTTGGAGTCGGAATTATAACGCCCCACCCCCTCATAAGAATTGATATGAGTCATTTATAAGTGTGATATTAATCACAGTTAATGCGAATGCAGTGATCAAACTTATTCGTGGCACTGCTGAGTTGCCCTGGTATCACGCCAATACCCATCTCAATCGCTTTAAGGTACAGTTGGTGTCCATCTATCCCCTTAGATAATACTACCGACAGAATACAGCCACCTTACAACCCGACTCATTCATACGCTTCGCTGTACAACCGTCAAACCAAGATTATTAAAGACCGTGCCTGTGATGAATTTATTACCGGTATCGAACTGCTACAAATGGGCGTCGAGAATGTGCCTGCTTTAATTGGTTTTGAACGTTTTTTTGAATTACTGGCGACCAAACGTTTTCCGGTAGCTACTTTCATTCGCACCAAAGCAGACATAGACTACATTCAAGAGCCGGATATTTTTCATGATGCCGCTTGTTAGGCAGAACCTGTATTTAACCCTTTTATTTTAAAATAATAGAAAAGAGTAATCATCATGACCGAATTAAATTTACAAAGTTGCCAAGCATGTCGTGCCGATGCACCACAAGTCAGCGACACAGAGTTAGCCGTATTAGTTAATCAGATCCCCGATTGGACGGTAGAAGTACGTGACAACATCATGCAATTAGAACGTGAATTTAAGTTTAAAAACTTTAAACAAGCGATCGCATTTACCAATCGAGTGGCAGATATGGCTGAAGTCGAAGGCCATCACCCTGCGTTATTAACAGAATGGGGCAAAGTAACGATCACCTGGTGGTCGCACAGCATTAAAAGCTTACATAAGAATGATTTTGTGTGCGCGGCTAAAACCGACACATTACTGGCTGAATAAACAAACAGCCCGTGACCTAACGTAAAATTTAGATCCACGAGCTGTTTATATACCCGTCGCCTTTGAAGCTGCATGAGTGTTGGGTATATGGCTACTTTTGATTAGACCAGCTAATTAAACTTCAGCTGGCGTATCTTCGCGTTTAGGCCAAGCGTTAAACA
This sequence comes from Moritella yayanosii, assembly GCF_900465055.1. Lineage (NCBI taxonomy): Bacteria > Pseudomonadati > Pseudomonadota > Gammaproteobacteria > Alteromonadales > Moritellaceae > Moritella > Moritella yayanosii. Next base: position 3,982,733 of record NZ_LS483250.1, on the reverse strand, counting down.
CCGCTTTCACTAAGGTTGCTAATGGGATAGCGAAGAACACACCCCAGAATCCCCACAGGCCACCAAACACTAATACCGACATAATGATCGCAACGGGGTGTAAGTTTACCGCTTCAGAGAATAATATCGGTACTAATAAATTACCATCGAGTGCTTGCACGATACCGTAAGCCACCATCATATAAGTGAATTCAGGCGTTAGTCCCCACTGAAATAAACCCACAACCATAACAGGGACAGTCACTGCTGCCGCGCCAATGTAAGGAATTAATACCGAGAAACCCACCAATACCGCCAGCAGTGCTGCATATTGTAAATCAGTAAAGAAAAACACTAACCAAGTACAAAAACCAACAATGACAATTTCAAATACTTTACCGCGAATATAATTGGCAATTTGGCCGTTCATTTCGGTCCATACTTCCATCGCCAGACGACGATTCTGCGGCAAAATACTCACCAAGGCTTTAACCATAATGACCTTGTCTTTAAGCATGAAAAATACTAATAACGGCACTAAAATTGAATAAATCAGGATCGCAGCAATATCAAATAAAGACGCAAAAGAAGCACTTAATATCATCTCGCCAGATTTAACCACATGATCTTGCACTGCCAGCGAGGCGGTTTTAATCAACTCGGCATTAAAAATATCCGGATTTTCTTGTGGTAACATCAGTAAGAATTCTTGACCTTGCTTAAGCATAGTCGGCATTGCTTTAACCAGTGTCACCCCTTGCTGCCAGACAGTTGGTATTAACCCTAACGTGAGCATCACCATCATGGTGACAAACAGCAATAAAATAATCACAGTTGCCCAGGTTCTCGACAACCCTAAACGCATTAATCGTATTAATGGCCAATCCAGTAAATAAGCCAATACGATAGCCACTAAAAACGGGGTAATTAAGCTACCCGCGAAATAAATAACCGAAAAGCCAAATACTAATAGTAAGAATAAAGTGACTGCATGCGGGTCAGAAAAACGTTCCTGATACCAACGAGATACGACAGAGATCATAAATTGTGATTGCCTTAAGATTGAATTTATTGTTTATTAAGTGTTAAGTACTGAGCTGTGTCAGTGATAAGTGCTGCGTTAGTTTAGTGACCTTAATACGTAACATTAATGGACTGTTTTCTAATTCAACCACTGATTGACCAAGACTGATTAAAAATTTAGGTATATCTTGACGAGAACCAGGGTCGGTCAGTAATACGATAATTTCGGTGCCGAGCTCAACTTGCTTTAACCATAGTTTTACTTTTATCAATGGTAAAGGACAAGTGAAGGTACTAAGGTCTAATAGCTGCATTTTATTTATCCGACTTGTTAAGCTAAGAGGCTCAATAAAATGCCCGACGAGAAATCTCGAGTCATTATCAACTGTTTTCAAGCGATACACAACTAGGTTACGGTTTGAATATGAACTAGATAGAGAACTGCATGCAAAAAAGCGGTTAACCCGAAGATTAACCGCTTTTACGCATTCAACTATATTAATGTTCCGAGGCTAATTTAACGCCACGATAACTAACCTAGCGATTAAAAGCTGTAACGTGCCGCGAGATGGAAATCGTCATCCATACCGTCTACACCGTTAATGCGGTATTCAGCAACCGACCGTAAGCTTTTGTTAAAGTCATAACGCACACCGAATACTAAATCATCAACAACATCGGTTTTAACTGATGACACGGTGTCTTCGTGCTCTTGGACGTTATATAATATTTGAGCACGCAGTTGCTTGCTAATTTTGTATTCAACCATTAATTCATACGCCGTGTGGTCGGTATTTTGCCCTGCAAATTCGGAACCTTGTGCGAATGTGGCCGCTACTTTCACTGGGCCAGTTTTGTAACTTGCACCCACTAAGAAGATTGATGCATCATAATCATCAGTCGGTGAACTGCCATTAAAACCAGCCACGAGTGTTAAACCAAAATCAAGCTCATATGCCGCGGCTAAGCCGTATGCCGCATCACTTTCTGCATCACTTTGGGTATCGTCAAGACGGTATGAAGCATCTAGCTGCAAAGCGCCGAATTTGTTGCTGTATTTTAATAAACTGCTATCACGACCTGTGCCATCGTGGTCTTTACCTACGCCCAGATTGCCACCGTATGCATTGGTATAAGCTGTATCAGTAATGTCTGACACTAATGAAACCGCACCATATTGACGACCGAAGCTGAATGCACCAACGTCACTGTCAAGACCAACATACGCTAAACGGGTTTTGGTTTTGTCTTGTTTCTCACCGTCAGCGAGATCCCACTGTAGTTCATAACGAGCAAATGCCGATAGTGACTCAGAGATATCTGATTTCAGCTTAGCACCAATACGAATGTAAGCATCATTACCATAATTAGCATTTTTATCTTCACCACTAAAGTCATGTCCTGCATAAGCACGGCCATATACGTTAACAGATTGGTTATCATCATTATAAACTTCAACCGCGCCAACCGTTGAGGCGAATAAACTTGGTAATACCAGTGCCAGTAATGATTTTTTCATTTTAGATTCCATTGTGTTAACAAATATAAAAAATACGTTGTTGAGTAGTTGCTTTAATTGGAATCAATACTAAAGGTGAAATATGACAAAGATGTGTGATAAATATGAACAAAAAATGTAAGATAAATGACAACTTTATTACGTATTACAACAAACTAAGTCTTTCGACTGATTTATTTATAGTTATTAAAGGTAAGGTAACCGCACCATGCAGCACAACAAACTCAAGTATTTCCTGATCATCTGTTCCATTTTAATGTTTACCAATATTCTCGTGGGCACGTTAGGTGCACATTTATGGCATTCCCAGTTGGTATTACATAACGGGGTTACTAACTTTGCGACGGCGCGAGACTACTTATTTATTCATACATTAAGTGTGTTGTTTTTGGCTTTATTAGATAATAAATTCGCTGCCGGACGTTTTAACTGGGTCGCGGGTCTACAATTGGTGAGCATTATTACTTTTAGTGGTTCTTTGATACTTTATGCATTAACTGGTGAAAAATGGTTAAGCAACATCACGCCCTTCGGTGGCAGCGGTCTGATGTTGTCGTGGTTATTATTAGTTTGGCGTGCTTGCAAAATTAAATAATACTCGCGTTTAAATTACACTTTTCGATGTCATAAAAATCAATCATGGCATCACTGTCAACAACCCTCACATTTACCACGGCGTTGCCTTTATTCCAACGTTGACTTAATCGATCGCCCAATACCAACATACAGGGCGTCAATACTAAGGTCAGTACCGTCGCAAAGGTTAATCCGCTCGCCACAGCGGTTACCAATTGTGACCACGTGAGCGTATTGTCACACGCGGATCGAGCTCTAAACCTTTCATTAATTCCATTAACTTAGGCAGTTGCTCATTTAAGTTATAACTGGGCAATAAATCCGCTTCAATTTTTAGTGTTTGGCGGCCATCAACTTTATCCACCGAATCTTTTTTCTGCTCTGCGGTCAGAGTTTAAAATACACTTAATGGTACTTGCCCTGCGGCTGTTTTTAAACGTAAGTCTGCGAGACGGCTGATATGACGGTATTGCTCAGAGAAACGTACGCGAATATCCATCTCGTCATCAACATCTTCAGCGCGATCACTGACGCTTGAAATAATGGCTTCTTAACCATAGTGCAACATATTTAACCAGCGATAAATGCCAACAATAAAAAACAAGACGATCGGTCACAAACATTAAAAATAAACTATAAGCACTAACTTATTTATAATCTGAGTTTTATAATCTAAGACGGGATAACAAAATATGAGGGGGAATAACGGCTATATATAAAAGTGATATAAAATGCCGTACTTAACGACAGTTAAGTACGGCGAATCGTAATTGTTAATGAAACAACGCTTAAATTGAAAAACTTGAACCACAACCACATGTTGTTGTTGCATTCGGGTTGTTTACCAAGAAGCGTGAACCTTCTAAGCCATCAATGTAATCAACCGTGCCATCCACTAAATATTGTAAACTCATTGAATCCACAACCATAGTCACGCCGTTCTTTTCAATAACAGTGTCACCAAAATTAATTTTTTCATCAAAAGTAAAACCATAAGAGAAACCAGAACAACCGCCACCAGTCACATACACGCGTAATTTCAGCGCCAGGTTTTCTTCTTCCGTAATTAATTCTTTCACTCTTGCTGCAGCCGCATCACTAAAATGAATTGGTAATACCATATCATCTGCACTTGCTTCCACAGCAACAGGTATAACAGCTTGTTCAACAACTTCGTTATTGTTAGCCTGAGTTGCACCAACGTCTGTAAATAGTTCCATATCTGATCTCACTTAAACTCGATTTATACATTCAATTATCTAATACCTGACTAATTCAGTCAACTATCGTTTATCAACATTCAACGCTGGTAGCATTAATGGCGGCAATTACCCAGAGATCGAGTCACTGTTTTGTAATACCGCACTCCAGTCAAAGTTCTGTTTTAACTTGATGCTCGAATTCCAACGATTCCCCTTTACCTTACCAATAAACTGCACCCGTTCCGGCACAAAACCCAGTGGGAATTTTATCGATGCTTCTATCGTTTGGAAGTAACGGAATGAAAACTTGAGTTGTTGCTGGATGTCATCGACTAATTCATTCCAAGTGTACTCTGCAGGTTCTCCTGCTAGGCTACCATAGAAAACTAAATCCGCAGTGGCTTTAATATGACGTTTTTTCTTTTGCACCTGCATTAATACTAGCTGCATAAAATAATAGTTTTCACTCACTTCCGGAATGAATGTAAGGCTTTCTAATTTAACACCATTAATCACGTCTTCTGGCGCCATGATGCGTTGATAAAAAATCAACTCACGTTTTAGTTCGGTATTTTCATTCAATAACATACGTTGCTGCTCAGTTAACTGTTCCACTAATATTGCGCTGATTTGCAGTTCAGCTTCGATCTGAGCTTTCATTTTAGTCACTTCTGTTAAACCGGTACTTAATCGTGCAATTTCATCATCTTTCATGACTATTCTTGCTGCTGACGCCATGCTTTTCAGGTAATAAAAACCATAACCCAATAATATAGCGAGCGCTAATAATACGATGTAACGTGGTTTAATAATCTTAAACATGTCAGCCTTTAGTCGTGAAGAAACATAAAATATAGCGCTATTTTAACGATTCTGCTGATGAAAACAAAGCCTAGTTAGATGCCAGTAGCTAAAAATGTAAAAAAACTACGTTTACACCACTTAACAGGTATAATAACGCCCTAAAAATATTTCTTACTATTTCTTATATATGTCGTCTCTGACAGTAGATAAAAGGATTGCAGATGTCTAAATCAAGCCAACTTTTCACGCAAGCTCAAGCCATTATTCCTGGTGGCGTTAACTCACCGGTGCGCGCATTCAATGGCGTGGGTGGTAGCCCAGTCTTTATTCAACGTGCCGAAGGCGCGCGTATCTATGATGTAGATGACAATGCCTATATTGATTATGTTGGTTCATGGGGACCAATGATCTTGGGTCATAACCACCCAGCAATCAAATCTGCAGTACTTGCTGCCGTTGAAAATGGTTTAAGTTTTGGTGCACCGACTGAAATCGAAGTGATCATGGCGCAAAAAGTTCTAGCAATGGTGCCATCTATGGACCAGATCCGCATGGTTAGCTCCGGTACAGAAGCAACCATGAGTGCGATCCGTCTAGCGCGTGGTTACACTCATCGTGACAAGATCTTAAAATTTGAAGGTTGCTACCACGGCCATGCTGACTCACTACTGGTTAAAGCGGGTTCTGGTGCATTAACATTAGGTCAGCCAAGTTCTCCTGGTATCCCTGCTGATTTTGCTAAGCTTACCCTTACAGCAACGTTCAATGATTTAGCATCAGTTGAAACACTATTTGCTGAATACCCAGAAGATATCGCTTGTATCATTGTCGAACCTGTTGCAGGCAACATGAACTGCATTCTACCACAACCTGGTTTCCTACAAGGATTGCGTAGCATCTGTGATAAATACAATGCAGTACTTATCTTTGATGAAGTAATGACAGGTTTCCGTGTAGCCACAGGCGGTGCCCAAGCTCTCTATCAAGTAAAACCAGACCTAACAACCTTAGGTAAAGTGATCGGTGGCGGCATGCCTGTTGGCGCGTTTGGCGGTAAACTAGAGATCATGCAACACATTGCCCCAACAGGTCCGGTATACCAAGCGGGTACATTGTCAGGCAACCCAATTGCCATGGCGGCAGGCCTAGCGGCATTAACCGAAATTGACAAACCAGAAGTGGCGGCACAATTAAGTGCCAGCACCAAGCAATTAGCAGAAGGCCTTAAAGCAGCAGCGGCACGCCAAAACATCGCACTGGCAGTAAACTATGTGGGCGGTATGTTTGGTTTCTTCTTTACCGACCAAGCTGAAGTAACTGGTTTTGCTGATGTGTGTAAGTGTGATGCCGAACGTTTCAAGAAATTCTTCCACCTTATGTTAGCTGAAGGTGTTTATCTTGCACCGTCTGCATTTGAAGCGGGTTTCTTATCAACTGCACATACCAGTGCCGATATTGAAGCGACAATTGCAGCCGCTGAACGTTGTTTTGCTAAGTTAGCGTCACAATTTTAAACCTAAAAGTATGATAGAAGTACCATTTTTATCATTTTGTTAAGCCCTATTATTAGGGCTTTTTTGAGTGTTTTTTTTACCTCGTAAAAATACCAGTCCAAAATAAGCTTACTACTTTAGTTAAAATGATATAAATAACCCATTTAACATGATTATTTAACTGCAAAATGTATAATGACCAGCCAAATTAACTGCATGCGAACGGTTTTATAAAAGTTAACATTAGCGCTAAACTTTTTCCCACACCGGCCGAAAGTATTAACCGTGAGTTAATAGCATTAGGATTTGATGGATAAATATCTAATACTTATTAACTAAGGACGCTTGCTGTTACTGTTGCGCGATTAAATTACATAAATGAACATGGACTCATTATGAAAAAACAACTACTTGCACTAACTATTCTGACTGCTCTTTCAAACAACGTAACGGCTGATATGCTTGGCACCTACTTTGGTGCAGATGTATGGAAATCCGGTGTTGATGGCACACTTAGCTATAATAATACCGATTTTACGACTGATTACGAAGACACTTACAACTACCGTATCTACGCTAAATTTGAACACCCAATCCCATTAATTCCAAATGTGGCACTTAGTCTTTCTAATATTGACATTGAAGGTTCTTCAGCAGGTGAAAACATCAACCTAAAAACGGTTGATTTTACGCTGTATTATGAATTCTTAGACAATGACATTGTATCACTGGATGCCGGTGTTACCTGGCGTCAGCTGAATGGTACTTTCGAAGATGGTTCTACGGATGTGTCATTCTCAGGTCCGTTACCTATGGGTTATGCTTACGGTGAAGTTGGCTTACCTATGTTCCCACTTAAAGCCTTTGCGATGATCAATGCCATTGGTATCACGGGTGATGTATACGGCGATGCTGAAATCGGTCTTGCGTTCATGATCAACCCTGGTTATGTACTAGATTGGTCTATCCGTGCTGGCTACCGTATTCAACAGCTTGATTTTAAAGTTGATGACGTGAAAGCAGATGCAACCATTGACGGGGTATTTGTTGGTTTAGAAGGTCACTTCTAAATAGACAATATTATTACATGACGGTATTTATTGTCTGATGAATTAGATAGATAAACGGTGAGCGCTCAAGCTCGCCGTTGTTAGTTGTGGATGTCACCGACTGAATTCAGTTCAGCTAATTTATCGCCAAACTATCGGCACTACGTAATTTCATGTAATCACCAAATACCGTCAATGCACCGCTCGAACCGGTTAATGTGGAGGTTTTATTATCATCACGTCCCACCCAGACGGTCACTACATCGCGATTATCTAAACCGACAAACCAACTGTCACGTAAGTTATCAGTCGAGCCTGTTTTACCGGCAAAGTTAATCCCCGGAAATTGCCAACTTAAACGACGTGCAGTGCCTTGCTTGGCCACCAATGTCATATTATAAATCGTCAAATCAGTATCTTCACGCGAGAATCGACGGCTACCTTTTAAATTCTGTTGATAAACCAGATCACCGTCTGCATCCACGACTGCCACCAATACAGTTAACTTATAATACACCCCTCCTGTCGCAATGGTTTGATACATTTGTGAAACTTGGAACGGTGACATATTTAACGCCCCGAGCAACATCGACGGATAGTGATTATCGACCTTTTCAACGCCCAGTCGTTTTAAACTTTCAATGACATTATCAATGCCGAGCGCCATGCCTAAATTAACCGTTGGCACATTAAGCGACTGCATCAAGGCTTGGTATAACGGCACTTCACCACGGTATTTACGATCATAATTTTTCGGTTGCCAATTATTACCGTACTGATTATTTAACCGTAGCGGTTTATCTTCTAACGGTGAATTAAGGTCATAACCTTGTTCAAACGCCGTTAAATAAATCGCTGGTTTCACCACCGAGCCAATCGGACGTGAAGCATCAAGCGCCCGGTTAAAGCCGGCATACTGGGTATTACGTCCACCCACAATCGCAATCACACGACCATAATGACGGTCGGTTACCACCATTGCCACTTCTAATCCAGAGATGTGACGGGCTTTCTCTAACCGTGGCAGACCTTGTGTAATGGCGGTTTCAGCGGCACGCTGAGCAAGCGGATCTAAACTGGTAAATATTTTTAATCCCGATTGATCATACAAGGCATCACCAAACGTGGTTTTTAACTCACGGCGTAACAAGGATAAAAACGCGGGTACTTTAGATATACTCATGTGTCCACGCGGAATAATACCTAACGGTCTCGAGATAGCCTCGCGATATTCAGGGGTGCTGATCTTGCCATTTTTAGACAATAAACGAATGATCATGTCACGACGTTCTAGCGCACGTTCTGGATAACGCCAAGGATCATAAAACGACGGTCCTTTGACTACAGCAACCAACAATGCCATCTGCTCTATGGTGATCTCTGGTACTGGGCGACCAAAATAAAAGTAACTCGCTAACCCAAAACCATAAACACCATCACTGTAATTTTGGCCTAAATACACTTCATTAAGATAACCACTTAAAACCGCGTCTTTACTTAAACGGTAGTTAATCAATATTGCCATATAGGCTTCGTTAAACTTACGCCAATAACTACGCTGACGGGTTAAGAAGAAGTTTTTCACTAATTGCTGGGTTAAGGTACTACCGCCTTGTACAGTACGCCCGGCATTCATATTAGCGAATGCAGCGCGGATAATAGCAACCGGTGATATCCCGCTATGATGATAGAAATCACGATCTTCCACCAGCAATAAAGTATCAATTAACAGTTGTGGGTAATTTTGTAATTCAACCAAGATACGATCTTCTTGATTGGGTGCTTGTAAGGTATCAATCAGCATAGGATCGAGGTTAGCAGACTTAAGGTATTTACCGGTTTGCTGATCACGAATGCTGACTAAGCGGTTATCTGCGAAGGTTAAAAACAGCGCTTGATTAGGCTCGGTGCCATCAAGATAGGTAAAGCTGCGGCGAAATAATTCCACTTTGGTCTTGGAAACAGAAAACTGCCCGGCGCTACGCGGTTTTGCTACTTTTAAATAATTGAGTAATACCAGCTCTTCGACCAACTTTTCATGAGGTAAAAACATGCCAGGTGTTAACGCTAAACTACGCGCATAGATCTGCGCTGGTGTTTTCCAAATAGGGCCAGAGAATCGCGCTTGAATTTTACTGTCTAAATACATGCCGTAAAGAATAAAGATAGCCGAAAAAGCCAGACTAAATTTAAGGAGGAAAATGACGATACTGCGAGTCCAAGTGCGATCTTTTGCTTTTTTAGCCTTTTTCTTGGCTATTTTCCTGGCCGGGGATTTCGTTGTGATTTTCTTTGCTGCTGTGCTTGCAGCGGATTTTCGTTTCGTGACAGTCTTTTTGGTGTCATCACTTACGGGACGTTTAGCCAAAGGAAAGGGTCCTAGAAATTGCAGCAAATACGGTCAAATATGATCAAGTACGATCTCATAAAACGACGTAATAAAGAATGGCTAGTTTACCCTGTTCATACCCCACAACTCAACTAGCGCGAGGCAATTTAAACAACCTTTAGCATATATAATTCATTTTCAGTCAGCGCGTCAATCATCCCTGCTGGCTTTGCTATTTGTTGCTTAAATCCAGCGTGTTTATAAAAGGCTATCGCGTTTTCATTGTCTATCATGACGGTTAATTCTAGCTGTTGTAATTTATGCAACCGAGCCCAGGCTTCAACGTGTAACAATAATTGCTGACCAAGCCCCTTACCGATACTCGCTTGCACAATACCCATAACCAAAGATGCAGTATGACTATCGCCACTAATATAACCGGTTATACCAATCGCAAAACCAAGCAGCTTATGGCCGTCCTGCTCTATCACATACAGCACCTGGGTTGCTGAATTGATAAATAAGGCCAGATGCTCACTGAGTTCAGTGGCGTTATTTTTCTCCCCCATGGCCATAAACGGCGTTTCATCATTGAGTTGAGAAAATAACGCAGATAAGGCTTTAGCATCCGTTTCTTTGACTGGTCTAATTATCACTCTCAATATTCTCTAATCGCATAAAAGATAATAACCCCTGACAATTGAAAATTAACAATCGCATCAAACCAGAGTATCATAGGCACATCGCCAACCAGACGCTAGCGGTTACACACAACGAACCCAACGTCGGTCAGCTTAATATCGCACAGTAATATAACACCAAGGTTCATAATGATTTTCATCTCGAGCAATGTATCCATTCCCGATTCCGAAATTGATATCCAGGCCATCCGCGCGCAAGGTGCCGGTGGTCAAAACGTCAATAAAGTATCAACCGCGATCCATTTGCGCTTTGATATTAAAGCCTCGTCATTACCTGAATTTTACAAAGAAAGGTTATTGGCGTTAAATGATCATCGCATCACCAAAGATGGCGTCATCATCATTAAAAGTCAAGATTCGCGTAGTCAAGATTTTAACAAGCAGGTGGCGTTTGAACGCTTAATCGAACTGATTAAGCAGGCCACAGTGATCCAAAAGGCACGTCGTGCTACCAAGCCCAGTCGAAATGCCAAAAAAAAACGTATGGACACTAAAACTCAGCGTGGTAAAACCAAAAACATGCGCGGTAAAGTTAACTTTTAACGTGTTCCCAAGCCGCATGATAATTATTTAACGCCAGTTTAAATGCCGCTTGCTGGCGCTTATCAATCGCTGACGCAATCGGAATATCTGCAGTCATGGCATTCACCGCACGACCGCGCATATGTAGTTCGTAATGCAGATGTGGTCCGGTAATACGGCCACTATTTCCCGATAATGCAATTTTTTGGCCGCGTTTAACCCGTTGCCCTTTTCTCACTAATGCCTTACTCAGGTGCAAGAAACGAGTACGGTAGGTTTGACCGTTTGAGATCTCGATATACAAACCAGCATACTTATGATTAAGCACACGAGATACCACACCATCGCCGGTAGCGAAAATAGGTGTACCAATCGGCGTCGCAAAATCGGTGCCATTATGCGGACGTAATAAACCGGTCACTGGGTGTAAACGCTTTGGATTGAAGCTTGATGATATACGGTATTTACTGCTAACAGGACGACGCACAAAAGCACGTTCAATGCTTAAACCAGCTTCGTCATAATAAGCACCTTCGTACAAATAGGCACTAATATTACGGCTGCGATTATTAATACTCACCGCATCAATACGGTTTTCGCCCGTCAGTTGGTCACCTATATATTGACGAGATACCAATACTTTAAACGTATCACCAATACGGAAATCACGGCTGAAATTGATTTTATCTTTTAATAAACTGGCAATAAATTGCGCTTCAAATAACGATAATCCCGCTTTTTTTGCAGATCCTGAAAAACTGTACTCAATCTGGCCAATGTAGCTGTGCTCGCGCCATTCACCATCAACATTTATCTGTTCAAATTCAAAACCACTATCACCTTGGCGTTTATAAATTATTTGCTGCGCTAAGCTTATGTGTAATTCCAAACGCGTTAATTCCCCTTCAAATTCAGTAAAGATTAACATTTGTCCCGGTTTAATACTGTCTAATGCCAGCACGTTTAAATCCACTTCCAGAATTTGGTAAAGACTCTTTTGGCTTAGATCTAATTGCTCAAAAATAGCCCCTAAGGTGTCACCCTTTTGGATCACATAGTTAATTGTTTTGGGATAAGACTTGGCCAATTCTACTGCGATTGATGCCACTGCTGATTCGGTAACCATCGAGTTCGTCGTACTTGCTTCATCAAGTGGCGATGCTGGTTCATCGATAAGCGCGGTTGTCGCAATCGGCGCAGCCTTTATCGCAGTATTGGTATCGACTTTATCGCTCACCGGTAATAACGCGACAATACCAAGCAATACGCTGGTTAATAGTACCCACATCAGCACTAATTGTAATTTATTGTTCTTAATTGACGACATTAATGAATACCCAGTCTTCGTTAAAAATAGCCGTAATTAGCATAATAAGGCCGAAATGGTATAACACAACAAAACAAAGGCATAGTATAGATAACGTAAATATGTGTAAATCAGTTAAAAAAATTGAAGTCAACAATTAGCTCACTATCACATAACTCGGATCTATTTGAAAAATGCCGAGTACAATGAGTACATTACCAACAACAGTTAACCAAAAAATACGTTTGAAGCTTATTTTACTTTTTTTATGAGAAAACAGTTTTTGTCCGACGAGCGCACCCGGCCAACCACCGAACAGCGCCAACAAGTGCAATGTACGCTCTGGTGTACGCCATACCTGTCGTGTCGCTGCCCATTTATCTTTTCCATATACCAGCAAGGTAATAATGCTCAATACCAAATAACTGTAACCTAGCCATACCAACATCATTTTATCCTCTGATATAAAAACGGCAAGCGCGATGCTTGCCGTATTAATCTACCTAAATATAACGCCGACTACCCGTGTGTTTTACCAGTACCCTTACCCATGTTTTCTACCAATTATCGGCAGCCCATTGTTGTTGCTCATCAGTATCCATAAAGCTCCACGCTAATATACGACTGACTTTCTGGCCTTGCGACATCGGGATCACACGGATTTGTTTTACGCCAAGTCCTTGTAAATACTGTTCAAGCTCTTCGATATGCTCACCTTTTGAGATAAGACTGGTAAACCAACATACTTGCGCCGTGAAATCTTTACTTTCTTTCGCCATGTCTTTGACAAAGCGTAGTTCGCCACCTTCACACCAAAGTTCAGAATGCTGACCACCGAAGTTCAACTTAGTGGTGTCGGTTGGCGCTGCTTTACCTTTGTGCAGATTTTTAATCTTACGCTCAGTGCCTGCTGCCGCATCCGCCATCGATGCATGGAACGGCGGGTTACAAATCGTGACAGCGTATTTGTCGTTATATTTAATCACACCTTTAAAGGTACTGCCTGGCGTTTTCTTTAACACGATTTTGATCGCTTTGCTTAAGCTCGGGTTTGCTTGCACGATCACATTCGCGGTTTTTGCGGCAACCGTATCAATATCGGTACCCACAAAACCCCAGCCATAACTGCGATGACCAAGAATAGGGTAAATACAGTTAGCGCCTGTACCAATGTCTAACGCTTTAACACGTTTACCGGTTGGTACTTCGCCATTATTCATGTCTGCCAGCAAGTCGGCAATATAATGAATATAATCCGCACGCCCTGGGATTGGCGGACATAAGTAACCCGGTGGGATCTGCCAATTTGGTACTTGGTAAAAATGGGCTAACAATGCACTGTTCAAGCAAATGACGGCTTTATCATCACTAAAATCGACCGTATCTTCTCCACTAGGATTTAGCGTTATGAACGCTTTTAACGCTGGGTATGTTTTAACTAAGGCGGTTAAATCATAACGTCCCTGATGTGGATTACGGGGATGCAATGAGGCAGTTTTTTTAGTCATGATAAATCTTCTTTTATGGTACTGGAACGAACTCTGCGGGATAATAGCAGATTACCCATAATAATTACTGCTTTCCTACATATGTTTTTTAACCCGTCGAGTGGGCATCGCCTCAAGTGGATTATCAGGCCAATAGTGCTTTGGATAACGGCCTTTCATTTCTTTTTTAACCTCGGCATAACTGCCATTCCAAAAACCCAGTAAATCTTGGGTTATCTGAAGCGGACGTTGAGCCGGTGACAGTAGTTCAATCACAATCGGCACGCGACCATTGGCAACCGTGGGTTTATTGGCTTGACCAAACATCTCTTGAATACGCACGGGTAAACTCGGCGCGGCATTATCACTATAACGTAATTTTATTTTTGAGCCTGTAGGCACGGTGAAATGAGTTGGCAATTCACTATCCAAACGCTTTTGCAACGACCACGCTAATCGCGATAATAATGCCTCGATAATGGGTATTTTTTTCATCTGCGCAGGTCCTGTTACGCCCGTTAAGTAGGGTAATAACCACTTGTCTAAATCCGCCATCAGCGCCTCATCGCTGTAATCAACAAAGCCTAACTCTGGCAGCCATAAATGCGCACAACGTAAACGCGTTAATAGCGCCTTACTTTGGTCATTCCATGGTAATACCGATAATCCCGCTTTACGAATACCAGCCAACACCGCGGTTTGTTTTTGCGCTGGGGTAATATCGGTTAATACTTTACGTGATAATACTAACTTGCCTAAACATTGACGTTGCTCAGCAATCAACTTCTGAGCTTTTAAATCCCATTGTACAAATGCCTGCTGGCTAAACAGTTGCGGTAACCAGGTCTGTAATTCAACTAAATCGATTGCACAGGCGTTATATACCATGGCATCGGCACCTTGTTCGGTTAAGGATAAATCAGCAACAACCAATAACTCGGCACTGGTTAAACTGGCGTCGTTCATCAATTTAACCCCGAGTCCATTGCTTAACATATACAACACATCTTGGCCGTGGCCAGCTTGCCCCCGTCCAGTATTGTCTCGACGTTGGGCGATTCGGTCTGGATAGGCTAACGCTAATAACAACCCGGTATAGGTGTTAGTGTTTCGACACTGACTGCTGCTTTTAACAAAACCAAAACGTTGTGCCCATTGCTGTGCTTGACGTTGCGCTTGTTCAAATTGCCCCGATGCCATTTGTTGCAATGCAAAATCTAAATCCAGTGGTAAGCGTTCACTACCTTCAAGTAATGCAATTAATCGACACGCTAACCAACTAATACCCGGCCGTTCACGTTCCCAGTCTTTTGCCGTTAACAACATATGGGCTAACCGTGGTGACATACCAAATTCAGCCAATGCTTGGCCATGTTTACTACAATTCCCCGCGTTTAATGCGCCAAGGTCAGTTAATAACGCTTCAGCATATTGCACATTTGCCACTGAAGGTTGATCGAGTAATGCCAGCTCAGCAAAGCTGTTAACACCCCATACCTTTAATTCTAAGCAGGTCGAGGTTAAATCCGCGGTGATAATTTCTGGTTCTATTTGCGCATCTAAGCGGCTGTGATCTTCTTCGCGCCATAAACGATAACAATGCCCGATTTGTAATCGCCCTGCTCGTCCGGCTCTCTGCGTTGCCGATGCTTGGCTAATACGCTTTGTTTGTAAGCGGCTGACACCAGAACGTGGCGAGAAGCTGACTCTGCGTTCAAGCCCTGAATCAATCACCACCGAAATACCGTCAATGGTTAATGAGGTTTCGGCTATATTGGTCGCCAATACAATCTTGCGCAGCCCTTTAGCAATAGGATTAATTGCCGCCTGTTGCTGTTGCTGAGTCAGTTGCCCATATAAAGGCAATACTTGTAGATGCGCATTCACCAATTCCTGCAACTGCTGCTGACAACGTTTAATTTCACTCACCCCAGGCAAAAATACCAGAATATTACCGCCCTGCTGTTGCAGTGCTAATTTAACCGTGGCGACTATTGCTCCGGTCAACGCTTGCTTGATCGTACGGTGCTGTAAATTCATCGGATGATAACTATAAGAAACAGGGAAACAGCGTCCTTCAGCCGTCAACAGTTTCGCATCAGGCAACATTTTCTGTAACCCTTCGCTGTCGAGTGTTGCTGACATCACTAATAATTTTAAATCATCGCGTAGACCTTGCTGCACTTCCAATGCAAACGCCAAGCCAATATCCGCATTCAATGAACGTTCATGAAACTCATCAAAGATAATCAAATCATAATCGCTTAGTTCCGGATCTTGCTGGATCATCCGGGTTAAGATCCCTTCCGTTACCACTTCCAATCGCGTTGATTTCGATACTTTGGTATCTCCACGCATACGATAACCCACGTCCTCGCCGACCTTTTGTTGTAACTGCGACGCCATAAACGTGGCAATATTCCGCGCGGCAAGACGGCGCGGTTCTAACATCAAAATGCGGCCACTAAAGATCTTCTCTTGCAGCAGTTTTAACGGCAATAACGTTGACTTACCGGCACCCGGAGGCGCTTGCAGAATAACTTGATTCGATGATTTTAAGGCCGTAAATAGACTTGGTAATACGGAAGTGATCGGTAACTCTGCCACAAAGGCCTCTCAGGATAGAATGAATTAATCAGTAATAGGATGATTTTACCCTAAAAACACCAATCATTAAATTTAAGTCTATTATTTATAAGGAATAGCAAAAGGAACTTACTATGCGTTTATTTCTGTCTATTATTTTACCTTTATTAGTGATACTCAGTTATAGCGGTAGTGCTATTGCTCACGTGGGATTTTGGTCAAAAACCTATACTATTACCCACCAACTCACTAATGGTGAAAGCATTGCTAGCGCCAAACAGATTATGATCGAAAAAGCCCGTATCAAAGCCAGTTTTGATGTGCGTAATTATAAGTTAATGAACAAACCCGTTGATCTCACCAACTACAAACATTATGTGCCTATTATTCAAGCCGCTTACATTAAAATCACCCCGCAAAACAAACCTCAGATAGTCAAAGATAAGGACGTATATAAAGGTCAGATATTTGTAGTACAACAAATACGGGTAACATTTGATGAGCATTACATTGGTCGAAGTATGGCGATATTACGTAACAATGTCAGCATAGAAAAAAGTCTGATCACGCTGGATAACGAATTCGATAACAGTTTAAAAAATCTAGGCGAGATCAAATTAGCGATTGCCGAACCACAGATCACCACGCAGCAAAGCGCCCGCTTAATTCGCCAACAAGATCATGAAGTCATGCAACTGACGTCGGTACTCGATGATGTGAAACGATTGTTTTCAGCGCATGGCCGTAGCCCGAAATTCAACCTGGCGCAGTTATTAAAAATACGCGACAGCATTGATACTCAAGTCATCGAGCCCATCCTCAATACCAAAGTACAAACCCGTATTACCGCTGTTGAAGAACTCAGTAATGGGAATGTCAAAGTGCAAGTACGAGTGGGCTGGAAGCTACCATTACATCATATGCATATATTACATAAATATGTACGTTCTGCCGATGTAACTGCACCTGGGGGCAGCTCTACCTACTTAAAACTATCACGCTTTTATAACGAAAAAGAACGCGCCCCATCAGTACTTTCCGCGAATATCTATCATTACCTCGCCAGCCAAAAAATTTACTTTGACATTTCGATTGGCAGTCAACATCAAAGGTTAGGTGTACTCTATCCGAACGGCGGCGATATAATGAATAATTGTAATAACCCTCTCGCGCGGGATGCCGACAGTCAAGATAAAACCTCAGTGTGTATCGTCGAGCAAGTATTTAACGACCAGCAGATTTTATCGCAACCCAATATCGCCAACCCACTCACGTTCACCCTTAATGCCAATGAGATTGATGGTCAGCTTAGCGTTAAAGTAAAACAAATATGGCAAAAAGCGGATGTTGAAGAAGATAAACAATGGCGACGGGAGCTATCTCAATTCAATTAATTTCCTTACCACCTCAAACCTAGTTATGGTGTTTTAACATCGTGGTTGTGTATAGCTTTATCTGCAAAAAATTATTATGCTCTACGCTAGTTTTCTATTATCGAGCATTATTATGCAGTATCCAAGTCCATTACAGCCCGCAACGTTAATAAAACGCTACAAACGCTTTTTAACCGATGTCATTCTTGAGAATGGTGAAGCAGTAACAATTCATTGTGCCAATACTGGTGCAATGACCGGCTGTGGCGATCCCGGTGATACCATTTGGTACTCAACATCGGATAACCCCAAGCGGAAATATTCACGCTCTTGGGAACTCACCGAAAAAGCCAATGGCGATATGATCTGTATTAATACCATGAGGGCAAATCAACTCGCTAAAGAAGCCATAGCATCAGCAGCGATAGCGCAACTCACTGGTTATGAACACCTAACCACCGAAGTAAAGTACGGCAATGAGAATAGTCGGATTGATATTTTACTCGATGATCCAACACTCGGTAAATGTTATATCGAAGTGAAAAGTGCCAGTTTATTAGAAAATGACTGTGGTTATTTTCCTGATACGGTCAGTGTTCGGGGGCAAAAACATCTTAGAGAACTGATGGCTGTAAAGAAAAACGGACACCGAGCAGTCTTATTATTTGTCGTTCAGCATACCGGAATTAAGACCCTAAAACCTGCGAAACACTTAGATAGCGACTATAGTGATCTTGTTAAGCAGGCCATTAACCAGGGAGTTGAAGTATTCGCATACGCGAGTACAATAGAAACAGACAATATTTCACTGGTAGAACAAATTTCATTCAACTGTGACTAAAGTCACACCAATACTAACCCGAAAGAGGAGCAATTGAACAATTTGCCAGTTTAGTTTGCGCATTTTGTGTGTTTCTGGTATTTATACCGCCCATAAATATTGCTTAGCAGTGCTCGGTAATATTGTGGCGTAATGCGGACTAGGAGAGATATCATGCCTGAAGCGAAAAAATTACTCGGTGTTTTAGCCATCGCAGGTGTAGACGCTTACCAATTACAATCTGGTGAAGAATACATGAGTGTGAAGCAACGCAATCACTTTAAAAATATTTTAAGTGTTTGGCGTAATGAACTACGTGAAGAAGTTGATCGCACAGTGGTTCATATGAAGGATGAAGCGTCAAACTTCCCAGATCCAGTGGATCGAGCAGCCCAAGAAGAAGAATTTAGCTTAGAACTTCGCGCTCGTGATCGTGAAAGAAAACTGATCAAGAAAATCGAAAAAACACTTCAATTTATTGAAAATGATGAATTCGGTTTTTGCAACACATGCGGTATCGAAATCGGTATCCGCCGTCTAGAAGCACGACCGACTGCAGAACAATGCATTGACTGTAAAACGCTTTCTGAAATTAAAGAAAAGCAAATGGTTGGCTAATCAGTTTCTACTGACATGATTTTATTGAGGGCTTATTAGCCCTCTTTCTATTTGTAGCTTTTTTTATTTAAAGAACTCTATATTATGTCCAATAGCTATGTAGGACGCTTTGCGCCCTCACCTTCAGGACCATTACATTTTGGCTCCCTGATTGCTGCTGTTGGCAGCTACTTACAAGCAAAAGCCAACCAAGGTACTTGGTTAGTGCGTATTGAAGATCTTGACCCACCACGCGAAGTCGCCGGTGCGGCAGCCAATATTTTAACCACTCTCGAAGCCTTTGGCTTACACTGGGACCGTGAGGTTATCTATCAAAGCCAACGCAGCGCCGCTTATCAAGACGCTATTGCTCAACTTAGCCAGCAACAGCTAACCTATTTCTGCAATTGTACGCGTAAGCAGAACCACGCTCAGGGCGCTTTTTATCAAGGTCAATGTAAGTATAAACAACTTAGCGCTGACAATGCCGCGTTACGGGTAACGACAACAGCACCGGTTAATTATTTTATCGACGAACTGCACGGTAAAATTGATATTAATAAAGCACTGGCCGCAGAAGACTTTATCATTCATCGTAAAGATGGCCTGTTTGCTTATAATCTTGCCGTCGTGGTTGACGATATTTACCAAGGTATTACCCAGGTTGTGAGAGGCGCAGACCTCATTGAACCGACGGGTCGACAATTATATTTGTTTACTCAATTTGCACAGTCCGCACCGTCATATTTGCATTTACCTTTGGCCAGCAATGTCGATGGCTCAAAATTAAGTAAACAGAATCACGCCCCCGGTTTAGATCGACGTCAGGCTAAGATGGGATTAATTGATGCGTTTAGATTTTTAGCCTTGCCAGCAAGTAACGAACTTCAAGATCTCTCTATCCCTCAGCTTGTAGAATGGGGAACAGAACATTGGTCCGTCAAAAACCTACCCAGACAGAAATCAATCGTATTAGGTCAATAAGGCAAGATTAATACTAAATTTCGTCAACAATCTTTGTCATTTTATCAACACAGCGCTATTATGTGGCGGCATAAATAATTCAACCTATTTTAATATTAATTCGAGGTGTACCATTTTCACTCAAATCACTAGATTCTGTAAAAACATACTGAGCAGAAAGCAGATAGATCAAGCATCAGATGGGCAAGAAACTACTTCTGAGACAGCGTCAAAGACACGCAACGATCGTGATGTCGCGAGTAAAAAAGCACCACACGAGACCCGTTCGAATAAAGCTGCGGTTGCAGTACCTGCGTCAGTTGTACCACAAAACACACAGAATTTAGGCTTAAATGAACTGAAATTGGAAAAGGGTCAACACCCGGTAAACCATAATCTAATTAGTGAAAACGCCCTAAAAGTACTCTACCGGTTACATAAATCAGGTTATCAAGCTTATCTTGTTGGTGGTGGTGTACGTGATATTTTTATTGGTCAAGAGCCAAAAGATTTTGATATTGCGACCAATGCGGAACCAGAGCAAATCAAAAAACTATTCCACAACTGTCGCTTAGTTGGCCGCCGTTTCCGTCTTGCTCACATCCTATTTGGCCGTGACATGATCGAAGTTGCCACTTTCCGTGGTCATCACGTTGAAGAAAAAGAACAAAATCAACAAACATCAAAGCAGTCTGATGGTGGCATGTTGTTACGTGATAACGTCTACGGTACCATCAATGAAGATGCTGAACGTCGTGACTTTACCGTTAATGCACTTTACTACAACATTGCCGACCGTGCTGTTTACGACTTTACTGGCGGCCTTGCCGATTTACAAAGTAAACAACTACGTTTAATTGGCGATCCCGTGACTCGTTACCGTGAAGACCCAGTACGTATGTTACGGGCAGTGCGTTTTTCCGCTAAATTAGACATGCAAATTAGCCCCGAAGCAAAAGCACCTATCAAACAGCTAGCCAACTTGCTACAAAGTATTCCTGCCGCCCGTTTATTTGAAGAAACATTAAAACTATTCTTAAATGGTCACGGTTTAGCAACATACAAGCTGATGAAAGAACATGGTTTATTCCAGCCATTGTTCCCACTGGTTAGCAAGTATCAAAATGAAGACGGTTCGAGTAACTGTGATAAGTTCATCGAAATTGCACTCGAAAATACCGACCGCCGTATTAATGCTGGTAAGCGTGTGACGCCCGCTTATTTATATGCCGCAATGTTATGGTATCCACTAGAAGCGCTCGCTGAAGAACGCGTAATTGACAGCGGTCTTAACTACAGTGATGCCTTGTTATTAGCCATGAATGACGCGCTAGACTCACAAACGAAGAGCATTGCGATTCCACGCCGCTTTACTTCAACAATCCGTGATATCTGGCATTTACAAGGCCGCTTACCACGTCGCCAAGGTAAACGGGCAGAAAAAGCCTTCGAACACTTAAAATTCCGTGCTGGTTTTGATTTCTTAGAAATGCGCGCCGAGATCCAAGGTGGTGACTTAGTCGAAGTAACGCAATGGTGGCGCGATTACCAAACTGAAAATGCCACTGGCCGTCAGAGTTTAATTAAAGAATTGAATGCACCAGCGGGTAAAAAAACACGTCCACGCCGCGCGAAAAAGAAAAAGCCCGCAAGCGAAAGTGATGCTTAATCGTATCTCATCTCTAAAAGAACATGCTATTAACGAACATGTTATTAACAAACAGGGTTATACCCGTTGTTATATCGCGATCGGCAGTAATCTTGCCGATCCGGTAGCGCAAGCCAAAGCCGCAATCACAGCGCTAGAGACATTAACGGCAAGTCGTTTTATTTGCGTTTCATCCCTGTATGCAAGTAAGCCAATGGGGCCACAAGAGCAACCTGATTATATTAATGCGGTTGCCTGTGTCGATACCCGGTTAGCACCCATTGAATTACTCGATGCGCTACAGCAGATTGAGAATGAACAAGGCCGTGTACGTAAAGAACATTGGGGAGCAAGAACCCTCGATTTAGATATCTTACTGGTCGGTAATGATATCATCAGTACACCACGCTTAACCGTGCCACATTACGGCATGAAAAAACGTGAATTCGTACTTTATCCATTAGCAGAAATAGCACCACAATTGCAGTTACCTTGTGGTCAAGTATTGTCAGCATTACTTAAGGACTGTCCTCGTAATGACTTAGCTATTTATCAAAACACAGAATAATGTGAAGAAGGATTTCCAATGAGCAAGGTTACCGTATCGAAACTGCTTAAGATGAAAGAAGCAGGACAAAAATTTGCCAGTATTACCGCGTATGATGCGAGTTTTGCCGCATTATTTGATGAAGTCGGCATGCCTGTATTATTAGTCGGTGACTCGATGGGCATGGTATTACAAGGCCATAATGATACATTACCTGTCACAGTAACAGATATTGCTTATCATACCCGTTGTGTGCGTGCAGGGGCGACAAATTCACTGGTTATCGCTGATATGCCCTTCATGAGTTATGCCACTAAAGAGCAGACCTTAACCAATGCCACAATCCTGATGCAAGCCGGTGCCAATATGGTTAAAGTTGAAGGTGGCGAATGGTTAGTAGAAAGTGTTGCAGCATTAACTGAACGAGGCATTCCAGTCTGTGGCCACCTTGGTTTAACACCCCAGTCAGTACACGTCTTTGGTGGTTTTAAAATACAAGGCCGCGCACCCGATAAAGCCGATGAAATGGTAGAGCATGCGCTGTTATTACAGGCCGCTGGTATCCAACTGTTAGTTGTAGAATGTATCCCAGCACCACTGGCAAAACGCATCACTGAAGCCTTAACGATCCCAGTGATTGGTATTGGCGCTGGTCGTGATACTGATGGTCAAATCTTAGTCATGCATGATGCGTTCGGTATTTCAAAAGGCTTTATACCTAAATTCTCCAAGAATTTCTTAGCCGAAACCGGTGATATGCGCAAAGCAATTAGCGCTTATATCGATGAAGTTGCCGCACAGACGTTCCCTGCCGATGAGCACATGTTTTCATAACATACCCGCCCCATTTTATTAGGTAATTCATATATGGATATTATTGCAAATATTGATGTTCTTAGAGAGCAAGTGATCGCTTGGCGTCGTCTTGGTCTATCTACCGCATTTGTGCCGACCATGGGTAATTTACATGATGGTCATTTAGCCCTGGTTAAAGAAGCACAAAAATTCGCAGACCGAGTTGTCGTCAGTATCTTTGTTAATCCGATGCAGTTTAACCAAGCTGCCGATTTAGCCGCTTATCCGCGCACCTTAGACGCAGATTGCCGGGCATTACAAAGCGTTGATACTGATTTGGTCTTTACCCCAACACCAGAGCTAATGTATCCACATGGCTTAACGTCACAAACCTTCATTCAAGTACCGGGGATCTCTGAGGTACTAGAAGGCGTGCATCGCCCAGGTCATTTCAACGGTGTGTCGACTATCGTGGCTAAATTATTTAACTTAGTGCAGCCTGACGTGGCTTTGTTTGGTGAAAAAGATTTCCAGCAATTAGCGTTAATTCGTCATATGGTCGATGATCTTGCAATGCCAATTCAAATTGTTGGCGTGCCGACTGTACGTGAAGAATCGGGCCTAGCAATGAGTTCTCGTAATGGTCTGTTAACAGCTGAAGAACGTACTATTGCGCCTCTATTAGCGGATGTAATGCAGACCATTGCTGATCAAGTTACTATTGATGAACAAGCAAATAAAGCATTAGTCACGCAAGCCACAGCACAACTCAATGCCGCCGGTTTTAATACCGACGCGATTGATATTGTCGATGCCGATACTTTAGCGATTATTACTAAAAACAGTAAGCAAGCCGTTATTTTAATGGCTGCATTTTTAGGGAAAGCACGTTTAATCGATAATAAAGTAGTTAAATTAAGTTAATCATAAACGCAATAGTACTGATAACTAGGACTATTTACCTGATCAAATAGTCCAATTGCGCTAATTAAACAAATACGCTACTATGGACGCCGGTACATATTTTGTACGGTATATATATATCCCCAAGCGACTCTAAGATGAACAATCAGTAACTTGGGTATATTCATAAACTATTAATGGAATGGGTTTTAGAACAATGCAAACCACAATGCTAAAAGGTAAATTACACCAAGCGCGTGTAACACATGCAGAATTAAACTATGAAGGTTCATGCGCAATCGATCAAGATATGCTTGATGCGTCAGGGATCCTAGAATATGAAGCAATCGATATCTATAACATTGATAATGGTGAGCGCTTTTCAACTTATGCTATCGCTGGCGAACGCGGTTCAAAAATCATTTCAGTGAACGGCGCTGCAGCGCGTAAAGCAGCAGTAGGCGATCGTATCATTATCTGTGCATACGTACGTATGGACAATGAAGAAGCGAAACAGCATAAACCTTCGCTTGTTTATCTTAATCAAGTTAATGACATCGTTCGTACCAGTAACGATATTCCAGTACAGGTTGCCTAGTTAGCAAACCGATACGGAATAATGAAAAACCAGCGTTATGCTGGTTTTTTTGTATCTGGCATCTACCATCTAGCCGATAATGTATTAAATTCTATTACTGTAAATAACTCACTATTACCGTCAATAAATTACAGACAATAAAAAAGAGCGCGATGCGCTCTTTTATCGTTACCGTAACACATTAAATCTGTGTGCTATGTTATCAACACACAGTACTTAAATTACAGTGATTCAGCAGTTGCAACCACGTTAGCCACAGTGAAACCGAACATTTCAAACAGTTGGTCAGCAGGTGCTGATTCGCCGAATGTTGTCATGCCGATGATCTTACCGTTAAAGCCAGTGTATTTGTGCCAGAAGTCAGCGATACCCGCTTCCACCGCAACACGTTTAACAACGTCAGACGGTAACACAGATTCACGGTATGCCGCATCTTGCTTGTCAAATACGTCTGTAGCAGGCATAGATACAACACGAACCTTACGGCCTTTCGCTGTTAGTTCTGCCGCTGCTTTCGTACAAAGTTCAACTTCAGAACCGGTAGAGATAAGGATAATTTCTGGTTTTCCATCACAATCTACTAGCGTGTAACCACCTTTAACAACGTTCGCTAACTGTGCATCAGTACGCGGCATAGGTGCTAGACCTTGGCGACTGAAGATTAGTGCAGTTGGACCGTCTTTACGTTCGATTGCATATTTCCATGCTACCGCAGATTCAACAGAATCACATGGACGCCATGCGCTCATGTTTGGTGTTAAACGTAGACTTGCAACTTGCTCTACTGGCTGGTGAGTTGGACCATCTTCACCTAGACCGATTGAGTCATGAGTATAAACTTGGATGTTCTGAATTTTCATTAATGCAGCCATACGCATTGCATTACGCGCATACTCCATGAACATCAGGAATGTTGCACCGTAAGGCATTAAACCACCGTGTAAAGACATACCATTGATGATTGCCGTCATAGCAAACTCACGTACACCATAATGCAAGTAGTTACCAGATGCGTCATCAGCAGTAATCGCTTTAGTACCAGACCACATAGTTAAGTTAGATGGTGCTAGATCAGCTGAGCCACCGAGTAGTTCTGGTAACATTGCACCAAACTCTTCGATACAGTTTTGCGATGCTTTACGTGTGGCTATTTTTACAGAATCAACTTGTAACTGTTTGATGTAATTAGTTGTTTTTGTTTCCCAATCTGCAGGTAGTTCACCAGAAGTACGACGTAGGTATTCTGCAGCTAGTTCTGGATATGCCGCTTGATAAGCCGCAAATTTTTCATTCCATGCCGCTTCCGCTTGTGCGCCAGCTTCATTGGCATCCCACTCAGCATAGATATCTGCAGGAATTTCAAATGCAGCGTGTTTCCAACCCAGTTTTTCACGTGTAGCTATGATTTCAGCTTCACCCAGAGGAGCACCATGACAGCCATGCGTACCTTCTTTGTTTGGTGAACCAAAACCGATCACTGTTTTACAACAGATAAGACTTGGACGTGATGTTTCAGCTTTAGATGCGTCGATTGCCGCTTGGATTTCTGCCGGGTTATGACCATCTACAGAGACTACATGCCAGCCGTAAGCTTCAAAACGTTTTACTGTATCGTCAGTGAACCAACCATCAACTTCGCCATCAATTGAAATACCGTTGTCATCCCAGAATGCAACTAGTTTACCTAAGCCTAATGTGCCAGCAAGTGAACATGCTTCGTGAGAGATACCTTCCATTAGACAGCCATCACCTAAGAAAGAGTAAGTGAAATGATCAACAACTTCATGTTCTGGTTTATTGAACTGTGCTGCTAAGGTTTTTTCAGCAATCGCCATGCCTATAGCATTAGTGATACCTTGACCGAGTGGACCAGTCGTGGTTTCAATACCAGGTGCATAACCGTACTCTGGGTGACCAGGAGTTTTTGAATGCAATTGACGGAAGTTCTTCAATTCTTCAATTGGTAGTGCGTAACCGGTTAGGTGTAGCAGTGAGTAAATAAGCATTGAACCATGACCGTTAGACAGAATAAAGCGGTCACGATCAACCCAGTTTGGATTTGCTGGATTATGGTTTAGGTTCTTACGCCATAATACTTCGGCAATATCTGCCATGCCCATTGGTGCGCCGGGATGGCCTGAATTTGCTTGTTGAACCGCGTCCATACTTAGGGCACGGATCGCGTTCGCTAGCTCTTGACGAGATGGCATAATTTGCTCCTGCAGAGATTAGTTTAAAATACTTTTAAGCTGTTATATTGTCATAAAATTATCTTATGTATAACAAGTTTCTTTAGTTTATTTATGTTTCTTGAATTTTCGATTAATTAATTTAAATTAAACCAAGTCTGTATTATACATACAGACTTCAAACCAACCAACGATGGTTTCAAATGAAATCATATTACCGCTCAAATGAATAAAACTCATTATTTTATTGGTAATTATGTGAGCATGACACGTATTAACACTTTTTAGTCCGTAATTAGCTTTATTAGCATAATTAGCTAGCAACAGGGCAGTATCTGCTATGCAACCTACTCATTATTGACTATAATGATTTGTTATTTATTTTTCTACCATTAGATTCGCTCAGGTTCTACACACACATGCCTAAATCCCCCAATTTCAGATTTTTTCAAGGTGGTCTTCTTAAACATCGTACGACCCCGAAACTACTTTCGACAAAACATGACTACATCGTATTACTGGCACTTTCTGCTGGTGTCGGCGCTTTAACAGGGTTGATTATCGCCCTCTTTGAGGCTGCAATATTATGGGTCAATGCGCATCGAATGCTTTTATTTGAGCAGTTATCAGGGCCGCTGTTTGTGAAGGTATTACTGCTAATGCTGCTCGGAGGGATCATGACGGGCTTTGCATTTTGGTTAACACGGCGTTTTGCACCCGAAGCGTCAGGCAGTGGCATCCCTCATATCGAAGGGGCGCTTGATGGTATTTACGATATTCGCTGGCGCCGCGTGCTGCCAGTAAAGTTTATTGCTGGTACTCTGGCGATAGGATCTGGAATGGTATTAGGTCGAGAGGGACCTTCAATTCAGATTGGAGGGGCAATTGGCCGCATGTTGTCAGATACAGCCAAACGCTATGCACATGCAACTCATATTCTCACAGCAGCAGGCGCTGCGGCGGGCCTTGCAGCAGCCTTTAACGCACCTTTAGCAGGCATTCTTTTTGTCATTGAAGAGATGCGTCCGCAGTTTCGTTACAACATCACGTCAATAAAATGCGTTACCCTTGCTGCAGCTATTGGTACTATTGTAATGCGCTCATTTCATGGTCAACAAGCCGTGATGCACATTCCCCATTTTACCGTGCCGCCTTTAACTTCTCTGTGGTTATTTCTGCTTCTGGGTACTCTTTTTGGCTTTATTGGCGTGGGTTTTAACCATTGGATATTAAGTGCAACGAAACACTTAAAGCATCACCAAGATAATAAACTCAGCCGCATTGTCATGACTGGGGTCTTGTTTGGCAGTATCTTTACTTTATTACAAATCTTGCTGCCAGATGCAGCGGGCAGTGGTATCGAACTAATTACCAGTATAATTCAGGACCCTTTGACCTGGCTGCTTTTGGTTGGGTTGTTCATGGTGCGATTACTGGGAACTGTCGCTTGTTTTGCTTCCGGAGCCCCAGGCGGCGTATTCACCCCGATGCTGACATTAGGCACTTTGTTTGGTTTGGCATACGGTGTGATAGCTGCTGATTTATTCCCCGGATTTGTTGCCGAACCCGCAGTTTATGCGGTTGCCGGTATGGGCGCATTATTTGCTGCAACGGTGCGAGCCCCTGTAACCGGTATTATTTTAGTGGTGGAAATGACCGATAACTATGCACTTATTTTACCGTTACTGATGACTTGCTTAGGTGCAACATTTATCGCTCAAGCGTTAGGGGGCAAACCACTATATTCTGAATTACTGAAATTATCCATACGCGATCATAAAGCAATAGATAACTCGACTACCTAGTTACACTTATTTATAGATACAAAAAAGCATCGAAAACGATGCTTTTTTGTATTCTTACTGTTTCAAATGATAACTAGAAAACCCATTTCAAGCCAAATAATATGTCGCTTGATAAACGTTCATCTGGCATCTTTTTATATTCAACCGTGGTGTGATTATATTCAACAAAGAAATGTGCAGTAGGCATAACAGCATACTCAGCACGAACGATCCATTGCGTGTAGTTCTCTGTATCACCAAATGCCAATATTTCAGGGCTAAAATGGAATTCAGCCTCCAAGCTAAATTCTTCAGTTAAGCGTAAACCAGCTAAGCCACCAAATGCTAATGCATAGCCATCACCATTGTCGTTATCCATTCTCATTGCTTTAGCGCCGAGTTCAAAGAATGTAGCACCCGCATCTTGAAACGCATAAAGACCTGTATCTAAGGTATAACCATTGTCGATAGTCTGTAGGTAGTCACCTTTTAGCTTAAGTGCTTCTTGCATCTCAATATCATAACCCAAAATAATATTGTCGTTATTGAAAGCGAGTGAGACATTTGATGCAGCACTACTAAAGCTAGCAAGTAATGCGGCAGTGATAACTAATGATTTTTTCAATGACACTTTATAATTCCCAATGGCAAATGAGTGTTGTTATACCCAAGTTACTTCAAGATGCTATATCAGAGACGAGCAGGGATATCAAAACAAGGCGCTATATGTAGATAATGGTTATTCCATTTTCAAATATTGCAACGCAGTGCTGCTATTCCTGCTCGCCTCCCACAGGGCAAGCCGAACGAAGGCATCTTCGGCGTTATGACGTCTTGATTTAGAATAACTAAATCCTCGACTTCATGCCTTGAATATACTCTTCATTCGGTTTGCTGATTGTGCATCTTGAAGTAGCTTGGGTATATATTTAATGATAGTGAACGGTTATTTATTTTCAGCTAAAAACTCATCACTTCATACTTTTAATACTTTCGTTCTATGCTACTGCATATTGCCCGTTTATAACATATATACATAAATAATATCCGTTAAAAAGAATGCTTTTAAACCATATACAAAATTAATATGAATTAGGGTCTATCTTAATACTGACAAAATAGTTTAGAATAGCCGTCTAGATGTTAAAACTTCTACACATATAAACGTACATCACGTCTATTGTGTTTAAATTAAGAGAGAATTAAAACCATGGCTAAACACTTGTTTACCTCTGAGTCAGTATCAGAAGGTCATCCTGATAAAATTGCAGACCAAATCTCCGATGCTGTACTTGATGCAATCATCGCTCAAGACCCGAAAGCACGCGTAGCCTGTGAGACTTATGTTAAAACCGGTATGGTTATGGTTGGCGGTGAAGTAACGACTAACGCGTGGGTTGATATCGAAGAAATCACCCGTAAAACAATACGTGAAATCGGTTACGTCAACTCAGAAATGGGTTTTGACGCCGACTCTTGTGCAGTATTAAACACCATCGGTAAGCAATCTCCAGACATCAACCAAGGTGTTGACCGTGATGATCCGCTAGAGCAAGGCGCGGGTGACCAAGGTTTAATGTTCGGTTATGCAAACAATGAAACTGAAGAGTTAATGCCTGCTCCGATCACTTACTCACACAGATTGGTTAAACGCCAAGCTGAAGTACGTAAAAACGGTACGCTTCCTTGGTTACGCCCAGATGCAAAAAGCCAAATCACCTTTGCTTATGATGACGGCAAAATTGTTGGTATCGATGCAGTGGTTCTTTCAACACAACATTCAGAAGATATCAAACAAGCAGATCTAGTTGAAGCCGTTATGGAAACAATTATTAAGCCAGTATTACCTGCGGAATGGTTAAATAAAGAAACTAAATTCTTTATTAACCCAACCGGTCGTTTCGTTATCGGTGGCCCAATGGGTGATTGTGGTCTAACGGGTCGTAAAATCATCGTCGATACCTATGGCGGCATGGCTCGTCACGGTGGCGGTGCGTTCTCTGGTAAAGATCCATCAAAAGTAGACCGCAGCGCAGCATATGCAGCTCGTTATGTCGCTAAAAACATCGTTGCAGCTGGCCTGGCTGACCGTTGTGAATTACAACTGTCTTACGCAATCGGTGTTGCCGAGCCAACGTCGATCAGTATTGAAACGTTCGGTACGGGTAAAGTAAGCGAAGAACTACTGATTAAATTGGTACGGGAACATTTCGAATTACGTCCACACGGTCTCATCGAAATGCTCGATCTTATGCGCCCTATTTACCTAAGTACAGCGGCTTATGGTCACTTTGGTCGTAGCGAATTCCCTTGGGAAGCGACTGACAAAGCTGAAATCCTACGTGATGCAGCAGGTATTTAATTAACATTAGCTTTTAGTTAGCTCTTGCTAGTTAATAGTTGTTAGTTAATAGTAAAGGCGCTTTTGGTGATATAACCAAAGCGCCTTTTTTATAGATTATTTGTAGATAACCTTTAGCCTGCCATTAGACAAAACTATGCTTGATGATATATCCCAGCAACAACATGACAGTTCACAAACCATTGAACAGTTAGTTTTAATTAAGATAGCAACTTGCTATCAACACGCTGAGTTACGCTTAAATAGAACCTTTCCTCGCCCTCATATTAATTTCAAGCAACGTGGCAAAGCAGCCGGCAGTGCGCGATTACAAACCAATGAGTTACGCTTTAATCCTGTTTTATTGCAAGAAAACCAGCAGCATTTTATAACGCATACAGTCCCTCATGAAGTGGCGCATTTATTAGTTTATCAACTTTATGGTCGTACTAAGCCGCATGGTAAAGAGTGGCAACAAATCATGAATCAAATATTTAACCTCACAGCCAAAACAACACATCAATACGATGTCTCGAATGTAAAAGGTAAAACCTTTACCTATGCTTGTCAGTGTGCAGACCATCAACTAACTATTCGTCGTCACCATAAAATTATACGGGACAATATCAAATATACTTGTCGTTTATGCAAACAAAGTTTAATCATAAAGCATTAAATACTATTTAATAACAATCAGTTAACTTAAACCTATAAATGTGACTATTTGTTATATAACTATCTAAAAAATTAACCTATATAGGTGTATTTATCTAAAGTCATCAGATAAAATGACGCCATACATACCATTGTGAAGAGAACTAGGTTATGACTCAAACGTTAGATACTGCAAGATCAACCGATTATGAAATGGAAAAACTGATAACTGCAATTTTAAAGCGTAACACCCATCAAGCTGAGCAAATTGCTCGTACTCTTGATCTTAGTGCTTTATCCATCTCTCAACGTATTTTCATAGCTAAATCAGGTGTGTTAAAAGAAACAATGTTATTAGATTCAGATATCGCAGTGCGTTACGCAGCTTCTCGCGCCAACTAATTCACCTAGAACTCTAATCTAAAGAGCAGTTGCTATCATCTGCTCTTTTTTATACCTGCTTTTTAGTTCTCATTTTGATACCGCTATTTCCATACCCGAAAAATACCTAGTCTAGCCCAAATAACTCATCTCAGTATTATGTATGAGTCGTCATTAAATGAACCCAGTAATTGTAAACCCACTAATTTCACAATCCTATGGTCTTGTTTTAGCTATGCTACAATGCTGTTTTATTACATTATAGCAGCCTTAAATGTTAAAACATCTTAGTATTATAGTTATATCAACCGCGTTAGCATTCTCTTCCTTGTCTCATGCTTCTAACAATGGTAATCAAACCAATCAATCCTTTAGTAAAGCCAAAAAGATGCTTGAACGACAGGTTTACAATGATGTACCGAAACTGACTATCTATTGTTTGGCTGATTTCAATAGTAAAAAGAAGATCACCGATCACAATGGTTTCACCTCAACCAAACATGTTAAGCGCCAAAAAAAAATAGAATGGGTACACGTGGTGCCTGCGGAGAACTTCGGTCGTCACTTTAGTGAATGGCGAGAAGGTAATAGTGCTTGCGTGAATAGCAAAGGCAAAAACTTTAAAGGTCGTCGCTGCGCGGAAAAAATCAATATTCCTTATCGTTACATGCAAGCGGATATGTACAATCTCTATCCTGCCATTGGCGCTGTAAATGCGCTGCGCAGTAACTATAATTTTGCTTCAAAAGTAACGGCTGAAAAAAATCAATTCGGCAGCTGCCCAATCAAAATAAAAAATAAAACGGTGCAACCACCAAATTATGCCAAAGGCCAAATTGCCCGTGCTTATCTATATATGGAATCCGCCTACCCTATGTACAAGATAGGTAGACAAAAACGTGAACTGCAAGCCTGGAATAAACAATATCCAGTAACCCGCACTGAATGTCGACGCACGCAACTTATTGAAAATTTGCAAGGCAATGAAAATAACGTGGTTAAGTCTGCCTGTTTAGATCGTGGTTTTTGGTAAATAACAAACCAAAGTTGTACCATATCTTGTACAAGTTATATGTATGAGCTAATATTGTTTTATTAACTGATAGTTGTAAATAAGGTATTTAATTATGAGCGTCGTAACATTTTCAGAAGCTCGCAATAACTTTAAATCAATCTGTGATTCAGCCGTTGATGATTGTGAACCAGTGCATATACACAGGCGTGGGGGCGAAGATGTAGTCTTATTATCTGCATCTGAATTCAACGCTTGGAAAGAAACCATGTACTTGATGGCGAACCCGAATAATTCAAAACGTCTACTTGAATCAATTGCCCAAGCAGAGCACGGAGAAGTACTTAATAAAGAATTGTTAGATTAATGCGGAATATACTTTTTACCCCACATGCTTGGGAAGATTATACATATTGGCAGACGCAAGATAAGCGAACGCTGAAACGCATCAACAAACTCATCGAAGCGGTGCAACGTATGCCATTTGAAGGCATAGGCAAACCAGAACCCCTTAAAGAGAATTTAACTGGTTATTGGTCTCGACGTATTAATGATGAACATCGCCTAGTATATAAAGCGGGCGATGATGTTGTTACGATCGTCAGCACTCGATTTCATTATGGTAAATAGCTAACTTAGCCAGCCAACAATTAAAATCTGGTTATTGTTACTGACTCGGTACGCACATAGCGAGATTCAGTTGCAGCCAATTAATGAAGTTTCGCTGTAAAGTATCAGATTCACTGTCTTTAGCTAACAAAGTATTGCCTTGCTTTAATAAAACGTCATCTTGGCTTAATAAAATATAGTTGTACCCTGAGCGTTTAAAGCCAAACGGGGCAACTAAATTACCCCGTTCCAGATCATCCATGACTAAGGGGTATGAGCCTATCGCCGCCCCTAAGTTATCAACCACCGCTTGTAAGCAAAAATAGAAATGTGCGAATGTCTGTTCGCTTTGCACTTTCAGACGTTGTACTTTAAGGCATGATACAGCGTTACCTTGTAACCAATTATCCCAAGCCTGTGGGCGTGTTTGACTGTGTAATAACTTGATCTTACCCGCGTCATTTTGCACCTGTTGCCAATACTCAGGTGAAAAAACCGGCCCAACCCACTCTTCAACTAAGGGAGTCTGTTGGTAGTCATGCAATAGCGGAAAGTCATCCCGTCGTATCGCCAACGACAAACCATTACTACCGAGTATCACAGGGCCACCGGCTGTTGATAATCGCACATCCGCATCGATATTATCTTGATAAAAATAACTCAAGCGAGGCATTAACCAACGCATTGTTAATGTTGGCTCACACGATACTTCTAAGTGTTTATGCGTAACTTGAGTCACATGCTGGACACCTGCTTCCAAGGCATTAAATGCTTGTTCGGTATAACCAGATAACAGTTTACCAGCAGGCGTTAATTTCACATTTCGCCCGTCACGATAAAACAGGCTCACCGCTAAGTGAGCTTCTAATGTTTTGATCTGCTTACTCACCGCGCCATGGGTAATACACAGCTTGTCTGCTGCTTTGCTGTAACTTTCCAGCGCAGCTGCTACATGAAAAACATGGAATGCTTTTAAATGCCTCATTGGTGACTTTTTCTCACATATTTATTGAAATCTATTCGATTATAGCGAACCCATAATTCACCTACAATGCATGCTTATTAATAATTATGGATCATATAGGAAGTCGTTATGGAAGTATTTAGCCTGGCTATATTAGGCATATTAATCGTTATCAGCCCCGGAGCTGACTTTGTTCTCGTGTTAAAAACCAGTATTAACGATGGACGTAAAGCGGGGATTCTTACTGCACTAGGACTAAGCCTCGCCATCTGCGTTCACATCAGCTATTCAATGTTCGGCATCAGTTATTTAATCTCACAGAATGAATTTCTGTATAATATGATCCGCTATGCTGGGGCAGGCTATTTGATCTACCTTGGCGTCAAAGGTATTTACTCGGCGAACAGTCCACTAAATACCACGTCGACAGAACAACCGAAAAATAAAAACTGGCAATATCTCGCGCAAGGTTTTCTGTGTAATGTTTTAAACCCTAAAACAATGCTGTTTTTCTTAAGCGTGTTTAGCCAAGTGATCTCACCAGACTCAAATGATAATACCTACGCCTTCATCTACGGGGCTTATATGATTGCTTTACATGGCATCTGGTTTGCCATCGTCGCGATATTATTTACCTCTGCGGCATTACAAACGCGATTATTACGCGTTAGAAAACGATTGAATCAGCTATGTGGCGTTGGGCTTGTCAGCTTTGGCGCATTACTCGCGTTGAAATCATAGCAAGCAGATAATGCACATCCACCTCTAGTAATTAACTGAGGCTATTTATCCAGAGTTGATACCCGGCATTAATACTTAGCACTCATTTAAGGTTACAATAACCTATATCATTACCTTATTGCTAACAAAGGATTGCCATGAAAATTGATCTCATATTAAGCGGCTTAGTTGCACAAAAGCACACATTCACCTTGCCACTTGATTACAACAAACCTGACGGTGACACGATTGACGTATTTGTACGTGAACTTGTCGCCCCAGATAAACAAGATCAAGACCTGCCGTATTTGGTTTATTTTCAAGGTGGTCCAGGGTTTGGGGCGGTGCGTCCGATGGCAAATGGCGGTTGGATAAAACGCGCATTACAAGAATATCGGGTATTGCTGCTAGATCAGCGTGGCACAGGGTTATCTTCTCCAATCAGCGCGGTGAGTCTTGCCCACTTAACTGCCAATGAACAAGCTGACTACCTAACTCACTTCCGCGCGGATAATATTGTCCGTGATGCTGAAGCGATCCGCGCACAACTATCACCGTTTAATACCTGGAGCATCATCGGTCAAAGTTTTGGTGGTTTCTGTGTATTACGTTATTTAACCGCTGCGCCAGAAGGCTTAACACAAGCTTTCATCACTGGTGGATTACCATCACTGACACGCACTGCAGATGAGGTTTATCAAAAAACCTATAAACGCGTTCAAGCAAAGAATAACGACTTCTTTAGCCGTTTTAGCGATGCGCAAGAGCTTGTCACTGCATTAGCAACACACATTACCGAACACGATACTTACCTGGCGACAGGTGAAAAACTCACGGTTGAAATGCTGCAACTACTTGGCGTTAACCTAGGCATGGAAGAAGGCCCAGAAGCGGTTTATTATTTACTTGAACAAGCGCTTATCACGACGCAAAAAGGCACCCAAGTTAACCCTCTGTTCTTGGCTCAGTTTTGTCAGTTCCTTGATTACAATACCAACCCAATTTTTGCCTTACTGCATGAGTCTATCTATTGCCAACAGCAAGCGTCCGATTGGGCTGCACATCGCGTTCGCGCAGATTATGCTGAATTTAATTATCAAGCGGGTCAGCCCTTCTTATTCACTGGCGAAATGATCTACCCGTGGATGTTCGAGCAATTTAATAACTTGAAACCACTGCAAGCAGCGGCGCAACAGTTAGCGAAAAAACAAGATTGGTCAGATCTTTACGATCTTGAGGTACTTAAAAATAACCAAGTACCCGTGGCTGCAGCAATCTATAGCGAAGATATGTATGTTGAAATGCAATACAGCCTCGAAACAGCGGCACGCGTTAACAACCTTAAATATTGGTTAACTTCAGAGTTCGAGCACAATGGTATCCGTATGGACGGTGATAAAGTACTGAGTAAACTTATCGACTTAAATAAAGGTATTATTCTGCGCTAATAACGGGACTGTTGCTCAGCCTGTTGCTGTAACCAGTCTAATAACACCTTCACTCTTGGATTAGGGGTAATGTCTGCGCTATATACGGCATGATATTGATAGGTTGCAGGGCTAATGAGTGCCGGAAAGGGCGCGATTAACTCACCACTACGCAAATGTTTATCGACTAATCGTTTACGCCCGATTGCCAAGCCAGCATGATTCATCGCGGCGACCATCGCCAGATCAGAACGGTCAAAACTCAAACCGCGATTATAATTCACCTCACGGACCTGATGGCGCTCTGTCCACTCTAACCATTCCGCATTATAAGCGGCTTGTGGCCACGCCTTACAATCATGCAATAAGCTGCAATTGCGAATATTTTCGGGGTTATCAATAAGGTCGTGTAACTCCGCATAAGCGGGAGAGCAGACAGGTGTAACCTCCTCAGACATCAATTCGATGTTCGATAATCCAGGAAAGGGACCTGATGTATAATAGAGTGCGACATCAATAAACTGGGTATGAAAATTAATATCGTCATTACCGGTGAGAATATCCAACTGAATAGCCGGATATTGACGATGAAAATCATGGATCCGAGGCACCAGCCAACACAGTGAAATAGAAGGACGGGCATAGATGGTCAGACGACCGGATAATTCATTGCTGCGAATATCATTTAACTCTTCATCCAGTGAATTAAACAACCGCTCGCAACTGCGGCATAATCTCGCGCCCTCGCTCGTCAATTTCAATTGTTTATGCAAACGATGAAACAGCTTAAAGCCGAGTTCTTGTTCCAACTTGGCAATACGATGACTAACCGCGCTGGGGGTGATAAACAGCACCTCAGCCGCTTGCGTAAATGAACTGTACTGCGCCGCTTTGACAAAGGTATCTAGGTTAGCTAATTGGCTACCGTTAAATTTTTTATGACTGCCGAATGTTAGTTCCATAACTTCATACCCAAACTCCTTCAAGATGCTATATCAGAGACTCGCTGGGATATCAGAACAAGGCTCAATATGCAGATAATAATTATTCCTTTTGCAAATATTGTAACGCAGTACTGTTATTCGAGCGAGCCTCCCGTAGGGTAAGCGAAGGAAGGATCAATGTTTAGCTTGCTGTAAGTAGGCTGTCATTTCCGCCTCTGGCACCATGCCACCACCGGTTGCCCACACCAAATGTGTGGCATTAGCCAAACTATCACTCAGTTGCATCCGTTCAAGATAGTCTGAATTGGTGACCACATGCATAATACCCGGCATACCAGCCAGTGCAGAAGGTTCAAGCTTAAGCTGCTCAGTATCATGAACTAGCCCTAATAACTGATACATGTCAGCATCCGTTAACGTAATATAGCCATCTAACATACGCTCCATGGCTTTACCAATAAAACCCGAAGCACGACCGACAGCAAGACCATCGGCAGCCGTGATATTATCAATACCGAGATCCTGAACGGAGATCTGATCATGCAGGCCAGTATAAACGCCTAATAACATACACGGCGAATGCGTCGGTTCGGCAAAGATACAATGCACATGATCGCCAAAAGCCAGCTTAAGGCCAAAAGCGACCCCACCCGGGCCACCGCCCACACCACAAGGCAGATAAACAAAGAGCGGATGCTCGGCATCAACAATAATATCTTGCTCAATAAACTGCTGCTTTAATCGCTCTCCGGCAACCGCATAACCCAAGAACAAGGATGTCGAGTTTTCATCATCAACAAAATGACAGAATGGATCTTGTAGCGCTTCTTCACGACCGTGTTCGACCGCAATACTGTAGTCAGATTCATATTCAATCACATTAACGCCATGACTTCGCAGGCGATCTTTTTTCCATTGCCGCGCATCCGCAGACATATGCACACTAACCTGAAACCCTAAGCTGGCCCCTATAATACCAATAGATAAACCTAAGTTTCCGGTTGAGCCAACTGCAATTTTATACTGGCTGAAAAATGCCCTGAATTGCGCTGAATTAATCTTACTATAATCATCATCTAAACTAAGTAGACCTGCTGAAATTGCCAGTTTTTCGGCATGCTGCAGAACCTCATAAATGCCACCCCGCGCTTTAATTGACCCCGATATCGGTAATTGAGAGTCTAACTTGATCATCATACGACCTGGTAATGACGTCTGATAGTAATCGCTCAGCGCCGCTTGCATAGCCGGGATCGTCTGTAGCGGTGATTCAATAATACCGTTACTTTGCTGTGTCTCAGGAAATGCCTGACAAAAGAAAGGCGCGAAACGCAGCAAACGTTTACTCGCCTCCTGCACATCAAGGGCAGTTAAACCAACATACGGTAAGGCTTCGGCATAACTCGTCACTTTAGGATTAAACCAACTCAGAGGTTTAAGATCTATCAGTGATTCCAACAATGGAAATTCATTTATTAATTGTATGTTTCGAGTCTGATTCATCATATGCCTTAACTACACAGTAAAATAAAAAGTAAAATACCGACCATCACAGAGCCAATATAAGACGCTTCAGCTTGTCACTTACACGCTTCATAACTTATTCTTTTCAATGTAACGAGTATGCATCGACCCCGCTTAAACGAACAAAGGATCAATTTTTAACCTTAGGATGAATCTGACGATGCCAGTAATGAGACTAAGATCACCCTGGCTTATTACGGCCCCAAACAACTTTTTTATTTGTTAACGGATAAATTTCATCAGCAAATTAAAAAAGTGGGTATAATCATTTTATTAACTACATATTTAAATAAAGGTAAACAGCATGCGTCATCCTCGCATCTTCGAATCCGGCGAATTAATCGTGGGTTCTAGCTTTGAATTATCACCAGACGGCGCAGGCCACGTGGGTCGTGTATTACGTATGATTACAGGTGATACGCTAACTTTATTTAACGGTAAAGGTGGCCAATACCATGCCACAATTGAACAGACCACAAAAAAATCGGTGACCGTTCACATTGACGAATTCCAAGATATCGACAGTGAATCACCACTCAAGATCCACCTTGGTCAAACAATATCTCGCGGCGACAAAATGGATTTCACTATCCAAAAAGCTGTCGAGCTGGGTGTAACAGCCATCACCCCACTGTTTAGTGAACGTTGTGGTGTTAAGATCTCTGGTGAACGCTTAGAGAAAAAAGTACAGCAATGGCAAAAAATTGTCATCGCTGCTTGTGAACAAAGTGGGCGTAATTTCGTACCACAAGTATTAGCACCAAAACAGTTAAAAGACTGGGCAGCAGAAGACACGACTGAATTAAAACTGAACCTGCACCCACGCGCAAAATACAGCATTAATACCTTACCCGAGCCTAAGCATGGCGTGCGTTTATTAATTGGTCCTGAAGGCGGTTTATCTGCGGATGAAATCAACATGACAGAGCAATTTAACTTTGAAGAAACGTTATTAGGCCCTCGAGTATTACGAACAGAAACAGCAGCATTAACAGCGATCACCGCACTACAATGCCGCTTTGGCGATTTAGGATAGGATAAAGAATATGACAATTAAACTTGGCATCGTGATGGATCCCATTGCAGACATCAACATTAAAAAAGATTCT
This sequence comes from Moritella yayanosii, assembly GCF_900465055.1. Lineage (NCBI taxonomy): Bacteria > Pseudomonadati > Pseudomonadota > Gammaproteobacteria > Alteromonadales > Moritellaceae > Moritella > Moritella yayanosii. The sequence continues at coordinate 3,942,255 of NZ_LS483250.1, read as the reverse complement.
AGCTTTGCAATGTTAATGGAAGCGCAAAACCGTGGTTACGAACTTTTCTACATGGAAATGCAAGATCTATCTATGCTTGAAGGCCGTGCATATGCTTCGTCTCGTTCATTAAAAGTACAACAAGACCCAGCATGCTGGTACGAACTAGGTGAAGAAACTAACCATCTTCTATCCGATCTTGACGTGATATTAATGCGTAAAGATCCGCCGTTCGATACTGAATTTCTTTACGCAACTTACATGCTTGAGCGTGCTGAAGACGAAGGCACATTAATCGTGAACAAACCGCAAAGTCTACGTGATGCCAATGAAAAGCTATACACAGCATGGTTTAATGAATTCACGCCAACAACACTAGTAACACGTCGTAAAGACAAATTACGCGCATTCCACAAAGAGCACAAAGATGTGATCTTAAAACCTCTTGATGGTATGGGCGGCGCATCAATTTTCCGTCTTAACGAGCAAGATAAAAACGTCAGCGTGATCATCGAAACACTGACTGAACACGGAACGCGATACTGCATGGCACAAAAATTCATTCCAGAAATTAAAGATGGCGACAAACGTATCTTAGTGATTGATGGCGAACCGGTACCATATTGCCTAGCACGTATCCCAGCAAGTGGTGAAACGCGCGGTAATATCGCGGCTGGCGGTCGTGGTGTCGCACGCCCATTATCAGACAGTGATTGGAAAATTGCCAAAGCAATAGGGCCTAAATTAAAAGAAAAAGGCTTAATTTTTGTTGGTCTAGACGTGATTGGTGACAAGCTTACTGAAATCAATGTAACGAGCCCAACGTGTATCCGCGAAATCGAAGCTGCCTATGACATAAGCATCACAGGTATGTTGATGGATGCGATCGAAGCGCGTTTAAACAAAGATTAATTTATCCGCAGCTCTTAAATAAATCATAGCTTATAGTGAATTCCACCGCTTAAGCTATGATTTTCTGCCATAATAAACTCACCGCTAACAACAGAGGATAGGCTTATGGACTCTTTACAAGATCACTTCCTTATCGCAATGCCGAGCATGAAAGATGGCATTTTCGAACGCGCTGTTATCTATATTTGTGAGCATAACGCCGACGGTGCGATGGGGATCATCATCAACCTTCCCGTCAACATTTCTATCGACGAGTTATTATCACAAACAGTCATAGCAGATCTCGACGATGAGACTGCTGCACCAGCAGAACCGAAAATAACCATCAATGAACGGGTATTTAAAGGTGGTCCTGTATCTGAAGATCGTGGCTTTGTATTGCATACTGCCTACCCAGGGTTTAGCTCGAGTTTACAAATCAATGATGACTTGATGATCACCTCATCACTTGATGTATTAGCAACACTTGGCACCAACAAACAACCTGACAATTATATTGTCGCGTTAGGTTATTCCGGTTGGACGAAAGGCCAATTAGAACAAGAAATAGCTGACAACAGTTGGCTAACCATTAATGCAGACGAAAATATTTTATTTAACGTGCCCGTACACCAACGCTGGGAACAGGCCGTGCAGAAAATAGGTATCGACGTCAGCCAATTATCGAGTCAGGTAGGTCACTCTTAATATATACCAAGCTACTTGGGTATAAAGGACCCTACGGAGAAAAATATGAGTAATGCAGAAAGCGGACAACGAACCCTGCTTGGTTTTGATTTTGGTACTAAAAGTATTGGTATCGCCGTTGGTCAAGAGATCACAGGTACAGCACGCCCGCTTGTGGCTTTTAAAGCCAATGATGGTATTCCAGATTGGGATTTAATCGAAAAGCAAATTAAAGAATGGCAACCGGATCTTGTGATCGTCGGTAAACCATTAAACATGGATGGTACCGAGCAAGAGATCACCAAACGTGCGACTAAGTTTGCTAATCGTTTAACGGGTCGCTTTAATGTCAAAACCGAAATGCATGACGAACGCTTAACAACCAAAGATGCCAAAGCACGTTTGTTTGAAGAAGGTGGTTTTAAAGCCCTACAAAAAGGCGCCATTGATAGCGCTTCCGCAATGGTGATCTTAGAAAGCTGGATGGAAGCACAATACGGTGCAGAGCTATAACAGGACACGCACAGCATGACGTTTATTAATGGTTTACTACAACGCTTATTATTCACTTTTGGCGTCATGCTATTCATGCAACTACCGCAATTTATTGATCATTACAGCCAGCAACTTTCCGGTTATTACCTCGCCCAACAAAACCAACTACAACAGTTTCAATTAATTGCCGATAGCAACTTTAATGGTCAGCTCGACACTCTCATTGCCGATTTTAATGCCAGTCCAGCTCCCGCCGTGCAGCAAGTGGGTAAGCAGGTACTCACATTACAGCAAGCATTGCCCGTATTAGCGAGTGATTTGGCGATCCTAACAGAAGGTAGTTATATAAATAAGCTCACTTATTTTGTTACTCGCATAGACAGTAAATTAGCTGAAAATACCTTATCACTGTTCACACCTGGCATACCATTAAGCCAAGCTGCAATAGTGACGGGATTAATTGGCGGCATAACCTTAAATCTACTTTGGCTATTCAGTTTAAAACTACTCTCACTGATTTTTTACCGCAAGCATACCCAGACTAAAAAATCTGTTTAACAAAAAATGGAATGATAAATAAGGGAACACTATGAAAAACGTCATTATCGTCGGCGCTACAGGGGCAACAGGTAACCAACTCATGCAGCAGTTACTCAATGATGTGACTATTGAGAATATCTATGTCGTCCATTATCGACCGACACCGTTTGAGCATCAAGATAAAGTAACGGAGATTATTATTGATTTAGCCAATTTTGATGATTTGGTAATTACCGTAGATAGTGACGCTGAGATTGACTGCGCTTATTGTTGCCTTGGGACCACACGTAAAAAAGCAGGATCATTAGCGGCATTTAGACAAGTGGATAAAGACTACATTGTTAACTTTGGCACTTGGGTAGCAAACCATACTAAAGCACAATTACATGTCATTAGCGCTGTTGGTGCCAACGCTAAGTCTGCCAGTGGTTACTTACAAACTAAAGGCGAGACAGAGCAATTATTACGTCAGTTACCGCTATCAGCACTATACCTTTATCAACCTACCCTATTACACGGAAAACGTGATGAATTTAGATTAATAGAAGCCGTCGCTTATTATCCACTGGCGATAATATCTTTGTTACCTTTTACGCTATTAAAGCAGCAAAAACCGATAGCCATTGAGCAACTTGCGAATGCTATGTATCAACTGAGTCAGCAAGTAACAAGTGGCCATCACGTTATCAGTAGCTTAGAGATCCAAGAGTACTGATTGCCAGCCCCTATTCATTGTCAGCACGCAGCTCCGTTGCCGCTTCAAGTACCAACTGGCGGAACCAAATATGGCTAGCGTCATGATGCAGCAACGGACTCCAGATCATTTTCAATTCAATATTCGGGATCGGGAATGGCGGTTCAAGCAAAGTATAGCAACTGTTGTTTTTATGAATGAGTGCTGCCTGAGTCGGTAATGTCGCGATTAGCTCATCTTGTAGCGCCAGTTGCATCGCGACATTATAATTACGGGTAAATACTGTAATATCACGTTTTTTACCTAAGCGATTGAGTGCTTCATCAACCCAACCTAATTTTTGTACATCGTTTGGGTTCATGCCGACACCTACACCAAAACCAGTCTTCGATACCCACACATGTTTTGAGGCTAAGTAATAATTCAAATTAAACTTATTTACGATCGGGTTATCTGCATTCATCATGCAAGTAAACGAATCATGCCACAGTGTTTTTTGATAAAACGATTGCGGTAATTCATCAAAGCGATTAATCGCCATATCAATCTTGCCTTCCTCAACATCATGAAAGGTCACATCCGACGGTGTCATTATATCCAACGTCATGTTTGGCGCTACTTTGCTTAACTTACTCAGTAAACGCGGGACCAGAGTCGACTCAGCATAGTCACTGGCCATAATACGAAAAACACGTTCGCTACTTTGATCAAATTCTTTTTCTTCTTGTAAGGCTTCTTCGAGTTCCAGTAGTAACTTTCTGATCACAGGGGCTAATTTACGTGATTTTTCAGTCGGAGTCATACCATTAGAGGTACGTACTAAAACAGGATCATTAAGCAAGGTACGTAATCGACGCAAACCATTACTCATTGCCGGTTGAGTAATGTTAAGCATACTTGCAGCACGTGTTACGTTTTTTTCACGTAATAAAACATCGAAGTAAATCAATAAATTAAGATCAATCCCTGATATATTCATAAAATAAATACCCACAATAAAAAATTAATAAAGCAACATTAACCCAATGATTTAGCCACTTACATTAAGTTAAGCTTGTTCGTAAATAACAATTGTCACCAGAATACACCATAAATAAGTGAAATTAACCGTCTCGAGTATTCACGATGTGAATGGTGACTATAGAAATTATAAACTAACTAAATATTAATTGAGCGTTTAATATTTACTCATCAAAACGCAAACGAATAAAAGGCTTTAGTCGCTGCGTTTCAATTTAATTAATCATCACTTGATCACTGTAAAGGATTTGCTATGTCAACATACAACAATGATATCGATTCAGTTGCCACACTAAAAGCTGAACAAGGTTCTAAATGGGCTGCTATTAACCCAGAATATGCCGCGCGTATGCGTACTCAAAATCGTTTCAAAACTGGTCTTGAAGTGGCACAGTTTACTGCTGATATCATGCGTGCAGATATGGCGGAATACGACCAAGATTCTTCACAATATACGCAGTCTTTAGGTTGCTGGCATGGTTTCACAGCCCAACAAATGATGATGGCTGTTAAACGTCACGAAAAAACCACCAAGAAAAGCTACGTTTACCTTTCTGGTTGGATGGTTGCGGCACTGCGTTCTGAGTTTGGTCCGTTACCAGACCAATCAATGCACGAAAAAACCTCGGTACCGGCACTAATCGAAGAAATTTATACGTTCCTACGTCAAGCAGATGCACGTGAACTCGATATCTTATTCAACGAATTAGATGATGCCCGTAACAACGGCGGTGACGTAGTCGCAGCACAAGCCGCTATCGACAACCACGAAACACATGTAGTGCCAATCATTGCTGATATCGATGCCGGTTTTGGTAACGAAGAAGCAACGTACCTCCTGGCTAAGAAAATGATTGAAGCCGGTGCATGTTGTATCCAAATTGAAAACCAAGTATCTGATGCTAAACAATGTGGTCACCAAGCAGGTAAAGTAACGGTTCCACACGAAGATTTCCTAGCGAAAATCAACGCGGTACGTTATGCATTCCTTGAATTGGGTATCGACAACGGTATTATCGTGGCACGTACTGACTCATTAGGCGCTGGCCTAACGCAAAAAGTGCCGGTATCACAAACGCCAGGTGACTTAGCATCGCAATACAATGCATTCCTAGAAACAACACCAGTTGAATCTGCAGCAGACGTTGCCGAAGGCGACATGATCATCAAGCAAAACGGTAAATTAGTGAAACCAACCCGTTTAGCATCTGGTCTGTATGCATTCCGTGAAGGCACCGAGATTGACCGCGTGGTACTTGATTGTATCGTTAGCTTACAAAACGGCGCTGATTTATTGTGGATTGAAACTGAAAAACCACACGTAGGTCAAATCGCTCACATGGTTAACGAAGTACGTAAAGTGGTTCCTGATGCGAAATTGGTTTATAACAACTCACCATCATTCAACTGGACGCTTAACTTCCGTCAACAAGAATACGCAGCATGGGTTGAAGCAGGTAAAGATGTATCAGCCTACCCAGACCCAGCAACAGACCCACGCGGCCTGATGGATGAGAAGTTCGATACGACAGAACTTGCCCTTGCAGCAGATAAGAAAATACAAACGTTCCAAGCGGATTCAGCACGTGAAGCGGGTATCTTCCATCACTTGATCACATTGCCGACTTACCATGAAACCGCACTGGGTACAGATATTCTTTCTGAAGGTTACTTCGGTGAACTGGGTATGCTTGCATATGTACGTGATATTCAACGTAAAGAAATCCGTCGTGAACAGGCTTCTGTTAAGCACCAAAACCTAGCGGGTTCAGATATTGGTGATGCTCATAAAGGTTACTTCTCTGGTGATAACGCGCTTAAAGCTGGCGGCGAAGACAACACCATGAACCAGTTCTAATAATCGTTAGACACGCATTGTTTTAGAATGATTTATTCGTTAAAATAAAAAGTCAGTTAATATGAAAAAACCAGCTTCGGCTGGTTTTTTGCTTTCCCCCCTCCTTTACTTTAAGGGGAGGGTTAGGGAGAGGTCTATTTATCTTTCAGCAACAATATCCGCGCTTCAAAGTAATCAGGGAAAGTACGATAAGTATTAATATAGTCATCCCAGTTTTTAAAATAACCACCTAAATAGTCCAGCTGATATTGGTTGTTTTCAAATGCACCACCCGTGTCTGCTAATACCGTTAATCGACTTTCGCCATCATGAGTGAGCATGATCAACTTACCTAAACCTAAATGCGCTAGATCACCTGCAACTGTCACTAACGGATAAACTGGGATCTTATAATTAGCATCTTTACCGTAGCCCATTACAGAGTTCGTTTTCTTGAAGTACCAGTAACGACCTTGTTCTTCTTTCTTTAGATTACGCTGATAACCAATGCCGTTATTACGATGTACATTAAAAAACTGGCTAGTGATCTCGCTACTATCGTCACTGGTACTCTCATTATTAGTAATGTCGACTTTTACTGTGCCTTGCATTAATGAGTCTTCTAAATCGTAACGCGACAACCACACCATAGGGTTGGCTAATTTATCTTGATCTAAAATACCCGTAATTACATCCTGTTTAGTAAATTGATGGCGAGTCAAACCTAGTTCAGCATTAGCTTGCTCAAGCGTTAGATCTTTTTCATCATTCGGAATGGCATATAACGCATAAGGGGTTTCAGGGGTTTGCTTCGCCGTTCCTTTCGCTAGTTTAATATAATATTTGGTCAGTAAAATTTTATCGTCAGGCATGTTTTTTAACAGCGGTTTATTTTTGGCAAAGCCCTGCGCTTGCTTTTTATCTGGCATCCAGCGGATCACATCAAAATGTTGGACAATAAACTCAGCGTCCATCAAACGGCTTGGCGCACCGGTTAATTTATCTTCTTGCTCTATTTGGCAAATAAAATTGAGAGTGCGTTTTACTCGTTCTAAATCACCACCAAATTGCGCCGTCATGCCAGCGGTAATAATACCGGGATCGTAATCTTTACCTAAGCCAAGATAATCCACCGTGCCTTTAGCAACACTACAGAGCTCGGCGGTAGATGGTGTGACCATCTTGCCAATAGCAGGACTTTTTTCTAGTTGGTAAATACGCTTTGCAGATGATGTTACTGCCGCACCAGGGTTTAAGTTAAGCTTTATGTTTTGGTGACTAACAGTTGCAGTACTCGCATAAGTACTCCAGGCCACCAGCACATTCATGGTAAAGAGAAATAAAGCACTAAATTTCATTGTTTTATAAATCTCGCTGTCATTGGTCGCTATAAAATAATAGTCATGGTGATGAATAGGCTTAATTGTTTACAAGTGTGCATTTATCACCCCGATGTAAATCTAACCATCAAATTACAAACACAAAACTGTAATGCAATTTAGACAAAATATAAACTCTAAGACGAGTAATTTACACTTTATTGACACCTGCAACCCCATACAAAATTAATTAAGGTAACCATCAATGCACTTTTTAATCATTACAAACTTGGTATGGGCTTTTTCATTTAGCCTTATCGGCGTTTACCTGGCGGGTCAGGTTGATGCTTGGTTCTCGGTACTATTCCGCATTGGCTTAGCCATGTTGGTATTTATCCCATTCTTAAAATTGGGCAATTTATCGCGTACTACAATGGCTAAAGTCATGGCCATTGGTGCTTGTCAGCTGGGTATTATGTACGGATTTTATTATCAATCCTTCTTGCTACTATCTGTACCTGAAGTGTTGCTGTTTACCGTATTTACCCCGATTTACGTGACCTTAATTGATGATTTATTACATTCTCGCTTCAACCCTTGGTATTTAATTACTGCGATCATCGCGGTATTGGGTGCAGTGGTCATTAAATATGCCGGTATTAACGAAGGTTTCGTCGTTGGTTTCCTCGTAGTGCAAGGTGCGAATATGGCCATGGCGATTGGCCAAGTGGCTTATAAAAAACTATCTGAAAACGAATTAAAAGATGTGAAACACAGTGAAGTATTTGGTCTGTTCTATATTGGCGCATTCCTGGTTGCCGTTGTCGCGTTCATGTTACTGGGCAGCACAGAAAAAATGCCGACGACTACTACACAATGGGGGGTATTAACTTACCTTGGTATTATCGCATCCGGCTTAGGTTATTTCATGTGGAATAAAGGCGCATGTTTGGTGAATGCCGGTACGTTAGCAGCAATGAATAACGTGCTAGTACCATTAGGTTTACTGGTTAATCTGGTGATTTGGAACCGTGATGCCGACTTAGTCAAACTGGCGTTAGGCGGTGGTATCATTTTGCTATCACTGATATTTAACGAAACCGTGGGAAAGCAAAAAATAAAACAAAAAGAATTAGCGCAACAAGGCTAATTGCTTAATGACTTGAATCTAGCAATACCCTAGGTGATTTTTGTATACATATGAAATTATCTAGGGTAACCACCCCTCCAAACTTTAAAAAATGAGTACTTTTCAATAACGCCGTAATCTCTGCTACAATCGCCTTTTTACACGCGAGCAGATCTCCATGTACTTTTTACTCCCGCTATTCACCGTTATCATCTGGTCAGGCAATTCAATTGTTAATATCTTATCGACCAATGTCATCGCTCCCGAAACTATTTCCTTCTATCGCTGGTTTATTGCCTTAATGACGCTTACGCCTTTTTTGATCAAACCGGTATGGAAAAAACGCCACGCGATTAAACCCTATTTAACTAAATTAGCATTCCTGGCATTACTGGGCATGGCGATTAACCAATCCCTCGCCTACTTTGCAGCAGCGACCACGACAGCAACACATATGACGCTGATTTTTGCCTTAGTACCGTTATTAAGCTTAATATTTAGTGTGCCATTACTCGGAATATCATTGACTAAAAAAGCATTGATCGGCGCGGCTATTTCAATGACGGGTTTGGTGTATATGTTAAGCCACGGTAAAATTAGTAACTTACTGTCTGAGGGTATTAATATCGGTGATACCTACATGCTGATTGCAGCCAGTAGTTACGCCCTTTACGGGGTTCTACTCAAACGCTGGCGTCTGCCGTTTAATAACTGGATAGCGCTGTATGTGCAGATGGTATTTGCCGTCATCATTTTATTACCTGTACTTACGTATAACGGCCAAGTTAGCCTGAGCAGTGAATCATTACCGTTAGTATTGTATGCGGCGATCCCAACCTCGATATTAGCCACTTGGTTATGGATGCAGAGCATTCACCATCTCGGCGCAGATAAGACCTCCATGTTCATGAATTTATTGCCGGTATTTACCGCGATCATGGCGACCTTCATTCTCGATGAACAGCTATCAAGTGAGCAGTTCATCGGTGGTGCATTGGTATTGGCTGGGGTAATCATGACCCAGTTAAAATCCAAGAAACCAGCAACGAAAGTGGTAACGAACCCGTCTTAGTCGAGCACTTATATCAAATAACCCCCAAGTAATAACATCACTAGGGGTTATATCCACTAACCAATAATCTAATTCAAACTACCAATCAACGCCTTTTCTAATTTTAATTCCAGCTCTGAATGCATGTTTGGTATCTTGAATATCACTGACGGTGTCAGCCATTTCAATTAACTCAGCACTGGCTCGGCGGCCAGTGACAACCACAGATTGCTCGCGTGGGCGGTTCTTTAATGCATCAAGAATTTCGTCTTTTGGCAAGTAGTCATAACTTAACATGTAAGTGAGTTCATCCAGCAATACCACGTGAATATCTGGGTCTTTTAAAAACACTTTAGCCTGTTCCCATACGATTTTTGCGGCGGAGATATCGACTTCTCGGTCTTGGGTATTCCAGGTAAAACCAGTGCCCATCACCGCAAAAGGTACACCAAGTTTTTCTAACAGGTTACGCTCACCGCAATCCCATTTACCTTTAATAAACTGCACCACTGCGGCTTTATAACCATGACCGACACAGCGCGTGACATTACCAAAACCCGCGGTGGATTTACCTTTACCATTCCCCGTGATCACCAACATAATACCGCGCTCTTCTTTGGCTTTTTCGACGCCTTTTTCAACCTTGATTTTACGGTTTCGAGATTTACGTAAATGCTTTTCTACTTCGGTCATTGCTGTCATTATTTTACCCTTCCCTGTCATTCTATTTGCTTTGGCAATGTTTGCTATTTTGAATCTGCAACTTTATTGGTGTAACACAATTGCGGAAAGTGTTCACCTTCGTGGGCGAATACACTGATGTGGCTAATGCTGGCATAATCAATTTTAAGCCGCTGAAATTGTACGCCTTGCAGATAATCTATTTTTAAACACCACGCGATTAACGTGCGGATCACGCCTGAATGCACAAACAATGCAATACGCTTGCCTTGGTGCTGTTGTAATACACTCAGTAATGCAGTTTCAACACGTTGTGAAAAGTCCGCTAATGACTCCCCATTCGGCGGCGTATTGTTACCCGGGTCAATAAAGAAGTTGTGCATGTCTTGCGGAAAGTCATTGTGCAAATCCTGATAAGAACGGCCATCCCAATCACCAAAATCAAACTCAGCAAAGTCAGATTTAATATGCACAGGCAATTGTTGTTGCGCTGCTATGTATTCAGCGAATAACGCACAACGCTGTAAGGGTGACGAGATCATCACATCAATATCAGTAAGATTGGCGCTATTGCCAAGCATTTGTTGCCAACCTAATTCAGATAACTCCGGATTGGTACGGCCTAATAATGCATTACGGATCTGCGGTTCACCATGACGCATTAAATACAATTCAGTCTGCATCTAACCCCCTTTCAATGCTAACGGTAACCCTGCTACTACTAACGTCGCTTTATCAGACACCTTCGCTATCGCTTGGTTTAACCAACCAGCATGATCAACAAAACTGCGGGACAATGCCCCCATTGGCACAATCCCACTGCCGACTTCGTTACTGACGATCACACAATCACCCTCGAACGTCGTTAACGCAGTGATAAACGCCTGACGCTGTGATTCAAATTCGGCAAAATTCTCAGAACAAATCCAATTGCTTAACCACAAGGTCATGCAGTCAATCAGTACCACAGCATTGGTGCCCGATAGTGTTTGCAAACAACTCGCCAGTTGCAAAGGTTCTTCCACCAGCAACCAATTCTGATCACGACGTTGCTTATGCAGGTCAATGCGTTGTTGCATTTCATCGTCGTAAATGGTGGCAGTGGCGAGATAAATTAATTTTTTAGCCGGGCTTTGCTTACCAGGGCTTTGGCTTAATTCACCCGCGAGGGTTTCAGCATGGACACTCTTGCCCGAACGAGCACCACCAATGACTAAATGGATCATCCTTGTAGTCCTATAATTAATACCATATAAATTAATAGCTCACTGAGTTGCTGCGCTAAACCAAGTAAATCACCGGTAATACCACCCACTTGTTTATGCACAAAATGACGGAAACAAAACACAAAAATCACTAATACAAACAACATTGGCAAGATTAGTTCAGGCCACAGTAACAGAGGTAATAGACCCAGTATTAAGCTGATCACCAAATCACTATTGTGCTTAGGTTCCGCGACAGATTTAGATTTAGTATCCGCAGTTTCACGCACATATGGCGAGATAAACATCATCACAGTTGCTACCGTCCGACTGAGCGGATGGGCAATAAGCAATGCCAACATAATACTGTTATAACTAGAGACACTGATGCTGCTATAACTCAATAACAACGCAAATTTAAGCGTTAATACAAACCAGATTGCGATGGAACCGTAACTGCCGACTCGTGAGTCTTTCATGATCGCGAGTTTCTGTTCGCGCGTCCAACCACCACCGAGTCCATCAGCCGAGTCCATCAGACCGTCTTCATGAAACGCACCAGTAAGCAATACTCCAGTAAGCATGGCAAACAAGATGGCAATTTCGATACTGAAATAGAGCTGAGTAAAGTAATATACCGCGCTACAACAACCGCCAATTAACCAGCCCACCACCGGAAAATAACGACAAGATTGATTTAGCTTCCTGGCACTAAAATCTAAATTAGCGGGCACTGGAATACGAGAAAAGAATCCCAATGCCAACCAAAATAGTGCTAACTCAACTTTGAGTCGATTCATCATACCGCGTCAATACCTGCCGCTGCAAAGCTCGCCATATCATTATAAAAACTAGCGGCCGCTTGTAATAATGGATAAGCCAACGCCACACCTGTGCCTTCACCTAAACGTAGATCTAACGTCAGCAGTGCATCAACATTAAGGTGCTTAAGCATTAATTGATGACCTTGCTCTTGGGATTGATGGCAGAACACCATGTATTGCTGGCAATTAGGCTCTATCATCACCGCTAACATTGCTGCAGCAGTGGTAATAAAACCATCAACTAGGATGATACTTTGACGCTGCGCCGTTGCTAACATAGCACCGGTTATCTGCACAATTTCAAAGCCGCCAACATTGGCCATGATATCCATCGCAGTATCAAGTTTACCTTCATGTAATACCATTGCCTGTTTAATCAACGCGACTTTCTTAGCATAAGCTTCATCACTGATGCCGGTACCACGACCAACACAATCTGCAACAGGTAACTTAGTAATGGCAGACATGATCGCCGCCGCAGACGAGGTATTACCTATGCCCATTTCACCAAAACCTAATACATTACTGCCATTATTCAAATGTTTAATCGCCACATCAGCACCAAACTGTAAACCTTGCTCAACGCTGGCTAATGTCATCGCCGCTTGTTGAGTAAAGTTAGCCGTGCCATTTCCTAGTGATTGCATGGTTAAGCGTTCATCCGTCACCGGTAATAAAATACCGGCATCGATCACGTCCATGGCGATTTGGTTACTGCGACAAAAACAATTGATTGCCGCGCCACCGTTGAGAAAATTCAGCACCATTTGCTGCGTCACCGCTGACGGCGCAATACTGATACCTTCTTCGGCAATGCCATGATCACCAGCGAACACCAGTATCGTTGGCTGCTTAAGGCTGATCGTGTCTTTGCCCGTGATAAGCGCTAATTGCAGCGCTAGCGATTCTAACGCCCCCAATGCGCCCGGAGGTTTGGTTTTATTATGGATCTTGTTCTGAATAAATTCTTGGTCAGTGCGATCCAGCGTTTTAACATCAAACATACGGTACCTTTCATCCCTGTAAATAAAATCTGTTTTAATTCGAGCTTTCTTGTTTGGCATCGAGCTCTAACAATAACGATTGTAACTTACCACTGTAGTCACCCGGTTCCTGCCATAATCCCCGTTGCGTTGCTTCTAATAATCGCTCGGTCATCTCCTCTAACGCATTAACATTATGTTCCAGCATAAAGGCTTGGTTTTCTTGATCAAAAATTAATGCATCCGCCACTTTTTCATATTGATAATCATCGATCAAATTGGTTGTCGCATCATAAGCAAACATATAATCAATACTGGCCGCCATTTCAAACGCGCCTTTGTAACCATGTTCACGCATCGCGGCAATCCATTTCGGATTTAATACCCGAGAACGAATAACCCGGTTTAATTCTTCTTTTAAGGTTCTGATCTTGGGCATTGACGGATTAGAGTGATCGTTATGATATACCACCGGCATTTCATTTTTTAACACCCTAACTGCATTGGTCATGCCGCCCTGAAACTGATAATAATCATCAGAATCCAATAAGTCATGTTCACGGTTGTCCTGATTGTGCATCACCACATCAAGTTGCGATAAGCGATTTTCAAAGGCGTCTCTGGCAACCACACCATCAACATCCTCGGCAAGACTGCCGTAAGCATAGCCGCCCCAATTCAAATAGGCATCAGCCAGATCTGATTCTTGTTGCCAACAACGTTCATCAATCAGTCCCTGTAAACCGGCACCATAAGCCCCGGGTTTGCTGCCAAATACTCGATAGGACGCTTGGCGTTTTGCGTCAGCTTCGGTCAGGCCTTGCGCAGATAACTCTTGTACTCGCTGCTTAATATTTTGTTGAATGGTATTTTGTGCACCGGGATCGTCATAATCCGCTAATGCCAATACCGCTGCATCAAACAGTTTCATCACATTGGGAAAAGCATCGCGGAAAAATCCAGAGACCCGCAACGTCACATCAACACGAGGACGACCTAATAATGCACAGGGAATGATTTCAAAATCGATAACCCGTTGCGAACCTGGTGCCCAAATGGGTTTGATCCCCATGAGTGCAAATGCCTGGGCGATGTCATCACCGCCAGTACGCATAGTGGCCGTACCCCAGACCGATAACCCTAGTTGTTTAGGATAATCGCCATGTTCTTGTAAATGGCGTTCAATAACAGCTTGCGTTGACCGTTGGCCAATTGCCCATGCGGCAGGTGACGGTATCGAGCGATTATCTACCGAGAAAAAATTACGGCCCGTCGGTAACGTATCTAATCGACCTCGGGTGGGTGCGCCACTCGGTCCAGGCTCCACAAATAAACCAGCTAAGCCATCTAACAAGGCTGAAATTTCATTCTCAACACTTTGTTCTAACGCTGTTAATAAGGTGTTTTTGACGTAAGTCAACTGCTGCATGGTGCGTGGCAACGCTGTCATTAAACTATTATATTTATCGGTCGCAATGGTCGGTGCAATTGTCGCTTCATTCACTAATACCAGCTCACTGACTAACTGCATGGCGAGCAGTTCTAGACGTTCATGGGTATCAAACTCTGTTCGCCAACTGTCATCACTGAGATCAGCTAACAGCGATGGTTTCGCCCCTTGCCAAACATCACTACTGGCCGCCAACGGATCAAATATCTCACCCGCTTGTTGTAGATTAAGATCTAACGCCAGATTATGTAATATGCCCTGACTGTGATGCTCTTTACCGCGTGGTAACCGTAACAGGGCCACGATGGTATCGCTGAGTTTATCCGCTTGCGGTAATACCCCAAGAATATGCAAACCGTGACGTATTTGCGCTTCTTTGATGTCACATAAATAAGTATCGAGTTCAGCAAACATGTCATCGCTGCTATCACTATCACCATAACTATCACTATTACCACCGAGCTCTTCGGCGACATGCGAGTTCTTCACCGCATCTACGATCGCCTCACGCAACCAAAGTTCGCGTGGTTCATCCATGCCCATGGCTTGGTAATATTCATCCACCAGCCCTTCAAGTTCAGCCAGTTCGCCATAGACTTCCGCGCGGGTCATCGGCGGCATTAAATGGTCGATAATCACCGACTGAATACGCCGCTTAGCCTGTGCGCCTTCCCCCGGATCATTAACAATAAAAGGATAAAAGTTCGGCATCGGCCCCAATACCAGATCAGGCCAGCACGTCTCTGATAATGCATTACCCTTGCCCGGTAACCATTCTAAATTACCGTGTTTACCCACATGAATAATGGCATCCACTTGATAGCTATGACGTAACCAAAAATAAAATGCCAAATAACTGTGTGGCGGAATTAAATCGGGATCGTGATAATTAGCGGCTAAATCAATATTAAACCCCCGCGCGGGCTGAATTCCCACAAAGGTTTGGCCTAAGCGAATACCGGATAGCATTAAGCGACCGTCCCGATATTTAGGATCCTGCTCTGGCCCACCCCATTTATCCAAAATAGCCTGTTGATTCTCAATCGGTAACTGTTGTAGATACTGCATATATTCATCAACCGCAATACTTTGCCAGCAACCTAGATGGTGCAAAGTATCTGGATTGTTAGTAATAGAGCCGAGTAACTCATTGATCAGCGCAGTGCCATTTTCAGGAATATTATCGACCGGATAATTAGCCGCGGCTAACGCCGTTAAAATATTCACCGTTGACTCGGGGGTATCTAAACCAACGCCATTACCAATACGCCCATCTTTGGTGGGATAATTAGCAATAATCAAGGCGATGCGTTTGTCTTGATTGGCTTTTATCGATAACTGACAATATTTAAAGACCAAGGTCACCACAAATTCTGCCCGTTCGCGGTGTAACTGATATTTAACAATGGCGGTTTGACAGCGCTCACTAAAATTAGCGGCGGTTTTAAAGCTTACCGCCCGGGTCTGAATACGGCCATCCATTTCTGGCAATACCACTTGCATAGCAATATCACGACTGCGTAAACCTTGTTTGTAATCCAGCCAATCTTGTTCGGTACTACTGGATAACACTAACTGAAATACTGGAATGTTAAGGCTAAACGGTGAAATGAATGAGCTAGGTTCAGCGCTTAAATCGGGACTAGCGGCGCGGTTACAAGAAAAACCAGTGGTATTGATGATCACTTTCGCTTGAGTCTGTAATAATAACTCATTCACTAGGCCAATAGATTCATCATCTTTCAATGATTGGATCGCAATCGGTAATGGCAACATGCCCTGCTGCTCAATACAATCGATTAAACCATCAAACATCGCGGTATTGTCACTTTGTAAATGACTGCGATAAAACAGCAATAAACAAATAGGTCGATCTGATTCACTCACATCAGCGCGATCCGAGACTTGCTGCCAACGCTGCTGCCAATCATTCAAACTGACTTGTTGATACGATTTGTTATCATGTCTTAGCGCTGCCTGTATCGCTTTGGGCATATACAACATGCAATTTGGCAGCACTTGTGGTGGCCGCCATGCATAATTGTGGTTGAGGTATTGGCTGGCCAGATAATGATACAGGTTGTTTATATTGACTTCGCCACCCTCTCGCAAATAACGCCACACTGCAACCGCGTCATCACGAGCGACACTTGATGCCGAAAATAATGCCTCATCAGCTGTATCATCACCCGGCACTATGATTAATTGGCGAGGATTTCTGACCGAACCCGCCGCTAACCATGCCTGTAATTGCGCAAAACCATACTGCCAGTAATTTTCGCCGCCCAATAAAGACACCACCACCACTTTAGCGTGATCGAGTACTTTATCTTGATAGAGATCGAATGCGGCAGGTTTTAATAATTGCATCCAGTTAGCTAACCGGATGGAGGGGAAATCAGGGGCTAATGCTTCAGCGGCACTGGCCAGTGCCGCCAATGAACTATCGGCAGCTGACAAAATAACAATGTCCGCCGGTGATTGCTCAAGATCAATGATACCTTCGTCATCGGTGAAACCACCGGGTTGTGCCGCCAATAAATGCATTAGGCAGTTACAGCATCATCGGCGCCAATAACGGCTTGTTGCAGTGCACTTTCCAGCACCTTACGGTCAAGATTTTTACCAATCACCACTAACTGAGTCTGACGTACTTCATCGCTATTCCACATCCGATCAAAATGCACATTAAGGCGTTCACCCACTGCTTGTAGTACCTGACGCATAGGTTTACCCGGTAAGGCCGCAAAACCTTTGGCCCGGAAGATATTATGCTCGGTTAATAATTGCGTTAAGATCTGCTGTAAACGCGGACCATCCACTTCACCAAACGTCAACACAAAAGAATCGAAGTGGTCGTGAGCGTGGTCGTGATGTGCGCCATGCGCATGATGATGATCATGATGGTTATGCAGATGATCAATTTGCTCTTCTGCCGCCGAATCTAAACCCATGATAACGTCTAGGGCAATGTCACCATTGTCGACATAAATGGTTTTAACGGCATCGGGAACCCGGTTAGCGACCACAATTTTAACCTGTTCACGCTCAGCGTCGGTCAATAAATCGTTTTTACTGACCAGCACTAAGTCTGCCGCACTTAATTGATCATCCAGTAATTCTTGTAAACTTGGATCGTGATCTAAGCTTTCATCAGCCAAACGCTGTGCTTGTACCTTGTCGGTATCATTGGCAAAACGACCCGCAGCCACAGCCGGGCCATCAATCAGGGTGATCACCGCATCGACCGTACAATATTGCTTTATTTCCGGCCAGTTGAATGCCTGAACCAAGGGTTTAGGTAATGCCAAACCACTGGTTTCAATCAGAATATGGTCGATATCATCACGACGTGCGACTAACTCTTTCATCACAGGTAAAAATTCTTCTTCTACCGTACAGCAAATACAGCCATTGGCTAATTCATAAATACCGTTCTTGCCCTGCCGTTGCGGGGTCGATTCATCGTCACAATCGAGTGGGCAACTGCGTAATAAATCCGCATCAATATCCAGTTCGCCAAATTCATTAACGATAACTGCGATACGTTTGCCCGCAGCTTGTTTTAAAATATTAGAAAGTAAGGTGGTTTTACCACTGCCAAGAAAACCGGTAACTACGGTAACGGGGATTTTTTTTAATTGCATGTATAGCTCCAAACTGCCATGTTGATGAGCGAAAAGTGCTGAAATTATAATTTGAGTCCTGGGTTATTACAATGTTTGTTTATTATTATAAGTTGGAGGCAAACGCTATAAAGCATTATCAGTGTTTAACTATTTTGTCGTATACTGGCGCGCAGAGGTATTAATCATGACAACAATTGCAACATTGCCTGAAACTTCAGGTGTTCTTATTTGTGGGCACGGCAGCCGTGCGAAGATCGCAGAAGAAGAGTTTTCTTTATTAGCAAAGGGACTAAAAGAACGTCATCCAGAATTGAAAGTTGAATATGGCTTTCTGGAATATTCTGCGCCGAATTTGCATACCGCGTTAGATCGTTTAGTGGCCCAAGGTGTCACTAAGATCCATGCAGTACCAGGCATGCTATTTGCGGCAACCCATGCTAAAAATGACATTCCATCGGTATTAACGACGTATCAAGCCAAGCACCCTAATCTGACTATCGAATACGGTAAAGAACTAGGCTTACATGATGAAATGATCATGGCGTTTCAACAGCGTATTCTCAATGCACTTGGTCACGACACGATCCCAGCTGCGGGTGAACTTTACGACACCATGTTGGTTGTGGTTGGTCGTGGTACATCGGTTGTTGATGCTAATGCCGATGCAGCTAAACTGACTCGTATCGCTTGTGAAAACCTGGGTTTTGGTTGGTCAGAAACAGTTTATTCTGGTGTTACTTTCCCGTCTGTAGGCCGTGGTTTAGAAATGGCACTAAAACTGGGCTTCAAAAAGATCGTGGTGGCACCTTATTTCTTATTCGGTGGCAAGCTAATCGACCGTATCTACAATTATGTTGATAAAGTGGCCAATGAAAACCCTGATGTTACGTTTTTCAAAGCTGATTACCTGCGCGCGCAAGACCATGTGATCAATACTTTTGAACTACGTATCAATGAAACTATTGCCGAACCAGCGCCAAGTATTACCCTAATGGCCGATTTCCAAGCGCGCCTAGCACGTGGCGAAGTAGATGTTCATCACCATCATGCCGAATTTAAAGCTGAAGGTGAGCACAGTCATGAACACAGTAATAGTCATGAACACAATAATAGTCATTCACATGACCACAGCCACTCTCATCGTCACGGCCATCATCATGCACCTTACAAGCATATTGCTCATCCACATGGTCCACGTACCATGGTGAATGACAATATCTGCGGATACTTCATGAGCCAATTACCAGAACAGATCATTGCCGAAGAAAAAGCGGCGGGTGATAAAAACTAATACCAGCGATGCCATTACATTGCTGAATGCCACGTTTTTTTGTTTCTCATTTTAATTAAAAAAACAAAAAAGCCAATTAAGAGCTACTCAATTGGCTTAGTTACGGCAATAAAAAACAGCGTTATTATTTCACTGGTGGGCGATAAATATGTGGCTGGTCTTTGTCATATAAATACGAATCATCAAACTTCTGCGTACCTAATACATGGCCGACCAGAATAAGGGCAGTTAAAGTAAATTTCTTCGCTCTGACCTTTTCAACAATATCTTTTAACGTACCAATCACTTTGTCCTGGTCTGGCCATGAGGTACGGTAGCAAACGGCCACAGGGCAATCTTCGCCATAAAACGGAATAAGTTCATCGACAATTTTAGCAATCTTAGTCACGCCTAAATGGATCGCGAGTGTCGCACCACTGGCTGCCAATGCGGGTAAACGCTCACGTTCTGGAAACGGAGTTTTGCCTTCATAACGGGTAAAAATAATAGTTTGTGATACCCCAGATAATGTTAACTCTTTACGTAACCACGCCGCTGAGGCCGCCGTTGCAGTCACCCCTGGGATCACTTGATAATCGATATCCAATTGCTCTAAACGGCGGATCTGTTCGCCAATCGCGCCGTATAAAGAAGGATCACCAGAATGCACGCGAGCAACGTCTTTGCCTGCTGCATCCGCCACTCGGATATGTTCAATGATCTCATCCAGGGCTATTGGTGCGGTATCGATAATCTGCTCCGCAGTCTCTTCCACATCCGCAAATAATGCCCGAGGCACCAATGATCCTGCATATAAAATTACCGGACAGTTATTAATTAATTTCTGCCCTTTGACCGTGATCAACTCGGGATCACCCGGTCCTGCACCGATGAAATAAACTGTCATAATTTTTTATTATATCCTCGCGGTGTATAAATCCATTCTTTTTGGCCGTTGATGATATGACGAGACTGACTATTGCCAACCGTCACCATTGTGAACATATCAACATCATCAGAATGTAGTTTGTCTAATGTGGTCATGGTAATACTTTCATCTTCACGGGTAAGTTGACGGCCTAATAATACTGGCGTATTGGCAGGACGGTATTGCAGTAAAATATCTCGCGCGGTATTAATCTGCCAATCACGTTTTTTCGATCTGGGGTTATAAAACGACACCACAAAATCCCCGGTACCACAGCTATGGATACGTTTCTCAATGGTTTCCCAAGGTGTTAATAAATCCGATAACGAGATAGTACAAAAATCATGACCGAGCATAGCGCCAACCCGACTGGCGCCTGCTTGCATTGCCGAAATACCAGGTACCACTTCAATATCCACATCTAACCACTCAGGGTGATCTTCTAGGCCTTGCAGCTGGCGATCTAATAATTCAAATACCAAGGTAGCCATCGCATAAATACCGATATCACCACTTGATACTAACGCCGTATCTTTGCCACTGGCGGTTAAACTCAATGCTAAACGAGCACGATCAATTTCTTGCCCGAGTGGTAAATCATGATGGGTTTTACCATCACAAACATCACCTAATAAATCCAGATACAAGCCATAAGCCACTAAATCTGTGCTGGCTTGAATAGCGGCTATCGCCTTTGGTGCAATCAAGTCTTTATCACCTGGTCCGGTACCAATTAAAAATAATTTACTCATTTCATCACCTTTGTAACTACGCTATTTTGCTTAATTTTTTGGATATGCTCTGGCTATTGCGCAGGTAGCTACCGCTGATTTTTGCTTGGTTAAAACTAATTCACCTTGTTGTTGGGTGATCTGTTGTACATCAAATAAGGCGGCCGATTCTGCGACCCCATATACCCCAACAACACTGTATACATAATCTGACTTGGTACTTAATAAGGCTTCCATTTCGCATAACTGGTATTTATCCCAAGTAACAAAAGGTTTATCAATCTGTTTTGCTAATGCAATTAAACCGAGTTCATCGGCTTTAATATCAATGCTATTAATATGACTAATTTGCGCGAGAGTTAAATTAGCTTGCGCTAAACAAGCCATTAATAATTCATATAATTTATCCACCGGACAATGTCGCTCACAGCCCATGCCGACACTGTATACCGGTGACAGGTAAGGATTAGCGGTGGTCATCACTAATTGCGCCTCAATCAAACTGGCAATATTATCAGCCCAGTCATTAGCGCCACCTTCATGACCGGATAATAACGGGATCACAAACTGACCCGCTTCATCTAATACCAAGACCGCTGGATCAGTATTTTTATGCCCTAATACGGGCGCTAATGTCCGCACCGCAATACCCGTCGCACAGATCAAGATAAGCCGTTCTCCGGCTTGAAATGCCTGCTGCACCTGTGCCGTGAACGGCTTGGGTTTAAACCAGATGTCGCTTTGCTCAGGCAGTAGTTGCTGGATTTGTTTCGCTAGTTTTTCGCCCGCTTCCGTTAACGCCACAATACGGATCATGGTTTACCTCGTTGTTGCGTTATGACGAACCACAAACAACGAAAAATACGGCCCGGCTTCATGCGCCAGCTTAGTCACGTCTTTCTCGATAATCTGTTGTTCACGGCTGATATATTCTAAATAGCTGGCATCTTGGGTGCGCCCTGTTGCCGCTAATGCAGCTAAAATACGCGGACGAGATTGACCCGCTTTCATGATCACCACACTGTTGTGTTCGCTTAAGGTTTGGCGTAAGAATTCATCACTATGCCGACCACTCACCACAGCAAAAGAATCTGTTAATGCCGTCAGAGGGCTTACTAATGCTGATGCCGCAGCATTAATAGATGTAATTCCCGGCACCACTTCACAGACAAACTGATCTTGTAAGCGTTCTAACAAATAACTGAATGAACCGAAGAATAACGGATCACCTTCACAGATAAAAACCACATCCTTGCCTTGCTCTAATTGTTGTTGAACGCGAGTGGCGCCATCATCATAAGCTTGGTTAGCTAAGGTACGGTCTTTACTCATTGGCATCACAATGCCGATCTCAATGGCAGGTGACTTTCTGGCGGCAATCGCGTCACTGGCGATTATTTTGGCCTGCGAGACATTATCGTCATTGGTTAAATAACAGATCACGTCCACTTGCTGTAGCAAACGAAAGGCTTTTAACGTCATCAGCTCAGGATCACCCGGACCAACGCCAACACCAATTAATTTACCTAGCTGGTTATACTTCATTATCAACTTCTTCATATTTGGTAAACTTAAATAAGGTCACTGGGAGATTCGGTTTATACATTAACTGACCTGCTAATTTAGTGCCCTTGCTAATCGCTACTTGCAAGGTTTCCGTTTGTTGTTCGGACAACGACTGGGCAAAATGCTGTAATTGGTACTTGGTGGTTTCCGTTACCGCACTGGCAACTAATACCCCACCAGCAGGTAATTGTTGCCAACTTAGGGCTAATACCGACGCTAACTCACCATCGCTGCCACCAATAAATATTTTATTCGCTACTGGTAATGTCGCTAGTTCAGCTGGCGCGCGGCCTGTAATAATGGTTAAGTTAGCCACAACACCAAAGCGCTGTTGATTTGCTACCAGACAGCTTAATCGCTCGGGATGATGCTCTATGGCATATACTTTTGCGTCCTGCTGCCAATAAGCCAACTCAACCGCAACACCACCACAACCCGCACCAATATCCCAAATTACATCGCCTTTGCTCGGTTGCATGAGGGATAAGATCTGCAAACGTACTTCACGTTTGGTGATCATGCCCTTGCCCGCTTCGCGATCGGTAACAAAACAATGATCTTCAATACCCGGAAAGTTTGGCAATATGCCGCCAGTACCAAGTGGTTCAATCACAGATACATGTAATGGGTCAAAGCTTAATGCTGATGCTGCCATTAATTGCGTAACAGTAAATGCACGAATACGCTGCTGGGCATAACCCAATAATTCACACACCCAAATAATCGATTGTGCAAATCCGGCGTTAATACATTCTTGGGCTAAATGCTGAGGCTGACTGTGTTTATCTGTCAATATCACTAAGGTTTGTTTGGTTTTAAGACAGGTACGAATTTTGGCCAGCGGTCGACCATGCAAACTTAATACTTCAACATCTTGCAGTGCCAAACCTAATGCATGACAAGCCGCTTGCATACTCGAAATACCGGCATGAAACTGTAAATTATCTTTGCCAAATTTAGTCAGCAACCAACGACCAATACCATAATGTAACGGATCGCCTGACGCTAATATCACCACCCGCTGTTGCTGATGCGCAGCTAATAACACAAGTAACTGAGATAATGCCGGTAACAGCGTTTGTTTAGGTTGAGGCTTAGGTTCTGCCTGATGTTCAACATTGCTAATCAACAATTGACTAATAACGGCTAGCTGACGATCAGAACCAATTATCACCTCAGCTTGCTGTATGGCTTGCTGCGCAGCGGGGGTTAACAATGCGTGTTCTGCAACACCCAAACCAATCACATCAATGCAGACTCGGCTATCTGTCTTATTAATGGTCTTATGAATTGCCTTATCGCTATCTTGCATCATTTAATACCATTCGCCATTTACACAACGTAACAAGGCATTTAAGGTCGCAGAAGTCACTGCACTACCACCCTGGCGACCAAGCAAGGTGATACATTCAATCCCCAATTTCTCATGGGCATCCCACAATGCTTGTTTTGATTCTGCGGCCCCAACAAAACCCACCGGCATACCAATAATCAAGGCTGGTTTTGGTGCGCCGTTGGCTATCATTTCTAATAACCGAAACAATGCGGTTGGCGCATTACCAATGAGAACGATGCTGTTGGCCAGATCTTGTTGCCAAAATTCTAACGCCGCCATGGTACGGGTTTCACCTCTTTGTTTAGCGAGAGGAGGCACGCGCGGATCGTTAAGATAACAAAGTGGCGGTTGCGAGATCATGCGTTTGGTAATACCGTGGCGCACCATTTCTACATCACATAGAATAGGCGCTTGTGCATTGATAGCGTCGATACCACTTGCGCAAGCATTACGGCTAAAATGAACTTGCTCACTCACCTCAGGCATACCAATACTGTGCACAATACGCATCACTACTTGTTGCTGTTCTTTGCTAAAATGGTCTAATGCGGTTAATTGGCGTATTTGGCGAAAGCTTTCTTGCTCAATTTGCTGTGGTCGAATTTCGTAATTATAATCCATATAATGCGGCTACTATTCTTGTTAATTAGTTAAACCAATTAATCTGTTAAAGGGTTAATAAGTTACAAATTGCTGACAGACAAACGCATGACACTCATCTCGATTGCTAAACTCAACATCCGCTGGCGGTAAGCTTGGCCGTGTTTGCATGAATACCGGTATTCCCAATATCCGTGCTGCCGTTAACTTCGCGATAGTCGAGTCGCCGCCACTGTTTTTGGTGATCAGCGCATTGATACCATAATGTTCAAACAAGGTGATCTCATCATCAACCGCAAATGGCCCGATGGCTTTTAACCATTGCATTGCAGGTAATAATGCTGTTTTGGGTTTAACCGCCGTACGCACTAATTGCGGTAATGATACCAATGAGGAATCCGCGATTAAACTGAGTAATTGCGGCTCTAATTGGCCGACAGTGAAGAAAGGACAGAGCTGGCTAACGTGTGCTAACTCAAGTGAAGATTGTGCTTCTAACAAGGTTAATAATTGTGACCAGCGAGTGAATGTTTGCCAATTATCATCGCGTCCTTGCTGCCATTGCAGGCGATGAAAACGCCAATAAGGTAAACCACAATCTTTGGCAACTTGCGCTGCGGTGCTACTCATCTGTTGCGCATAAGGGTGTGTGACATCTAAAATTGCCGTAATGTTTTGCGCATTAATATACTGTGCTAAGCCGCCAAACTGGCTAAAACCACCACTGACAATGTCACAATCGACATTCGGTGCACGTACCAGTCCTGCGACGCTATAAATCAGTGGAATATGGCTGGCATGTAATTGGGTTGCCAGTTTTCGGCCATCGGCAGTACCACCCAGTAATAATAATTTCATTCTGACTTAGTTATGATCAGCAAAGCCAATCAAATCTCCCTGTCGGTTAATAACCCATATTTCTAATTCAGTGTGTGCAGGTATTTTACTGCTCACCTGTGTAAATGCAGCCTGACACACAGCGGTTGCCAAATCAATTTTATGCGCATAACAATGGTTTAACGCCTCGATCGAGGTATTTGAATTTACCATCATGGTCATTAACTCAAAGCTTGCACCTTGCTGCTGGGCAAGCTCCGCTAAAAAAGGTAAATCAATAGCAGAAACCTTACTGTGCAGATTCCATTTACCCATGGCTAATTTACTTATTTTACCAAAACCACCACAAATACTCAGTTTACGCACAGGTACTTTTTTGATGTGTTTTATTACCGCCCCAACAAAGTCGCCCATCTCAATTAACGCGATATCGGGCAGTTGATAATAGTCTTTAATTGCATCTTCACTGCGATTGCCTGTGGAGGCGGCAATGTGGGTATAACCATTCGTCGTGGCGACATCCAGACCTTGAAAAATAGAGGCGATATACGCAGAACAAGAAAAGGGGCGAACAATCCCTGATACGCCTAAAATAGATAAACCACCAACGATACCCAAGCGGCCATTCATGGTTTTCAATGCAATCTGTTCACCGTTTTCAACACCGACCGCGACTGCAAAGCCACCTTGATAATCGTGCTCTGCGGCCATGTATTGCAAGTGTTCAGTCATCATTTGGCGCGGCACCGGATTAATTGCCGGTTCACCCACTGCCAGAGCAAGTCCTTCACGAGTAACAATACCAACACCTTGCGCAGCTTTAAACACAATGCCCGATTGCGGCGTTAGCGTTAGCTCTACAAATATTGTCGCACCATGCGTCACGTCGGGATCATCACCCGCATCTTTGGTCACATCAGCACGCGTGCTCAGAGGTGACAAAAAATGGTATTGAATAATACTCAAGTCAACAACCTTACCTTTGGGTAACGTCACGTTGACTGTATCCGTTGTCGTCTTACTGAGTAAATGATGGGCAGCAGCAACACAGCAAGCTGTTGCACAACAACCTGTTGTTAAACCAGTTCTTAGTTTTTTACTGGTTTCATCACTCTCTGGCCACATAAAATCAAACCGCCTGATACAACCAGAAACAGCCTAACAAGGTTGAAGCTAACGCAATCACGCGACGGCTCCAATAAAATAGCATATCATAGCGCTGTTTTAATAAACCTTGCAGTGAGCCAAGGCCCAAGCCAAACGCCATCATAGATAACATCACGCCAATCGAAAACATCAACAAATAGCCAATCACTACCGATAACTCGGTTTGTCCGATAGCAGGGATCAACGCCAGTGCCGGAGCACTCCCAGCTAGGCCATGTAAAACACCAACCATTACCGGTAAATGACCGTCTTTGGTCGCGGTTTTCTCTACATCTTTACCATGTTCATCATGGTGCCAATGACTGTGTTCGACATCGCCATGACGATGCTTAGTTATCACTAATTTTTGTTGTCTAAACTGCCAAAATGAATACAGACCTAACCCGATAAGTAGTACGCCAACACTCATCTCGGCAACATGAATTAATGCTTCAGGCAGTGCAATACCAAGACCAAATAACAACAAGCCACTGATGACCAACACACTGCCATGACCAATCGCCCAGTTAGCACTGAACAATACTGTTCGGCGTAGGCTTGGTTTCTGATTACTCAGACTGGAAACCGCCATCACATGATCCGCATCCAGTGCATGCATCATACCCAGGGTAAAACCCAATAAAATAATCGGTAACTGTTCCATTAACATAAGTCTATAATTCCTTAAAAAGTGCTGCGATAGCCTGTGGATTGGATGGAAAAAATAAATGTAAGTAACTGGCGGTGATATTGCCGACGCGATAAATAGCTTCACCCGGTGCCGGATGTTTAGGACGACGGCCGATAGCAATCGGCTCAGGTGTATCAAAACTTAATGATCGGTGATGAGAGTGACCACGAATATCGCCTTCCGGTAACGGTGCTGTTTGCATGCCTTGACAGCCACCACGCTCACGCATTTGACCTTTACCTTGCAGTAATCCCAACATGGTGAATGAGTTATCTTGCAAGTCAGCCAACGACTCAAGGCAATACAAAAATCCTCCACATTCCGCCAAAATAGCGTTATCGGTTTGCGCAAAGTCACGAATCGATTGCAACATAGATAAGTTACTTGTCAATTTATCGACATGCAGTTCTGGATAACCGCCCGGTAACCACAACGCATCCGCTTTTGGCATCACGTCATCATACATAGGTGAGAAAAATACATAACTCGCGCCCAGATCCGTTAACAAGCGTAAATTAGCATCATAGATAAAACTAAACGCTGTATCTTTAGCGATCGCAATGGTCTTTCCAGCCAGTTCTGGTGCTATTGGTAATAATTTTTCCTTCGCAACCGGATGAAACTCAACCGGTTTTACTACGTCAAGAATATACTTTAAGTCCGATGCTTCAATCCACTCGATACCCGCCGCTAATTTTTGTTTTAATTCGGCTTGGATCTCTTCCGCTTGCACCAAGCCAAGATGCCGCTCGGGTAACGTGATAGCATCAGAGCGTTTTAATGTGCCCAGTAACGGTAAACTTGCAGGCAGGGCATCACGGATCAATTGCGCATGGCGTTCACTGCCACAATTATTGGCAATCAGTCCGGTAACATCAAAATCATCGCGGAAATTAGCTAAACCCACTGCGATTGCGGCAGCAGTTTGTGCCATGCCTTTTACATCCATCACAATCGCAATCGGAATACCAAAATGCGCAGCAAGATCGGCACTTGATGGATCACCATCAAAAATCCCCATCGCCCCTTCGATTAAAATAATATCGGCCACCAGCGCCGCTTCATACATTTTTTGCTGGCAATACTCAGGGCCGCCCATCCATAAATCTAACGGTTCAACAGGTTGCCCAGATGCCTGCCGTAGTATTTGTGGATCGAGATAATCAGGACCCACCTTAAATACGCGAACCAGTTTGCCTTGCTTGGTCAACATGGAGGCCAATGCGGCAGTGATCGTGGTTTTACCTTGGCTAGACGAAGGTGCCGCTAATATTAGTGCAGGACAAAGAACTCTGGTCATTGATTACAACTCTTACAACAAATGGTTATGTTAAGATATACAGCTATTTATTTAAGCTAAATTTAAGTCGGTAGTACTACATATTCACAATCGAGCTGCTGGGCAATTTCAACTCCACGGCCACGTTTAATGGCACTGTCTTCAGTATCTATCAATACGGTATGACCCGTTAATTTAAGATCATCAACGTCTTGGCTAATACGCCCATCAGTCAGTACATAATTGCGAAACGCTAACCCGCCTTGTTGTTTCTGGCTGTTAGCTTGATAGGCACGTACTTGCGTTAACATTTCTCTGATTGGAGTGCCGCCACCAGCAGTTATACCATCAAGCAGATGCTGAATATATTTTGGGGCTTTTTGTTTTGGCATAACCGCTTCGATCGCATCGTTACCAAACCCAAAAATACACAACAACTCACGTTGTTTATAAGCCTGTTCTGCAATATGCATAATGGCCGCTTTAGCACGCGATAATTGCAGCTTTTTTAATGTTGACCCCGAGGTATCCAATAAAATAATATGTAATATTGGCTGGCCGGTTTTGGCTTTTTTAAAACGTAAACCCGCTGGCGGCCAACATCCTAATGACGCAACCAAAGTAGCAAACCAATCGGGAGAAGCGGTGGTGTTCTGGCTAGTTTTTTGCCCGCCTAACACCGCACCGTTATTATTTTTTGATACTAAGACAAGTTTATCGGTTAGTTTTTTTTTAGCGTCTTGTTGTTTAATCGGTAGCTCTACAGCCAAAATATTGGTCATCGGCTGAGAAACCGCAGGCATACAGCCCCATTCACTACTATCGCTTTGCTGCTGCGTATTCGAACCAGCTTGTTCTGCTGAAGTCGAGGGCGGCGAAAATTTTGACGCTTGTGGGTATGTCGACTCAGGCCGAGAAAATGGTGATGTTGATGATGCCGGCTGGTGTTGATTATGTTCTGCTGGCGGTGGCGATTGTGATGAACCCGCATTACGGCGATGGTTTAATACCAATTCTTCAACCGCGAGGATATCCGCTTTCGTCACTTCAGCATGACCTTGCCAAGCAGCATGGGCAAGCGCGGTTTTAAACCAAACAATATCAGCACGTAAACCGTCAACATTAGCATCATGGCAACGTTGGGCAATAAACTGACGTAATGCCAGCGGACAACTCACTTGCCCAAGTAAGGCCTGCGCGTTGGTTATGTCTTGTTGTAACTGCTGCTGTTGGTCTGCGTATGTCGCTATAAACGCGTTAGGGTCTTGATCGAACGCTTCACGTAAGCAGACTATTTCAACCCGCTCGTTAATACTGTATTGTGCTGATAACTCAACTGATAAACCGAATCGGTCTAATAGCTGGGCACGTAGTTCCCCTTCTTCAGGGTTCATTGTGCCTAATAATATAAAGCGGGAGTCGTGTTGATGGCTGATCCCATCACGCTCAATATAATTAATACCACTGGCCGACACATCTAATAATAGATCCACCAGCGAATCAGCTAATAAATTAACTTCATCAACATACACAATACCCTGATGAGCCTTGGCCAGAATACCCGGTTTGAAATTAACTTTTTGCTCGCTCAATACCAATTGTAAATCCAGCGACCCCACTAGCATCTCTTCTGTCGCAGAGAGCGGTAAGGTCACAAAGTTTTGTAATTCATTCGGTAATATGTCTGCAAAACCGCGGGCTAACGTCGATTTAGCTGTGCCGCGTGGGCCATTCACCAATACCCCGCCAATACCAGGATTAATCGCCGCCAGGATCAGTGCTGTCTTAAACAGTGACTGACCCGATACGGCCGTAAATGGAAAGTTAACTCGGGACATCAGCAATATTTAACCTTTATCTTTATTATTTATTATTTATTATTTATTATAATCTAGCGTGCAACGAACTTTTCAGCATCCACGCACAAGACATCCCGAGGGCTATCCAGAAAATAAAATTACTGACCGTCGTCGCCACAATAAACTGCTGATGTAATTCAGTCAGCGCCATGACAACATTGGCATCAGGATTAGAAAACAGTGGTCCATCAAAGTGCGGAGCACCCACAACGAAGGGCAATGCCAAACTAAGTAAACCGAATAATTTGAATTTAACTGGGGCGAATACAAACGTAACTAAACTAATCGCTGCGCCGCAAACGGCCAACAACCACCAGGCTTGACGATGCTCAAGTAAATCAGCAGAAGAACCCGGTACCTCTGGAGGTAAACCGACACCAGGCACCACAAAAAAGATAAAGTACCCCGCTAATCCCCAGAGTATACCTTGCAACTTAGTCAGTTTAACCAAACCACGTGACTCAAACTGACTCATGGCAACTAACAACATACAGGCAAAACCAATGGCAGCTAATACATTTGCCAACACAGTATAACCAACACGCTCAACCCCATCTTCGGGTCCCCACGCTTCATCCCTGTGATGTGACTCGGCCCCTGACATATTTGGCATTATTTGTACCGACTCACCAGCCACTTCATATACTTCGGCATCTAACAGGATCGGAGTAACGCCAATGACTTGAATTGCACTCAATAATATGCCAGTAAGCATACCGACCATCACGGCACTAAACATAATACGACGAAAAAACATCAAACACGCTCCAATAAATTCATCACTAAATAATCAATAACAACCTTCAATAGCAACACTCAAAAATTAAATTAATGACAAGGAAATGAAATTGAATGACGCGTATCGTGCGCAGCGTTATGTACTATTTGCATCGGAGCAAAGCCAACAGCAAAAATGATTAACGCACCAAATGCAAATATAGCAGCATGCTGTAATGATTCAGAGCGGGTTAAAGGCGTTGTTTGAGTAGCATTTATTGCTTTATTTGTCGTCACTGATGTTGGCATAAAAAACCCTAGGCACGTCATTGTGCTGATGATGAATAAAGATCTAATGTAGATAATGTTTAAAAAGGGCTAAAAAGTACTTTACTACCATGAGTAACCTGATCGTAAATACAACACTTATATCATCCTTGTTAGCGGCAAAATAATACTATTATAGTCGCTAACAAGCAAGCCAGTCGCCACGCTGACTAACGATATAAACTCATCCACTATCAACAAGATAATTAACTTTTAAAGCATTAAACACCAATTGGAAAGTAAAATTCAAATTTAAAAACTTAAATTCAAATACCATCCAATTCAAAACTCCAAACCCGAACCTAACGATTGTTCAGCGTTTCACTATCATGATAAAATTATGACTTCTTATATCTCGCAATATGTAACCTATTAATCATGAAAACGTTATTTTTTCTCGCCCGTCATGGTGAAACCCTGTGGAATAAGCAACAAAAACTCCAAGGTCAGTTAGATAGTCCACTGACCGAAGCCGGCTTATTGCAAGCCCAGCAACTCGCCCAGCGATTAGCCACACCAGCCATAAATCGTATTATCAGCTCGCCACTGCCACGGGCAGAAATGACCGCCAATATAATTAATCAAACACTTAGCCTGCCACTACAGCAACACCCCGCACTCATCGAACGACACTTTGGTGACTGGCAAGGCGCACTCATTTCTAAGGTCAGCACACATCCCGATTACAATAATATATTTTTGCAAGTGACCGCAGATGCACCGCCAAATGGTGAAACGGGCGAAGCTTGTGCCCTGCGTTTCAAAAATGCATTGATTGAAATTGCCGAAGCCTATCCACAACAAACCATTTTAGTCATGACCCACGGTGATATTTTACGCTGTTTCTTAGCACAGATTAATCAAGCCTCTGCCAATGATGAATTACCGTTATATGCGAATTGCGGTGTATCCACCACCGCGTTTGATCATCTTAAGCAGTCTTTTTCTATTAGCGGTACACTGCAAGCATGAATGATTACATGACTGGCAGCGTGATCCTGATGGCGGCATTTATACTTGATATATTACTGGGTGAGCCACGTCGTTATCACCCATTAGTCGGTTTTGGTAATTTAACGCAAAAACTAGAGCGTTTATTCAATCGCAAAGGTAATGACAAACCTTGGCGGACTCAACTCTTCGGCATTTTAGCCTGGTCTTTGCTAACCCTTCCCCTGCCCTTGGGATATTATCTATTACATCAAGATACACTGCTATTCTGGTGCCTCGACGCTGTCATTGTCTATTCTGCTATGGGTTATAATAGTCTGGTTAAACATGCTAAACAGATAGCTGCGCCTTTAATGAATGATGATATGCAACAAGCACGGCATTTTTGTTCTTACATGGTAAGCCGAGATACCAGCAATCTGAGCGAACAACAAATTGCTCGGGCGATCACAGAGTCGGTATTAGAAAATGGCCATGATGCAGTCATTGCTTCTTTAGTCTGGTTTGCGATTGGTGGTGCGCCCTTAGTGATCTTACATCGCTTGGTGAATACCCTCGATGCGATGTGGGGCTACAAAAATCCACAGTTTTTGTATTTTGGCTGGTGCGCGGCACGAATGGACGATTTACTCGGGTGGCCAACCGCGAAAGTATCGAGTTTACTGTATGCAAGTCAGGCCTTATGGTGTCGCCATACCAGCGTGTTCAACGCGCTGCGTAACGGCTGGCGCCAAGGTCGACAATATAAAAGTTTAAATGGTGGTTGGGTCATGGCCACCGGTGCCACCGTATTAAATGTATCATTGGGTGGGCAAGGTATTTATGATGGCAAAATTGTTAAATCTGTCACCCTAGGCCAAGGCCCGCAGGTTACTACTGCAGACATTATTCCCAGCTTAAATTTAGTCCGCAATGCTGCCATCATTTTTATCATCAGCTGTTTCTTGGTTAGTTTGATTGCCGCTGTCTAACCGATTTTATTTAAACTTAAATTCAAATATTGAATAAGCGCTTATTCAAGTAAACACTGACTCAATAAACACTAGCCTAAAAAGAGCAAACAAGGAATTTAAAATGACATTAGTGCACGGAGGGCAACTGCAACAAGTTGCACTGCAATATGCCAGACCCATTGTTGAGTGGTTAGATCTCTCCACTGGTATCAGCCCATCCAGCTATCCGATACCGTCCATTCCAACGCCGGTTTGGCAGCAACTACCACAGCCAAGTCAGTCACTGGTTAAGGCAGCGAAACTCTATTACGCTACGACTAATATTGTCGCCACTAGCGGCAGTCAGGCCGTGATCAAACAACTGCCAACGGTATTTAAACAGCACGTAGCTGAGCAAACGACAGTATGGCTACCACAAATCGGTTATAAAGAACATGAAAGAGCCTGGCGTGAACAAGGTTTTACGATCCAGCAATACACTCACTTACCGACTAGCGCGCAATTAACAGCACACTGTATTGTCGTGGTGATCAACCCCAATAATCCGACAGGTGAACTTTTCAGCCGTAATACGTTACTGGCATTACTGGATAACATTCAAATGTTAAAAGGATGGTTGATCCTTGATGAGGCTTTTATGGATGTCGTCGAGCCCAGTCAATCTATTATCGCTCACACAGATAATCCGCACCTATTAGTATTGCGCTCTGTGGGTAAATTTTTTGGTTTAGCTGGGATCCGCCTGGGTTTTTTAAGTGCGCATCAACAATGGTTGCAAGCATTGGAGACATTATCCAGTCCGTGGGAAGTCAATGGACCCGCGCAATATATTACCGAAAAAGCCTTAATGGATACGCAATGGCAACAGCAGCAATTATTAAGTCTCACGGCTTTATCGGCCGCACTAGAGCTATTGTTGATGACTACGTTTGATTGCCCTGTCGCAGGATCTGCGTTATTTAAAAGCATACGGTTAGACAACGCGCCAGCGGTATATGCATTATTGTGTCAGCAAGGGATTTATGTACGCTTGTGTGATGAACAGAATGCGTTACGGTTTGGCATACCTGACCAGAATGGATTAGCGAAGTTAACCAAGGTATTGCAACTACTACCTAAGTAAGTAATCAAAATAATTAACATCGGCAGTAACTTGAATATAACGCCATTAACAGCAAGTGATAATGGCGCTTACCGCAAGATATTGACCAGTATTAGTTATTTTAATCTCGCAAAACCAGCGTCTAAATCAGCGATCAGATCTTCAACATCTTCCAAACCGATATGTAAACGTACCAAGGTGCCGGTGAAATCAACATCACCAGCGGGACGAATACGATTTAATTCTGCAGCTTGGTTAGCCAAGATTAATGACTCATAACCGCCCCATGAATACGCCATACTGAAATGGACAAAGTTATCTAAATAGTTAGCCAGTTGTTCATTGCTTAATTTGTCTTTTAAGATAAACGAGAATAAACCGTTACAACCGTTAAAGTCACGTTTATAGAATTCATGGCCTTTACAACTTGGTAATGCGGGGTGATTAACACGCTCGACTTCTGCACAGGTGCTTAACCAGTTAGCCACTTGAATACTAGCCGCTTCATGCTGCTTTAAACGTATACCCATAGTACGTAAACCACGGCTTGCCATGTAGGCTGTATCAGCATCAACCATTTGTCCCATTAAATACGACTGTTCACGAAGTTGTACCCAGCAGCGTTTATTAGCCACCGCAGTACCTAACATATAATCAGAATGGCCAATAATGTATTTAGTACCGGCTTGAATTGAGATATCAATATCATGTTCAAGAGCTTTGAATAACACACCCGCCGCCCAGGTATTATCGATCATGATGATCACGTCAGGATTTACCGCGCGCACTGCTTTTACAATCGCCGGAATGTCTTGTATTTCCATCGTGATCGAACTTGGCGACTCTAAAAATACCACACTGGTATTCGCCTGCATTAATGCTGCAATACCTTCGCCTAACATAGGATCATAATAGGTTGTTGCTACGTTCATTTTAGCTAACATGACATTACAAAAATCTTGCGTTGGTTCATAGGCCGCACCCGTCATGAGAATATGCTCACCCGCGCTTACAAATGACAAGATCGAATTGGTCACTGCAGCTGCGCCACAAGGATAAAGCGCACAACCTTCGCCACCTTCAAGCTCGGTCATCGCTTGCTGTAGAGCGAAATGAGTTTGAGTGCCACGACGACCGTAAAATAGTGCACCGTCAGCGCGTTTTGCTGTTGCCGCTTTTTTCGCTTTAACTGAATCAAATACAATTGATGATGCACGCTGAACAACCGGGTTCACTGCACCGTGTGAGAATTTTTTATCGCGTCCTGCCGAGACAAGTTGTGTGGCTAATTTATCTGAACTCATAATAATGTTTTTCCCTGCTCACTCGTATTGTAATATCAATTACATCTTTAAAAACACAGTAGCGAAAGATAGAGTGACAGGCAATGAATAATATTCGTTGTGGCTGGATAAAATAAAACCCTGGGCCAATTTTCCAAAGAAAATCAAACCGGGGCTTAATCGTACTTGTTAGCAAAGGCTCTCTAGACGAGAAAGTTACTGCTTACGATTCTTTAGCTGCCTCACTTTGCTTGGCAAAGTATTCTTTGGTTAACTTAAATACCACAGGGCTAAGCAGTGCCAGTGCGATCAAGTTAGGCAGCGCCATCATCGCATTTAATGTATCCGCCAGTAACCACACAAAGCTGAGTGAGCTTGTCGCACCGATTGGCACGGCAATGATCCACAAGATACGGAAAGGTACTATCGCTTTCACACCAAATAGATACTGCACACATTTTTCGCTGTAGAAGCTCCAACCAAGGATCGTAGTGAAAGCAAATACCGACAGGGCAATAGCAACAATGTAGTTACCCATACCTGGCAATGCGCTAGCGAAAGCAGCCGACGTTAATGCCGCACCCGTGTCGCCCGATGTCCAAGCACCAGTAACAATAATCGCCAAACCAGTAATAGTACAAACGATAAGGGTATCAATAAAGGTACCTAACATCGCGATAAGGCCTTGTTGTACCGGATCGTTAGTCTGTGCAGCAGCATGGGCAATTGGCGCACTACCTAAACCGGCTTCATTCGAGAACACACCACGAGCGACACCGAAACGAATAGCAGCCCAAACCGCAGCACCAGCAAAACCACCTTCGGCAGCAACGGGCGTAAAGGCACTTTCAAAGATTAAGGCAAATGCAGCTGGGATCTCGCTCGCATTCATGAATAGAACCACACAACCAGCGCCGATATAGAAGATCGCCATTAACGGGACTAATTTACCAGCGACATCAGCAATACGCTTTACGCCGCCCATTAAGACCAGACCCACTAATACCATCATCACCAGACCTGAAGCCAATGGGGGTATACCAAAACTGCTCGATAATGCCGCGGATACCGAATTTGACTGTACTGTGTTACCAATACCAAAACCAGCGATAGAACCAAAGATAGCAAACGCAGTGCCTAGCCAAGCCCACTTACGGCCTAAACCATTTTTGATGTAGTACATCGGGCCACCAACGAAGTTACCATTAGCATCCTTTTCACGGTATTTAACCGCACAAACAGCTTCAGCAAACTTAGTCGCCATGCCCACTAACGCAGTACACCACATCCAAAATAATGCCCCCGGACCACCTAAGAAGATCGCCGTTGCGACACCAGCAATATTACCGGTACCGATCGTGGCAGAAAGTGAGGTCATTAACGCATTAAACGGCGTAATTTCACCTTCGCTTTTAGCACTAGCAGAACGTCCGGCCCAAAGCAGCTTAAAACCAGTACCTAATTTCAAAATAGGCATTAATCTCAGTCCCAAAGATAGGTACAACCCAACTCCGAGGATCATGACGAGCATAGGAACACCCCATACCACGCTATTTACCGCAGAAATAAAATTTGTTAAAGCTTCCATCAACATACCTTCCCTTAGATTTATGATAATGCGCACGTACATTATCGGGTTACTTATTCAACAAACAGATAAACATAATACCTACAACCGATTAACATGCACCAAATATCGCTCACATAAAAGAACAAAACATTATATTCCGTGAAAATACCCCATCATCACAATCTGATAATCTCATTGATAAAGACCATAGGAAAACACGTTAAAGCCGCATCTAAACAGGCGCCAACAAAAATAACACTCTGTTATATCCACTATCGGTAGCGATAACAAAGAAACCAAAAAAAAATAAAAAATAAACACTAAGTTAACAATTTAGACACAACAATATATAAACATGGATAAAAAAATGAGCTAATAAGACATATTGTTATTTTTATTGGATCATAAGGTTGCTCATGAATAACTTGAAAATGCAGAATAAACTACTACTTATTGCGATAGTTCCCATGGTCATTGCATTGTTAGTGGCATTAGCAATAATCACTCATTTACAGGCTAACGCAGTAACAAGCATGATCAGTGCTGTAGTTGCAATTAATGATATGACAACGCATATTGCCACAGCCGCAACAGAACAAAGTTCAGTAACTGAGGAAATAAACCGTAACATGATCAAGATTCGAAATGTGGTTACCCAATTATTAGCATCAAGTCATGAAACAACACAAGTTTCCACTGACTTATCCGCCGCTGGCGAAGAATTAGAAACGCTGCTCAGTCAATTCAAGCTTTCGTAGAACAGCATAGTAATAATCTGTCCGCGATGAGGTCTATAAAAAGTAACCGTGAATAATTACCATGCACAAAGACGCGCGCACGGTATTAATGAACTAGAATAATAGGTAATATGATTGCGAGATGTTACCTATGTATTACTTGCTGATAAGCATGCTATTGATTTACAGCAGTATGTTAAATGCTAACGTAGTTGAACCTGCGGATCCCGTCACCGACAACGTCGGTATTACGGTGCCCGTATTAACCATCAAAGGTGCTATCGGCCCTGCTGTTAGCCATTATCTTACCAGCGAAATTAACCGGGCGAATCAGCAAAGTAATACTGATGCGGGCAACAACAGTAATTCAACCCCACCGTTAATTATCATTACTATCGACACCCCGGGGGGGTTAGTCTCCAGCTTACGCGATATTAACCAAGCTATCTTAAACTCAGATATCCCGATTGCCTGTTTAGTGTATCCTCCCGGCGCAAGAGCCGCCAGTGCAGGTACCTACATACTCTATGCCTGTCATATCGCAGCGATGGCGACGACGACTACTTTAGGAGCCGCAACCCCAGTCAGCATTGGTAATCCATTACCCTCTGGTGACAAGAAACCAGCTAACCCTTACCAACCGGCACCAAACTCGGATAACAAGCCCAATACCCAGCCAGATGAATCTGATCCTGATGCTAACGAGCAGCAGCCCTCTTCCACGCCATCAACATCATCTCCAGTGGCAGAAAAAACAGCCATGGAAAAGAAAGTACTTAATGATGCAGTTGCTTATATCCGTTCTTTAGCACAACTACGTAACCGTAATGTCGAATGGGCAGAATTAGCGGTGACAGAGGCCGCCACGCTCACAGCCATTGAAGCATTAGATAAAAACGTCATCGATCTATTAGCGCAATCGCCTCAACATCTATTAAAAAAACTTGATGGCCAACTCGTTACCATCAAGCAACAGCAAAGATTACTGACATTAACCAACAGTCCACTGGAACTACGTGAACCCAATTGGCGCAGCAACTTTATCGGCACTATCACCGACCCAAATATCGCTTATATACTGATGTTAATAGGGGTATACGGCATCTTACTCGAATTCTACAGTCCGGGAATTGGTATCGCCGGTGTAACAGGGTCGATCTCCTTGTTCATTGCACTCTATGCCTTCCAACTGTTACCGCTCGATTATGCCGGACTGGCGTTATTATTACTGGGCATTGCATTGCTCATCGCAGAGTCAATGTCGCCGAGCGTGGGCATTTTTGGGCTCGGCGGCCTCATTGCATTTACCCTAGGTTCCATATTTTTATTTGATACTGATCTACCGCAATTTCAAGTATCCATACAACTTATCGCCGCCCTTGCCGTCGTCTCATTGCTGTTCTTTATCTTTATATTTGGCTATTTGTGGGATATACGCAAAAATAAAGTGGTCAGTGGTAAAGAAGCATTAATTGGCGCTGAAGCCACCATAGATACCGGGTTCATTGGCCAAGGTTATATTAATATCAATGGTGAGCGTTGGGCGGCTTATTGCCCACAGCAATTGATCGCAGGACAAGTGGTAGAAATCAATGGCATTGATGGCTTAACCCTGATCCTATTGCCAATCACAGAGTTGGAGGTTAATGATGCAAGCAATCCTCAGTAGCGGCATGTTATTTACCGGAGCAATCATATTCTTATTACTCCTGCTAACCATCAGCATGTTTCGGATCTTACGTGAGTACGAACGTGGAGTTATCTTTTTTCTCGGTCGTTTTGAAAAAGTCAAAGGACCCGGTCTGATCATCGTGATACCAATGATTCAGCAAATGGTACGCGTCGATTTACGTACCGTGGTAATGGATGTACCCAGTCAGGATGTCATCAGTCGCGATAATGTCTCGGTGCGGGTTAATGCGGTAATTTATTTTCGCGTCATTGATCCACAAAAAGCCATTATCAATGTCGAAAACTTCCTGCAGGCGACATCACAACTCGCACAGACCACATTACGTTCGGTATTAGGTCAACATGAGCTGGATGAAATGTTAGCCAACAGAGACGTGCTCAATGTCGATATTCAAGAGATCTTAGATTCACGCACCGATGGCTGGGGGATCAAGGTATCGAACGTCGAAATAAAGCACGTTGATTTAAACGAAACCATGATCAGAGCGATTGCACGGCAGGCGGAGGCCGAGAGAACACGACGGGCAAAAGTCATTCATGCATCAGGGGAAATGGAGGCCTCCGACAAATTGGTCGAAGCGGCAGCGAAACTAGCCGAAGAGCCCAATGCAATCCTACTGCGTTATCTGCAAACGTTAACCGAGATCGCCAGTGAGAAAAACTCCACCATCTTATTTCCAATGCCAATCGAATTACTTGCTAATTTAATGCCCAATAAAACAAAGAAAGCAGAGGATAAGACCAAGCACGATAATAACGGCTAATCCGCAGCACTGTTTGGATAACAACCCGCGTCTTAACAAGATTGATAAAACGTAGGCGCTCACGTGCTCGCTACATTTACATTTTTCGATTCTAATTCAATCAGATAAAAGGCAAAAACCATTCCAAATGCAACGGGGATAATACGACTAACGGCAGAGAAACCGATAATAGTATCGCCACAATTGAAATATTAGTAACAAATAATTTAGCGACCGCAAAGCCTATCGCGGCGGTGACGGATTGCTGGCCTAAAAGACTTAAGTAATATAAATCTAGAAAATCGACAAGAAATAAGAAAGTGAGTGCAATGGTACTCGTCGAACTCATATAAAAAATGTGTTTAAAAAGCGAACCTGTTATAAATTTTGCGTTATTCACCTTTTATTTTTTATCTTCCATGAAAAAGCATCAATAGAGATCTATTGATGCTTTTTCAGTGCTTAATTAAATGTGAGTACTTAAATAAACATAATAGCTAAATTAAGCGGTTAGGGTTACTTTACCAACCGCTTTACCTGATCCTAGGTGATCGTGTGCTTGTGCTACTTCCCAGATAGAAAAGTTACTGTCATCAATGATTGGCGTGATTTTACCGGCATCAACCAGTGTTGCAATTTCAGTTAAAATGCGGCCGTGTGACTCGTGGTTAATACCGTGGCATAACGGGATCAACATTAATACACTGTGGAATGACAAGCTTTTAAGTGCCACTTGTAGTACGTTTTCAATTGGTAAAATTGTCGCTACGTGACCATTGAATTTAGCTGCTTCAAATGATTTCTGGATGTTTTCGCCAGCCACAGTATCAAAGATCTTATCAAAACCCATACCGCCAGTGTACGCTTGTACATAGTCAGCCACTGTTTCTTTGCTGTGATCGACTAAGTTATCGGCACCTACCGTTTTCGCCAATTCTGCGTTAGCCGTTGAGTGAGTAGACGTTACTGTTGCGCCAAGTACTTTTGCAAGTTGTACTGCGATATGACCTACGCCACCCGTTGCACCATGAATAAGAACGTTATCACCGGCTTGTACATTCATTTTGTGTACTAGCGCTTCGTATGACGTGATAGCAACAAGTGGTAATGCAGCCGCTTGTTTCATCGTAAGTGTTTTAGGCTTTTGTGCCATTAAACGTGCATCAACTAACATCAACTCAGCAAGGGCACCATCAACACCGTTAATGCCGCCAGCCATACCGTAAACTTCATCACCAACGTTAAAATCTGTTACATCTTCGCTTACTTCAACCACGATACCAGCAACGTCGCCGTGTAGTATTTCTGGTAAGTTTGCAGACCAAGGCAGTTCAATGGAACGTAACATAGTATCAAGCGGGTTTACGCTTGTTGCTTTTACTTCTACAACCATGTGACCAGATTTTAGTATTGGTTTTGCTTTTTCTACTAATTGAAAAACATCGCTTGTACCGATTTCTTTAATGATCATTGCTTTCATGGTGTGTACCTTTTATTAAATTATTTGGAGCTTGCTTAACAAGATAGGGGCTATTCTATATTTTGTCACCTCAGCCAACAATAACCCAAAAAGCAAACTACTTTTGCTTTTTAGGCAATAATCGAATAAGTTGGCTAATCTATAAAATTCAATGACAGCTCATTTCAATAGGTACTTATATGCTTACTCGTTTACATTATTTTAATTGCGTTGTGGAAACCGGCAGTATTTCCGCAGCCAGTCGGGTATTTGATGTGCAACCGTCCTCAATTTCACGCCAATTAGCCGCGTTAGAAAAAGATCTCGGCATTCGATTACTGAACAGAACCACCCGTAATATCGGCTTAACTGAAGCTGGG
Source organism: Moritella yayanosii (assembly GCF_900465055.1). Classification (NCBI taxonomy): domain Bacteria; kingdom Pseudomonadati; phylum Pseudomonadota; class Gammaproteobacteria; order Alteromonadales; family Moritellaceae; genus Moritella; species Moritella yayanosii. The sequence goes on along the minus strand of NZ_LS483250.1, from coordinate 3,899,684 downwards.
TCGACTTATTATGAATATTCCCAACGTATTATTGCGGAACTGGACGAAGCTAACCGTGTTGTAAATGATTTACAGAAAGAACCTCAAGGAACGCTAAAACTCAGTATGACAGTCGGTTTTGGGGAAAGCTGTATTTTGCCACTGATTCCTGAATTCAAAAAACAATACCCTAAAATAAAAGTACAACTGGAGTTGTCCGAACGTGTCATTGATTTAGTCGAAGAAAATGTGGATATTGCCATCCGCAGTGGGCGTTTACCCGACTCAAACCTAATTGCGCGTAAGCTGCTCGATAATGACTTTATATTGTGTGCGAGTCCTGAATATATTGCCGAGCATGGTACTCCAAACTCACCCAATGGTTTAGCTAAGTTTGATTGTATTACTTATGGCTATTCTGGCTGGCGAGACTGGTTTTTAATGGCAGGTAAACCGATTAAGTTAACGATTGTTGACCATTTAACGGTGAATTCGGTGAACGGTCAAAAGCAATTATTATTAAACCATGCTGGATTTGCACTTATGCCTCGCTGGGCGATAAATAACGAACTAAAAAATAACAAATTAGTGCATGTATTACCTGAGTATATATTAAGCCCTTATGAAAGCATTAGTTCAACTTATGCTATCTATTTAAAGCGTGATCTTATCTCGCCGAAGATTTCAGTGTTTCTTGATTTTATTAAAAATAAACTTAAGTCTGTCACGCACTAAACACCAGCCCACCCTAGACCTTCTATCCAATATAATGGGAGAGAACATGACCCCTCCCCTTAAAGTAAAGGAGGGGGGAAAGCAAAAAACCAGCCGAAGCTGGTTTTTTCATATTAACTGACTTTTTATTTTAACGAATAAATCATTCTAAAACAATGCGTGTCTAACGATTATTAGAACTGGTTCATGGTGTTGTCTTCGCCGCCAGCTTTAAGCGCGTTATCACCAGAGAAGTAACCTTTATGAGCATCACCAATATCTGAACCCGCTAGGTTTTGGTGCTTAACAGAAGCCTGTTCACGACGGATTTCTTTACGTTGAATATCACGTACATATGCAAGCATACCCAGTTCACCGAAGTAACCTTCAGACAGAATATCGGTACCCAGTGCTGTTTCATGGTAAGTCGGCAATGTGATCAAGTGATGGAAGATACCGGCTTCACGTGCAGAATCCGCTTGGAACGTTTGTATTTTCTTATCTGCTGCGAGTGCTAGTTCTGTCGTATCGAACTTCTCATCCATCAGGCCGCGTGGGTCTGTTGCTGGATCTGGGTAGGCGGATACATCTTTACCTGCTTCAACCCATGCTGCGTATTCTTGTTGACGGAAGTTAAGCGTCCAGTTGAATGATGGTGAGTTGTTATAAACCAATTTCGCATCAGGAACCACTTTACGTACTTCGTTAACCATGTGAGCGATTTGACCTACGTGTGGTTTTTCAGTTTCAATCCACAATAAATCAGCGCCGTTTTGTAAGCTAACGATACAATCAAGTACCACGCGGTCAATCTCGGTGCCTTCACGGAATGCATACAGACCAGACGCTAAACGGGTTGGTTTCACTAATTTACCGTTTAGCTTGATGATCATGTCGCCTTCGGCAACGTCTGCTGCAGATTCAACTGGCGTTGTTTCTAGGAATGCATTGTATTGCGATGCTAAGTCACCTGGCGTTTGCGATACCGGTACTTTTTGCGTTAGGCCAGCGCCTAATGAGTCAGTACGTGCCACGATAATACCGTTGTCGATACCCAACTCAAGGAATGCATAACGTACCGCGTTGATTTTCGCTAGGAAATCTTCGTGCGGAACCGTTACTTTACCTGCTTGGTGACCACATTGTTTAGCATCAGATACTTGGTTTTCAATTTGGATACAACATGCACCGGCTTCAATCATTTTCTTAGCCAGGAGGTACGTTGCTTCTTCGTTACCAAAACCGGCATCGATATCAGCAATGATTGGCACTACATGTGTTTCGTGGTTGTCGATAGCGGCTTGTGCTGCGACTACGTCACCGCCGTTGTTACGGGCATCATCTAATTCGTTGAATAAGATATCGAGTTCACGTGCATCTGCTTGACGTAGGAACGTATAAATTTCTTCGATTAGTGCCGGTACCGAGGTTTTTTCGTGCATTGATTGGTCTGGTAACGGACCAAACTCAGAACGCAGTGCCGCAACCATCCAACCAGAAAGGTAAACGTAGCTTTTCTTGGTGGTTTTTTCGTGACGTTTAACAGCCATCATCATTTGTTGGGCTGTGAAACCATGCCAGCAACCTAAAGACTGCGTATATTGTGAAGAATCTTGGTCGTATTCCGCCATATCTGCACGCATGATATCAGCAGTAAACTGTGCCACTTCAAGACCAGTTTTGAAACGATTTTGAGTACGCATACGCGCGGCATATTCTGGGTTAATAGCGGCCCATTTAGAACCTTGTTCAGCTTTTAGTGTGGCAACTGAATCGATATCATTTTTGTATATAGACATTTTTATTCCCTTAATAATTATTTTAATACTTGATACAACAAGAACATAACGAGATAATCTAACCTCGCCCTATCCCAAAAAATTCTAATCTAATAAATCATAACCAGATAGCGTTAAAAATTCAGCAAGGTGTTCACTGACTGTGAGCTCTTCAAACAGTTTAGATGCTTCAGCAAAACGACCTTGCTCGTAAGCTTCAATGCCAATTTCTTCATCCCGAATGACCACCAGTTCTTCTTGTAATAATTGGCAGAATAATGCTTTGGTGACAATTTTACCGTTACTTAATGTTTTGCCGTGTTGGATCCACTGCCAAATTGACGCACGAGAGATTTCAGCGGTTGCCGCATCTTCCATTAGACCGTAGATAGGCACGCAACCATTACCCGAGATCCACGCTTCTAGGTAACGTACACCGATACGGATATTTAAACGCATGCCCGTTTCTGTACGTTCACCAGAACAAGGTTCAAGTAACTCAGCAGCCGTAACCGGTGCATCGTCTTCACGTAAAACGTTAATTTGGTTAGCATTACCTGCACCAATGTATTCATTCATTACCCCCATCGCAGTATCTGCTAAGCCAGGGTGAGCAACCCAAGTACCGTCATGACCATTTTTTGCTTCTAGGGTCTTATCTGCGGTTACTTTAGTTAATACTTTATCGTTTGCTTCAGCTGTTTTAGCTGGAATAAATGCAGCCATACCGCCCATCGCAAGGGCTCCACGTTTATGACATGTTTTGATTAATAAACGTGAGTAAGCGCTAAGAAACGATTTATCCATGGTGACTGAGTGGCGGTCTGGTAGTACGCGATCTGGGTGCTTACGCAGCGTTTTAATGTAGCTAAATATGTAATCCCAACGACCACAGTTAAGGGCAACAATGTGTTCTTTCATGCTATATAGAATTTCTTCCATTTCGAATACAGCAGGAATAGTTTCAATCAGTAGTGTTGCTTTGATCGTACCGCGCGCAAGATTTACTTTATCTTCTGCATAGCTAAATACTTCACTCCACCATTTTGATTCATGATGACTTTGTAGTTTAGGAATGTAGAAGTAAGGTCCGGCACCTTTGGCTAATAGCGCTTCGTAGTTATTAGAGAAGAACAGTGCAAAATCAACTAAACAACCCGGTACAATTTTACCATTAAAGGTAATGTGTTTTTCTGGTAGGTGTATACCACGAACACGACAAATAAGCGTCGCTGGATCTTCATCTAAGGTATAATGTTTACCGTTCGCAGGGTTGGTATATTCAATCGTTCCATTTACAGCATCACGTAAGTTTACTTGACCATCTAATACACCAGCCCATGTTGGCGAAAATGAATCTTCAAAATCAGCCATGAATACTTTAACGCGTGCGTTTAAGGCATTAATCACCATTTTACGGTCAACTGGACCAGTAATTTCTACGCGACGATCTTGAAGTTTTGCTGGGATACCTTGAATTTTCCAATCGCCTGCACGGATATGCGCAGTTTCAGGTAAGAAGTCTGGAAGCTCACCAGCATCCATACGTGCTTGTTTTTTTACACGTTGGTTTAGTAACTCATCGACTTGAGGAGCGAACTTTTCTACTAACTCAGTCAACAACGCAACTGCTGCAGGATTTAGGATCTGTTGTTGTTCTTGGTTGATTTCCCCATGGAAAACCAGAGAACCTGTTTCATTAGACTGGGTATTGGCAGTCATAGCTTCACTCCGTTGAAATATATGTATTGACCACAATTCATCACAATCTAAACGCTGGAAGCATAACGTCCCATTGTTTTAAACATGTGTACGAATTGCTCTCTCAACCTACACATTGCAACAACTTATCAATAAATGCAACAAATTTCACATTAGTGACACGGTGTCAAATTATATCGTTTCACTTTAGCAATATTTAACTAAAATGAAGCGAAATGCACTTTCAAATGAAGCTGATTTGACTCATGCTAATTAAACAATTGTTGATGTAACCCAATCCGTTACATCGTTAAATACCTCATTGGCATTGGATTCATTGAGCATCTCGTGGCGACCACCGGGATAAAGCTTATATTGCACTTGCTCACAACCACTGTTAACAATATGTTTTTTTAGTGCTAATACACCTTTACCTTGTAAACCGACTGGATCTTGCTCACCACTAAAAATATAAATCGGCAATTGATTGGGAATTTTGGCTATCTCTGACTTCTTGCTAATGGTAATTAAACCCGACATGAAATCGAGCCAAAATTGTGGACTACAGGGGAAACCACAATAATCATCATTAATGTACTTGTCGACTTGCTCAGGATCACGACTTAACCAATCCGATGCTGTGCGCGGCGGCTTGAATTTACGATTGAACGCGCCAAATGACACAAAATCCAAAAATCGACTTGGCGAACGGGCACCAATACGCACTTTTTCAATTTTACTGACCAAAGTAGCCAGTTTATACATGATCGGGTGTTGATAATTAGAACCACTAAGTATCAACCCATTGAGTTTATTACCGTGTAAAATGGCATATTGCTGAGCAATGAAAGAGCCCATACTGTGACCAAATAATACTAACGGTACAGTATGACGCTTAGCGACTTCATCAATAATAAGGTCTAAATCACCGATCACTTTCTGCCAACCGTTAGCATCAGCATAATGACCTAATACTGGTGCATCTGTACCATGACCACGATGATTAGCACCATAAACCGCAATACCAGCCGCATTACAGGCTAACGCAAACCTTTCATAGCGTTGTATATGCTCTGCCATGCCGTGGCTTAATACCATAACATGACGAACCTCTTGCTCAGGTAACCAAGCAAATAATTTTATCTCGCGGCCATCACTCGCCATCAGCACAGAATGCATTACTATATCCTTACCTGTTAAATACAAGATCAAGTTAAGAGAGAATATAGTCGCATACTGCCTAGACTTGTAAAGAAAAATGATAAACAAGGCTTAAATCACAAGCTAGGATGCGAAATATAACGCGCTTATTTTGCTAATAAGTCTCTGACTTCATCATGGTTAATATGACGAATATCTTTACCTTTCACAAAGTAAATGATGTATTCAGAGATATTCTGACAACGGTCGCCAACACGTTCGAGTGAACGCACACACCATAATACGTTCAACACCTGTGGGATTGAACGTGGATCTTCCATCATATACGTCATCAGTTCACGGATAATACTTTCGTATTCACGGTCAACTTTGGCATCTTCTTGATACACTTTAAATGCCGCATCCACATCCATGCGGGCAAATGCATCTAGTACATCATGCAGCATTTTTACGGTATGACGCCCCATATTTTCCACGCTAACCAGCGGTGGTGATTTTTTGTTACGGTTTTCAATGACTGTACGGGCAATACGAGCGGCGACGTCACCAATACGCTCTAAATCGGTAATGGTTTTGATAATCGCCATCACTAAACGTAAATCACTTGCTGCGGGTTGACGCTTAGCAATAATACGGGTGCAAGCTTCATCAACAGCCACTTCCATTGAGTTGACGCTTTTATCGGTACCAATGATCTTGTTCGCCATGTCTAAATCTTGTGATGTTAATACTTCAATTGCTGAATTTAACTGTTCTTCAACTAAACCACCCATCACCATGACTTGATTACGGATGCTTTCTAATTCTGCATTAAATTGACCGGAAATATGACGGCCTAATGTTAAATTATCCATTTGTTACCCTTTAAACTAATAACGCTAATTCTTTATTAAATATAAGCAAATCTTAATTAACCGTATTTACCCGTAATGTAATCTTCGGTTTGCTTTTTAGCGGGTGTGGTAAACAAGGTATTAGTATCTGAATATTCGACTAATTTACCCATATACATGAAGGCAGTATGGTCTGATACGCGTGCCGCTTGTTGCATATTATGGGTAACGATAACAACCGTAAATTTTTTCTTCAGTTCCGAGATCAGCTCTTCAATCACCAATGTCGAGATCGGATCCAGTGCTGACGTTGGTTCATCAAGTAACAAAATTTCCGGTTCAATCGCAATGGCACGGGCAATCACCAGACGCTGTTGCTGACCACCAGATAATCCAAAGGCATTATCATGTAACCGGTCTTTAACTTCATCCCAGATCGCCGCACCACGTAATGACGATTCAGCTGCGTCATCCAGATGACGTTTGTCCTTGATACCTTGTAAGCGTAAACCATAGATCACATTTTCATATATAGATTTAGGAAAGGGATTCGGGCGCTGGAACACCATACCAACGTTACGACGTAGTGTCGCGACATCAACATCACGGTCATAAATGTTTTTACCCCGTAAATTAATATCACCTGTAATATGGCAAATATCAACTAAATCATTCATGCGGTTAATACAACGCAATAGTGTTGATTTACCACACCCCGATGGGCCAATGAACGCGGTGACTTGTTTTTTCGGTATTTTCATACTGATATCAAACAACGCCTGTTTGTCGCCATAAAATAAGTCTAAATTTTTAATTTCTAATGCCGTATTTTCTATGGATAAGTTAGCAACATCTAGGCTTATTGCATCAGTAAGATTTGAACTCATATCAATCATTTTCTTTCCTATTGAAACAGCCACTTTAGCAGCTATTTTCCATTCTTTATGTCTATAACCAGATCGTGTCTATAACCTAACCGGTCTAAATCGACACGCAAACGTCACGGTTAGCGGTCTATAGTTCTAAATTTTTGAATTTTTCACGTAAATGGTTACGCACAGCAATGGCCGTTAAATTCAGTCCGATAATAACCGTGACTAACAAGAACGACGTGGCATAAACTAATGGTCTTGCCGCTTCTACGTTTGGACTTTGGAAACCAACATCATAAATATGGAAACCTAAGTGCATAAACTTACGTTCAACGTGTATATAGGGGAAATTCATATCAACCGGCAATGTCGGTGCTAATTTAACCACACCCACCAGCATCAAGGGTGCAACTTCACCGGCAGCACGAGCCACAGCGAGAATCAGACCCGTCATAATAGCGGGGCTCGCCATTGGAATAACAATACGCCATAACGTTTCAAACTTTGTTGCACCCAGTGCTAACGAACCTTGACGTAATGATGTCGGTATACGAGATAAACCTTCTTCCGTTGATACAATCACCACGGGTAGCGTTAAGATAGCCAATGTTAATGCCGACCATAATACCCCAGGCGAACCAAATACTGGTGATGGTGATGACTCAGGATAGAATAGATCATCAATTGAACCACCGAGCATGTAAACAAAGAAACCTAAACCAAATACACCGTATACGATTGATGGTACACCGGCGAGGTTAATCACCGCAATCCGGATCATTTTCGTTAGCCAATTTTTAGGGGCATATTCGTGTAAGTAAATAGCCGCAACCACTCCTAATGGCGTGACGATAACAGCCATCAACATCACCATGAAAATAGTACCAAAAATTGCGGGAAATACACCGCCTTCGGTATTTGCTTCACGTGGATCACTGCTAATAAAGCTACCTATATTAGCAAACCAGTGAGTAATTTTACTCACCATGCCCATGTCGTTCGGGTACGTGACGTCAAGCACATTGGATAATGGAATACGCACTTCCACACCACGCATGTCTCTGACGATCACCGCATCACGATTAGCTTGGTCACGATAACTGAATAATTGCGCTTCATAAATTTGATATTTTGCACGCAATGTATCCGCAATCTTTTGGTATTTCGTTTCAATTTCACTGGTCAGTTCATCATTTAATTCGTAGCTACGTAATTTTAACCGAATACGTTCTAATTCGTAGTTAACCGAACTGATTTCACCTTTCTGTAAACCTTTTGATTTGTTGTTTAATTCAACCGCACGCTCAATCAAGACGTCTAATTGCTCGGCAGAAGTTAGCGTTTTGGTTACCCCGTCTTCTTCGACAGCAACAGGATAGCCATAAAAGTTACCGTTAGTGACACGTTCAAACACGGCCACCGCCGCGGGGGTTGATTGTTGCGTAATTGCTGGTCCCAGTAACCACCTGAAGTCGAGATCAACATATTCACGATTACCGGTTTTCACCAAAATACGCTCTACCGTTTCTAACGTTGGGTCAATCTTCACACCCGCTTCAAGTAGACGCTGAATAGGCACAACTTCACGATCATAGATCTCGCCAATAACAATGCGACTAGAGCCATCTTCAAGCTGTACATTAAATTCATGTATTGCACTTGGCCAGAAGTAAGTGAGACCACGCCATGCGATCAACGTTAACAAACCAAGAACGGCAATCAAACTTATACTTACAGCACCACCTGTCATCCATATCCAAGGCGATCCTGAGCGAAACCAATTTTTCATTTTAATATCCTAGTTACAAGCCTTAGATTAAATCGCGCTGTATTTTTCACGTAAACGCTGTCTCACATATTCAGCAATCGTGTTGAATATAAACGTCAGAATAAAGAGGACGAATGCGGCCAAAAACAGGACGCGGTAGTGCGAACTGCCCACTTCTGATTCTGGCATTTCTACCGCAATATTGGCCGCTAACGTTCTCATACCCGAGAAAATATTGAAGTCCATTACCGGGGTATTACCGGTGGCCATTAATACAATCATGGTTTCACCAACCGCACGGCCTAAGCCCATCATCACGGCTGAAAAAATACCCGGACTTGCGGTTAACAATACGACGTTAATCAGGGTCTGCCAGCTGGTCGCACCTAACGCTAATGAACCTTGGGTTAAATGCTTTGGGACACTGAAAATAGCATCTTCCGCAATTGAGAAGATAGTCGGAATAACCGCAAACCCCATCGCAATACCAACAATTAAAGAGTTACGTTGATCGAAGCCAAAGATATCATTGATATAAGCACGCGCATCACCATCAAAGACTAAGTCTTCAACAAGCGGGCTAGCTAATACCGAGAAGTAACCGACGAGCAGTAGCACAGGTATTAAAATAATTACATGCGCCCCTTGCGGGATACGGTTAATGATTTTTTGCGGTAAGACATGCCAAATGGCCGCCACCAACACAGTTGAAAATGGCAAAAACACGGCAATCATCATGACACCCGGCAAATGCATCTCTACAAACGGGGCTAACCATAGACCAGCAAGGAAACCCAGAATCACCGTAGGTAATGCTTCCATAATTTCAACCGTAGGTTTAATCACTTTACGCAGACCCGAGTTCATGAAGTAAGCAGTATAAATTGCGCCTGCTACCGCGATCGGCACCGCAAATAACATCGCATAAAATGCCGCTTTAATGGTACCGAATGTGATTGGTACTAAACTTAGTTTCGGTTCAAAGTCATCGGATGCTGATGTTGACTGCCAGACGTAATCGGGTTCAGGATAGCCTTCATACCAAACTTCTTGCCACAACGCGCTCCATGTCACTTCAGGGTGCTCATTGGTTAACGTGTAAAAACCAATACCTTGTTCTGATTCAACTAAAAACGCGTTAGCACGAGGAGATATTGCAACATGCTTAAGTGATCCCATACCAAGATCTTGGTGTAATAGTTTGGTTTCACCTGTGGTATGGAAAATGGTTAGGCTATTATCCACATCAACAGTCATGAAGCCTTTACGAGAATATTCCGTGGTAATATCGATGACACTGGCTTGCGCATCAAACTGACGAATTTTAGTAAACTTACGCTCGCCATCTTTCGCCACTTCAAACCATTGACTCACTACACCGTTATCATTCGCGACCAGTAATGAACTAGCGCCAGTTAACAATGCAATATGGGTAACGTTTTGCTGTTTTTCATTAATGTCTAATACTTCCACAATCGAAATATTATCGGTATCCCGAATATCATAAATCGACAGTTTGTTACCACTGCGCATGAAGATAAAACGGAAGTTTGGTGTTAACAATACTTGTTCAATATCCTTTGGCATTGAAGGCAGTTCAATTATCTCGCTGCTCCATTCCAGCTCTTCCGTCATGAAGTTTTCTTCTGCTACATAGCGTACTAATACACCGCGGTTATCCGCAGTCACCGCGACAATCGCCGCATTTCCGCCTTCAACCTCAATCGCAATATGTTGTAATGCTTGTCCTTGGCGATCAACTCTAATTGGCTGTTCGCCAAATGGAAACTTGATTAGTGGGGTAATAAGACGCTTATCACCTGGATAAGTGATATCAAAATCAGCAGCCACAACTATCGCATTACCATCATTAAAACCGAATACCACGGCTGATGACGTGGGTCCACTTTGACCAAATGAGATCGCTGGCTGTGATAATTCAAATTGCATTAACTCAATGTTTGGATCTAAAGTATTAAAGAAATTAATCCCTAACTCACTATAACGATATGCAATTTCATTTTGCTCTTCCATCGCCAGTGCATACGTAGTACCAGCAAAAGACTGACTGTATTGTGCTTTAGATTCTACTTTCGCAGATTCAAAAACCGGATAAACCACATACAGTAGGTAGAAAAATATTAGCAACAGTGTCATCAGTACCACACCCCCACCCATTTTAATGCCATATTCTGCGAGTTTATCTTTAAGTAAGCGTTTACGGGATCCCGCAATCGTTAAAGAAAACTGTTCAGCCATCTGTTCCTCGTCTTTAGCTGTAATGAATCACAATGCGATTATATGTAATATTTATGACAGTTATATGACATCAAGCAACTCTGCTAAATATAATCTATATTAGCTGGACTAAGTTTTGATATTTCGATGACGAGGCTATATTTATTCATATTCTTTGCATATAGTATGGCGCATCATATTGAGTGATGAAAATAGCTAACACAAAACGTTTAGCTGGAATTTCTTACATAGGGCTTAATAATGCTTAAACAACTTATCGTAACGCTTATTGGTGATGATAAATCAGGTCTCATAAACAATTTATCACATGTCGTCGCCGAGCATAAGGGCAATTGGCTAGCAAGTAACATGAGTGAGCTAGCAGGACAATTTGCAGGCATTTTACAAATCTCAGTCGAAGATGAATATTACCGTGATTTATGCGAAGCATTAAGCCTGATCCCAGGCCTGACTATTAATTTCGCTGAAGGTAAAAATCAAAGTATTTGGCAACAGTCTCCTTGTCTCATTATTCAAGACCGTGATCGCCCAGGCATTATTCACGAAGTATCTCAAGTGCTCACACAGCACGGCATTGAATTAAAAGCGATAACAACACACTGTAAAGACTTATGGCAATCGGATAATAATCAATTTTATGCCAAACTAAAATTAGCACTACCGGACAACCTCGACCATGATAAATTCCATGTTGCATTAACAAACATCTCAGCGACACTAGAAGCTGAAATGACCGGCTTCTAATGACTGACCAATAATGTCGAATAAATCGTCGCGAATAACAAGCCACAAACAATACGGCGCCATTACCAAACCATGATAATGACGCCGCACTTCAATAACGCTTAACTGTTATTAACGCTATTTATGACACATTAATTAACGTCACCTTACCGTCTTCATCTACTTCCGCAATATGACCCTTTGGCTCTTCCATTAAGAATAAGGCCATAAAACCAATGACCGCAGTGATCGCAATGGCGTAAAAGAACATTTGCGTTGATACGATTGAATACAGCGTTAAATAGAATACCGCACCGACATTACCATAAGCACCTGTCATACCTGCGATCTGCCCCGTTAGGCGACGTTTAATCATAGGTACTGCAGCAAATACCGCACCTTCACCGGCTTGCACGAAGAATGAACATGCCATGGCGGTGGCGATCGCTAATGGCAATGACCAAGTAGCCGTAATCTGTGACATTGCATAATAACCAACGGCTAAACCAGCGGTTAAAATCAATAAGGTTTTCTTACGACCAAAGCGATCACTGATCCAACCGCCACCTGGACGTGACATAAGGTTCATAAAAGCGTAAGACGCAGCAACCATACCCGCTTCCGCCATCCCTAATCCGAATGTTTCCGCAAAGAATAACGGCAGCATAGAAATAACCGCTAATTCTGAACCAAATGTAGAAAAATATAATACGTTCAGTACCGCGACTTGTTTAAATTTATAACGTTCCATTTCAGGGACATCGTTAACAAAAATATCGCAATTTACCTGGTAGGTTTTCCAGCAATCGAGTACATACAACACCGCTAAGCCAATATAAATCGCATTAGTGGTTGTCTCGGTAAACATACTAACCTGTAATAATTTCCACGCTAATAGACCCAATGTGAGATACATAGGTAACTTCATGGACAGCAGTAAATAGAAATCGCCTTTACTGGTAACTTCCATTGCGCCGCCTTTTTTAGGACGGAAATAAGTCGCACCTTTGGGTGTGTCAGTGACATTAAAATAGTACACCACACTAAATAGCAGGCTCATTAAACCGGTAATGGCGATCGCATAACGCCAGCCATCTTCACCACCAAACAATAATGCCACTGTGGGTAATGTGAATGCCGCGGCAGCAGAACCAAAGTTACCCCAGCCACCATAGATACCTTCTGCAGTACCGAGTTCATTAGCAGGAAACCATTCACTGACAATACGGATACCAACCACAAAGCCAGCACCAATCAAGCCCATCATGAAACGCGCTATTGCCAATTGTTCAAATGTAGTCGCCAACGCAAACATAAAGCATGGAATTGAACAGACTGCTAATAACGTAGAATAAACAAGCCGAGGTCCGTATTTATCGGTCAACATACCAATAATCACCCGAGCAGGGATGGTTAAAGCAACGTTTAGAATCAGTAATGTTTTCACTTCTTCCGTGGTAAGTCCCATGCTGTCTTTAATCGCCAACATTAACGGTGCGGCATTAAACCAGACCACAAACGTAATAAAAAATGCCATCCACGATAGATGTAAGGTTTTCATCTTCCCTGAAAAAGACAATATATTAAATTTTTCTTGTCCCATAAAAATTCCCTCTAAGATATAAAAACAAAGTTTAAAAAATTTTATCTTATCTAGAACAAAGCAATACTAAGGCCAACTTAATAAAACAAAATAAAAACACTAATTATCAACAACTTACAACTTCACCTTGAAAGTGTATAGACCGACATAGAAAAATTTGCACCAAGATGGTGACAAAATGTGAGCAATGTATCATTTTGTGAGCAAGATCTCCAAACTCAGACATAGCAATAAACAGGCAGCAAAAAGCCCGCTACGTAGCGGGCTTTGCATCATTTAACCTAAGTAACCAATATTACAGTGTAATACCCGCTTTCTTAAGGTCTTTTGATGTTACTGAGTTCGGTAGTGGAACGTAACCATCTTTCACTACGATTTTCTGACCTTGTTTCGATAACATGAATTTTAAGAACTCTGTTTGCATTGGTGATAATGACTTATTTGGGTTCTTGTTAACATAAACGTATAGGTAACGAGACAGTGGATATTTACCTGATGCCGCGTTATCGAGTGATGCTGCTATGTAGTTCGTGCCTTTTTTCGCCAGCGCTACTGCACGTACACCCGATGTTTTGTAACCGATACCTGAGTAACCAATTGCATTTAGCGATGATGATACCGACTGGACAACAGATGCTGAACCCGGTTGTTCATTGACGTTATTTTTAAAATCGCCTTTACACAGCGCTTTCTTCTTAAAGTAACCGTAAGTACCCGATACGGAATTACGACCAAACAATTGGATATCACGCTCAGCCCAAGAACCTTGTAACCCAAGTTCACCCCAACGTTCAATACGCTTAGCTTCACCACATTTTAGTGTACTTGAGAAGATTGCATCGACATCAGCAATGGTTAAACCTTTAATCGGGTTATCTTTATGGACGAATACCGCCAGTGCATCGATAGCAACACGGATGGCGGTTGGCTTATAACCATAACGTTTTTCAAACGCTTCTATTTCTTTAGACTTCATTTTACGGCTCATTGGACCGAATTGTGACGTACCTTCAGTAAGAGCCGGAGGCGCAGTCGAAGAGCCAGCAGCTTGAATTTGAACATTAACACTCGGGTAAGTATATTTGAATTCTTCAGCCCACAACGTCATCATGTTGGCGAGTGTGTCTGAACCAACTGTAGATAGATTACCTGAGATTCCGCTTACTTTTTTATATTCTGGTAATTTAGGGTCTAGACCTGCTGCCAATGCGCTTTGTGAAGCGATTGCTGTCATTGATATCCCTAATGCTACAACAATTTGTTTAATATTCATTTTTACTTCTCCAAGTATAATTTTTTATTTTGTGTCTATGACTACAAGGTATATAAGCTTTGTATTTAGTGTCTACGACTACAAGTAATATAAGCATGTATCTCGTTTCTGTGACTACAAGTATTCAATAAACTGATGACAATAATATGAATGAAACATGACGGTTTGATGACAGTGCGCGATTAATACTAAAAAAACCATCACAGCGAGATGGGCTTAATAACGTGGTTAAAGGCGGTAACATTAGTGACGTTTTACATAAAGAACCAAGGGTAGCGTAAAGCTAAAACAACTCCCTTCGTTTACTTTACTATCAATTTCCAACACGCTGTCATGATTGCTTAATACATGCTTCACAATCGACAAACCGATACCTGAACCACCAGAATCACGTGAACGCGCATCATCAACACGATAAAAACGCTCAGTTAAATGATGCACATGCTCGGCAGAGATACCATCACCATTATCGGTCACGCTAAATAAGCCACCAGCAGACGTTTGTTTCCACTCAACGACAACTTTACCTTGTTCAGGTGTATAGCGTACCGCATTGTAAATTAAGTTAGATACTGCACTGCGTAATTGCGATTCATCCCCCATGGCAAACAACCCATGTTCGATATGGAATTCCACTTTTAAGGCTTTATCCGCCCCTAAAATTAATACCTCTTGCTCTAACATCGACAGCATAAACGGAATATCCACTTGTTTTTCAAAGTCGACCGCCTGTGCCGATTCAATACGCGACAAGGCTAATAGCTGGTTCACCAATGAATCCATACGCGCCGTTTGTTCAGACATCACTTTATGCGCACGGGCAAACATTTTATCTCCCTCATCCGGTTCAATCATTTCCAGATAACCTTTCAATACCGTTAACGGAGTACGTAATTCATGAGAAACATTGCCCATAAAATTACGTCTTACTTGTTCCAGTTGACGCAGTTCGGTGACATCACGAGCCACCAGCATCGATTGATCATCGGTATAAGTCATCACCCGAATTTCTAACGTTTTAGCATGATGGGTTGGCGAAGTGATCTCTAACGGTTCTCGATAATCTTTGGCGTTTAAATATTGAATGAAATCCGGCGTTCGGATTAAATTACCAATATGTTGATGGGCATCTTCAGGCCATTTCAAGCCAATCATTTGTTGCGCTAATTTATTACACCACATAATAGAAAAATCCGTATCTAACGCTACCACCGCATCAGGCAAGGCTTCCGCACCTTCACGAAACCGCCGAATAACCATACGTAATTCTTTACGTTTTCGTTTATTTCGACGCTGTAAACGATAGATACCATTGAAAATAGATTCCCAACTGCCTTTACCTTCTGGTGGGGTCGCACTGCGCGCAACCCATAACCACTGATGTAATATATTTTGGCTACGGTATAGCCAAACGACATTTATTACCGTCGCGATGAGTAAACTTAATGTTATGTTATCAATAACTAAACCAACAAGAAAAAACGGGATATACCAATACATCAGTCGCCATAAACCACTGACAAAAATGTTCGTCTTATTCATATTGAAACTTCAACTCTCATGATTAACGTATCGAGAAGCGATAACCTGCACCACGCACTGTTTGTACATATTTGTCATGTTCACTCGGTGTTAATGCTTTACGTAGACGACGGATATGCACATCAACCGTACGGTCTTCAACATACACATTCAACCCCCAAACATTATCTAATAACTGCTCTCGGCTATATACGCGTTCTGGATGGGTCATAAAAAAGTGTAATAATTTAAATTCAGTGGGACCAATATCAATCACGGTATCATTCGCTGAGACGCGATGCGCCACAGGATCAAGTTGTAAACCGTGAATATCAATCACAGTATCTTGTGTCATTGGGGCAACGCGACGCATTACCGCATTTAACCGGGCAATCAATTCTTTTGGTGAAAATGGTTTGGTAATATAATCATCCGCGCCCACTTCCAAACCTTTCACCTTATCCTCTTCTTCACCACGTGCGGTTAACATCACCACTGGGATCGCGGATAAATGTGGTTGAGATTTTAGGTGTTTAATATATTTAATGCCACTACCACCCGGCAACATCCAATCTAATAAGATTAAATTAGGGTAAGGTTCGACCAGCCGCTCTACCGCTTCGTTATAATCCCCAGCTTCGACAACCTCAAATCCTTTTTGCTCTAACGCAAAACACAGCATTTCACGGATCGCTAGTTCATCTTCAACTACTAAAATTCGCTTAGACACTTTAAATATCCTTATACCATTTATCTTCCGACTTTAACTTAAAGCAATTATCAGCTCAATATGTTTCAGAATTATTACATTAATGAATTTTTTATTAAAAACACGATTAAAACCGAACAAACGTCATAAATAACCCATGCATTTCAATGACACCAGTAACCATTAAATTAACCGCTTGATTAGTGCACTTTTAGCGAGGAGCCAAACTTGTATTTCCAACATCCTTGAGTATACTGGTTATCCAAACAGTTGATACCAAGGTCCTGCTATAATGTGGTTTAAAAACTTACTAATTTATCGTTTCACTCGTCCATTTGAATTAGATATTGAACAACTTGAAACCAAGTTAGCTGATTTTCCTTTTACCCCTTGCGGTAGCCAGGATTTGTCCAAGTTCGGTTGGGTCAAACCACTGGGTAAATCTGGTCAGGCTTTAACGCATGGCATAACAGACCACATCCTGATCTGTGCGAAAAAAGAAGACAAAGTATTACCCGCATCCGTTGTCAAAGACATGCTACAAGAAAAAATTGATACGATTGAAGCAGAACAAGGCCGTGGTCTAAAGAAAAAAGAAAAAGATGCACTAAAAGAAGATATCGTTCATCAACTATTACCACGTGCATTCCCGCGTAGTAGCCAAACATTTGCTTGGATCTGTCCTTCACAAAACTTATTAGTGGTTGATGCATCAAGCGCTAAAAAAGCCGAAGACCTCATTGCTTTATTACGTAAGTGTGTTGGTAGTCTACCTGTTGTGCCTGTTGCTTTAACCTCGCCAGCCGATATCACCATGACCGAATGGTTAAATAACGGCAGTGCGGCACCGGGTTTTGAATTAGGTGACGAAGCTGAATTACGCTCTGTACTTGAACATGGCGGCATTATTCGTTGTAAAGAACAAGACTTAACCAGTGACGAGATCAAACACCATCTTAACGCAGACAAATTAGTCACTAAATTAGCCCTAGACTGGAGTGAATCACTGTCTTTCTTACTTGGCGAAGACATGTCAGTAAAACGTCTTAAATTTAGTGATCTCATCAGAGAACAAAATGATGATGTAGCGACCGATGATTACGCTGCTAAATTTGATGCCGATTTTGCCTTAATGACTGGCGAGTTAATGCGCTTTATCCCAGACCTGATCACAGCATTAGGCGGCGAAGCAGCAACCACATCAAAATAATAATGCACGCTTGCAGTATACAGGCTTCTGTATACTGCATCTTCAACCAAACATTTTCAGCCTAGCCTTCGCATTTATTATTCCTTAATTCAATTTTCTATTTTATTCCCGATGTCACCGGTTTTGGCCACTCAATTAACATGACAAGACTGTCACAATTGCTATTTCTGACCTCTAAAAGCCAACAAAACAGTCCATTCACACATCCATAAAAACCAACACATAAAATAAACACGACAAATTAATAAATATAAAACAGTAACTTAAATAGTAATTCTCATTTTTTATGACATTAATAATACACTGTAATATTTCTGTCACATAACTTTGTTTTAATCCCTCTCGTCAACTAATTAAACAATCTGTCATTTGATGCAGATAAAATGGTATTTAGAGATGAAAAATAACGAAGCAATTGAATTGAACCCAAGCACAATGCAAAAAATATTCAGCTGGGTAAGCGTAGCCGTATTGGTATACTTCGTATTGGTAGCCGTATCTACAGTAAGTGGAGGCTTTAAAATATTCTCCGGTGGTAGCGCTGGTGCAGAACAAATTTTCGCTTTCGCAACTAACCCATTTGTGGCCTTATTATTAGGTATCCTAGTAACAGCATTGGTACAGTCTTCAAGTACCGTGACATCGGTCATTGTTGGTCTTGTAGCCGGTGGCTTACCAATTTCAATCGCAATCCCGATGGTGATGGGTGCCAATATGGGCACGACAATCACCAATACCTTTGTCAGCATGGGTCATATCCGTGACAAACAAGAGTTCCAGCGTGCATTTAGTGCTGCAACTGTACATGACTTCTTTAACATTCTTGCCGTTGCTATTTTCCTGCCACTGGAAATTGCCTTTGGTATGCTTGAAAAAATGGCAACTTACCTAGCCGAATTCTTTGTTGGTAGCAGCAGCTTAAGCATTAAAGAATTCAACTTTATTAAACCGTTAACAAAACCAGCGGTAAACCAAATTAAAGAACTTGCATCCGCATTACCATTCGAAACCAGCACCACTGGCCTGGTTATGGTATTCATCGGTATCTTCATGATTGGTTTCTCGGTGACCTTCCTCGGCAAAGTATTAAAAGCCGTGATGGTTGGTCGTGCTAAAACCGTGTTACACAATGCTATTGGTCGCGGTCCAATCGGTGGTATTCTATCGGGTACAGCGGTAACCATAATGGTGCAATCATCATCAACAACAACCAGCTTGATGATCCCACTAGCGGGTAGCGGTGTGTTTACCACACGTCAGATTTTCCCCTTCACGTTGGGTGCGAATATCGGTACCACAATTACCGCATTACTGGCAGCAACATCAATCAGTGGTGATACAGCGCAACTAGCAATGACGATTGCACTGGTACACGTTATGTTCAACGTATTCGCAGTCGCGCTTATTTACGGTATCCCAGTACTACGTGAGATCCCAATTAAGTGTGCAGAAGCATTAGCACGCCAAGGTACAGAAAATAAATTCATCGCTTTTGGTTATGTGATTGGAGTCTTCTTCGCGCTACCGGGCCTGATGATTGTGTTTAACTAATATCACAAACAACCTATGGCAGTAAACAATTAGCCATCCATGTAAAAAAGCTCAGACTTGTTCTGAGCTTTTTGTTTCCGACTTTGACATCACTATCTTGCCATCCACCCTTGCAGATATCAGTAACCATTCTCGATCACGATTAAATAAAACCTGATCTAGATCAAGGCCAGCTCACCAATCAACACGTAGAATCGCGAACCTTGATGCCCTAAGGGTATTCCCTGACTTGAACTCAGATAAAAATTGAGGTTGACATGTTTACTCCAGAATTACTTTCCCCAGCCGGTTCACTAAAGAACATGCGTTATGCTTTCGCTTATGGTGCTGATGCTGTGTACGCTGGCCAACCACGCTATAGCCTACGTGTTCGTAACAATGAATTTAGCTTAGAAAACCTAGAAATTGGTATCAACGAAGCACATGCGCTTGGTAAACAATTCTATGTGGTGTGTAATATCCAACCTCATAACTCCAAGTTAAAAACTTTCATTCGTGATCTAACCCCGATCATCGCCATGCAGCCCGATGCCATTATCATGTCTGATCCCGGTCTGATCATGATGGTACGTGAAGCTTTCCCAGATATGATTATTCACCTGTCGGTACAAGCAAACGCAGTGAACTGGGCAACGGTAAAATTCTGGTATACTCAAGGCATCAAGCGGGTGATCTTATCGCGTGAATTATCCCTTGATGAAATTGAAGATATTCGTTATCACTGCCCTGACATGGAAATCGAAATATTTGTGCATGGCGCACTGTGCATGGCTTACTCGGGTCGCTGTCTGCTGTCTGGATACATTAACAAACGCGATCCAAACCAAGGTTCATGCACTAACTCATGTCGTTGGAAATATGATGCCCATGAGGCCACTGAAAATGAACACGGTGATATTGTGGCAACCAACCCAGAAATTTATATACCAGAGACTAAATCACCAGAAACTGAGTCACCCGAGCCGACATTAGGTAAAGGTAAACCGACTGACCAAATTTTCTTATTACAAGAACAAGGTCGTCCAAATGAATATATGCCTGCGTTTGAAGATGAGCATGGTACTTACATCATGAACTCAAAAGACCTACGTGCTGTCCAACACGTTGAGCGTCTGACTAAAATGGGCGTACATTCATTAAAAATTGAAGGTCGTACTAAATCGTACTATTACTGTGCACGAACCGCACAAGTATATAAACAAGCGATTAATGATGCTGTTGCAGGCCGTGACTTTGACCCATCGCTATTAGGTACTCTAGAACACCTTGCACACCGTGGTTATACCGAAGGTTTCTTAAGCCGTCATACCCACGATGCATACCAAAACTATGATTACGGTTATTCAATCAGTGAAACCCAGCAATTTGTCGGTGAATTCAATGGTCGTAATGATAAAGGACTAGCTGAAGTGATCGTGAAGAACAAGTTCTTAGTGGGTGACTCATTAGAATTAATGACGCCACAAGGTAATCTCACCTTCAAGCTTGAAGCATTAGAAAACCGTAAAGGTGAAGCAATGGAAGTTGCACCAGGTTCTGGCCATATTGTTTATTTGCCAGTACCAGAAGACGTTACACTGGATCACGCATTGTTAATGCGTAACTTCCATAACAGTGAAGATACGCGTAACCCGCATCAATAATCCATTAGGAAAAAAGACATAACCTTATGGCATTATTAATTAATGATAAGTGTATTAACTGTGACATGTGCGATCCGGAATGTCCGAATGGCGCGATCACCTTTGGCGCAAAGATTTATGAAATCGACCCGCTATTATGCACCGAGTGCGTGGGTCACTATGACAAACCGACGTGTAAAACTGTTTGCCCGATTAACTGCATAATTACCGATCCTAATTATGTCGAAACAGAGGAAACATTATGGGAAAAATTTGTCATGGTCCAAGAAGCGACTAAAGCCGCCCGCTAATAAAGACAAAAACGGCGAGCTTATAGCTCGCTGTTTTTCGCTGACCAATCTTCATGTAATAATGCCGTTAATACATGGTCTTGCCAGTTCCCGGCAATTCTAAGGTATTTTCGAGCATAGCCTTCTCGCTCAAAACCAAGTCGCTGTAATAACGCGCCACTACGTTTATTGGCGGGAATATAATTAGCCATGACTCGATTTAGTCCCATATTTTCAAACATGAACGCTAAACAGCTTTGCAGAAACTCGACCATCAGCCCCTGCCCTTCATAGACCTTGGAAATTGAATAACCGAGATAACAGGACTTAAACACACCTTGAATAATATTACTAAAATTGGCAACCGCCACGATCTCAGATTTATCTGGCGTCAACGCGATAAAATTGATCGCACTGGCATCATTAAATTCCGCATGAATTTGCTGAATACGTAGTTCCCACCAACGCAACGTATAATAAGCGTCACGCCGTATCGGCTCCCAAGGTGCAAGATGCACTTGATTACGAGCATAATACTGGCATAATTTTTCAGCATCGCTCGCTATCGCCACTCGGATAACTAAACGCGTAGTAACAAATTGGGGGGATTTTGATAACATCCAACACCTCAGCCAAAATTAAGCGAGATGTAACCGTGTGGCAGATAATAAACCACCATTATCAACCAGCTGCTTCATCAAGCCTAAATTAGCCAGTATACGTTCTACTAATGGTGATTCAAATGGATAATAAGTTTCTTTGCAATTATTCACCGAATCGATAGTCGCGACAATAAAATGTTCCAAGATCAAGCAGGTACTATTTTTACTAAAATTGGCCATCGATAGCTCTGTTGGTGAATAAGCCCCACGGCAATTACTACCAACGCGTAGTACCACACTGGGTAATAAAGATAAATTGTCACTTTCACAAAAGGCATAGAAGTTATCTAGGCTTTCTTCTTCCCACTCCGGACTAACAATAATAATCGCATCTGCGAGTCGCATTAATGCAGCGGTTTCCTGCCATTCGTCTTGCCAGTCGGCAATTTCATGTTTTAACGCTTTATCCCAAATAGGCAAAGCAACTTTAACAAAATCCAATAAATTCACTTTCTTAAACAATTGGGACTGCTGGGCTAATTGTAATACAGACTGTGCAACCTTGATGGTTGTCGACCGATTTCGAGTACTACCACTAATAACAACTAGTCTCACCTTATGCTCCTTGCATCCAAGACACTCACGACTGAGTTATGCCTCTATCCGTATAATCTATTGATGATATGAGGGAAGCATCCATAAGATCTATAGCTATCGCGCAAAGCAATACTATAACCATACTAAGGCATGGTACTAAAGAGTAAGAGGGGAATGGGTATGAAGCGAATACCCACTTCACCATCGCCATGACAGTAAATAACAGTCAATGACAAAGTTGAGTATTCAGTCTGTGCTTATGCGATTACTTTACCTTTCACTGGACTACTTAATACTGGTTCAGCTAAACCTTGCTGAATAAACTCAGCAACATAAGCCAATAATGTGGTCACCGCTTTTGGTAGTTCATCCAGATCAAAACTATCCAGCATGTTTTTTACTTCAAGACCGAGTTCAGTATCACCTTCAATTTTTAAACGCCGCTGAAAAAATAACGTATCTGGGTCTTCTTTGCGTGCAGTAATTAACACTAATTCATTTATGTTAGCTTTAAAACTGACATCTGTAATATCTGCTTTTGGTGCAATAACAAGTTTGTTATTTTGGCAACTAATAAACCAATTAATGCCTAAGTCGGTAATTTCAACCTGTAACCATTTTTTCTCAAGAAACTCAAACTCATTATCTGCTAGCGCGTCAGCGAATACGCTATTCAATACCTGTGATAGTACTTTCTCTTGCAGTGAAAACGGTAATATTTTAGCTGGTATCGCTAATAATCTAGGTACAGTATGTACCAACTTACGGTGTAGAGTATGTAACATCAGGGTCTAGTCCTTGAATAAAAAAACTATTTTAGCGCGTCACTGGCGAACATATCCTAAGCAAAGTCAATTTAAAGTAAATTAACTCAGATAATCCTGCCCTAAATCAAATCCAATAAAACATCGATGCCTTACAATTTTCACCAATATTCATCGTTCAAGATACTATAACAATGGAATTACTCTGCCCTGCTGGTAATTTACCAGCCCTAAAAACCGCGGTCGACCATGGCGCTGACGCGGTTTATATCGGTTTTAAAGACGATACTAATGCCCGCCATTTTGCCGGATTAAACTTTACCGATAAGAAACTCGATAAAGCCGTCGACTATATCCGCAGTCACAATCGTCACTTACACGTCGCGATCAATACCTTTGCTCACCCCGGAAAATTAGCGCGCTGGGAACGGGCTGTTGACCGCTGTGCAGACATGGGCGTCGATGCCGCCATTATTTCGGATGTGGCGGTGCTTGATTATGCCACCAAAAAACACCCCGATTTAGAATTGCATTTATCCGTGCAAGCCTCGGCAACGAATGTTGAAGCCATTAAATTTTATACCAATAATTTTAATGTCCGTCGGGTGGTATTACCACGTGTATTGTCGATCCATCAAGTCAAACAATTAGCGCGTAATACCGATGTGGAATTAGAAGTTTTTGCCTTTGGTAGCTTATGCATCATGGCCGAAGGCCGCTGCTATTTATCATCCTATTTAACCGGTGAATCACCGAATACCGTGGGCGCTTGTTCACCGGCCAAATTTGTGCGCTGGGAAGAAACAGAACAAGGCCTAGAATCACGTTTAAACGGCATATTGATTGATCGTTACCAACCAGATGAAAAAACCGGCTACCCGACACTTTGTAAAGGTCGCTTTAACGTGGATGGCAAAGTTTTTCATGCTTTAGAAGAACCAACCAGCTTAAATACGCTTGAATTAGTGCCGGAACTAGCACAAGCCAATATTGCCGCAGTAAAAATTGAAGGTCGCCAACGTAGTCCAGCCTATACCGAACAAGTGACTAAAGTATGGCGCGCTGCGCTTGATCGCTACCAACAAAACCCAGAAAAATATCAGGTTGAAGCCGCTTGGAATAGGCAACTCGATCAACTTTCTGAAGGCACCAGTACCACGCTAGGCGCCTACCACAGGGATTGGCAATAACCTATATTTGCAAACACCTTTACGGGTAACAACTTAAACTGGCAACCACAGTCAGCAGCGAGAACAAACATGAAATACGCATTAGGGCCAATCTTATATTATTGGCCAAAACAACAAGTTGAAGATTTCTACGCAGCCGCAATCAATTCACAGGCTGATATTATTTATCTTGGTGAAACAGTTTGCAGTAAACGCCGTGAACTGAAACCCAAAGACTGGCTAGGACTAGCGAAAGAGATTGCCGATTCTGGTAAGCAAGTCGTGATCTCAACCATGGCATTACTCGAAGCGCCATCCGAGGTCAATATACTGCGTAAATACTGTGAGAATGGGGACTTTATTGTTGAAGCGAATGATTTTGGCGCGATCAATTTATTAGCTGAAGCCAAAACCCCCTTTGTCTGTGGCCACGCGCTTAATATCTATAACGCGCAAGCATTGCAGCTACTCGTGAATAAAGGCATGCAGCGTTGGGTCATGCCAGTAGAATTGTCACGCGATTGGTTAGTACAATTACAAGAAGACAGCAGAATACTCAATATCCGTGATCAATTTGAAATCGAAGTATTTGCCCATGGTCACTTACCACTGGCCTACTCGGCACGCTGCTTTACCGCCCGTTCCGAAAATAGAGCAAAAGATGATTGCGAACTGTGCTGTATTAATCACGCCAATGGCAAACCCGTCTATAGCCAGGACAATAAAGCACTGTTTACCATTAATGGCATTCAAACCATGTCAGGTTACAAATATAATCTGTTAAATGATGTGGCGAGCATGCACGATTTAGTCGATGTGGTACGCGTAAGTCCGCTGGGCGATTCGGCATTTCAGACGCTCGATCAATTTAAACAAGCGGCAGAACAAGACATTAAGTTCGACTTGCAGTTCGATCGGGAATGTAATGGTTATTGGCATCAGATTGCCGGATTCGATACGGTGACTAGCTAGACTGCTCCTCCCCTTTATTTTGTAGTTAATAGTAAGGGGGAGGCTGGGAGGGGGTTCTGGTTAACTATTATTTGCTAATCTCAACAACTCTAGACGTGCATAACCATGCTCGATAAATTCATACACATTATTGCTTAATGCTAATTTGAAATAGCTTGCAGCCGCGCGATCATCATTCATCAATACTTTATATTTACCGAGATAAAAGTAGGTTTCGGTTAAACGATGCGCGAGTATTTTGTTGTAACTCGGGCCATTTTCATCTAACCCATCAAGTAACTTGTCCAATAATTCGGTTTCATTTATCACTTGGGTATAGAGCGCAACGATGTTCCATGACCAAACATCATCAATATGTTGATCATAGCGCCCTTGAACTGATTTTAACGCGTCATCAGCATTAACTTGGTATTCTGGGTAATATAACCATAGCGTTCTAAATGGGTCGTTAGGCGCTTCATTATAGGCACTAACAAGATCATCGATCGCTAATGCATAGCGTTCGCCATAATACAGCGCAATACCGCGATTGAGTAAGACAAAATTATTGTCAGGATCTAACTGGGCAATTGAATCATAAGCATCAAATGCTTCATCAAACTGCTCGGTTTGGGTCATATACAAACCGATAAAATTATAAGCAGGCACAAAGTCCGGTTGTAAGGTTAATGAACGTTGAAAGTCAGCGTGTGCCAGTGAACGTAATCCCATCCTATCAGCCAGTACACCGCGCTCATAAAAATAGCGTGCTTGACGACTACGATCGTCTTTGGCATCAAGAATAAGCTGACTATAACGCATCAACATAATTTCGGTTTGATAATTAACTTGTAGTGGTTCAGCAAGGACTAACTCAGAGGGCGTGCGAATATCTGCAGAGAAAGGCCCTGATAATGCGCTACAGCCAGAAAGTAAGGCTACAGAAATGAATAAACTTAGGCATCTTTTCATAATTAAACCACTTATTTTTTTACAGATATAACAAAGGAGCGTATCAACGCTCCTTTACATAATCAATCTAAATAAAACAACCAGTTATTCGCTAACAGGTTGCTCAGCAGGCGCTGCAGGAGCGTCCATTGCTTCTTTAATACTTAAACGGATACGACCTTGACGGTCTACTTCTAGCACTTTAACTTTAACTACTTGTTCTACAGACAGGTGATCGGCAACTTTGTTCACACGTTCTTGCGTAATTTGCGAGATATGAACTAAGCCATCTTTACCCGGTAAGATGTTAACAAAAGCGCCGAAGTCAGCTAGACGTACAACTTTACCTTCGTAGATTTGACCAACTTCAACTTCCGCTGTTAATTGGTGAATACGTTCGATTGCGGCTTGTGCTTGTTCGTTACTTGTCGCTGCAATCTTCACTGTACCATCATCTTCAATTTCGATCGTAGTACCAGTTTCTTCAGTAAGAGCACGGATTGTTGCGCCACCTTTACCGATGATGTCTTTGATCTTGTCCGTGCTGATTTTAATGGTATGAATACGTGGTGCGAATTCAGATACGTCATCACGGTGAGTTGCGATAGCTTGATCCATCACACTTAAGATGTGTAGACGTGCAGCTTTTGCTTGTACAAGCGCTTTCTGCATGATCTCTTTAGTGATACCTTCAATTTTGATATCCATCTGTAGTGCAGTGATACCAGCACTTGAACCAGCAACTTTAAAGTCCATGTCACCTAAGTGATCTTCATCACCAAGGATATCAGAAAGAATTACATGACGGTCACCATCAAGTACTAGACCCATTGCGATACCCGCAACAGAAGCCTTGATTGGCACACCCGCATCCATAAGTGCTAACGAAGTACCACATACAGAAGCCATTGAGCTTGAACCATTAGATTCAGTAATTTCAGATACCACACGTATTGTGTACGGGAATTCATCTGCAGTCGGCATAACCGCTAAAACACCACGTTTCGCTAGACGACCGTGACCAATTTCACGACGTTTAGGCGAACCAACCATACCCGTTTCACCAACACAGTAAGGAGGGAAGTTGTAGTGCATCAGGAAGCGGTCAACAGTTTCACCAGTCAGACTGTCGATACGTTGTGCATCACGTTCGGTACCGAGTGTCGCGGTAACTAGCGCTTGCGTTTCGCCACGTGTGAATAGTGCGCTACCGTGTGTACGTGGTAGAACGCCTGTCATTACGCTTAGCGCACGGATCATTTCTGGATCGCGACCATCAATACGTGGTTTGCCATCGAGAATACGGTTACGTACGATATTTTTTTCTAAAGAAGCAAGTAATTCGCTCGCTTCACGCGTGTTTAGCTCTGCGTTTTCTTCTTGAAGTTTAGCGATTACTGCTGACTTGATGCCACCAACTTTAGCATGACGTTCAGTTTTTTCTTGAATTTGGTATGCTTCAGCAAGGTCGTCTGATGCTAGTTCCGCGATTTTAGCTTTAAGCTCAGCGTTTACTACAGGTGCAGACCAGTCCCATTTAGGCGTATTTACTTCAGCCGCAAATTCCTTGATCGCTTCGATCACAACTTGCATTTGCTCGTGGCCATACATAACCGCGCCTAGCATTTGCTCTTCGCTTAAAATTTCAGCTTCAGATTCAACCATCAATACTGCATTTTCAGTACCGGCTACAACAAGGTCTAGTTGGCTTTCTGCTAACTCAGATGTTGATGGGTTAAGAATGTATTCGTCATTTTGGAAACCGACACGTGCAGCACCAATTGGGCCATTGAACGGCATGCCAGAAATACTTAATGCAGCTGAAACACCAATTAATGCAACCAAATCAGGTTGAATTTCTGGGTTAACAGATACCACAGTAGCGACTATTTGTACTTCGTTTTTGAAGCCAGCAGGAAATAGTGGACGGATTGGACGGTCGATAAGACGACAAGTTAAAGTCTCGCCTTCACTTGGACGACCTTCACGTTTAAAGAAGCCACCAGGGATCTTACCTGCAGCGTAAGTACGTTCTTGGTAATTGACTGTTAGCGGGAAGAAATCACGACCAGCTTCAGCTTGTTTTTTACCAACAACACTTACTAAAACAGAAGTATCACCGATGCTTGCCATTACAGCTGCTGTTGCTTGACGTGCAATAACACCTGTTTCTAATGTAACTGTATGTTGACCATACTTAAACGATTTTACGATAGGATTCACTCTTTGTCCTTAATCTTTAATGTCTCTTTAATTTCGTCGCTAAGTATACTGCATAAAAAAATTAAAGGGCAATGTAAGTATTGGAAATAGTGAAATAAGTTGGAAAATAATTTGAAAAGGAAAAGTGTGCAGGCCAATTTTAAAACAAAAAGGAGCCAATTTGGCTCCTTTCTTATAATCTGTTGTCCGTAGACGTCAAATTAATTGTCGATTAACGACGTAGACCTAGACGAGCAATAAGGTCTACATAACGTACGTTTTCAGTACGTTTTAGGTAATCAAGAAGTTTACGACGGCTAGCAACCATACGTAATAGACCACGACGGCTGTGGTGATCGTGGATGTGCTTCTTGAAATGACCTTGAAGATGGTTGATTTGTGCAGTCAATAGTGCAACTTGAACTTCAGATGAACCAGTGTCGCCTTCTTGGCGTGCGAAATCTGCAACGATAGCTGCTTTAGCTTCAGCGTTTAATGACATAGTGGAGTCTCCAATATAGATAAATAGCTTATAGCCGACCACTCGTTCAGCTACAAGAAGAACCGCGAGTATACAGAGGTCAGATAATTCCTGCAATCATTTTCACTGATCAATTTACAAACAAATACTACACCGAACAAGACGTATAAAAAAGGCACTATTACCTGGGTAATAATGCCTTTTACTTTATATTAATCATCATTGAATAACGGGTTTATTTTGGTTCGCGCGCCTGCGTTTCGTAATTAACAATACGCTTCGGAGCGACTCGCCCTTGGTCATCAATACTACCAACGCCAATGAAAGTACGTTCATCGCCTACCGTCATACGGACTAAGCCAGATTCGGGTGTATTCGGAATTACCACAGGTTGCCCGTGTAATACAAAACCGCCAGTTTCGTCACTCATGTTCGCTTCCGGTAAGTGACTTACCGCAGAATCAAGTGGTAGCAATAGTGGATCAAGCACATCTTTCGGCTCAACACCCTCTGCTTTCGCTTGCTCTACTATCTCTTCCAACTTTTCAAACGTGATCATACGATCTGCTGGATAAGCACTAACACCAATACGACGTAACATAGTCACGTGTGCACCACAGCCTAATAGTTCACCTAGGTCATCAACGATAGTTCGGATATAAGTACCCTTACTGACGTGAATTTCTAGATTAACTTCATCATTTTCATAACGTAATAATTTAA
This sequence comes from Moritella yayanosii, assembly GCF_900465055.1. Taxonomy (NCBI): domain Bacteria; kingdom Pseudomonadati; phylum Pseudomonadota; class Gammaproteobacteria; order Alteromonadales; family Moritellaceae; genus Moritella; species Moritella yayanosii. The sequence continues at coordinate 3,869,677 of NZ_LS483250.1, read as the reverse complement.
GTTCAAAAACCGAAATGGGACGCGATGGACGATCGATAAAGATGCCTTGACGCGCATACCAGTACAAAGGCTTGCCTTCATGCTTCAATGCCGAGAACATTGACGGTACTTGCTCGGTGTCACCACGGAACGTATCAAGTGCGATCAATAACTCAGTATCGCTTACATTGACTACGCGTGTTTGCACGATCTCACCATCAGAATCTGAAGTATCTGTACGTTCACCCAGTTTTGCGGTGACTAAGTAACGCTTATCTGAATCAAGTAAGAACTGTGAGAACTTGGTTGCTTCACCAAAACATAACGGTAGCATACCGGTAGCAAGTGGATCGAGGGCACCAGTGTGACCCGCTTTTGCAGCAAAGAAGATTTTCTTAACACGCTGTAAAGCATCGTTTGAGCTGATGCCTGTTGGTTTATCTAACAAGAATACACCGTGTACATCACGGCCGTTCCATCGACGACGACGTGCAGACATGACTAAGACTCTCCTTCAGTAGTGTCTTTGTCATCACCTTTGGTACCATATTCTTCTTGCAACTGTTTGTCTTTAGCACGTACTTCAGTGACGAGGCTTGACAGACGCATACCTTCAACGAGTGTGTCGTCATAGATAAAACGCAGTTCAGGCACAATCCGTAACTTCATTGCACTACCCACTAACGAGCGGATATAACCACTTGCTGCTGTTAATGCGGCGATACCTTCTTTGACACGATCTTCATCGTTATCGATATTGAAAAAAGTAACATACACTTTTGCGTACGACAGATCACGAGACAGATCAATGCTCGATACCGTTACCATACCGATACGTGGGTCTTTAACTTCACGCTGTAAAATACGTGCAACTTCTTGTTGTAATTGCTGTCCAACACGACGAGAACGACTGAATTCTTTTGCCATTTTTAAATTCCTCTAAAGGAAAATGGGGACCTAAGGTCCCCATAAAGTTATTTTAATTGAAACAGGATATTAGCCGTTACAGAGTACGTTTAACTTCAACTGTTTCGAATACTTCAATTTGGTCACCAACGCGAACATCGTTATAGTTCTTAACGCCGATACCACATTCCATACCCATACGAACATCTTGTACGTCATCTTTAAAGCGACGTAGTGACTCAAGTTCACCTTCGTAGATAACAATGTTTTCACGTAGTACACGGATTGGAGCGCTACGTTTGATAACACCTTCAGTAACCATACAACCAGCAATAGAGCCGATTTTAGGTGATTTGAATACATCACGAACTTCAGCAAGACCAATGATTTCTTGACGGAATTCAGGTGCAAGCAGACCACTCATCGCTTGCTTAACTTCATCAATCAAGTCATAGATAACGCTGTAGTAACGTAGGTCAACACTTTCGTTGTTAACAACGTCACGCGCTTTAGCATCGGCACGTACGTTGAAACCAAGTACGATTGCATTCGATGCAGCAGCCAGTGTCACATCAGTTTCAGTAATACCACCAACGCCACGAATGATGATTGCGACTTTAACTTCATCAGTTGAAAGTTTAACCAATGACTCACAAAGTGCTTCCAGTGAACCTTGAACATCGGCTTTAAGCACGATATTCAGTTCAGAAACTTCACCTGCTTCCATGTTCGCGAACATGTTGTCAAGTTTCGATTTTTGTTGACGAGCAAGTTTAATATCACGGAATTTACCTTGACGGTAAAGTGCAACTTCACGTGCTTTCTTCTCATCACGAACTACCGTCGCTTCGTCACCTGCTTTTGGTACACCAGAAAGACCTAAGATCTCAACTGGAATAGCAGGGCCTGCACCGTCGATTGGCTGACCATTTTCATCACGCATAGCTCGAATACGACCATATTCAAGACCACAAAGTACGATATCACCTGGTTTTAAATAACCTTGCTGTACCAGTACTGTCGCAACAGGACCGCGGCCTTTATCTAGGCGAGATTCAATTACCACACCCGCAGCAGGACCTTCAGAAACCGCTTTAAGTTCTAAGATGTCAGCTTGCAATAAGATGCTTTCAAGTAGCTCATCAATACCCGTGCCCGCTTTCGCAGATACGTGTACAAACATGTTTTCGCCACCCCAGTCTTCTGGAATAACGTCATGTTGTGCTAATTCATTCTTAACACGGTCTGGATCAGCACCTTCTTTATCCATTTTGTTCACTGCAATGATCAGTGGAACCTTCGCGGCTTTCGCATGGTGAATAGCTTCAACTGTTTGTGGCATAACACCATCGTCAGCTGCAACAACCAATACCACGATATCTGTCGCTTTAGCACCACGAGCACGCATAGACGTAAACGCCGCGTGTCCAGGAGTATCAAGGAACGTAATCATGCCATTTTCAGTTTCAACATGGTAAGCACCGATATGCTGAGTAATACCACCAGCTTCGCTATCGGCAACTTTTGCACGACGAATATAATCAAGTAATGACGTTTTACCGTGATCTACGTGACCCATAATCGTTACTACAGGTGCACGTGTCACTTTAGCAGCGCTACTTTCACCTTGTGCTTCAGCTAATACCGCTTCTTCTAGGGCATTTTCTTTAACTAAGATAACTTTATGACCCATTTCTTCAGCAATAAGTTGCGCAGTTTCTTGGTCAAGTACTTGGTTAATAGTAACCATAGAACCCTGTTTCATCATAAACTTGATGATTTCAGTCGCTTTAACCGCCATTTTTTGTGCTAATTCACTAACACTGACCGTTTCGCCGATACGTACATCACGCTCAACTTTAGCCACTGGCTTGTTGAAACCCTGCTGCATGCCTTCAGGTGCGTTAACTGATTTACCATGACGTCGATTACGGGGATCAGGTCTACGCCCTTTGCCTTTGGCTTTACGCGCTTTGCCTTTGCCTTTTGGCGCAGGTGCTGGCGCTTCTGCAGGTGCGGCGGCTTTCTTCTTACGTTCGCCTTTTTCTGAACGTGCATCAGCATCATCTTCAGCAGCTTGTGCATGCGATGATGTTGTTACATGGTAATCTGCCGTTTTCTCTTTCGTTTCACGTTCCGCTTCTTCTGCAGCCCAACGCGCTGAGTTGTCTTCTGCTAATTTACGTGCTTCTTCAGCTTTTTGTTGAGCTTCCAGCTCAGCTTTACGAGTGGCTTCCTGCTCTTGCTTCTGCTTCAACGCTTCCGCTTCGCGCTTCGCCATATCATTTGCCTCTTTTGATTTAGTGTTTTTCTGTTTCGCTTCACGTTTTGCTTGCTCTGCAGCATCACGTTTTGTTTTTGCTTCTGCGTCCGCTTTTACTTTTGCTTCGGCATCGGCTTGTGCTTTTTTTTCTGCGTCTGCTTGAGACTTTAATGCAGCGGCTTCAGCCGCTGCTTTTTCATCTGCTAATTTCGCTTCATCTTCGGCGACTGTGCATTTAACGTAAGTACGTTTTTTGCGTACTTCTACTGCAACTGATTTGTGCTTACCGCCACCACTTGCTACGCTGAGCGTACTTTTGGTTTTTCTTTGCAATGTTAGTCGACTCGGTTCAGCCGTATCACTACCATGCTGTTCACTTAAATGCACAAGTAGTGTCTGCTTTTCACCTTCCGTTACCGTACTATCGTTCGCTTTTGCTATGCCAGCATCAGAGAATTGTTGTACCAGGCGATCAACAGTAGTACCGATGTCATCGGCCAGTTTTGTAATTGATACATCTGCCATGTAGTTCGATCCCTCTCTTCGCGTTATTATTCGCTATCACTGAACCAACAAATATTACGTGCAGCCATAATTAATTCACCAGCACGTTCATCCGTTAACTCTTCAACTTCACTTAAATCATCAATGCTTTGTTCTGCTAACTCTTCCAGAGTTATCACTCCGATGCTGGCAAATACATAAGCAAGGTGTTTTTCTAAGCCTTCAAGTGCTAATAAATCGGCACTTGGCTCGGCACTCTCTAGCGACTCTTCCGCAGCAAGTGCAGAGGTTGTTAATGCATTTTTCGCACGAGAGCGTAATTCATCAACAAGATCTGCATCAAAACCGTCGATTTGTAAGAATTCGTTTACAGGAACATAAGCGATTTCTTCTAATGACGAGAAGCCTTCTTCGATCAGTAATTCGGCCATATCATCATCGATATCTAAGTTATCAGTGAAGATTGTTATCAGACGATCATTTTCTTTTTGATGTTTTTCATTCGCTTCAGCAACGGTCATTACATTAAGTTCCCAACCAGTCAGTTGAGACGCTAAACGTACGTTTTGACCATTTCGGCCAATTGCTTGTGCTAGATTGTCTTGTTCAACAGCAATATCCATTGAGTGCTTATCTTCGTCAACAATAATAGAAGCAACTTCAGCAGGTGCCATTGCGTTGATAACAAACTGTGCTGGGTTATCATCCCAAAGGATAATATCAACACGCTCACCGTTTAGTTCATTTGATACAGCTTGTACACGTGCGCCACGCATACCAACACAAGCGCCAACAGGATCGATACGTTTGTCGTTAGATTTAACCGCGATTTTAGCACGAGAACCTGGATCACGAGCAGCCGCTTTAAGTTCAAGCATCTCTTCGTTGAATTCTGGCACTTCGAGGCGGAATAATTCGATTAGCATTTCGTTACAAGAACGGCTAATAAATAGCTGTGTGCCACGCGCTTCAGGTTTTACTTCTTTCAGTAAACCTTTAATACGGTCGCCAGTACGGAATGATTCACGTGGTATCATCTCATCACGGAACATTACTGCTTCAGCATTGTTACCCAGATCTAATACGACTGTTTCACGGTTAGCACGTTTTACTAAACCAGTGATTAACTCACCTTCTTGTTTCGCGTATTGCTGAACGATTAAATCACGTTCTGCTTCACGTACTTTTTGGATGATTACTTGTTTAGCTGTTTGCGTTGTTACACGGTCAAACACAACTGAATCAATTGTATCTTCAATGTAACCGCCAACGTCGATGGTTTCATCATCATATTTAGCAGCATCCAGGGTGATTTCTGAGAAAGGATTTTCTAGTGGTTCACCTTTGTCATCAATTACAAGCCAGCGACGAAACGTTTCGAAATTACCGGTTTTACGATCAATTTCAACACGAACTTCGATTTCGCCTTCATATCTTTTTTTAGTGGCTGTCGCTAGTGCAATTTCCATCGCTTCGAAAATTTTCTCACGAGGTAGTGCTTTCTCGTTAGAAACTGCATCAACAACTAACAGAATTTCTTTATTCATTCCCGGACGCCTCGTTAGTCAAATTTTGGAACAATATTTGCTTTTTGAATATTTGCGTGTGCTAAGACTTCGTCTTTGCCATCAATAGTTACCGTGATCATATCACCGTCAACACTTTTGATTACGCCTTTTATTTTACGACGACCATTCACAGCCATACGTAATAATGCTTTAATTTCAGAACCACAGTGCTCTTGGTAATGTGCGACTTTAAATAATGGACGTTCCATACCAGGTGAAGACACTTCTAAGAAGTACTCTGTACTGATTGGATCTTCAACATCCATAATAGCGCTAATTTGGTAACTTACTTTCGAGCAATCATCAACGAAAACACCGTTTTCATGATCGATATAAACAAGTAATGTCGAGTGTTTACCAGCTCGTGTAAACTCAATACCAACAAGTTCAAACCCTAACATTTCAACTGTTGGTTCTAACAAATCAGTTAGTGTTTGTTCTAGACTCGCCAAAACAACCCCCTAAAAACAAAAAAAGGGCAAATGCCCGTAATTTAACAAATAAAAAGCCCCGACTATAAGGCGGGGCTTCTTACTACTAGACCTTGTATGTCACTTGCGTGACGCTTATTAAATCAATAATAAGCAAGAAGCCAATAGTATTACGTAAATCACATTTACCAGAGATAAAATTAAATTTAAGTAATACTATTTGCACACTGTTGACTAGCCTTATCAACAGGTATAAGAAGATGGTTGCGGGAGCCGGATTTGAACCAACGACCTTCGGGTTATGAGCCCGACGAGCTACCAGACTGCTCCATCCCGCGACAACTATCTTACTGCGCTGATTATAGGCCATTGCAACTACAATAAGCAAGGCTAAATTCACTTAAATAGTGAAACGACTTCACGGTAGTAATTAATCGGTCTGAATAATTTTAAAACAAAGCGATTACACGAATAAAAATAACCGCTTAGCCCTATTTTTATTAACTCGTAGGCAAAAAAAAACCTTAGTATTAACGACTAAGGTTTTTCTTATTTGGTGCCGTGGGCGGGACTTGAACCCGCACGTCCTTTCAGACACCAGCCCCTCAAGCTGGCGTGTCTACCAATTTCACCACCACGGCTTATTCAAAGTAAACGTTATTGAGGTACGTCGCTGTTTCTTACTGGGGAAACTGGTACATCACTTGTGAACGCAGGTTTCACTGCATCTAAAATCACATCAGTTTCCGATTGTGAAGATAAGTTACCTAAGACTAAACTTAAGGCAAAGAATACAATCGCAAGCACAGCAGTTGCGCGAGTTAGAAAGTTACCTGAACCGCTAGCACCAAACACTGTATTTGAGCCACCAGAACCAAAGCTTGCGCCCATGTCAGCGCCTTTACCTTGCTGCATTAGAACGAATCCGATGATTGCAAGTGCAACAATTAAGTAAATAACAATAACAACTTCGTACATTTTAATACCTAAATCTTAAAAGGTTTAATATAGCTTTATCGAACATCCTTACCCGAGGCAAGGGACACTTGATTCGCTATTCAGTCAATCTTTAACTAAATCACGATAGTGGTAAAGCGGGTGAGATATTATCTAACCTCCACCTTAGTTGCAAGCTGATTATTCAAAAAACAATGAATAAAAGGCTTTAGCACAAAACAACACCAGTTGCCGGTTACTAATACGCCTTAACACTTATGCGGACAGTAACTTAAAGCATTGCTTTTACTGCATCAGCAATTTTATTTGCCAGTGCTAATACATGCGTTTCATCTTCACCTTCGACCATCACACGAATAAGTGGCTCGGTACCCGATTTACGCAATAACACTCGACCGCGATCAGCGAGTTCCAGTTCTACATCCTTAACAGCCTGTTGTACAGATTCGGCTAATAATGGATCGGAATCACCACTAAAGCGAACATTAACCAACACTTGTGGAAATTTACTTATGCCAGAGCGTAATTCTTTCAGCGTTAAGCCACTATTAACCAGTGCAGATAATACTAATAAGCTTGATACAATACCGTCACCTGTTGTGGTGTGATCCAGAGAAATAATATGACCTGAATTTTCACCACCTATACGCCAACCTTTCTCAAGCATCATTTCGACCACATAGCGATCGCCAACCGCACTACGTGCAAACGGAATACCCAGTGACTTAAGTGCTAGCTCTAAGCCCATGTTCGTCATTAATGTTCCAACCACACCGCCTTTTAATTTGCCGTTACGCAGTGCATCACGTGCGATAATGTAAAGCACTTCATCACCATCAATCACATAACCAGTATGATCCACCATCATCAGACGATCACCATCACCATCATAAGCCACACCTAAATCGGCTTTTTCGGCAAGTACACGTGCAACGAGTGCTTCAGGCGCCGTTGCACCACAGCCATCATTAATGTTCAAACCATTTGGCTCAACACCGATAGTAATGATCTCTGCGCCTAGCTCAGTAAATACATTGGGGGCGATATGGTAAGTTGCACCATGGGCACAATCGAGCACAATTTTCAGCCCCTTCAAACTTGCACGTGATGGGAAGGTACTTTTACAATATTCAATATAACGACCTGCAGCATCATCAATACGGACTGCTTTACCTAATTCAGCTGACTCAACGCAGATTAATTCTTTTTCTAATTGCGCTTCAATCGCCAGTTCCACTTCATCCGCTAGCTTAGTACCGTTGGCAGAAAAAAACTTAATCCCGTTATCGTGATATGGATTATGTGATGCACTGATCACAATCCCCGCTTCCGCACGGAATGTACGCGTTAAATAAGCCACAGCTGGCGTTGGCATTGGCCCCATAAACGCGACGTCAAGCCCCGCCGCAGATAAACCCGCTTCTAACGCACATTCCAGCATATAACCTGAAATACGGGTATCTTTACCGATCAGTACTTTCCTTGTCCCTTGCTTTGCAAGTACCTTACCAGCCGCCCAGCCTAGTTTAAGTGCAAACTCAGGTGTAATTGGCGTTTTACCAACAAGGCCGCGAATACCATCAGTACCAAAATACTTTCTTGACATATTTAATCCCTAATCTCTTCTATTATTAGCCGAAATATCAATTCGACTAATTTATCAGTTAGTTACGATTTATTATATTGTATTATTTACTTAAATTATTTCAACAGGCTTGCTAACACTGTGTTTAGCAAGCTGGGCTACGATAGCTAAAACATCCGCGGTTGCTCGCACATCATGCACACGTAATATTTGCACACCATCGATTGCCGCAACGGTTGCACAGGCAAGACTACCCGCCAATCGCTGTGAATCATCACACTGCAATAAATTACCTATCATCGACTTTCGTGAAACACCAATCAACACAGGTAGATCAAATTGATGAAAGACCGACGTATCAGCCAGTAATTGGTAATTTTGTTCTAACGTCTTACCAAACCCAAAGCCGGGATCGAGGATAATATGCTCACGCTTAATACCAGCATTCACACATTCATCAATACGCTGCTGTAAAAATGCCACCACTTCTGTGGTCACATTTTGATAACACGGTGCGTCTTGCATGGTACTTGGCTGACCTTGCATGTGCATAATACACACAGGCACAGCAAGGTCCGCAGCGGCTTGTAATGCCCCCTCTTCCTGCAGCGCTCTCACGTCATTGATGATATGTGCGCCCGCCGCAATGGCTTGACGCATCACTTGCGCTTTACTGGTATCAATTGAAATAGCCACATCTAGCTGTGTGGCTATACGCTTAATAATAGGAATAACACGAGAAAGCTCTTCTTCTAAACTAACAGCACAGGCCCCAGGACGTGTGGATTCACCACCAACATCAATGATCTTAGCACCATCAGCAACCATCTTTTTTGCTTGTTCGAATGCCGTATCTAACGCGTGATACTGACCGCCATCAGAAAATGAGTCTGGTGTTACATTCAAAATACCCATCACCACTGGCTGGCTTAGATCAAGTGTTTTAACACGGCCACTAATAGTCGTTAATGGTAATTGCATTATCGTGTCTATCTCCCAAAAAAAAACCCCGAGTTATACTCGAGGTTTATTCTATCATGTATTAATAGCTATAAAGTAATACTGAGTAAGCGAGGCTTATTCTGCATCTTTTTTATCACTTTCTTTTTCGCTATCTTCTTTATTATCAACGTTGGTTGCTTTATTCACGTCTTTGGTACTGTCGCTATCTTTAGTACTGTCGTTATCCATTTTACCATAGCCGTCACCCCAATCTGCAGGCGCTCGCACTTCAACACGGTCCATTAGATCATCAATTTGCTTGGCATCAATCGTTTCATACTTCATTAATGCATCTTTCATTGAATGAAGAATATCAATATTGTCTGATAATAGCTGATGCGCACGTTTATAGTTGCTTTCAACTAAATAACGAATTTCATCGTCAATCAGTTTGGCGGTATCATCAGACATACTTGTCTGCTGAGTGCCACCACCCCCGAGGAAAATTTCACCCGGCTCTTCAGCAAATTTCATTGGACCTAATTTTTCCGATAGACCCCATTGCGTGACCATTTTACGAGAAATATCCGTGGCACGTTCAATATCATTGGATGCGCCCGTTGATACACGGTCTTTACCAAAGATAATTTCTTCAGCAATACGACCACCGTAAAGGCTTGAGATCATGCTTTCTAAATGACGTTTCGAGTGACTAAGGCGATCTTGTTTAGGTAAGTACATAGTCACACCTAACGCACGACCACGTGGAATGATACTGACTTTATAAACAGGATCATGATCCGGTACTAATCGACCAACAATAGCGTGACCCGCTTCATGATAAGCCGTCATCGTTTTCTCTTCTTCGCTCATTACCATGCTCTTACGCTCAGCACCCATGAGGATCTTATCTTTGGCTTTTTCAAATTCAGCCATAGCTACTGTACGTTTATTATGACGTGCAGCAAATAGTGCAGCTTCATTCACTAAGTTAGCCAGTTCGGCACCAGAGAAACCCGGTGTGCCACGCGCAATAAGTACAATTTCAACATCATCGTTGATTGGCACTTTACGCATATGGACTTTCAAGATCTGTTCACGACCACGGATATCCGGTAGACCAACCGTTACTTGACGGTCAAAACGACCAGGACGTAATAATGCAGGATCAAGTACGTCTGGGCGGTTAGTCGCCGCAATAACAATGACACCCTCATTACCTTCAAAACCATCCATTTCAACCAGCAGTTGGTTTAGCGTTTGCTCACGTTCATCATGACCGCCACCCATACCAGAGCCACGTTTGCGGCCTACAGCATCGATTTCATCGATAAAGATGATACAAGGTGATGCTTTTTTCGCTTGTTCGAACATGTCACGCACACGAGATGCACCAACACCCACAAACATTTCAACGAAATCAGAACCTGAGATAGTGAAAAATGGTACTTTGGCTTCACCGGCAATGGCTTTAGCAAGTAACGTTTTACCTGTACCCGGAGCACCAACTAATAAGATACCTGTTGGTATTTTACCACCGAGTTTCTGGAAGCGACTTGGATCTTTTAAGTAATCCACTAATTCAGCAACTTCTTCTTTTGCTTCATCACAACCAGCAACGTCTGCAAACGTCGTTTTAATTTGGCCTTCACTCATTAAGCGTGCTTTACTTTTACCGAATGACATTGCGCCTTTACCACCGCCACCTTGCATTTGACGCATAAAGAATACCCAAACACCGATCAGTAATAGCATTGGGAACCAAGAGATGAAGATAGAAGTCAATAAACTTGCTTCTTCTTCAGGCTCACCAAATACTTTAACGTTATTGTTTAACAGGTCATTTAATAGCTGTGGATCTTCCGCTGGTAAGAAAGTAACGAACTTCTGTCCACCTTGGGTAATACCACGGATAGTACGTCCGTTGATCTTAACTTCATTAACTTGTTTATTTCTAACTTGTTGCACAAATGAACTGTAATCTAACTGATTACTTGAACTCTCATTTGGTCCGAAACTCTGAAATACTGACATTAATACGACTGCAATAACCAGCCATAAAATCAGATTTTTTGCCATATCACTCAAAATCTAGCCTCTCCGGGTCTTAAGTTCCCTGAAAAAAAACAGTTGAAATACTCAATATATTCTAAATATAGACAGTTTAACAACAACTTACATTTTAAATTTTAATCCTGTGAGCCTTACAATTAAAATGCAAGGTTGCAGAACCCTTTAGATATTCTCTACTGTCTGCTTAAATATATCAAGACTTGGCTATTTATTAACATAATTAAATATTTATTGATGCCAAATCTAGATTTTATTCTTCAATAACAGCAGTGATATTATCTTTATGCAACAGGTCACAATAATTTAGCCTTTGTAACCTTTCGCAACGATGAAAACTTCACGTGAACGAGCACGTGATGAATCCGGTTTTCTCGTTTTAACGACATTAAACATACTACGTACATCTTTCATGTATTGCTCAAAACCTTCACCTTGAAATACTTTGACCACAAAACTGCCATTTGGTTTAAGTACTTCACGACACATTTCCAATGCAAGCTCGACCAAGTACATTGAAGCAGGCTGGTCAACACCGATATTACCACTCATATTGGGTGCCATATCAGAAACAACCACATCAATCTGGCCATCACCTACTTTCGCCAGCAATGCTGATAGTACTTTTTCATCTCGAAAATCACCTTGCAAAAAATCAACCCCTGCAATTGGATCCATAGGTAAAATATCACATGCAATAACACGACCTTTAGCACCTAAGTGCTTAACAGCCAATTGTGACCAACCACCAGGAGCAGCACCAAGGTCAACAATATTCATACCCGGTTGTAATAACTTATCTTTTGCTTGGATTTCTTCAAGCTTAAAAATCGCACGTGAACGCAACCCTTGTTTTTTAGCATCTTTAACATATTTATCGTTGTGATGCTCTTGCAACCAATTTTTAGAACTGCCTTTTTGGGTACTTTTTTTCTTCGGTGTCGGGGTCATCTGAAGCCTGTTTATAATATTTTTTTAAACCATTACCATAATGACATGGTATTAAGATGAAGATGAAGCTAAAATTACTTTTTTTCAACCCTAAGTAATAAGAAATTTAAAATATGGCATTAAGCAACAAACAAAAGCAACACCTAAAAGGTTTAGCACATTCATTAAAACCTGTCATCTTACTAGGCCAGCACGGCTTAACTGAAGGTGTAATGGCTGAAATCGAAGTCGCACTAGCACATCATGAACTCATCAAAATTAAAGTTGCGTCTGAAGACCGTGACCAAAAATCCTTAGTAATGGATACCATTGTTAAAGAAGCTAACGCAGAAAAAGTCCAGAGTATTGGTCACACCTTGGTTATTTATCGTACAAGCGATGAAAAGAAAATCATACTGCCAAAGAAATAATAACGTTGTGAGTATCCAGCTGGGCAAGGAATCCCAGCTCGACTATACCCAGCATTTAACCTAGGCCACAGTACACTGTAATACGTATCTGCATCTTCATTCAGTGTGTCGATAGTTAGATATATTCTACCGATACAATTTCAAATTCAATCGCACCACCCGGTGTCTTCACCATCGCCACATCATCAACACTTTTACCCACTAAACCACGTGCAATTGGTGAGTTAATTGAAATACGATTTTCTTTAATATTAGCTTCATCATCACCGACCAGATTATAAGTGATCTCTTCTTCTGTTTCAGTGTTATACAGTCTGACAGTAGACCCAAAAATAACACGGCCATTATTCGGTATTTTGGTCACATCAATAATCTGACAATTAGACAGTTTACCTTCGATGTCTTGAATACGGCCTTCACAGAAACCTTGTTCTTCACGTGCCGCATGGTATTCCGCATTTTCTTTTAAATCACCGTGTTCACGCGCTTCCGCAATTGCAGCCACAATGTCAGGACGACGAACCGTTTTAAGATGTTCCAATTCTACACGTAAATTTTCTGCACCTCGTGCAGTCATTGGGATAATATTACTCATAATGCTTTATAACCTTTTAATCAATTCATTATCATGACATTACTGAACGTCCAGTGCTGATAATGCTTACAATCGTAATGCCACTATTGTAATACGAATATGACGACACTTCACCCTATTCAAACCATTAAACACATTTAATCCTATTAATGAGATCTATATTTATGCATTGTCCATTCGCCTTAGAATTCAACTTAACACGTAATCTATACTTCATTTCACCCAACCCAAGCAAAGTTATGATCGTGACGACTAAAACAACACTTTACAGGTGATTTATAACCATAAAAAAAAACCATAGTAGTAAACACCAGGTAATAGACCAATAAAAATTAAAATAAGCACACTAATAGGCACTTCACCTACCTAGAGACACCAAAGCACTAAAAGTCACAGTTCCCTCATAAAAAGCTAGCTAAGTGAATAGAATGTGTGCATAATATAGTCAATATAGCAACCTACAGGACATTATTATGAAAGAATTTGTAGCCGTTTTTACTGTTTTAATTACTTTAGCTATCACAAGTAGTGTTTTACCATCAATCGCTAGTCTATAGTTCAAAGTTCCGAAAACAGCATGGAAAAGTTTCTTGTTTTATAATGATATATTATAATATAGTCGAAAACTTCTCTATGCTGTTTTTTATGCCTGTAGATAACCCCATTTCTCACACTTCCCGCTCTATTTCAGCTGAAATGTAATATTTTTCTATATCAGCGACTAGCAGGAATATATCCTCTGCCTCATCAATAGTTAAAATTTTATTTATATTCTGTCACTTTATTTGTTAGAATTTCAATATAGCTAAAAGAAATCATTTTCGCTATCCGTATACTCTGCATTTCTTAATTATGGACAGATATACCTAAGCTGCTTCAAGATGCATAATCAGCAAACCGACAGGAGAGGATATTCAAGGCATGAAGTCGAGCATTTAGTTATTCTCAACCAATACTTCATAACGCCGAAGATACCTTCATTTGGTTTACCCTATGGGAGGCCCGCAGGAATGACAGCTCAACGTTGCCATATTTGAAAATGGAATAACCATTATCTACATATGCGCCTTATTCTGATATCCTTGCAAGTCTCTGATATAGCATCAGAGACATAGTTTGGGTATAGAGCAAGGATTAATAAGTTTTCTGATGATGAACATGGATATTATTTATTTACTCGATTTAGCGGGTACCGCCGTTTTTGCAATATCAGGCGTACAAGTCGCGGGCCAGATGCGCATGGACCCATTTGGCGCAACAGTATTGGCTGCGGTAACCGCGATTGGCGGTGGCACAATACGTGATGCCATCTTAGATGTCGGCCCGGCATTCTGGGTGCATGACCCCGTTTACCTCACCGTTATTATACTGACGTCTATGTTAACTATTTTGTTTGCTAACCGTAATCATCGCATGCCGCCAATATTATTACCCCTTGCCGATGCCGCAGGCTTAGCCTTATTCACCGTACTGGGTACGCAGAAAGCCTTAGCTTATGGCGCGCCGGGGATGACAGCGGTAGTGATGGGTGTGATCACCGGTGTTGCAGGTGGTATTATCCGTGACCTATTAGCCAGTCGCGTGCCTATGGTATTACAGAAAGATATCTATGCGACCGCGTCGGTGCTTGGGGGTGTGGTTTATACCGGAGCATTATTAATTGGTATCACTGAAGGTTGGGCGATGTTATTTGCCATGACAGGGGTGTTTGTATTAAGAATGGCCGCAGTGCATTGGCATTTACGCTTACCTATGTTTGTTTTAAAACATCACCGCGAGTAATGCAGCAAGTTAATCATTAAAAAGCCCATTATGACCACAATCATAACGGGCTTTATTCTTTTAAACGGCGTACTATCAACGATTAGCCAAGGGTAATACGAGCAAATTTTCGTTTACCAACTTGGTATACTGCGGTACCCGCAGCAGGAACAAGTCGAGTATCTGCTATTTTTACGCTATCAATTTTAACCGCACCTTGCTTGATCATACGCATCGCTTCTGATGTGCTAGATACAAGACCCGCTTCTTTTAATAAATTCGCGATAGCCATTGCATCACTTACTGCAAAATCAAATGCCGGCATTTCATCTGGGATCGCATTTTTAGAAAAACGCTGAGTGAAATCATTATGCGCGCTTTCTGCGGCCGCTTCATCATGGAAACGGGCAATGATTTCTTTTGCTAATAAAATTTTAACATCACGTGGATTAACGGCATCCGCCGCAATATCTGCTTTGAATTTTTCAATTTCCGCTAATGGACGGAATGATAATAATTCAAAATAGTTCCACATCAATTCATCAGTGATCGACATGATCTTACCGAACATGTCATTTGGCGCATCTGTTATACCGATATAGTTGTTCGCTGATTTAGACATCTTTTTCACGCCGTCTAGCCCAACAAGCAGTGGCATCATGATCACGGTTTGGGGTTTTTGACCTTCTGCTTTTTGTAATTCACGCCCCATTAATAGATTGAACTTTTGATCTGTACCACCTAGTTCAACATCCGCTTGCAGTGCAACTGAATCATAGCCTTGTAATAATGGGTACATAAATTCGTGGATCGCGATACTTTGACCAGACGCATAGCGCTTTTTGAAGTCATCGCGCTCTAGCATACGCGCAACAGTTTGCTGCGACGCTAAACGGATCATGCCCGCAGCACCTAATTCGTTTAACCACGTAGAGTTAAACTCAATGCGGGTTTTTGATTCATCTAAAATTTTGAATACTTGGTCGGTATATGTTTTCGCATTAACCAGCACATCTTCACGTGTTAATGGTGGACGTGTTGAGTTTTTGCCTGACGGATCACCGACAGTTGCAGTGAAGTCACCAATCAAGAAAATAACTTCATGACCAAGATCTTGGAATTGACGTAACTTGTTTAAGATAACAGTATGGCCCAAATGCAGGTCAGCACCAGTTGGATCAGCACCTAATTTAATTCTTAGCGGACGACCTTCTTTAAGTTTTGCTACTAGCTCTTCTTCAACTAGGATTTCTTCTGTACCACGTTTAATTTCGCGTAACGCATCATTGATTTGCGTCATAATGTTAAGCTCCACACTTATTACCTAAATATAATCACGCTATAGTACTGGATAGCGTAACAATTGAAAACCGTTGCCCACTGGCAATACCGTTAATTTAATTACAAATACTGTTTCCCGGCTACTTTTGCTGATGTATTTAAAACCAGAAGCACAGCGTTATAAATTATTTTTTGCACAGTCCTTAGTATTTGTTAGAATATGTGACTTATTTTAAATTCCCACAAGGCCGTGCTTTCTTATGTCATTCGGTAACCGTTTTAAGCAATTACCAAAGCAACACCGAACCTTCATTGTCGTTATTTTCGGTTTGATCATTACACTGCTGCTCCTGCCTGTATTTACCAGCTCACCACAATCTGCTGATGCTGGATCTTTCTACATTTATCAGCTAGGTGATCGTTACAGGTTAAAATTACCGACGATAACCACAAGTGCAGGTAACGCAGTTAAAACCCGACTCAACAGTAACGAAATAATTGTTAGATCTGGCGATAACTTGTCATTAATCGGCCAACGCGGGCATTTATCCGCGAAAACCATTTATGAAATAGACCGACTAGCATCTGCCAAACGCTTACGCAATATTTATCCTGGACAAAAACTAACCATCACCACGAATAATGATGGTCAATTTGTTGAGCTTATTTACCCTTATAGCCCCACGGAATCGTTATACATCAATAAAACGGCTGATGGTTACACGACCAACACCGTTAAAAATAAAATAGACATCAGAGAAACATTCACGCGCGCAGAGATCACCAGTAACTTCTGGAATGCAGGTGTTAAAGGCAAGATGCCTGCAAAACAAATCATGAACTTAGCCACAATATTTGGTTGGGATATCGATTTCGCCCTCGATATTCGTGCAGGCGACAGTTTTGCGGTTATTTATGAAGAACAATATATTGATGGATACTTTGTATCGACAGGTAACATCCTTGCCGCAGAGTTCATCAACCAAGGTGAAAAATTTCAAGCGATACGCCATAAAGATGGCAGCTACTATACCCCGTCAGGCCGCTCGATGCGTAAAGCCTTCTTACGCGCGCCGGTAAACTTTAAATATATCAGCTCTAGTTTTAACCGTAATCGTCGTCATCCCGTAACAGGTCGAATACGTGCGCATAATGGTATTGATTACGCAGCAAGAACCGGTACTCCGATTGTATCTGCGGGGGATGGTAAAGTTATCGCATCTGCTTATAATCGCTTTAACGGTAATTACGTCTTTATTAAGCATAACGCTAATATTGTCACTAAATACCTGCACATGAATAAACGCAGTGTTAAACAAGGCCAGCGGGTTAAACAGAATCAAAAAATTGGTACGGTTGGGGCGACGGGGCGCGTAACGGGCCCCCACTTACATTATGAATTTTTAGTAAACGGTAAACACAAAAACCCTAAAACGGTATCACTGCCGAAAGCCGATTCATTACGTGGTAGTGACAAAATCAAGTTTGTCGCTAAGGCAAAAGGCATCATAAAACAGTTAGAAAGCAATGCTAAATTATATAGTTCAATCGCACCATAACGATAAATCACTGAACTTAGGGAGTAACAATGCGTACCAAACGTGAGTTATATATTGGCCTGATGTCTGGCACCAGCATTGATGGTATTGATGCGGCGTTAGTTGCGTTTGAGGACGGCAAGTGCCAGCTGCTTGCCCGGCATTTACAGCCGATGCCTGCGACACTGACTGCACAGCTACATCAATTGTGTCGTCCTAACGATAATGAGATATCGGCGCTCGCGATCATAGAACAACCACTTGCCCAAGCCTTCGCACTGGCCTGTCAGCAATTACTGGCTAAAACGCCTTATACTGCCAGTGATGTGACCGCCATTGGTTCACACGGCCAAACCATACGCCATCACCCAGAGCATGGCTTTACCTTGCAAATCGGTGATGCCAATATCCTCGCGGCCTTAACCAATATTGATACCATAGCCGATTTTAGACGTAAGGATATGGCGCTTGGTGGTCAAGGAGCCCCATTAGTGCCGGCTTTCCATCAAGCGGTATTTCAACACCCAACGATCACCCGCGCTATTATTAACATTGGCGGCTTGGCTAACATTACTTACTTACCGAGTCTGCAACAGACTAAGCCCATTATTGGTTATGATACAGGCCCAGGTAATACCTTACTCGACGCTTGGTTTAGCGCGAAGAATAGCAGTGACCGTTACTATGATGTGGATGGTCAATGGGCGAGTTCAGGGCGTATTATTGAACCGTTACTCACATCGCTATTACAGCATGAATACTTTGCGTTGAATCCGCCAAAAAGCACAGGTCGAGAATTGTTTAACTTAGCTTGGCTCGGCTCGTATCTGACCATCGGTGCGCGAGAATATACAGATGCGGACATACAACGCACCTTGACCCGTTTTACCGCCGTATCAATAACCAATGAAGTGACTAAATTGATCCAAAATTGTGGCATTAATAAAAGTCGTGGGGTTAATAACAGTGGCGACATGAATATAAGCACTGAAGTGTATATTTGTGGTGGTGGCGCTGCTAACCCATTATTAATGGCGGATTTAGCGCAGCTGTTACCCGACTGCCCGGTAATGACAACTGCCGAGATTGGTATTGATCCTGATTGGGTTGAAGCAATGGCGTTTGCTTGGTTAGCAAAACAGCATGTGCATAAGCAGCCTGGCAACTTACCGGCGGTAACAGGCGCGAGCCGCTTAGCCATTTTAGGTGCATTCTATCCGGCAGGTTAATATTATATTTAATGCAATTAAAATAGCCTGACGACGATTCAATACAAAAAACAGATAAAAAATAGAGCCAGATGGCTCTATTTTCATATGCAGATATTGCTTATACCAATGGCATTAAATATTTAATATTCTATTTATTGTGATTGGTACGACATCAGCAATTAAGCTTGTGTATCAATTGTTGGTGTTGCAGCCGATTTTGAGATCATCACCATAGCTGGACGAATTAGACGACCATTGAGTTCATAACCTTTTTGCATCACCGAAATCACTGTATTTGGTTCAACGTCAGTACTTTCAATCATGCTCATTGCCTGATGTAATTCAGGGTTAAACGGTTCACCTTCAGGGTTGACCGCTTTAACTCCAAATTTTTCTAATGCCGATTCCAGTGATTTAGCCGTTAGCTCAATACCTTCAATCAGCGGTAGCAATGTTTCATTTTCTTTATCTACATGTAATAAACTACGCTCCATGTTATCAATAACAGGCAGTAGTTCATTAGCAAATTTTTCTAACGCAAATTTCTTTGCTTTATCAACATCAATCGCAGCACGGCGACGGATATTATCAGCGTCAGCTTTAGCACGTAATGCAACATCTTTAAATTCCGCTGCTGATGCCGTTGCTTTTTCAAGTTCAGCTTCTAATGCAGCGATACGTGCAACAGACTCATCAACTTCCACAGTCCCTTCTTCAACGGTAACATCTTCAGTTGTAGCACCGTCAACGACAGGCTGTACTTCTGTTACTGACTGCTCTTCAACTTGCTTTTCAGCCTGTACTTTTTGCTCTTCGCTGCTCATTACTTTCTCCGACATTCAATTCAGCATACTTTATACAAGTACGCTATATTACAATTAATGGGTTATACCGAAATATAATGGGGATCCTAACACGAGATTCAAGTCAAATTCATCTCTTGTTATTATCTAACGCAAAATAGTACCCAAAATAGAAGTTAAATTACTTATTAAGCGTCATATATATCACGTTTATACTTTGAATATTGAACTAGCTTGAGTATATACTGACCCTATACTTACTTAGTGGAATCAAGGCAATGAACAGAGAGTTCAAAACTATCGGGTTAATCGGAAAGCCCAAGCATCCAGAAACAACCAAAACCCTTATTGCCCTACACAATTTTTTAACCAAACATCAATACAACGTGATAGTTGATAGTCGCGTATCTCAAGATCTTGGCATAGAAGGTGTTATATCTCGTCCACTGATGAATTTAGGTGAAGAAGCTGATCTGGCTGTGGTTGTCGGGGGCGACGGTAATATGCTGGGTGCTGGCCGCGTATTATCACGCTTTGATATCGCCGTCATCGGTGTTAACCGGGGTAATTTAGGCTTTTTAACCGATCTCGACCCCGAAGCGTTTGATGAACACTTATTAGGCGTCCTAAAAGGCGAATACATTTCGGAAAAACGTATTTTATTAAACACCTCGATTTACCGCTACGGCATGTTAAAAGCCACCAACTTAGCATTTAATGAAACCATCTTACATCCGGGCAAGATCCCAGCAATGATTGAGTTTGAAGTGTATATCGATGATAGCTTTATGCTCAGTCAACGTGCCGATGGCTTACTCGTATCAACACCAACAGGTTCAACGGCTTACTCATTGTCCGCAGGGGGCCCCATTGTATCGCCAAATTTAGAAGCGATTACCTTAATGGCGATGTTTCCCCATACGTTATCTAGTCGCCCTATCGTAATAAGTGCAAATAGCACAGTGAAATTGGTTGTTTCGCTAAACAATGAAGAAAATATGATGGTCAGTTGTGATGGTCATGTCCACATTGGTGTACTGCCAGGAGATGAAATAATCATCAAACGTGATAAAAACAACCTGCATTTAATCCATCCCAAAAACTATGATTACTTTAACGTTTTACGTGAAAAGTTAGGTTGGGGCAGTAAATTATTTTAACCTGAACGCTGTACTATAAAGGCTTAACTCGCCGTTAAGCCTTATCACAATATCCTTCCATCTAGATCACAAATTAAAAATAAATCCGGCAACTAAACGCAAAGTATTTACACTCACCAATTCGCAGATATATACTGTATATAAAACCAGCCTGATAAAATACACAGGATACGTATGCTAACGCAACTCACTATTCATAATTTTGCTATCGTTAAATTTTTAGAACTTGAACTGAAATCGGGAATGACCACAGTAACGGGGGAAACCGGTGCCGGTAAATCCATTGCTATCGATGCATTGGGTCTTGCTTTAGGCTCTCGTGCTGATGCCAGTACCGTTCGTCCCGGTGAAAAAAAAGCGGAAATAAGCGCGACCTTTACCGTTGAAGCAAATTCTCTCGCTTATAAATGGTTAGTCGAGCACGAATTAAATAATGAAGATGAATGTATCCTGCGCCGAGTGATCACCGCAGAAGGTCGCTCTAAAGGTTATATCAATGGTATACCGGTACCCTTACAGCAGCTTAAAGCCCTGTCGCAATTTTTGGTGCAAGTACACAGCCAGCACGCACACCAAGCCTTGCTAAAGCCTGAAATTCAATTAGCGATCCTGGATGGCTATGCCAATCATAAAAAACTACAAATCAACGTACGTGATAGTTATCATGCTTGGCACAATTTATCTAATGAAGAAAAAAAACTATCACAAAATCAACAACAGCGTGCGGCGAGACAGCAGCTATTACAATATCAAGTATCAGAACTTGACGAATTCGCCCTTGCTGACGGCGAGTACAGCCAGATAGAAGCAGAACACAAGCTGTTAGCAAACCGCACTGAGTTAGTGCAAGAGAGTATGAGCTGTGTCGATACCCTGTATGAAAACGAAGACAATGCGATCTGCAACATGTTGCAAGTCGTTACCCATCGTTTAGAAAACTTGCTCGACATGGATCCGAAATTAAAATCGATCACCGATACTTTACAAGATGCTGTGGTACTGGTTGAAGAAGCCGGTAACGAGCTGCGCAGTTATACCGATAATCTTGACCGTGATCCGCAACAATTTGAATACTTAGATGAACGTTTAGGTAAAGCCCTCGAACTCGCCCGTAAGCATCAAGTACCAGCGGACCATTTAGCCACACATCATCACATGTTAAAAGCAGAACTCGACAATATCGCCGGTGAGGATGAACGTATCGACAGCATTAAAATTGAATTACAAGCATCACAAGCCAAATATCATCAACAAGCAGAAAAACTATCGCTTAGCCGCCAAAAATACGCCAAACAGTTAAACAAGCTGATCACCGCCAGTATGCATGAACTGAGTATGGAGAACGGTTGTTTTGAGATGGTCCTTGAAAGCAGTAAACATAAAACCCCTAACCCACAAGGTTTAGACAATATTAACTTCTTGGTATCAACCAACCCAGGACAACCCTTACAAGCACTTGGTAAAGTAGCATCGGGGGGTGAACTATCACGTATCAGCTTAGCAATCCAAGTGATCACCGCACAAAAAATCTCAACCCCGACGTTAATTTTTGATGAAGTAGATGTAGGTATCTCTGGAAAAACAGCATCCATTGTCGGCAAGCTATTACGCCAACTAGGCGATAAAACCCAAGTCATGTGTGTCACCCATTTACCGCAAGTAGCATCAAAAGGGCATCAGCAAATGTTTGTGAGTAAAACCACCGACGGTAAAACCACCGAAACCAGTATGAAAACCTTAACGAAGGAAATGCGTATTACAGAGTTAGCACGTTTACTCGGTGGTGATAAGATCACGGCATCAACCCTAAATAGCGCAGCCGAAATGTTAGTTTAACCTATCACAATAGCGATAACACAGGGAACTAAAGCCTGCTTTTACCTTCTAATCAGCGTATCGTTAAGTAAGTCGGCTAAATACACCGATTTACTTCACTCGCCAGCCGAGTTATTATTTACCTTTCTATATGGACTTAATTAGCAAAATACTTATGCGCTTAAAACACTTACTTATTGCAGGCTTGGCTATCATTAGTTTATCGGGCTGCTCAATTCTAGAAAAAATGGTTTATAAAATTGATATCCCACAAGGTAACTATGTTGAGGATCGCCAAGTAGACAAATTACGTGTGGATATGACTAAAGAACAAGTAACTTATGTACTTGGTAGTCCAATGTTAGTTGATTCGTTCGACCATGATGTGTGGAATTATTTATATCATTTCAAAACCGGGCGAGGCAAAATAACAACGAAACAGTTGGTATTAACGTTTGCAGGTGAAAACTTGAAAACTGTGGTTGGTGATTATCCACTAAACCCAAATTTTGCAACGCCGCTAGATAGATAAAACGGTCGACAATATTCGATAATAAAAATCACAACCTGCGCTAGATTGTGATTTTTATTATGCCTATCGCATTATTTTATTTTTTGACCGGTCTTTTCATGCAGTCGACCTTCTTCTTTGGCTTTCAGCGCTCGGCGTTTACGCATCTCTTTTGGATCTGCAATTAACGGTCGGTATATTTCAACCCGTTCACCGTCTTGAAGCACAGTATCAAGTTTGATTAAACGGCTGTAGATGCCTAATTTGTTCTTATTCAGTTCTATTTCCGGGTATTTAGCTAATATCCCCGATGCTTCAATCGCTTGCTGCGCAGTTGCACCTTGTTCTACACTTACCGTGAAGGTAATTTGTTCTTTTGGTAAGGCATAAATCACTTCAACATTAATTTTGATCGACACCATAAACCTCTTTTGCACGCTCGGTAAAAGATTGCACCATGTTATTCACTAAGTCAGTGAAAATACGCCCAAACGCCATTTCTACTAATTTACTGCTAAATACAAACTCTAAATCCAAGGTTACTTTACATGCGGTTTCATCTAATGCTTTAAACGTCCAACCGCCAGTCAATTTCTTAAACGGCCCATCAACCAGGTCCATTTTGACTTCTTGCCCAGGTATCAAGGTATTCTTGGTGGTGAATGTTTTGCTGATACCAGCTTTAGCAACCACAACAGCTGCTGTCATTTGATTATCATGTTCATCTAAAATGCGTGAACCCGTACATCCGGGTAAAAAATCTGGGTATGCATTAACATCGTTTACTAAATTAAACATTTGGTCAGCGCTATACATTAACAGCGCGCTGCGCGTTATCCGTGGCATACGAGTTCCTATATTGAAAACAACAATCAAAAAATTAAATCGCTTACTAATGGCTCAATATCTCTCCGCCAGTAGTCATAATTAGACAACTTTAGCATTTATCTGCATAAAATTCATTTGTTATTCCACGCAAAGTAAGACTAGTACTAGGATAAAATTCGATTTTGTTATAAGATTTATAACATTAAATTCCGTCAATGATGGGTGCATAAAGATAAATTATGGCTAAGAAAAAACCAAAAAAAAGCGAAAACACCATAGCAAGAAATAAAACGGCTAGTTTCGAATATCACATCGAAGACCGCTTGGAAGCGGGATTAGAACTCCAAGGTTGGGAAGTTAAATCGTTACGCGCCGGTAAAGTTAATATTACCGAGAGTTATGTGTTTATTAAAAACGGTGAAGCATTTATGTCTGGTGCGCAGATCATGCCACTTGATGCTGCGTCCACCCATGTTGTTTGTAATCCGACTCGAATTCGTAAGCTATTATTAAACAAGCGTGAATTAGAAGTACTTGCAAGTAAAGTTGAACGCCAAGGTTACACGATTGTGGCAACATCTATGTACTGGAAACAGGCCTGGGTGAAAGTCAACATTGGTCTTGCCAAAGGTAAAAAAGAGCACGATAAACGTTCAGATGTGAAAGATCGTGAATGGAAAATAGACAAAGAACGTATGATGAAGCACAAAGTTCGTTAATGTGTTGCAATTCTACACTAATGGCGTAGAATTTTAGTTCTGGGGTCGATTTAGGATTCGACGAGATTCACGAAACCCTAGGTGCATGTCGAGGGGCGGTTGGCCTCGTAAAAAGCCGCACTGTTATAGTTGCAAACGACTCTAACTACTCTCTAGCAGCTTAGGCTAGCTAGCCATCATTTAGAACCCTGCCTGAGGGTCTCTAATATTGTATGGTCATTAAATATCGGGATCGCGTGGACTCTTCGCTCGTAGAGAAAGCGCTAAACTCAATCGAGCACGCTTTTGTTCGGCCTGTCACTCGGCTTAATAAAAAGTTAAATTAATAGAGATGACTAAACATGTAGTACCACGGATGTAGGTTTTTCGGACGGGGGTTCGACTCCCCCCGACTCCACCAATCTGTACTTAGAACGGCACCTCCTAAGTGTCGCAGCCCATTGAATAGTTTGATTCAATGGGCTTTTCTTTATCCAAAATTTAACAAAAACAGGTGAAATCTTGTTTTTTAAGCGAAAATCAATGGAGTGGTGATGAGTAAAATAGTGTTAATGATGTTTCTTTGCGTATCACTTCAAGGTTGCATCACGACCCCGGATAGCTCAAAAAGCGATATCCCATCGATAATTGGTAATAAGGCTAAAGAAAAAGAAGAAAAGAATGGTCTACTGGCCATTACACAATTCATGGCAGTAATGGCTGTGTTAAAAACCCAAACAGAGTAAGTCATTGCGAATACAAGACGTCATTTAATAAATAACAATACCTGTATGGGGTGAGCATGAGATATATACCATTAATTATATTTATCTGTCTGTTGAATCAAGGTTGTAGCACCAATTACAACCAACCAATCAACCAACCGACAAGTACTATTCAAGCTTTAGCGCCCGCAGCGATAGAAGATGCCACAGCAGATCAACCAATTAGCGTTGATGACTTGGACAAGCAGCAGATTGATGCAAGCGATGTGGTTGACGTAAAGGGCCATAAATTAGAACAGCCAACAACAGAAGCGCTAAGTGGTGAAATGAAAAACATGTCGGACACCATCGACTTTATGCCGAAGCCGCGTTCTTATTGGATGTAGGTTATAACATGAAAAATATGACTATTGCGTCAATCACGGCCAATTCGCAGTCACGATCCTTCTGTTTTGGAGGGACTACGTCAATTGAACGTCCATTTCAATTGATTTATAAACTAGTGACTAACGATAATCTTTAGCTGTTTTTTATTTTTTTTAACTCACCACAACCATTACATTTATATGCAGTGACAGAATACAGTTAAATTCGTTGGTATTTACTCTAGACTTATATTAAACGATCAAAAAAATCCCGCTTACTGCAAATAAGCGGGATTTATATAAAAGATATATTACTTTTTTCTACGGAAAAGACTAAGAAACCGACAGAAGTAGCGAACGCGAACTCTTTGTTACGCGCTGCTCAGTAATAGATCTATTTCAATGAATCATTACATTGAAGTCGTCAGTCTTAGAAAGAGTAACGAGCACCAATCATAAATTCATCGGCATTGTTATTATTAGGACCTTTACCAGCAGAAGTATCGTTGTTAAGTGCAACTTTATAACTCGCATAAGCAGCTACATCACCAATATAACGAGCATATTCAAATGCCACAAAGTTTACATCTAGCTCGTTTGTATCATCTGCACTGTAATAGTTATATGAAACGTTTACAGTGTTCTCACCAAATGAATAAGCAGCAAATGCATCAACAGCATCGAAGTCTGAACCGCCATAGCTACCAGTTTGTACTAGACCTGACACTAACAAGCTATCTTTCGTATAACGCGCACCAATCATGTAAACATCTGATGATTCAGTCTCATCTAAGAATGTATCACTGCTGTTTGTACCAAAACCTTCAGTTGCCGCATAACCAGCACTCACTTCAACACTTGGCAGCAATTTATAAGCAACCATCAGGCCGCCGCCATTCTCGGTAGTTTTAAGGTTAGCAGATGCATTAAATGTTAAATCACCTTTGCTTACGCTATAAAGAATTGTATCTTCAGCTCTGTCACCGCTCGCTGTGATTTCTTCGTTGGTATAACCACTAAAGTATTCAGCCATATCGGTAAAGTCAGTAAGATAGGTAACAGCATTATCTTGAGTACCATAAGTTAATGTACCGTATGCAGTCTCAACACCAACGTATGCATAACGAGTCTTGTTTTTAACAGTCGTATCCGTTTCATCGCTATCTTGTGTTAACTCATACTCGAATTTACCAATCGCCGTTAAAGCATCATTGATTTCATGCTTACCTTGACCATTTAAACGAACACGCGATTTATCAGTAAAATCGCTATCAGCAAGCGCAGCCCTTGCTTCAATACGTCCACCAAAAGAAAAATTGTCGGTGTTGATGTTTTCAGCAAGAACAGGCATAGAGACGAGTGTAGCCAGTGTAAGAGATAATGCTTTATTTATTTTTTTCATGAACATTTCCATTTTGAGTAAAGCGGATAACTAAAGGATGTGAAGCGCAGATTAAACCAAGTTCTACGCTATATGTTATTATAAATACTAATAAAATATATAATAACAGTACATTCACTTTACTTTAATTTACTTTGATTACAGCCAATGCCTTAGTTAATGATGATCAGCTCGCCCTAACTGCTTAGCAACCATGTCGGTTAACTTCCCGCCGCTAAATTTGAACGTCACATCGAACTCACCACCAACAGATGCATGCAAAATATAGTGGTTATGCCCAATCCGTTGCGACAATTTCTCTTTATTGATCATTGCCATCACGTCTGAATATTGCATTTCAATACCACTAATCAATAAACCACCACCACTAAGACGGAAAAAGTCCTCGGCTTTGGCGTAAGATAATGATGGCAAAGACTGTAGTATGATGAACCATAAGCCGAGATATTTTGATTGCATAAACGTCCCTTAAATTAACTAAATATATACCCAAGTTACTTGGATATAATCAATACATAGCATATTAAATCCCGGTGGTGAGTCGTCGTGTATTATTTTGTTACAGACACAAAAAAGCCCATTGAAAATCTATCTCAATAGGCGTTATTTATAATCTGTAATTAGCATGTTCTAATTCAATGCTTTCACGCTATCGCGCTCCACTAAGGTAGGTTCTAACTCGATAATCTGGTTACTTTCACTCTTCGACTTAATTTGTTCGAGTAGCATATCTACCGCTTTTTTACCTAGACGGTGTTTTGGCTGATGGATAGTGGTTAATGACGGAGTAATATATTTTGCCAATTGAATGTCATCATAACCGATAATAGACAGGTCTTCTGGCACTGAGATACCCTTTTTACTGGCGCTGTTGATCACGCTCATTGCCATCATGTCGTTACACACAAAGAGTGCCGATGGTAATGGGCCGTTAGCAACCATTTCGGCAAAGGCTTGTTCACCACCTTCGCATTCAAAGTTACCCGCGGTCACCCACTTCGGATTAATAGCTAAACCCGCTTCGTCCATTGCCTGGGTAAAACCAGCAAAACGTTGTTGCGCAGTAAGCTTATCTAATACACCGGTAATACAACCAATCTCGGTATGACCCTTCGCAATTAAATGCTGTGTTGCCATATAACCACCGCGATGAGAGTTATCTTTGATCTTATCACAAGGAAAATTGGTAGGGCCCCAATCCATCACCACTGTCGGTACCGGTTTGTGACGTTCAAATAGATTAAAGCCTTGGCTTTCAACTTCACTGCACATCAACATTAAACCATCAACACGCTTTTGCAATAAGATATCAAGATTAGCATGCATACGGGCAACATCGCCTTCGGTATTACACAGAATTAAATTATAACCATACTCATAACAACGACGTTCAACACCTTTCAATACTTCAGCAAAAAACGGATTGGTCGAGGTTGTTACTAACATACCAAAGGTTTTGGTACTCTGGACTTTAAGGCTACGTGCTAATGCCGACGGTGCGTAACGTAACTCGTCAACGGCCGTTTTTACGCGCGCAGACACCTCGTCACTCACATAACGCGTTTTGTTTAATACATGACTCACCGTTGACGTTGATACACCGGCATGTTTTGCTACGTCTTTAATTGTTGCCATCAGCTAATCTTGTCCATCATCGTTTATTGTGAAAATAAGGTATTGTTAATTTTGTAACGCTAAAAATGCATCCACTTCCGCTTTCGTTGGTATCGATGTTTGAGCACCAACACGGGTTACTGAGATGGCCGCGGCAGCATGGGCAAAACGGATCGCGTCATCGAGTACTAATCCTGCTTGTAACCCTGCAAGTAAACCACCATTAAAGGTATCACCTGCAGCCGTGGTATCAACCGCGTCAACACGGAAACCTTTTACTTGCTTACCAGTGCCAGCCTTGCTGATCCATACGCCTTGGCTACCTAACGTGATCATCACCTCGCTGATACCTTTAGCATGTAATGCATTAGCGGCTACTTGCGCTGACGCCATGTCAGTCACTTTAATACCCGTTAATAATTCTGCTTCGGTTTCGTTGGGGGTGATCAAATCAACAACAGCTAATAGTTCATCACTTAATGGCTGTGCAGGCGCCGGATTTAATACCACACGCGTACCCGCTTGATTCGCTATTTTAGCCGCTTGCGTAATCGTTGCAATCGGCGTTTCTAATTGCATTAACAGTGTATCCGCTTGCTCAATTAATTTGCTATGTGGTGCGAGGCGTTCTGGCGTTAAGCAGGCATTGGCTTCTGCCGAAATACAAATGCTGTTTTCACCGGTTGCCGCCACTTGGATCATCGCGATCCCTGTCGGGGTATCTTGTTCCACCATCACGGCTTGGGTATTGATACCATCACGACCAAACTCGGTGATCATATTAGCACCAAAACTGTCATCACCCACACAAGCGATAAACGCAATATCTGCGCCTAAACGTGCAGCGGCAACGGCCTGATTAGCCCCTTTACCACCGGGGATCACAGCATAACTATGCCCGAGTAAGGTTTCGCCTGGACGCGGAAAAGAAGCAACTTGTAAAACATGATCAGCGTTAACGCTACCTAACACAACTAATTTATTCATAAACAAGCCTTAATACTTTGTAACTGGAGAGAATAAAATAAAAAGTAAGGGAATAACGGTTAACGCTATTCCCTTCCGAACATTATGACTTAGTAATAACTTGTAGTGGTACCGCGATGTTTTTCTCTACAGGCAGACCTTTAAGTACTCTGTCCGCAGTTTCAACACCAAGTGCACCAATTAACGCAGGTTGTTGTGCAATTGTCGCGCCTAAGATACCGCGATTAACGGCAGCAATACCGTCTTTAGTACCATCAAAGCCAACGATTAATACGTCTTTACCGGATGCTTGAACGGCACGTAATGCACCTAATGCCATTTCATCATTTTGCGCGAATACAGCTTGTACGTCTGGGTTAGCAGCAAGCATGTTTTCCATTACGTTAAGACCTTTAGTACGATCAAAATCAGCGGGTTGACTCGCAAGCAGATTCATTTTATTTTTTCCAACCGCGTTCATGAAACCTTGACCACGTTCACGTGCTGCAGAAGTACCCGCGATACCTTCTAGTTGGATCACTTTTGCGTTAGCGCCAATGGTGTCACTGATATATTGGCCGGCCATTTCGCCACCAGCAACGTTATCAGACGCAATGTGGCTCACTACTTTACCGCGACTCGCCCCACGGTCTAATGTGATCACTGGAATATTAGCGCGGTTGGCCATACGGATCGCATTCGATACTGCATCGGAATCGGTTGGGTTGATTAAGATTGCTTTGACGCCACGCACGGTCAAATCTTCAATGTTCGCTAATTCTTTACTTGGATCGTTTTGTGAATCCAGCACAATTAACTTATAACCTAAGGTTTTCGCTTTCGCTTCTGCACCTTCTTTCATGGTGACAAAGAAAGGGTTGTTTAGCGTCGACACCACCATTGCAATCGTATCTTGCGCCATCACGGTTGCACTGAAAGATACTGACACGACAGCGGCAGAGATCAAGGTTGCTAATTTTTTCATTACATATACCTTCTTACGTTAATTCTGCTGCCTCAGATAGGGTATTGAGGTTCACAGGTTGTTTATTACGACTATTTATCGCTAGTTTTATTGTTGTTATGCTTCTCTTGCTTACTTCTTTATTTCTTTATTTCTTTATTTCTTTTTCGTTTCAACTAATACTGCCAGTAAGATCACCACAGCTTTAGCAATCATTTGGAAGTATGAAGATACATCCAATAGATTTAATGCGTTGTTGAGGAAGCCGATAATTAATGCACCGATCAGCGTACCCATAATTCGACCTCTACCACCCGCAAGACTGGTACCGCCAACGACGACTGCTGCAATCGCATCTAACTCATACCCCATCCCCGCGGTTGGTTGCGCAGATGAGAGTCGCGAGGTCACAATCAGACCAGCGAGTGCAGCCAGTAAACCACAGATTGCATAAACACCAATCTTCACTTTATCGACGTTAATACCCGATAAACGTGTCGCCGCTTCGTTACCACCAAGGGCATAAACATAACGACCAAAACGCGTATGATTAAGTAAGTACCATACCGAAGCAAACACAATAACCATTATCCAGACTGGTACTGGCACACCTAATAAATAACCCGTACCGATCCATGAGAAACTATCGGCAACATCCGTAAAACCGGTTGAAATTGGACGACCGTCGGTATATACCATGGTCACACCACGCAATAAGGTCATGGTCACCAGCGTCGCAATAAAGGCTTGAACCTTACCTATGGCAATAATAATACCGCTCATTGCACCTAATGCAGCCCCCGCAAATAATGCCACAGGTACGGCTATCATCACTGACACTTCCATTGATATTAAGGTCGCAGCAAAGGCACCACAGAGGGCTAATACCGAACCAACACCTAAATCAATACCACCGGTTAAGATCACTAAGGTCATGCCCACAGCAATGATCGCACTCACCGATGTTTGACGTAATATGTTTAAAATATTGCCCGTAGTGAAAAAGTACGGGTTTAAAAAAGACACCACCACAATCAGAAAAATTAAGGCAATTAATGATTTTTGTTCAAACAACCATTCTTTCGTGAAAAATTTTCGGGTTAAAGTTTTCGTCATAACATCACCGGTCACATTATTATTAGAATTGTTATTCACTGTTTGGTTCTGGCTCATAGCCCTGCCTCATTGATTTTTTTGCCAACGGCACACGCCATTAGTTTTTCTTGGCTCGCATGTTCAGCCATAAATTCACCGCTGATACGGCCTTCGTGCATCACTAAAATGCGGTCACTCATGCCCAATACTTCTGGCATTTCTGACGACACTAGGATAATACTCATGCCTTCGGCTTTAAATTGATTGATTAACTGGTAGATTTCTTTTTTAGCACCAACATCAACACCGCGGGTGGGCTCATCTAAAATAAGAACTTTAGGGCGGGTCATTAACCCTTTGGCAATCGCTACTTTCTGCTGGTTACCACCAGATAAGTTGCCAATCATCTGATCGCGACTTGGGGTTTTAATATTAAATTGGCGCATAAAATCTTCGACGGCTGTCGCTTCTTTCGCGTGATCTAATTGCACACCTTTAGACAGATAATCTAATGCGCACAAAGACATATTTTCTTTTACCGACAAACCAAGGACGAGCCCATCACCTTTACGATCTTCAGAAATGTAGGCAATACCATTGGCCAAGCCGTCGCGAGGGGTTACTGGACTAACAAGCTTACCGTCTAAGATCACATCACCCGATTCACGCGGTAATGCCCCATAAATAGCTTTCATTAATTCAGTACGGCCAGCACCCATTAACCCCGAGATACCTAATATTTCACCATGGTCTAAGGTGAAACTGACATTGTGCACACCCGGTGCCACAATATTTTCAACTGCCATGCAGATCGTGCCATGCGTCGCAGCAATACGTGGGTAAATTTCATCTAAACGACGGCCCACCATTTTCTCAATTAAGCCATCTTCATCGATGTCCGTCACCGCAATTTCGGCAATAAATTGGCCATCACGCAGTACGGTAATATCATCACAGATCTCGAAGATCTCTTTTAAACGGTGCGAGATATAAACGATACCGCAACCATCATTGCGCAGTTCGTTAATCACTTTAAATAATGATTTAGTTTCACTTTCTGTCAAGGCATCGGTCGGTTCATCCATCACAATCACTTGAGATTGAAATGACAGCGCTTTGGCAATTTCAACCATTTGCTGTTCACCTAAACTGAGCTCACCCAGTAACTGACGCGAACTGTGCTTTACATTTAAACGCTGTAGCAATATATCCGCATCACGATACATCTCTGCCCATTTAATACCGCCAAACGCATTGGTTTTTTCACGGCCTAAATAGATATTTTCAGCAATCGTTAACTCAGGGATCAAGTTTAGTTCTTGATGAATAATACTAATGCCCATCTCTTGCGAATGACGCGGACCATCAAAACTAACATCACTACCTTGATAGTTAATATTACCTTTGTCCATGGGATAGATACCCGTAAGTACCTTCATCAGCGTCGACTTACCGGCACCATTTTCGCCCAGTAATGCCATTACTTTACCTGGGTATACATTCAAACAAGCATTATCCAGTGCTTTCACACCCGGAAATGATTTTTCGATACCACTGAGTTTTAAAATTGCTTGCCTCATGTCAGTTCCTACCTTATTAAAACACCACGCCAGATTGGAAGATCACATTGGCATAAGGTGTACATTCACCCGTGCGCACAACGGCTTTGCTCTGCTGCGTTCTTTGCTTAAAATCTTCATGGCTAAGATAGGTGATTGCAATGGTTTTACTTGTTAGTTGTTCTTCATTGGCGATCACATCAAGTAAGGCGGTATGTAACTCGGGGCTCACCGTAGCAAACTCTTCCGCTAATACGATGCCTTCAATTTGCATCTCGCCAAGAATCGCTGTAACCGTGTCGATGAATGTCGGCACACCCGGAATTAGCGCAAGATCGATACGCTGCGTTGAATCAGGAACCGGTAAACCCGCATCACAAATGGTGATCTCGTTGGTATGGCCAAGTGTTGCAACTAAATAGGATAAGTCTGCGTTGATAAGTGCATTTTTCTTCATGGGTCACGCCTTACAAGGTGAATATAGCTAAATCAAAATTGTGCAATGGCGAGTATGTTAACGCCATCGAAACGTTTGCGCAAACGTTTCGATGGGTTGAATATAGCTAAAAATAAGGATAATTCTAGTCCTGAAGTATAAAAATGCGAGTTAGATCTAAGAACGAGTGAAATTTCTTTCATTTGAAATAGTGAGGTTGTTTTTACGAAGAAAAACGCTTATATCGAAAGTAATAGAGCAGATTTAATGAAAAAAAAATACAATAACACGGATAAAATGCGGTTCTATTCTTACAACATAAATGATTGAATTTTAAGCACCGCTATTAACATGGATAAATCACAGCAAATAACATGGATAAATCACCGTAAATAACATTCCACTGAGTATTTTATTGAAATGTAGATTTTAATATCGTAATTACGACATACTTCATGGTTTTATTCTTACTTTTACTGTAATTTAATTACTAAAATTATTAGTATATATATTAGAGTTAAAACATGAAAGATCGTTACCAAGTGGCAATTTCCGCAGGTCTACTTGCTGCACTGTGGTGTGGTATAGCCGATACGTTTCATTTGGTTACCTGGATAGGGTTTTTAGGCTGCAGCACTTATTTTGCACAACCAAAAACCGGATTTCAGGGAGTATTAATGACTTGGTTCACAACGCTGTCTGGAGTGTTCTGGGCCTGGTTAGCTATCACCGGCAGTGGTTTTGTCGATACGCCGTTGCTAGGTTACTTACTCACTGGCATTGTGACCAGCGCCAT
Organism: Moritella yayanosii; assembly: GCF_900465055.1. Classification (NCBI taxonomy): domain Bacteria; kingdom Pseudomonadati; phylum Pseudomonadota; class Gammaproteobacteria; order Alteromonadales; family Moritellaceae; genus Moritella; species Moritella yayanosii. Next base: position 3,834,988 of record NZ_LS483250.1, on the reverse strand, counting down.
GTGCTTGCAAGCCAGCTATGCCAAACTGGCATTTATTCCCGGTGCCTTTATCGGCTGTTGCATTACCTTTGCCATGGCTGGTGATGTTATACCTATTATACTGCCGCTGCTACTGGGTGCGCTACTCGGTTACGCGATGACACAGTTAACAGCTTGGTTTGTTCGTTTTAAAACCACCCCGCAGCACGCCTGAGCTACACGTTGCAAATCAACCCGTTTGCTCAATATCCAACGCTGCAAAGAGAGTCAGATGATCACTGGCTCTTTAAGCATAACCAAACGTAAACCTAAAATTTATAAGTCGCCGCAAAGTAATGAGAAAAACCGGTAGACTCTAACCCGAGTACACCTGCGCCATCTTTGACCGTATATACATCATTATAAAATTTAATCCCATACCCCAATGCATAACGATCTGAGTGCCAATAAATTCCGTTAAACATTACCCCTCCGTTATCAGTAGTCGGTACAAATGCGGTACTATCTGCATCCGCAGCAAATTGATAATCAATATAACCCTGATACGCGATGAAACTAGTACTGCCAAAATGGACAAACGGTTTAAACCAGTTCATCGAGAACTGAAAACCATTCCAATCTTTGATATTAATGTTATAAAGACCGTAAAGATTCATACCCACTTTTCCAAACCAAGGCACCATGACATCAGAGCCGATGCCCCAAAAAGAGTTGTTAACATCACCACCAATTTCACCGCCCCCCCAATTAAATAAAGTGGCAACATAAACTTCTTGTACCGGACCAAAAGACAGATCCTTACCTGTCATTGCATCTAAAGAAAAACGCGGTGAAAACTTCAGGAACATCTTACTCGAATCACTGGATTTATCAGAACTGCTATCATCCGATGAGCCTAGATTGAATACATCAAGTTCGCCTGCATCCACTTGTAATCTCCCTTATGAATATTTTCAGAATAATCAGAAGCCAAAGCACCACAGGATAATGCAGCAAGGGTGGTGGCAGAGAAGACTAAAATTTGAATATTGTTCATCGTTAACTCCATTGTGATGATATGCAAGAGTTTAGATCAGCAAATTCAGTGCAGCTAAATCTAAGTTTATTGAGCTAAATGTAATAAACCTATAATTATAGATCAAGCGATGTAAATGGCTGTAAGCAGCTTAATATGTTGTAAATATGAAGGAGGATTATTGTATATTACAAGAGAATAGAAATTAAAAATAAAGCGAAGTGGAGATAACATTACAGAAATAGATGACCGATAAGGTATTGAAAGGATTAACGAGGTGGGTATTTGGAGCCACGCTAACCGTGACTCCACAAACTTATTCTAAAATTAGGTTTTTAGAATTTGTAAGTTGCAGCGAAGTAATGGCCGAAACCTGAAGATGCGAAATCACTGCTATCTTTGATACCGTAGATATCGTTATACGCTTTTAGACCATAACCTACAGAATAACGCTCTGAATGCCAGTAGATACCATTGAACATAGCACCACCGCTGCTAACACCGCCAGCACTTGTATCCATACCAAATTGATAATCAATATAACCTTGATAAGAAATGAAGCTACCGTTATCAAAGTTAACGAAAGGCTTGAACCAGTTCATCGAGAATTGGTAACCGTTCCAATCTTTATTGTTAACTTCATACAGGCCATAAAGATTCATACCAACTTTACCTAACCAAGGTACCATTACATCAGAACCTAGACCGAAAAATGCATTGTTTACATCACCAGTACCATCTTTGTTAAATGCACCGCCACCCCAGTTAAATAACGTAGCAATATATACTTCTTGTACTGGACCAAAAGATAGATCTTGTCCAGTCATGCCATCAAGCGAGAAACGTGGAGCAAGCTTCATATAAAGTTTGCTTGCACCATCTTTTTTATCTGAATCGCTAGAATCAGAACCCAAAAGATTAAATACGTCAACATAACCATATAAGTCAACAACCCCTGAACGGCCGCCGAATTCCATTTCTAAGTAGTTATGTTTTAAGTTATCTTCACCACTTGGTTTTTCATTTATCGCATACATTAAGTTGAACTGTGACCATTTGTAATCATTCTTGTGGATATCATCAGAATAATCAGCCGCGAACGCGTTGCAAGAGATAACAGCGAGAGTTGTTGCAGCTAAAGCTGCATTTCTAATATTTTTCATCATTACTTCCATTTTATGGTGCACAGCTCTGTATGAGTCAGCGCTATTTTTATGTTGCGAGTTTATCGCAATTAAAAAAAAGTTCAATAATGATGGCGATAAATTAGAGTTAAAATACCAGAAATGTGATGTAGTACTAACTTCCAAGCAAGTGCGCATTAATAATATTTTCACTTTAAATAACACTGATCGCTAGTTGTTCATCTTATCCATTAGTGATTAGGCAGAATATGAACAAAATATCTTAGCCCTGTCGCACGCCTGCTTGGTAAGGGCATAAGTCACGGTTTTACAAGTAAATATCAACAGGGTTACACTGACTTCCTCCACCTGCGCCCTACCGACATTTCAATGAATAGTGCTCGTTTTATAACGGCGGCACACTTGTAGCTGAAGACAATTGGAACCTAACTAAAAACTATACTTGGGAACCTAGAGACGCAGTGAAAAGTGATGTTGCCCGGATGATGTTTTATATGGATGTACGAGAGAGGGTTAGTGGGATTTAATACGACTCTTCACGTTTATTTATAGTTGGATAATACAACAAGCCATGACTGTTTATCACCATGGCTGTTAATTTTACATTTTGTATAAGCCGAGCTATTTAGCAAGGCTGTATACGAGTCTTAGTTGTAAACCATTTCATTTTTTGGCTCAAAATCGGCGACGTTGATCGGTGAGTTGGCTTCGATGTACTCTTTCAGTACTTCTGCATCTACATAGCCAGTGTTAACAAACGCTGCGTGTGCAGTGATGTTTGGATAACCGTCACCGCCCGCCGCATTAAACGATGGAATAGTGAAGCGATAGGTTTTGTTCAGGTCAATCGCATTCCCGGCAATCACCACATTAGATACCTGGCCGTTTGCCACTGTCATCGAAATACCGGCGAATTGTGCGAACGCACCTGAGTCTTTGGTCTTCGTGCCGACTACATTTAGGTAGTCCATCATTTCAGCACCAGACATATCTACATAAGTCACGATGTTGCCAAATGGCTGTACGGTTAGTACGTCTTTATAGGTGATTACGCCTTCCTCGATTGACGCACGTACACCCCCTGAATTCATGACACCGAAGTCTGCTTTGGCACGTTGCATGTGTGCTGTTGCGATCAAACGACCAAGGTTAGTTTGGTTGTTACGTACAACGTTACGTTCACCTTGTAATAGACCATCAGACTGACCAATCTTGATACTTAATGCAGCTTGGCCTTTTTCTTGGAACGGTTTTAGTTTGGCGAATACAGCGGGATCTTGGGCGATCTCATCTTGAATAAGAACACGCACTTTTTTACCGTTAACGTTGATTTTTTTCTTTAAGTTAATTGGAATAAGCTTGTATGACTGCAGTGTGAACTCACCATTGATAAAGGTGTAATCCGCACGACCTACGTATTTACCCCACTCATGGGCTTGCACGATAGTCGTGCCGTTTTGAACGTCTGGTGCACAGTCATCACCTGGCTTAAAGTCAGCGTATTCAGCGCCTTCCATACACACAGGCTCTTGTGAGTGACCACCGATAATCACGTCTAGATCACCTTCGTTAAGGTAACGAGCCAATTGTACATCACCCGGTGCATTGGAGCCGTTGTCACCGTTAAGATAATGGCCCATGTGCGTTGCCGCGATGATGATGTCTGGGTTTTCAGTTTTTTTCAATTCCGCGATTAATTTTTTCGCTTCCACTTTTGGATCGCGGAATTCTAATTCACCGATAAACTCAGGATTACCAATCTTGGCTGTATCTTCAGTGGTTAGGCCGATAACCGCAATTTTGATACCGTCTTTGTTAAAGATCTTGTAAGCGTCAAACATGCGCTTGCCATCTTTATAGATATTGGCAGAGATGAAGGGGAAGTTTGCCCAGCCTTCTTGTTTCGCAAGTACGTCAAGCGTGTTATCAAATTCATGATTACCTAATGTCATCGCATCGTAACCGATCATGTTCATGCCGATGAAATCGGGTTCTGCATCTTGCAGATCGGATTCCGGTACACCGGTATTAATATCACCACCCGATAACAGCAGTACCGAACCGCCTTCGGCTTTAACCTCGGCGCGAATGTTTTTAATCAGTGTGGCACGTGCAGCCATACCGCGTTCACCATATTTATTTTGCCAGAAATTACCGTGGTTATCATTGGTGTGTAAGATAGTGATGCTGTATTCTTTATCTTGTTTCCACTCATGCTGAGGCTGTTGGTCAGCTGTACCGCAACCTGTGGCGATAGCAATCGTTAACGCAGAGAGCGCTATATTTTTAAGTTTCATAAAATTGTCCGATTAATCAGGGATGTTAGGAAAATAAAGCCTCTATTAAAAATAACAGGCTTTATGTTGGATAATACTATTAAATTCACAAGCTTAGAACCAGTAGCGAGCGTTAACGTAACCTCGCGCATAAAGTGCAGCCTAATACCGGGCATTATCGAGGAGACATTCAAAAATAAGCAAAAAAATACCTATCAACGCTTAGCTGACAGGTATTAGATGTTATGACTATTTTATTTTGTACTCAGACTGTTATAACGAATAAATTAAGCCACCAACAAACAAGACACTGCATGTGCTTCATCGCCGGTTAACGTAGGCTTGGTCTCGGCACAACTCGCTTTCGCCACCGGGCAACGGGTACGGAATACACAGCCTGATGGCGGATTTAACGGTGACGGTAAGTCACCTTCCAGCATTTCAATTTTTTTCTGCCGCTCAAGTATCGGATCAGGAATAGGCACGGCCGACATCAGTGCTTTGGTATACGGATGTTTTGGCTCTGCAAACAAGGCCTTTGTCTCACCCACTTCGACAACATTACCCAGATACATCACCAATACCCGATCTGAAATGTGTTTCACAATCGATAAATCATGGGCGATAAAAATCAGGCTTAAACCCAGTTCTTTCTGCAGTGATTGTAATAAGTTCACCACCTGTGCTTGAATCGATACATCCAATGCCGATACTGGTTCATCACAAATAATCATCTTAGGTTTTAAGATAAGAGCACGGGCAATACCAATACGTTGACACTGCCCCCCCGAAAACTCATGCGGATAACGGTTAATCACGTTTGGTAGTAAACCTACCTTGGTCATCATATCCTTCACCTGCTCTTTCACTTCCACTTTAGATAACTGTGGAAAGAAAGTACGTAGTGGCTCAGCAATAATATCACCCACTGTCATACGTGGATTGAGTGACGCTAGCGGATCTTGGAAAATCATTTGAATCTCTTTGCGCTTTTCACGCATTTCCTTGTACGGTAACCGCGTTAGATCTTGACCTAACCAAACCACACTACCGGCCACGGCAGGCACCAGCCCAATTAAGGCGCGGGCAAACGTCGATTTACCACAACCCGATTCCCCGACGATACCTAGCGTTTCACCTTCGTATAACTTGATACTGACACCGTCCACGGCTTTAAGCTTGCTCGGCTTCGCCCAAGGCCATAACGACTTCGACGGGATATCAAACTGCACCTTCAGATCATTCACTTCTAATAGCAGTTTTTTGTCGGCGACTCTATTTTTCTTTGCCGCTTTTCCAGCAGCAGCTTCTTGCTTTACTACATCAGTCATTACCATGTCCCCTGGTCTGAGAAGCAGGCACGTAAACGATCGCCAGCAAACGGGATTAATTGCGGTTGTTCTTGTTGACAGTGTGCTTGTACACGATGACAACGATCTTGATAGGCACAACCTTTTGGCAATGCTAACAAGTTCGGTGGATTACCCGGAATAGTCGGTAACACATCATGTTCGGTATCTAAACGTGGAATAGACTTCAGCAACCCTTCGGTATAAGGGTGGCTTGGAGTATAGAAGATGTCATTTACCTTGCCATACTCCATGGTACGACCCGCATACATCACCAATACCTTGTCACAACTGCCCGCCACTACCCCTAAATCATGCGTGATCATAATAATCGCAGTATTAAACTGCGCTTTTAATTCATTCAACAGCTGCATGATCTGCGCTTGAATGGTGACGTCTAATGCCGTTGTCGGTTCATCTGCAATCAGCAGTTTAGGACGACATAACAATGCCATCGCGATCATCACACGCTGACGCATCCCCCCCGAAAATTCATGGGGATACATATTAATACGAGCGCGAGCATCCGGAATTTTCACCGCATCTAGCATAAATACTGATTCTTCAAAGGCCTCTTTGCGTGACATGCCTTTATGATGAGTGAGTACTTCCATCATCTGTTCACTGACCTTCATGTAAGGATTCAATGAGGTCATCGGATCTTGGAATATCATCGCAATCTGTTCTGCTCGAACATGATTTAATTCTTTTTCTGGTAGGTTTAAAATCTCTCGACCTTCAAATTTAGCACTGCCCGAAATAATGCCATTCTTTGCTAATAGTCCCATGATAGCAAATACAGTTTGTGATTTACCGGAACCAGACTCACCCACAATACCCAAGGTTTCACCCGGTTCCAGTGAGAAATTCAAATCATTAACCGCAGTTACAGTGCCGTCTGGGGTGGTGAACTCGACTCTAAGGTCTTTTACATCTAATAAACTCATCATGCTTCCTTAATCTTATTCTTATCGGTCTTTTGGATCTAATGCGTCACGAAGACCATCACCCACATAGTTAAAGCAGAACAGTGTGACTACCATGAACAGCGCAGGAAAACCTAATTGCCAAATTGCTATTTCCATCGTTTGTGCACCTTCTTGCAATAACGCTCCCCAACTGGTCATCGGCTCTTGCACGCCTAAGCCGAGGAAGCTAAGAAAAGATTCAGTTAAAATCATACTTGGAATAAGTAACGTTGAATAAACGGCGACGATACCTAATACGTTCGGTACAATATGGCGGGTAATAATGCCCCACTTGCTAACACCACAAACATGCGCCGCTTCGATAAACTCTTTACCGCGTAAACTTAAGGTTTGACCACGGACAATACGTGCCATGTCTAACCACGCAATGGCCCCAATCGCCACAAAGATTAAGATAATGTCACGACCAAAGAAGGTCACTAACACAATGACCAAGAACATGAATGGAATGGCGTAAAGGATCTCAAGGATACGCATCATCACCCGGTCAGTTTTACCACCGATAAAGCCCGATGCAGCGCCGTACAAGGTGCCAATAAGCACAGCAACGAATGCGCCCATCACACCAACCATCATCGAAATACGACCACCGATAAAGGTACGTACTAATAAATCACGCCCTAAACTGTCAGTACCAAACCAATGTTCTGCCGAAGGAGCCTGATGCATCGCATACCAATCGGTATCATCAAACGCATATTGACTTAACATAGGGACGAAGATCACTGACAGTATGATCAAAAATAAAATGAATAAACTCACCATCGCAGCTTTATTACGCATAAAACGAATACGCGCATCCTGCCATAAACTGCGGCCTTCGATCTCTAAATTTGTCGAGAAGTTGGTTAGTACTTCTACTTTGTCTGTTTTAGATAACATAACGAGTCCCTTAGTAGCGAATTTTCGGATCAATATACGCAAGTAGAATATCCACTACTGCATTGAATAAGATAAACAAGAATCCGATCAGGATAGTGATGCCCATAACCAAGGAATAATCTCGGTTAAATGCCGCGTTAACAAATAGCTTACCAATACCCGGTAAACCAAAAATAGTTTCAATAACAACCGAACCAGTAATGATACCCACGAAAGCAGGTCCCATGTAGGAAACGACTGGCAGCATCGCCGGTTTCAATGCGTGTTTCATGACAATATATGGAAAGCTCAGCCCTTTCGAACGCGCAGTACGAATAAAGTTACTGTTCAGGGTTTCAATCATGCTACCGCGGGTAATACGCGCGAAAGTAGCAACATATAACATCGACATACCCAACACAGGTAATACCATGTATTTAAACGAGCCATCTAACCAACCACCCGCAGGGAACCAGCCAAGATCAATAGAGAAAAGATAAATAAGGCCAGGCGCGAGTACAAAGGAAGGCAGAACCACCCCGATCATCGCGGTGGACATAATACTGTAGTCTAACCAGGTATTTTGCCGTAATGCGGCGATCGTACCAACGAAAACACCGAATATCAGTGCGAATACAAAAGCGAACGCGCCGATTTTTGCTGATACCGGTAATGCCGAAGCAACCAGTTCATTCACGGTAAAATCTTTGTATTTAAAAGAAGGACCCAAGTCACCTTGAATAACGTTGGTAAGGTAAGTGAGGTATTGCTCAAGCACGGGTTTATCCAGACCGTACTTAGCATTAATATTGGCCATCACTTGTGGCGGCAGCGTTCTTTCACTTGAAAATGGACTCCCAGGGGCGAAACGCATAAGGAAAAAAGACACGGTGATCAATACCAGCATAGTGGGTATTGCTTCTAGAATTCGTTTTAAGATGAACTTAAACATAATCAACTCAATTTTTGATAATATAACGATGAGAAAAGACTGCATGCGTTATTCTGCATGCAGTTTAGTATGGAAAACTATTACTCAGCGATGATGTACATATCTTTAGAATAAAGTTGATCTTGGGCGTTATTTACTGCGTATCCACCCACATGCGGGTTAACTAGGCGCGCGGTAACATACTGATAGATAGGGGCAATTGGCATATCTTTAGCTAACAATGCTTCTTGAGCATAATATAGCGCTTGTCGTTTCGCTTCAGAAGTTGCTTTAACAGCCGCTTTTGTTAGCTTGTCGTATTCAGCACTCTTATAATGGATACCACCAGAAGTATTGCTGCCTTCCATTAATGACGTAAAGGTAGATGCTTCATTATAATCACCACACCAACCAGCACGACTCGCTTCAAAATCACCCTGTTTCTTGGTTTCTAGGTAGGTTTTCCACTCTTGGTTTTCGAGGGTTACCGAGACACCTAAAGTCTTCTTCCACATAGATGCAATTGCGACCGCAATTTTCTTGTGGTTTTCAGACGTGTTGTATAACAAGCTGAATTCTAGCGGATTGGATTTGTTGTAACCCGCGTCAGCTAACAGCTCTTTCGCTTTAGCATTACGCTCTTTTTGCGTCAGTTTGCCATAAGCAGGCATTTCAGGACTGAAGTCGGCAACGATTTCAGGGGTTAAGAAGTAAGCGGGTTTTTGACCTTGACCCAAAATAGCGTTGGCGATAATGTTACGATCAATAGAGTAAGAAATCGCTTTACGTACACGCACATCGTCAAATGGTGGTTTATGGGTATTGAAGTTATAGTAATAAGTACACAAGTTACCTTTGATCGCTACCGATTCTGCATGTTCTTTCTGAAGGCGACGGAAATGTTCGTTGGGTAGCTCATTGGTAATATCAATTTCGCCCGATAAGAACCGGTTCATTTCAGAAACTTGGTTTTCAATCGGCAAATAAGTCACTTTATTTAATACTGTATTCGCGTTGTCCCAGTATTGTTCATTACGAACCAGTACTAGGCGTTCGTTAACGACCCATTTGTTAACGACAAATGCACCGTTACCGACGAAGTTTTCAGGTTTCGTCCATTTATCACCAAATTTTTCAACGGTTGCTTTATGTACTGGCTTCATCGTGGTGTGAGCCATCATCTTCACGAAATAAGGGACCGCATTTTCAAGTGTTACTTCAAATGTGTAGGCATCGATGGCTTTAACACCTAAAGTAGATTTGTCTTTGTTACCGGCAATGATATCAGAAGCATTAATCATGGTAGTCATGTCTAGATACCATGAGTACGGTGAAGCCGTCATAGGATCAACTGCACGTTGGAAGCTATACACAAAATCATCAGCCGTTACAGCATCGCCATTTGACCATTTTGCATCCTTACGCAGGTAGAAAGTAAACACTTTATTATCTTGCGTTTCCCAACGCTCAGCCACACCCGGAATGGTAATACCATTCGCATCTTGATTTACCAGACCTTCAAGTAAATCACGCAGTACATGAGATTCAGGTACACCCTCCACTTTTTGCGGATCTAAAGACGCAACTTCAGTGCCGTTACCACGCACCAGTTCTTGGATTTTGGCAAGCTTAACACCGGCTGGGACTTCAGCAGCAGTAGCCGTTAACGCCGTAGCGGCAAACACAAGACCTGCGCCTAATAATAATGCTTGGGTGATTTTATTTTTTAACATGTACAAACTCCAGTACGAAAATTACATCCATGACCTTTAAATTTGTTTAAAATTTAAATTTTAGTTACATTAAAATATCAAACATCTCTAAAGGAGTAGTCTTCACCATAGCAATTAATTCATTTAATTGCTATATATTCTAAACTATCATCAATTATCAACCGTTAATACCTAGAATACGACAATACATGAGATTTAGTATCTAAATGTGACGCTAATATACTGAATAATCCCACATTGGAATATATGCTCAATAATATGGTAGTACTAATACTTATCGCTGAGTACTAACCTGCTGAATCAATGATTAAAACAGACGTTAATGTGAGAGGATTCACGTTTTCGGTTTGTTTCGAAAACGAACGTCAACAACTATTGACAACCTCCAAAATGAACTTATATGCTCAACAAACCAATCGAGACAACCTGTCGCATTGGCTTACTGAGGATAAAAAAATGAAATGGAACTTCAAACAATTAGCACTTGCAACCGCTATCTCAAGCACGCTGTTAATGACTACACAAGCGAATGCGGGTTGGTTTGATAAACCTGAGCCTACCTTTGCAAAAACCCAATATCCGATTGTGATGGTGGGTGGTGCGTTTGCATTTGACAGTGCCATGGGCATTGATTATTGGTACGGCATTACCGATGCGCTACGCGAACAAGGTGCCGAAGTATATGTGACAAACCTGTCGAGTGCAGAACTTAATGAAGTACGTGGCGAAGAATTGGTTTACGATATCGAGCAAATTTTAGCATTCACAGGGGCCGACAAAGTCAACCTTATCGCCCACAGTCAAGGTGCGCTGGCTTCACGTTTTGCAGCAAATGACGAACGCCTAACCGATCGCATTGCATCGGTATCAACCTCTCATGCAATGAATAAAGGCACGCACTTTTCTGAAGGGTTCAGAGATACCGTTGAAGAAGGCAGTACCATTGAAAAACTCGGCGTACCACTCATTAACGTTGTATTTAACACCCTCGAATTATTGTCTGCTAACAAAGATGCAGATGACGGTGATTATGATAGTCCGGCACGTGGTAAACAGGATTTATTACGCCTTGCCCAAGCGACCGACCGTGACAAAGTAGCACAATACGCAGCCGATTATACCGATATGGCGGTGATGCCGAGTCAGGACTGTATGACCATTAATAACGGTGAACAGGGCGAAGTAGACCCGGCATTCTATGGCCAGACGGAATCAAATGGCATTAAATTTTTCTCTTGGGGTGGTAACCAATACAGTACTAATATCCTGGATCCTCTTGATTCCATGTTAATCCCCATATTTGGACTGTTTGTACCTGAATACAAAGAAGAAGGTGGTTTTCAATGGGATGGTTTAGTACCGGTTTGTGGTCAAGCGATTGGTAAAGTCATCAAACTTGATTATAACGCTAATCATTTTGATGCGATTAATCAGTTAATGGGATTAGGCAGTTGGAAATTAAACATTCCAGCCATTTACACCAAACATGCCAATATGCTTGCACAGCAAGGTTTGTAACGGCTATTTATTTTCACAGGCCAAAGCTTAAATGAGCGCTGTTTTGGTCTTTTATCAGGGTGAAATAATGCATAACATCAAAAAATCAGCGGCTATTATCAGCCTCTTTATGATCAGTGCCAGCGGGATCTACTTGTCTGATAATAAAAAGGCTGATAACAAATTGTCTGGCGACAATTCATTGAGCGGTAAACCCACACACCATATAACCGACCATATTATCGAACCCGAGCAGCAAGCAAGCTTCACATCATCAATGATATTACGTAAAAAAACCAATACCACAGTCACCGAAATAGTGCCGTTGGCTAACATTAACATGCCAAAATCACTGCATAATACTGACCCAAGTAGCTTGATCCACACAGATGGTGATAACCAGCTGCTCTTAAATCATGATATCAAAGTATTATTTGATTATTTTTTTAGTTCTGATGGTGACTTAAGCCCTGAAGAACTGCTAATCAGCATGCAACAATATATTCAGCAGGCTTACCCACCACCCGCGGCGCAGCAAGCGTTAATGTTATTAGCTAAGTACGTAGATTATAAGCAACAGATGCAAGATTTTCATGCGCAGAACTCGGTACTGCAAGATTTACCCAAGCTGGAAACCCTGAACTATAATGACAGTAATACAGATAGGAGTGATACCTTACAAACCGTTGAAACATTAATGCAAGATCGTCAGGACATGCGAGAAAAAATATTCTCGAGAGCAGAAACGGATGCCATGTTTGGTCCGGAAATTAATTATGATCGATATATGCTAACAATAGCAAAACTCGATGCTGACTTATCACCGACAGAACGTCAACAACAAATAGCACAAACAGCCGAGCAGTACCTCAGTGAAGCGCAGCGAAAAGCGCGTAAGCAAACGTTTATATTGCAAAATTCACCGCCTAATTTTCGCATTGACGGTAATGGCGAATGCCAAGGCAATAACCAAGATTTCAGCACCCAGCAAATTAGCGCATTATGCGATTTAGCCCGAAAAAGGCTGGCGCGCAATGTAGCAAATAGCTGAGACAGATGATTGAACGGGTTTGTCGCGCAAACAAAAGGCTCACCACATGATATTATCAATGTCGATGAGCCTTGTTATTATGACTTAAATAAAGTGATACCCAAATGACGTCAAGCTGCTCTATCAGAGACTAGCTTAGGTATACGTGAACTAGTTATCAGTCATCACACTTATCGGTGCTGATAATTTCGCTTTACCCTGCATTATGCTAATTTCAACACGGCGGTTACGGCGTAATTCATTTTCGTCATCGGTTAGCGGTTGGGTATCTGCCATGCCTTGCACAATTAAGCGGTTCTCATTAAACTCTTTAACCTTTAACATCTCATGGGCAACAGAAACGGCACGTTGGCTCGACAAATCCCATTTCGACCGATAAAGCTCAGAATATAACTTTTCTTTACCGGTATGGCCCGCAACTGTAATAATCCCCGGTATCGTCGCTAATAACTGGGCTATTTTTTGGATAACGGGACGAAAACGCGGTTGTAAAAATGCTGATCCCGAAGGGAATGAGCCCTTTTCATTAATGCGAATAATGATTTGCTGGCCCAAATTTTCCACTTCAACACCACCACTGTCTATTTCTGCTTTTAATGCTTCAGCTAACGCTTTAATTAACTCACTAATATCGTCCGTCACTTCGACATTTTGTGTTGGGGTATTATCACGTGTGGAGGTTGCTGGTGATTTACCGCCATTACTGTCGTCTTCGCGTTTATTCTTACCACCGGCATTTTGATCTTCACCATCTTTAAAATCTAACTCAGCTTCGCTGTTATCAATGGTGTGCTGCATTATCGTTTCAATCGGCGTCGGATCAGGTCGACCAGGGCGAAACTCTTGCGCGATAACAGTTGTACCCTTAGGAATATCTTTTACCTCAATCTGATTTTGTACACCAAAAGCATGCTGCATCGAACCCGCGATTTGCTTAAACTTAACCACGTCCATTTCAGAAAATGATAGTAATAATATAAAAAAGCACATTAACAGGCTCATTAAATCGGCAAATGTTGCCATCCACGCGGGAAGCCCCGGAGGTGGGCAATCACATTCATCAGACATAGGTTATCTCTCTACTTATTCAGCTAACTAAACGTCAGTATCTGAAATTGCACGTTTTGATGAATGAAGGTAATTCTTTAATAAGCTTTCGATTACTCTTGGGTTTCGACCTTCTTGGATAGCTAAGATTGCATCCATAATCAGGGTATTGTTCAGCATTTCTTCTTCTGAACGCAATTTCAATTTACCGGCAATTGGGATCGCGATCATATTCGCAAACACAGCGCCATATAAGGTGGTTAACAAAGCAACCGCCATGGCCGGTCCAATTGATTTGGGATCATCCATGTTTGATAGCATCGCCACTAAACCAATCAAGGTACCAATCATGCCCATTGCAGGGGCAACTTCACCAATCATACTAAATACGTGGATTCCGGCTTTATGACGAGCAGTGGTCAGCTTAATGTCTTTTTGTAAGGTCTGACTGACCACAGTGGCATCGTGGCCATCGACTAATAAATCGATGCCTTTTTGCATAAATGCGTTACTTACTTCTGCTTCTTCAAGGGCTAAAAAACCGCCTTTACGTGCGGCATCAGCCATCTCCACCGCTTGTTCGATTAAATCTTCAGGTTTGTCTATTTTGAACATAAATGCTTTTACTGCAATTTTAGACGCAGCCAAAAACTGACCAAAATTAAAATGCATCAGCACCACAAATAACGAGCCTATAAACACAATCAATATCGATTGCGTATCTATAAACATACTAATTTCGCCGCCCAACACCATGGCCATAATAATAAACGCAAAAGAGCCAATCAATCCTATTAAAGTCGCTAAATCCACAACATTCCCCATTTCAAGCAAATAATCACATTTATCATATTTATCATATTCCCCGATATATCGGCAAGCAAACAAAATTCTTAAGCAATCTTGCTTTGCTTATCACCGTCATCTCACAGATAAGCTGTATATACCCAAATAACTTGGGTATAATAACCGAGTATATTATCAGAGGGACACCCGATGGCAGTAAAAAAACCAGAAAATATGACGTTCGAGGCGTCAATTGCAGAATTAGAAACAATTGTGAACAGCTTAGAGCAAGGTGATTGCGAACTTGATAATGCGTTAAAGCAATTTGAACGCGGTATTAGTTTAACACGCGCAAGTTCGCAAAAGCTGCAACATGCTGAACAACAAGTAGCAATTTTACTCGCT
Source organism: Moritella yayanosii (assembly GCF_900465055.1). Taxonomy (NCBI): domain Bacteria; kingdom Pseudomonadati; phylum Pseudomonadota; class Gammaproteobacteria; order Alteromonadales; family Moritellaceae; genus Moritella; species Moritella yayanosii. Next base: position 3,819,924 of record NZ_LS483250.1, on the reverse strand, counting down.
AACGGTGATCAGCAAACGCTTGCTCCCTTCAACTCTGACAGTAGTAATTAAATAGTGCAGCTTTCAAACTCGATCACCCAATATCAGGGTCGTATCAATGACTATTTGCAGCAGCAAATAAACTTGCTACCAACACATGACACCCAACTTGCCGCAGCAATGGAATATGGTCTATTACAGGGCGGGAAACGTATTCGCCCAGTGATCGTTTATGCCGTAGGTGACATGCTCGGTGTGAGCCTGCGCAACCTTGATGGCCCCGCCGCCGCAATCGAATCAATTCATGCATATTCATTAATTCATGATGATTTACCGGCGATGGATGATGACAATTTACGCCGCGGTCAGCCAACTTGTCACATTAAATTTGATCATGCTACCGCTATCTTGGCGGGTGATGCTCTGCAACCTTTTGCGTTTGAAATACTACTCGATTGTGCGCTTGCGCCAGCAGCCGAAAAAAATCGTTTAGCCATGTTGAAATCACTCACCCAAGCCAGTGGCTATCGCGGAATGTGTGGTGGTCAAGCAATGGATTTAGCCGCGACCGATAAACAGATCTCGCTGACCCAACTTGAAACTATCCACAATAATAAAACCGGTGCATTAATCAATTGCGCAGCTAAACTGGGGTGCCTGGCATCACCCCATTGTTCGGTTGAATTATTAGCCTCTCTGGATCAATGGTCAAATGCCATTGGTTTAGCATTCCAAGTACAAGATGACATTCTCGATATAATCAGTGATACTGAAACGCTCGGTAAACCTCAAGGCTCAGATGTTGAATTAAATAAATCAACATACCCGGCATTACTCGGTTTAGCTGGGGCACGAGACAAAGCCCAGGCCCTGTATCAACAAGCGATATTCGCCTTAGAAACAATTCCGCATGATACGACCTCTCTCGCTTTATTTACGCAGTACATCATCGAGCGAAATAAGTAACTAATTCTAACAAAGTATAAAATTATAACCATTATGAGCTTAGATATTTCGAATTACCCTACATTAGCATTGGCGGACATCCCTGAAGAATTGCGTCAATTACCAGCAGATCGTCTGGATGACTTATGCGATGAACTGCGTAGTTATTTATTACACACAGTCGGTAAAAGTGGCGGTCACTTTGCTTCAGGTTTAGGCGTGGTTGAATTAACCGTTGCCCTGCATTATGTCTATAATACCCCATACGACAAATTGTTATGGGATGTGGGTCATCAAGCCTACCCGCACAAAATTTTAACCGGTCGTCGTGATCGTATGTCTACGATCCGCCAGAAAGGCGGGTTACACCCGTTCCCTTGGCGTGATGAAAGTGAATATGACCACCTCAGTGTCGGTCATTCATCGACCTCAATCAGCGCGGCACTTGGACTTGCGGTTGCCGCCGACCAAGAAGATAAAAACCGTAAAACGGTCGCCATTATTGGTGATGGCGCCATTACTGGTGGTATGGCATTTGAAGCGTTAAACCATGCTGGCCATATCGACAAAGACGTACTGGTTATTTTAAATGATAACGATATGTCTATTTCAGCAAACGTTGGTGCGGTAAACAAACACTTAGCAAAATTATTGTCGGGTGTTGCTTACTCAAGTTTCCGTGAAAACGGTAAAAAAGTACTCTCAGGTATTCCGCCAATTAAAGAACTTGCGCGGCGCGCTGAAGAGCACTTAAAAGGCATGGTCGTACCAAGCACATTATTCGAAGAGTTCGGTTTTAACTATATCGGTCCAATTGACGGTCATGATGTCAATGGCTTGGTGGCCACACTGCGTAATATGCGCAACCTTAAAGGCCCGCAGTTCTTACATGTGATCACCAAAAAAGGCAAAGGTTATGCACCTGCCGAGCAAGATCAGCTGGGTTATCACGCGGTGCCTAAATTCAACCCCGAAGAAGATACATTACCGGTAGCGGCTCCATCAAAACCAACCTTTTCCAATATATTTGGTAATTGGTTATGTGACGTAGCAGCAACCGATAAGAAACTTGCTGCAGTGACACCCGCAATGGGCGCAGGTTCGGGTATGATCAAGTTCTCTGAAACTTATCCCAAGCAATATTTTGATGTCGCGATTGCCGAACAGCACTGTGTGACGTTCGCTGCGGGTCTGGCCATTGGTGGTCATAAACCTGTGGTGGCTATCTACTCTACGTTTTTACAACGTGGTTATGATCAGCTGATCCACGATGTGGCCATTCAGGATATCCCAGTATTATTTGCTATTGATCGTGCTGGTCTAGTGGGGGCAGATGGTCAAACTCACCAAGGTGCGTTTGATATTAGCTTTATGCGCTGTATTCCTAAAATGGTGATCATGACACCAAGTGACGAAAATGAATGTCGTCAAATGCTACATACAGGTTACCAGTATAATGGCCCTGCCGCAGTACGTTACCCACGTGGTAGTGGTACTGGCATCGACGTTGAGCAAGCATTTACTGAATTTGAAATTGGTAAAGGTATCGTTCGTCGTCAAGGTGAGAAAGTCGCGATCTTATGTTTCGGTACTTTAATGCATAACGCGATGCCAGCAGCTGAACGTTTAAATGCAACGGTTGTGGATATGCGCTTTGCGAAACCATTAGATGAAGCATTGTTAACTGAGATGGCGAATAGCCATGATATCTTAGTCACTATCGAAGATGGCGCGATCATGGGTGGTGCCGGTTCTGGTGTGAATGAGTATCTGATGGCGAATAAGTTGATGACACCGACATTAAACTTAGGCCTGCCAGATAAGTTTATTCATCAGGGTACCCAAGATGAGATCTATGCTGAATTAGGTTTAGATGATGTCGGTATTGAAGCGAGTATAAAAACTTTCATTACATTATAACCCCCCACATCATATCTCACCCTAAGTCTTGTATAAAGGGTGGGCTATGCATGTAAATAAACTCGTTCAGTCCACACTTCCTAAAATAGAGTAATTACTTTATTTATTTTTCAGTTGATAATATAATCCATATAAATACCAATTTAGAGTTATGGAGTTATAAAGATGCGCATACGTACTAAAATTAAATATAGAATAATGATTGGCACTCTTATTGCTATCGCCCTCACCGCCATAATTACCATATCACTCAGTTATCAGATGACAACTGACATTATAGGTCATAATACAGCTCAAATAGACCAACTCAATGCAATGTTAACCAAGATACTCTTTATCACCATCGCAGTGGGTATTTGCCTCCTTCTTATTGCTTGGTACTTTGTTGGTGTATTCTTCAGTCCAATCCAACAAGTGACTGATTCATTACTACAATTTACCCAAGGTAACGGTAATCTGTCATTACGTTTAGAAGAGAATGATTACGATGAAGCAGGCGAATTAGCCATAGCATTCAACAAGTTCATTCATAAAATACAAAATCTTATTAATGACGTAGCAAGGTCGAGTAGTGAATTACATATCGATATTGACACCGTTAAAACCTTAAGCCAAAACAGTGCTAAAAATGTAGAAGAACAACGCACACGCACACTACAAGTTGTTACCGCTATCGAACAAATAACGGTAACAATTACAGAGATAGCAAGCAATGCTAATGATGTTTCAATATCGACCGCGGCGGGCTATCAAGAAACGCAGCAAGGCCAACAAGTAGTTCACAACAGCATCAATACGATGCAGCAACTTGCTGTCGAAATTGAAGATGCCAGTAGTGTGATTAATAGCTTAGCGCAAAGTAGCAAGGAAATAGGATCAATCCTTGAAGTAATTAAAGGTATTTCTGAGCAGACCAATTTGCTGGCCTTAAATGCAGCAATCGAAGCTGCACGCGCCGGAGAACAGGGGCGCGGATTTGCCGTTGTCGCAGATGAAGTACGCACGCTGGCACAACGCACCAATGAATCGACGAATCAAATTCAAAAAATGATCACTCAACTGCAGAACAATTCAGCAGAAGCTGTAAATGCCATCGACCGTGGCAGTAAACGCAGTGATGACAGTATTAAATCCATTTCTGATACGGGTGAACATCTTAACCTTATCACTGAAAATATGACTACTATTTCTGATTTAAGTACGTTAGTAGCGACGGCGACTGAAGAACAATCCGTTGTCATCAGTGAGATAAACCAAAATGTCATCGATATTAACGATATTAGTGATAAAACAGCCCAAGATAGTCAAGCTACGGCTGCTGCTTGTGAGCGATTACAACAATCATCACTCCATTTAGAACGACTTATCTCTCAATTTGAGAGTTAGTCCATGATTATCAAAGGCGTACATGCAGCTCAATACTACTTATGGTCTCAATTACAGCATTAAGTACGAAAGCAGCTGAACACCTAACAAAGCAAAGATACCCGCCAGTACATCATCAATCATGATACCAAAACCACCGTGGGTATTTTTATCTAACCAACCAATCGGTCCTGGTTTCACAATGTCAAAAAATCGAAATAGCGCAAAGCCTAAGATCACCCACATCCAGCCTTGCGGAGCGGCAATCATGGTAATGCCATAACCGGCTATTTCATCCCAAACAATGGCACCGTGATCATGCACGCCCATGGCTTTACTGGCACTTGCGCAAATATATACCCCAATCACTGACGCCAACGCAACAATAGCAATGTACTGCCATAAGCCCAACTCGAAGACGCTCGTCATCAGCAAATATAGTGGAATAGCCACAAGCGTGCCCATCGTGCCTGGCGCTTTTGGCAACAAACCACTACCAAACCCAACCGCCGCTAAATGCACGGGATTCGCATAGTTTAATTTTTGTAGTTCTGGCGATAAAAAATCTTTTTTCATTGGAAGTGGTCCCATCCTTGTAAAACGAGCGGCGTTAATTGCTTATCATAAAAATAGTTAATTTGTTGTTGTGTCGGTTGCTCTATTTGTTTAGGTTGATCAGCCGCCACACTGACTATCTCACCAATATGCGTATAAGGTAAATCATGCTCAGCCATTACTTCGTCTAATTGCGTTTTATGCTCTGCTGCTACGGTAAATAGTAATTCATAATCATCACCACCAGCAAGTGCATACTGTGGCCATCGTGCTTTACTTACATAAGTTTGCAATGCGGTTGATAGCGGTAATGCCGAGAGTTCAATATTTGCCGATAGCGCCATACCACACACACGACTTGATGCGTTAAGTATATGTTTTAAATCTGACGCTAGCCCATCAGAGAGATCGATACAGCTGCTGGCAATACCTACCAAGGCTTGACCGGTGCTGACTCGCGCAGTCGGACGCTGATGACGCGCGATAAGAAAATCTTTATCGTTAGCCATTAATGCTGCTTCATGGGTGTTTTCAGAGATACCGTTATCAGGGTTATTGGCATCGATAAGTAATTTTAACCCTGCCGCGGCATCACCAATGGTGCCACTGCAATAAATCAAATCACCGGCTTTGGCACCGTGCCTTGGCAGCGCTTTACCTTGTTCAACAAAACCTTGTAAGGTGAGCGTCAACGTCATATTACCTTTGGTGGTATCGCCACCGATAAGGCTGACACCATAACGCTGTAATTGCTGATGTAAGCGTTCACTAAATGCACTTAACCATTCAGTATCAAAACTCGGTAGGGTTAATGCTAATGAGGCCCAAGCGGGTTGCCCGCCCATTGCCGCTATATCACTGATGTTCACGGCGACAAGCTTATGTGCTACATCCGCGGGGTTAGCATCACCAAGAAAGTGAATACCGCTGACCATGGTATCTGTGGTCACCACAAGTTGCTTGCCCGCTGGCACAGACAAGATGGCACAGTCATCACCGATCCCAGTGATGACATCGTCACGTAGAACCGATTTATTCGTAAAATATTGTCCAATTAAATCAAACTCGCCTGTTGCCATAGTACTGCTGTTTCCATTCTTATATCCAAACTAGTCTTTGATATCGCATCTTGAAATAACTTGGGTATCGGTTGCCATTAATCTTGCTATTGTACTTTTAATTAAGGTCAAATTGTATTGTTAATTAAGGCCTCATTATATTGTTATTAATGTCTCGGTAGTGAATTTTAGGCATAAAAAAAGCCAACAACCTGTGCTCGCTTTTTTGCATTGAAGAAAATAATTAAATTATTTTTTCAAACGTAATTGCAATTTACTTACAATTTTATCTAATACGCCGTTAACGAATTTATGGCTATCTTCAGCGCCAAAGTCTTTCGCTAATTCGATAGATTCATTGATCACAACTTTATAAGGTACATCTTGACGCTTTAGTAGCTCAAATGTAGAAAGACGTAAAATCGCTTTCTCAACCAAGCCTAAATCATTCAAAGGACGAGATAGGAATGGACTCATTAACTCATCAAGTTCAGCATGATGCAAGCTTACGCCTAATATCAGCTCACGGAAATAAGTTGCATCTGTGCCACTAAAATCTTGATCTGTGACAAATTGGTGTTCAATATTTGCGACAGTTTCTTGTGTCATTTGCCATTGATAAATTGCTTGTGTGGCAAACTGACGTGCCTTACTACGTTCCGAAGGTTTCATTTTTTCTCCAATGATACATCTAATTGATGCAAAACATTCACCATTTCAAGTGCACTTAGAGCAGCCTCCGACCCTTTATTACCAGCCTTGGTACCAGCACGCTCAATTGCTTGCTCAATGGTGTCAGTCGTTAACACACCAAATGCGACAGGAATATCATAGTCCATTGCAACTTGAGCAAGACCTTTATTACATTCGCCAGCTACGAATTCAAAATGTGGTGTACCACCACGAATTACCGTACCTAAAGCAATAATTGCATCAAACTGTTTGGTTGCCGCAACACGCTTAGTGATCAGCGGTAATTCTACAGCGCCAGGAACACGAATAACAGTGATGTTGTCATCGCTAACTTGGCCAAAACGTTTCAGTGAATCGATAGCACCTTGTAACAAGCTTTCATTAATGAAGCTGTTAAAACGAGAGATAACAATTGCAATCTTTGCTTCTGGAGCAGGAACATTCCCTTCGATAAATTTCATGTGTACAAATCCTATATCACGGCACGTAAATTTACGGCCCATTTTAATTATTGTGAATCGGCTGACGAAAGGGCTCGGATTGTACCAAGCTTTCGCCAGCAAGCAAACTTATTTAGAGATATATTCGACAACTTCTAAGCCAAAGCCAGATAGTGAATGATAACGTTTGTCCGAGCTTAATAACTTCATCTTAGACACGCCCATATCCGCTAAAATTTGTGACCCCACACCAACACGACGTGACGTACCTTGCCATTTTGCTTTTGGCTGGGTTTCGCCTTTATCTTCTTTGGCAAATTGTTTCACTTTTTCAATGATATCGACGGAGTTTTCTTCATTGCCTAAGATAACCATGACGCCACCATCGTCACCGATACGTGCCATTGCATCCGCCAATGTCCATGAGATCTTGCTTGCTCGGTCGGTATGCAAAATATCAGTCATGGTATTTTGTACATGTACCCGGACCAATGTTGGCTGCTCAGCAACAATCTCACCCTTGCGTAATGCATAGTGCACTTGGTTATCAATGGTATCGCGGTAAGTCACTAAATCAAAATCACCGTATTCTGTTGGTAATTTACATTCAGCGACACGCTCGATGGTGGTTTCATTGCTATTACGGTATTCAATTAAATCAGCCACTGTACCTAATTTAAGCCCGTGTTTTTCAGCAAATATTTCCAGATCTGGGCGACGCGCCATTTCACCGTCATCTTTTAAGATCTCAACAATCACACCTGCTGGCTCACAACCCGCAAGACGGGCAAGATCACAACCCGCTTCAGTATGACCCGCGCGAGTCAGTACACCGCCGTCTTGTGCGGCCAGTGGGAAAATATGCCCTGGCATAACGATATCCGCCGGTTTTACATCACCGGCAACGGCAGCTAATATTGTCACCGCACGGTCGGTTGCAGAAATACCGGTAGTCACGCCTTCAGCCGCTTCAATCGAAACGGTGAAGTTAGTGGAAAATTGCGCCGTATTGTCTTGAACCATCAACGGCAGTTGCAGTTTCGCTACACGGTCTTTGGTTAAGGTCAGACAAATTAAACCACGACCGTGCGTCGCCATAAAGTTAATTGCTTCTGGCGTTACTTTGTCGGCCGCCATGATCAGATCGCCTTCATTCTCGCGATCTTCATCATCCATCAAGATAACCATTTTACCTAGGCGGATGTCTTCAATAATATCTTCAATACGACTTAGTGTCATGCTCATTGCCCTTTTATAACAATTAAAAACGGAACGTGAATAAATGTTTTACTTTAAAAATCCATTACTCGCAAGAAAATCCATGGTGATGCCCTGTTCCGGTAACCTTGATTCAGCGGCTTTATCGCCTAGCATAATGCGTTCTAAATAACGGGCAATCACATCTACTTCTAAGTTAACTTTACGACCGACTACATAACTTTCTATCGTTGTTTCTAATCCAGTATGCGGGACGATCGTCAATTTGAATTTAGCGCCGTCAATTTCATTGATCGTTAAACTGATACCATCAATGGTAATTGAGCCTTTTTCGGCGATATAACGGGCTAATTCATTCGGTGCTTGTAACCAATATTCGGTCGCACGACCAAGTTTACTGATCTTAACAATCTCGGCAACGCCATCCACATGACCACTGACTAAGTGACCACCGAGACGCGTGTTTAAAGTTAACGCTTTTTCTAAGTTAACCTTATCACCAATTTTGTAATGCGCAAAACCAGAGCGCTTGATCGTTTCTAATGACACATCCGCGCGGTAACCATTGCCGAGTAGTTCAACAACGGTCAGGCATACACCATTGGTCGCGATACTATCACCGAGTTTCACATCACTTAAATCAAGTGAGCCACTATCCACAGTGATGCTCATATCAGCCCCTTGGGGGGTTAAACCAGTGAGCGTACCCACGGTTTCAATAATTCCTGTAAACATTAGTATTCCGGTTTGGCTGTAATTCGAAGATCGTCACCAATCTGCGTGATATCGGTAAAGCTAAATTTAGGCACTTGCGCCATATCAGTTAGCTCGCTAAATACTGCTAGTCCTCTAGCACTATCACCCATCAACTTAGGGGCCAGATAAATAATTATCTCATCCACCAGCTTATTCTCAAGTAACGCACCAGCGAGTGTTGCACCGGCTTCAACCCACAGGTCATTAATATTCTGCTGGGCTAGCGCCGTCATTAGCAGGTTTAGATCTATGTGTTGGTGACTATCTTGCGCAATTTCAATTCGTGATACCGATTCATTCAGCAATAACGCTGCTGTCGTCGGATTATCCGTCACACCATTGACTAATAGTATCTGACCGGGCTGTGAAAATAGTTTCAATTCACCACCCGCGTTAGCAAGATACGTATCTAGTCGACGATGATTATCTAATACCACGCGTATGGGCTGACGAAGTTGGGACTGGAGAGACTGAGTTAATGAACACTCGGCTTGAATTAATGGCTTCTCTGCATGGTCTAACGGATAATCGGCTTGGCTGGCACCTAATTCGCTATAACGGACATTGAGTGACGCATCGTCGATTATAACCGTGCTGGCGGTCGATAAAATGGCACTGGCTTGAGCACGGTATACTTGCACATCCGACCGTGCGGCAGGACCGGTGATCCATTTACTTTTACCGTTGTTCAATGCTGTACGCCCGTCTAAGCTTGCCGCCATTTTTAGACGTACAAAAGGACGTTGTTCGCGCATTCGTAAGATAAAGCCCGGATTCAAGGCATGGGATTGCGCTGATAACAGCCCCACCCGAACCTTAATACCCGCGGCAATTAATATGGCAATGCCTTTACCTGCCACTTGCGGATTCGGATCGACCATGGCAATAACGACTTCATTAACGTTCGCATTAACCAAGGCGATTGCGCAAGGCGGTGTACGACCATAGTGGCTACAGGGTTCGAGTGTCACATAACAAGTAGCACCTTGGGCATCATCACCCGCGGCATTTAAAGCATGGACTTCTGCATGCGCTTCACCTGCACGTAAATGAAAACCTTCTCCGATAACCTTATCTGCTTTAACCAGCACACAGCCAACATTTGGATTCGGAGCCGTGGTAAAACGGCCTTTTTGTGCAAGTGCGATCGCATGTTGCATATGTAAATGGTCAGTATCATTGAACTGACTAATTGAAACTATTTCTTCCAATAGCAGGTCTAACTCAGCACGTGATTTGTTTGGCATCATCAATGAGGGCTCAGATAACGGATTATTTGTCGAGTTTGGCGATTTCTTCATTAAATTCTTTTACATCTTCAAAAGAACGATAAACAGAAGCGAACCGTACATAAGCGACTTTATCGAGCTTTTTCAATACGTCCATCACCAGTTCACCCACAAAACTTGATTCTATTTCACGCTCACCAGTGGCTCTTAAAGTTGATTTGATCTGATTAATACCCAGTTCAATCTGCTCTGCGGCAACCGGACGTTTTTCTAACGCACGATAAATACCACTAATGAGTTTATCTTCGTTAAAAGGTTCACGTGTATCATCGGTTTTAATGATGCGTGGCATCACTAACTCGGCAGTTTCAAAGGTAGTATAACGTTCATGACATTTCGCACACTCACGGCGGCGACGCACCTGATGGCCTTCAGCCACAAGACGAGAGTCGATAACTTTAGTTTCAGTCGCTGAACAAAATGGACAGAACATAAACAATCCTATTGAATAATATTATTCTAAGTTTATCGTTAAACAGCAGGCGGGTACAGAAAAGTGCAGCTAATTTCGTGGAATTAATAAATAAATTAACTAATTGTTGAATAATCAGTCGGTTTTCGAACGCTATTTTAATGAGATAAAAACCGACCTAAATTTATCTCACGCTTACTCAGCGTTACGGTTCACGTCATTGACAAACTGACTTGAAGCTGCAATACCTTGCCGAGCAAGTTGGTTGGTTCCCGCACCCAATAATGGTAACCGCGCCTTGTGATTATAGCTTAATCGACTTAGCATTAACGCCGAGTTAACTTGCTTTATTGATGGCGCTGTTATTTTGTTTGATTGACTACGGCTGCTAATTGCATTTTCAATCGCTTTAATCTGCTCAGCACCCTGTATTAACGCTTTATTTTTCACTGTCGAGGGTCGATGACGCCGAGCATTAATATCAGTATTAGATTTAACTAATGCCGCTACAGGAGCGGTACCGGGTATCTCCACCAACAATTTATGTTGGCGCGCAAAGCGCACGCGGTCAGCAATGATATGCGTTGCATTGTGACGATTTAATTTCTTTTTAATCCCAGCGAGGAAAGCGTTGTAGGGGGGTGCTTGTGCCTTACGCGACACAGTCGCTATCAAGCGAGATGCAACGACTGGTGTTAATAGTTCAGGTTTTAGCTTTCTAGGTTTCAATACAGCAGCTTGTTCAATCAACACCAACTGAGGATCTCGACGCGTAAGTACCTTGTCAATTTTACGCTCAGCGTGGGCATTTGCAATAATATCGTCAAGACCATCCAGCACATTACTTACTTTTTTGGTTGGCGATAAATTGTTGACAACATCATTCATATCCGCGTATTTACGACTCGCTCGACTTTGCGCCGCATTTTTTTCCACGATTTGACGTGGGAATTGACTATAATGCATCGCATTATCGGCATCGCGCCAACTATATACTTTAGCAAATGTTGACAAACTCATCGAGCCACATACTAACGCGCATAATAAACGCTTATAATTACCTTTTGAATTCAGCATCATCCCTTATACCTCACCCTATCCATTGCTTAAACTTGAGCATTCCGTCCCCAGTATTTATGTATCCATATTCAAGATCACTAAAACGTTAAGAGCAGTTAAATATAAGTGTACCATACATCAGAATAACGATTAGTTAGTTCTGTATTTTCAGTTTTAGTTAATACGTCAACAGAGCTACAGCCACTTACCACCACCGCAAATACTGCCATGCACATTCTTTTAGCTCGTTGCGATGGTATTATTGTTGGCACATTTATCAGTAGCGATTTATTCATCATATTTTCCATCCTTGGTCTATGAAACTAGATTAACAGCCGGTCGTTATACCCAAACTACTTCACGATGTTTTATCCGCAACTTGCTTGGGTATATAACGGCTGATCATATGATCTTGAGGCAATAGCAAAGCATGAAAATAGCATGATTTAAGGTATGAGGTGGTATTAGGTATGGTAACAGCATTGATTGTTAAGCATCAAAAAACCGTAAATGACCAACTTAAAATATTCATTCCAGTTCAGTAGCATTTACGGTTAACACAATAATCAATATTTCTACACATTTAATTATTTGTATACAGCCTATTTCTATTTATAAACGGGCTATTTATAAACTGGATAGTCAGCACATAGCGCTTTGACGTTAGCACGTACCGTGGCAGCTACGTCTTCATTACCGATATTATCTAAGATGTCACACATCCAACCTGCAAGTGTAGCCGCTTTATCAGCTGGGATACCACGGCGAGCAAGTGCAGGCGTACCGATACGTAGACCAGAGGTAACAAATGGTGAACGCGGATCGTTAGGTACCGAGTTTTTGTTTACGGTGATATGTGCATTACCCAGTGCCGCATCGGCGTCTTTACCTGAGTATTCTTTGCCAATCAGATCAACTAAGAACAGGTGATTTTCAGTACCGTTTGAGACGATCTTGAAACCACGTTGTTGTAATACTGCAACCATGCTTTTCGCACAATCGAGTACATTTTGTTGGTAAACCGCAAATTCTGGTTCCATCGCTTCTTTAAATGCAACCGCTTTCGCCGCGATAACGTGCATTAAAGGACCACCTTGGCCACCGGGGAAGATTGCTGAGTTTAATTTTTTCTCAATCGCTTCGTCTGCTTGCGCAAGAATAAGGCCACCACGTGGACCACCTAATGTTTTATGCGTCGTGGTAGTGACAACGTGTGCATGTTTTATTGGGTTTGGATACAGACCAACAGCAACTAGGCCGGCAACGTGCGCCATATCAACGAATAGGTAAGCACCTACTTTATCAGCGATTTCACGGAATTTAGCCCAATCAACAATACCCGAGTATGCCGAGAAACCAGCAACAATCATTTTTGGTTGATGTTCAATTGCTAACGCTTCAACTTCAGCGTAATCAAGTTCACCCGTTTCAGGGTTGATGCCGTACTGAACAGAATTGTAGATTTTACCCGAAAAGCTTACGCTTGCACCGTGTGTTAAGTGACCACCATGAGCAAGGCTCATGCCTAGTACAGTATCACCCGGTTTAACTAATGCCATATAAACAGCTGCATTGGCTTGTGAACCAGAGTGTGGTTGTACATTCGCATAATCAGCACCAAACAATTGCTTAGCACGTTTAATTGCTAAAGACTCAGCAATATCAACATACTCACAACCGCCATAGTAGCGTTTGCCTGGGTAGCCTTCGGCATACTTGTTAGTAAGCTGAGAGCCTTGAGCTTCCATTACGCGTGGGCTTGTATAGTTCTCTGAAGCAATAAGCTCGATATGATCTTCCTGACGAGTTACTTCTTGTGTCATTGCTGCCCATAATTCTGCATCATAGTCAGCTATATTCATATCACGTGTAAACATCCGTTTTCTCCTGATTGAGATAATACAAGTTGGTTTGAAACTAAATTTCGGCCATATTGTAACGCGAGTGTTAGTAACTTCCTATAAGAAAGACTTGAGAAAATTTCAATTTTGCGTGAAAAGACTGCATTTTAAATTAACTTTGATCAAAACTGACTCCTAGGTTCAATTTATTCGCTATAATGCGCCACCATTACAGCATTTACACTAGCCCCCCTCACCCTTTGGAGAACACAATGGATGAACTAACCCAACTATGCCAGACCCGCTCAGAGATCTACTGGTGGCTTTCAACCACATTAGCAACAGAGTTATCGGACGAACAGCTGGATAAATACCAGTCCGCCGAGATCCAAGCTTTCTTACAAGGGTTAGCCGTAACACCAGCGTTAACAGCGCCAGTGGAGAAGTTGATCAGTGCATTAGCCGCTGCAAATTTACGTAACGATGCGCGTTTAGAATTATGTGCCGATTATGCCCAAGTATTCTTAGGTAACAGTGCATCATCCGCGCCACCGTATGAGTCAGTATTTACCAGCGCAAATGGTCACTTGATGCAAGACGCGTATCAACAGATGACCGCGTTGTTAGATGAGCACAACATCAATATCAATGACAAATACAGCGAGCCAGCTGACCACATTGCTATTCAGTTAGATTTCATGGGTAACTTGATCTTAAAAACCTTAAATGCTGAATCAGAAGACGCGATCCGCGCTAGCTTTGCACTACAGCACAATTTCTTACAAACGCACTTACTTAACTGGTTAGGTGATTTTGAAATGAAAGTGAAAGCCTGTGATAAATTTGGTTTTTATGCGGCGGTAGTGGCACTGCTATTCGCATACGCGCAGTTAGATTCGGATTGGTTAGAGACCGAGTTAGATTAAGGTTTAGAGCAGAGCGATCCGCACTCTGCTCTTATTCCCTCCCTTTTTGAAGGGGAGAGTGAGGGTGGGGTACTCTTCGATCCGTTATAGCTTCAAACCACGAATAAATTCTTGTAGATCAGCGCCTACTTCAGGGTGACGCAAGCCATACTCAATGAATGCTTTCATGTAACCTAACTTTGAACCACAGTCATGTAACTTGCCGCTAATATGGAAAGCTTCCACAGTTTCTAATTTCATTAAATCATCAATAGCATCCGTTAACTGGATCTCATCATCTGCGCCAGGTGCTGTACGTTCTAGCAAGTCCCAAATTGCAGCGGGTAAAACATAGCGTCCGGCAATCGCTAAATTAGACGGTGCTTTATCTTGTGCTGGTTTTTCAATAACAGCCGTCATAGGTGTCGATTCGCCAGCGCTAAGCTCAACGCCACCACAATCAGCCACACCGTAACCAGACACTAAGTGCATTGGCACAGGTTCAACCATGATCTGGCTAAAACCGGTTTCATCAAAGCGCCGCATCATGCTGGCTAAATTTTCAGTTTTTAGATCGGCACTGACTTCATCCATCAGTACATCAGGTAATACCACCGCAAACGGTTCATCACCAATAATGGGTTTTGCACACAATACTGCATGGCCTAAACCTTTAGCGACGCCTTGGCGAATGTGCATAATGGTCACGCCTTTGGGGGCAATCGCTTGTACTTCCGCTAATAACTGACGTTTAACCCGTTTTTCTAGTGTTGATTCTAATTCAAACGAGGTATCAAAATGGTTCTCAATGGCATTTTTAGAGGCATGCGTAACCAGCACAATCTCGGTAATACCGGCAGCGGCACATTCATTGACGATATATTGGATCAGTGGTTTATCAGCCACTGGTAACATCTCTTTTGGAATCGCTTTAGTGGCCGGTAACATACGCGTACCTAAACCAGCAACGGGAATGACCGCTTTCGTTATTTTAGTTTGCTTCAACGTCTTATCCTTTTTGTACTTATATACAGTATTTTTTATATACAGTGCATTTTACACGTTATAAAAGTCGCGATACCAGTCAACAAAGGCTTTAACCCCTTCTTTAACCTTCACTTTTGCAGTGTAACCAGTAACGGCAAATAAATCTTGAGTATCGGCATAAGTCGCATAAACATCGCCTGGCTGCATTGGCATAAAGTTCTTCTTAGCTTTAATACCTAACGAATCTTCCAGTGCTTCAATGTAATCCATTAATTTAACCGGACTACCATGACCTATATTGTAAATACGATAAGGCGCACTACTGGTTGCCGGGCTGCCGGTTTCAACTTTCCAATCCGCATCTGGGGTTGGTATGACATCTTGAATTTGCAATACCCCAGCCACGATATCATCGATATAGGTAAAGTCGCGTAACATGTCACCGTTGTTATAAACATCGATAGTGTCACCCGCAATGATCGCCTTGGTAAACTTAAATAATGCCATGTCTGGGCGACCCCAAGGACCATACACAGTAAAGAAGCGTAGACCTGTGGTCGGTACGCCATATAAATGGGAATAGGTATGCGCCATCAATTCATTGGATTTTTTTGATGCGGCGTATAACGAAATTGGATGGTCAACACTGTCACTGGTACTAAATGGGGTGTTGTTATTTAAACCATAAACCGAGCTAGATGAGGCATACACTAAGTGCTTCACTTTGTTATGACGACAACCTTCTAACACGGTTAAGAAACCAGTTAAGTTGCTATCTGCATACGCCATTGGATTATCAATGGAATAACGTACGCCCGCTTGTGCGGCAAGGTGAATAACGCGATCAAATTGCTGCTCGGCAAATAACGTCGCGACACCGTCACGATCGGCAAGATCGAGTTCAATAAAGGTAAATAGCGTTGATTTTTTTGTATTCGCTAAACGTGCGTGTTTTAAATTCACATCGTAATAATCATTTAAATTATCAACACCGATAACCTGATGACCTTGTTGACATAGTAACTCTGCACAGCGCGAGCCAATGAAACCTGCCGCGCCAGTAATTAAATATTTCATTTATCTTTCACTTATATTTATAAATTATACTTTCACTTTATTAATATAGTAAGAACCTAATCATTACCAAATAAGTCACGAGTATAAACTTTGTCAGCGACGTCAAGCAAATCGTCCGCTAAACGATTCGATACAATGACATCTGCAAGGGCTTTAAATTCATTGAGGTCGGTAAGCACCGGCGATTTAAAGAATTCACGCTCAGTCAGGACAGGTTCATACACCACAACCTTAATGCCTTTGGCTTTAATGCGTTTCATGATGCCTTGAATTGATGAGGCACGGAAGTTATCTGAGCCCGACTTCATAATCAGACGATAAATACCCACCACTTGCGGGTTTCTGGCAATAATAGCATCCGCGATATGATCTTTACGTGTCGAGTTAGCATCAACAATGGCGCTAATTAAGCTGTTCGGTACATTTTTATAGTTGGCGCGTAATTGTTTGGTATCTTTCGGTAAGCAATAACCGCCATAACCAAACGATGGGTTGTTATAATGATTGCCAATACGCGGATCTAAACCTACCCCCTGAATGATCTGACGGGTATCTAAACCATGGGTTTCGGCGTAGCTATCCAGTTCATTGAAATAAGCCACCCGCATCGCCAGATACGTATTAGAAAAAAGTTTAACCGCTTCGGCTTCGGTTGAATCGGTAAACAATACCTCAATATCGGTTTTAATCGCGCCTTGCATTAACAAGCCAGCAAAGACTTCGGCACGCTTAGACTGTTCACCGACAATAATACGCGATGGGTGTAAATTATCGTATAACGCACTACCCTCACGTAAAAATTCAGGTGAGAATAAAATGTTATCGCAACCCAGACGTTGTTTGACTTCTTTGGTATAACCAACCGGTACCGTCGATTTGATCACTATCACCGCACTCGGGTTAATCGCCATCACATCCTTAATTACCGCTTCTACTGATTTGGTATCAAAATAATTATTCACCACATCATAATCGGTCGGTGTCGCAATAATCACATAATCAGCATTGGCATAAGCAAATTGCTTGTCAGTGGTCGCGATAAGATCAAGTGCTTTATTAGCGAGGAAATCTTCAATTTCAGTATCAGAGATAGGCGATTTTTTGTTGTTAATAAGAGCCACTTTTTCGGCAATAATGTCTAATGCAATCACGCTATTATGCTGTGCTAATAACACTGCATTTGATAATCCAACGTAACCTGTACCAGCAATGGTAATGTTCATGGTGTTGACCTGATGATGGGTGGAAATAATAGATTCTTGTATTCTAACAGTAAAATAATACTTATAGTCAAACAAGATCACCTTGGATGCTGCAATTATGAATTCAGGATGAATTCTACTTGTGACTGTATCTGTGTTAATAGACTATATGTTATTATCACTGACTTAATTTTTTAATCTCTATTTAATAAGGCAGTATATGAAAATTTTGGTTGTGGGTGACTACCTCAAGACTTCAAACGCAATTCGACCAGAGGTAATGATCACCATAGGACTTGCGAATAAGGGTCATAAACTGACTGTATTTACCCGACCAGATTCTGCATATACGCCCATCTTAGAAGATCTCGGTATCAAGGTAATTGAACAATACCCAACCAAGAAAATCTGTCTAGCTACCATAAAAATGATCAGAGCAGAGTTACGAACCGGTGATTACGATATTGTGTATGCATTAAATTCTAAAACCATTCCAAACGCCGCATTTGCGTGTATTGGTTTTCCGGTAAAAATGGTCAACTACCGTGGTACCACAGGTGGTCTGTATCGCCATGATCCAAGTGCTTACTTAACCCATTTACACCCTCGCGTTGACGGTATCATTTGTGTATCTAATGCGGTAACCGAAGATATTCAAGCGCAAGTATGGAAAAACAAAGATAAGGTCGTGACTATTTATAAAGGTCATGATCTGGCTTGGTATCAATCTAAACCCGGTGATCTTAGTGAATTTGGTATACCCGAAGGTGCTTTCGTTGCCATTGCCGTCGCGAATGTCAGACCAACCAAAGGCTTGTCGGTATTACTTGAAGCGGTCAACAAGGTTGCTCATTTAGACAATTTCCACCTGCTACTCGTTGGCTCAGGTATGGAGAAAGAACCTTACCTCAGCGCAATCAAAAACTCGCCATTAGGTGACCGCATCCACGTAACTGGTTACCGTACCGATGCGCCAGAATTAATGGCCGCGTGTAATATCTTAGTCCAAGCCTCAATCAGTGGTGAAGGTTTACCAAGAGCGGTAATGGAAGCCATGGGTTATGGTGTGCCTTCTATTGTTACGGTAACTGGTGGCAGTAAAGAAGTGGTGGTCGATGGGGTTAATGGCTGTGTTGTACCAGTCAAAGATGCGCCTGCGATTGCCGAAAAAATTGAATACTTATATAACAACGAAGCGGTTGTTAAGGCTATGTCCGTGGCTTGTAAACAGCGTTTAGCCGAGCTATTCACTGCTGAACGCACCGTCGATGAGCATATTAAGTATTTTGAATCGTTACTGGATTAATAGTCCAACGTTTATACAACTTAACCTAGCCGTTAATTTATTAATGCAAAACGAAGTGCTGTACCTTTCGCTATCGCTACTTTTGCAGTTTTATCTAATACCTCATCATAATATTTGGGCGCTAAACCAAACCCAGGCCGAATACTGCGAACATTATCAGCGGTAAGTAACTCACCGGCGGCAATATCCTGAACCACATATAGCGAGCGGCGAAATTTAACATTACCTTTTTCAACGTCTGTTCTTTCGTAATTCACTTTGCCTAGCGCTTGCCAAGCGGTATGGGTATCACGACACAGTTGACCTAGCTCTGTTGGCTCAAGCGAAAAGCTATCATCTGCACCGCCACCATTACGATCTAAAGTGACATGTTTTTCAATCACACAAGCGCCGAAAGCAACCGACACCACCGCGGTAGCATTATCAATGGTATGATCTGATAAACCAGACAGTACATCAAAGCGTTGACTGATATCAGCAATAGTACGCAGGTTATATTGCTCTGCTGGGGCCGGATATCCACTGACGCAATGTAACACGACTAATGCTTCACAGCCATTTTCTCTTGCTGTTGTGATCGCGTCTTGGATCTCGGCCTTATTCGCCATTCCCGTTGAAATAATCATCGGTTTACCGGTTTGTGCCACCCGCTTAATCAAGGGTAAATCTATCACCTCAAACGAAGCGATCTTATAAGCTGGTGCATCCAACGCTTCTAATAAATCCACGGCAGAAAAGTCAAACGGTGAGCTGAAAATAGTGATATCAAGTTCTTTCGCTTTAGCGAATAAAGGTGAGTGCCACGCCCACGGCATATGTGCGCCCTTATACAGCTCATATAAACTTTGACCATGCCACAAACCACCTTTGATCTGAAATTCATCACTATCGCAATCCATAGTAATGGTATCTTGCGTATAGGTTTGTAATTTTATCGCATCAGCACCTGCTGCTTTCGCTGCGGCCATAATGGCAAAAGCACGATTGATATCGCCATTATGGTTTGCTGATAACTCGGCGATAATATAAGGGCGATAATTAGGACCAATTTTACGACCATCGATAGTGATGTATTGCTCAGTCATAGTGTTAATGAATACTCTTCGATAAAGGGAGACATAGCTATTTAAGCCTGTGGATAGCGGATAAAGGTTTCTACTGTCAAGCGTTGGAAACGAGACTGAGTGAACAGCCGCTGTGAAGCGGTATTAGCCATTAACACTTTAGCATGAATAGTAACATGCGGATGCAGCGCATCTAAGTATGCAAGTGCTAGCTTGGCAATTCCCTGACCATAATAAGCAGGGTCAATAAAAATAGACAGCAAGTATTCAGCTGTATTCATGCTATCTAAACGCACCACACCAACGCTGATACCATGGCGAACCTGCTTATCACTTGATGCAGAAAATGTAAAAGATGTATCTGGTATGGTAATAATATAAACATAATCTTGCTGCTGACTGAGCTTATTCACCATCCAGCGTTGATGTTCAGACCAACTCGGCACTTGTTTATTTAACGCATATTGCCGCGTGTTCGGATGACATTGCCAAGCATATACAAGCTTAATATCTGTCAAATCAGCACGACGAAACTGTAAACATCCCGTGTTATCGATATGTCTCGAATTATCAACATGCTCAGAGCCGTCTAAACCTGCAATCGCCTGTAATACTCGGTTCAATCCCAGTCCATCACATAACTTAAGGTTATTCTGTCTCAACGCTGACCAATTCTGCAATAATCGCTGATAGGTTAATATCAACTTTTCAGAAATATCGTCGAGTTCAACTTTGTATGCCGCGTCCACAGCAACTAGGTTACGACTGATGGTCAGCTGATTTTCTGCCAGTGGAATGATAATACTCGGTAACCCCAAACATGCGCGCTCCCAAGCGGTAGTGCCTGGCGCGCCAATAGCCACTTGCTGTTGCACCATTAATTCAGCCATGTTATCGACAAAGTCTAACTGGGTGATCCAATCATTATGCTGCAAACAAAAACTAACGACTTGTTGATAATGCGGTGCACGCAGCCCTAATAACACAGTAACCAAAGGTCGTGCTAACACAGGCATTGCAGCAAGCGCCGTTAAAACCTGCAAGGTGGCGTTAGGTTGATCTATGCCGCCCATGCTTAATAATAATTTAGGCCTGATGGATAGTTTATGGTCTGTTAATACTTGCTGACGATAATAGCTAAACTGCGGGTTTAATAATGCGAACTCACAGCCAGTTAATACCTTAGTTTCATCATGACTTGGTTGATATTGAGATTGATATTCATCACTGCGGCGCAACAAAGTCTGATCTAAGATCAGATCGGCATGGTGACTACGCACTAAATCATCAATGACCATGATCTTACAATGTAATGCTTGCTGTATACGCTGTTGCCAGTTTGCATTCAACGCATAATGATCGACGATAACCAGATCTGCTGCAGCCACCAGCGTGAACAAGTTGGCCGCATCTTGTTGCCAAGGCACTTGTAACCAGGCCACATAATCGGCGCTAGTCGTCGGAACCAGTGCAGTTGTTGGTGGCGCTAATTTATACACGCAGAAACCTTTATTTTCAATGACAGCAACTAAATCGCCCGTTTGCGGACGACAAACAAAACTCACTCGATGACCTTGCGTTATTAACCCTTGTGCTAATACCAAGCAACGCATCACATGACCACTGCCGATATGCACCGACGCATCGGTGCGAATGACTATATTCACCTTAAACCTTCATGACCGCATATAAGGCTTCGGCAAATTCCCAATCTTCCAAGGTATCCACATCTTGCACCCTTTTACGCGGAATTAAGATAGCTTTTGAACAAAGTGAGAAAAACGGTTTCCCGGCTTTAAATGCCGAGACTTTACCCCAATAGAATTGACCAGCATCGTGAAACGCTTCTGGTAAGTCTTGCGAACGGGTATTTACATGCTCTGGCTGCAACATTTGTACACTGCCATTGTCGTTTAATGAAATAGCTCGCTGAATAGGAAAAGCAAAGGTCGTTGCGCTAAAGGCATAATCAATATCACCTGTTGATATAAGCGCTAATCCCTTCGCTAAATCATCCGATGATATAAACGGCGCAGTGGCATAAATACAACAAAGTAAATCGACGGTCATACTTTGCGACTCACACCAGCCTATCGCATGTTGCATGACATCCATGGTTGTTGCATGGTCATCGGCAATCTTAGCTGGACGGATAAACGGCACTTCAGCGCCATATTGTCTAGCGATATCGGCGATTTCTTGATCATCTGTCGACACGATTATATTATCAAAGCAGCCCGATTTTTGCGCCGCTTCAATTGAATAAGCGATCATGGGCTTGCCATGAAATAACTTGATATTTTTACCCGGAATACGTTTACTGCCACCGCGGGCAGGAATGATCGCTATTTTCATATGAATTGTTTAACCATCGATAAGTAAGGCTATGCGAAGTGCAGTCACCACTTCATCTTGCTGCGTATGCGTCATGCCATGAAACAGTGGTAATGAAAGTGCCTGTTGATAATAATGCTCCGCTGCAGGAAAGTCACCAACGACAAAGCCCATCGCCTGATAATAAGGCTGAGTATGTACTGGGATGTAGTGCACGTTAACACCAATACCCAGTTCACGTAATTGCTTGAATACCTGTTGTTGAGATAACGTCGTATTATCTAACTGCAGCCCGACCACATACAAATGCCAAGCCGAATTAGTCTGTTTAAGTTGCTTAGGCAAGGTTAACGGTAAATCGGCTAATAACTGGTTATAACGTAAGGCAAGGCGCTGGCGTTCACTTACAAACTGCGTCAATCGCTGCATTTGGCTCACCCCTAATGCCGCTTGTAACTCCGTCATCCGATAATTAAAGCCCAGTTCTATCTGTTGATAATACCAATCACCCTGCGCTGCAATTGGCAGTCCAGTGATCAGCGTCATCAAGCTTTTATCGCGAGTAATACCATGGCTGCGTAATAACACCATCTTATCTGCTAACGCTTGTTGGTTGGTTAATGCCGCGCCACCTTCTGCTGTGGTCACAATTTTCACCGGATGAAAACTAAATATAGTGATATCGCTGTAATCACCACAACCTATCGGCTTGCCTTGATATTCACCACCAATCGCATGCGCGGCGTCTTCAATGATTTTAAAACCAAATTGCAATGATAACGTGTGGATAGCCGCCATATCACAAGATTGGCCACACAAGTGCACAGGGATCACCACTTTTGGTAATTTACCTTCTGCCTTTGCGATAATAAGTTTTTGTTCCAGCGCCTTGGGGCAAAGATTATAAGTAACGGGGTCAATATCGACAAAATCGACTTGAGCACCACAATATAAGCCACAATTCGCCGAGGCCACAAAGGTAATCGGCGTGGTCCATAACCAATCGCCCGCCCCTAACTCTAACGCTAAACAAGCCAGATGTAAGGCGGAGGTGGCGCTGTTACAAGCCACCGCATACACAGCGCCAGAATGATCTATCAAGGCTTGTTCAAATAACGGTACTTGCGGACCTTGAGTGAGAAAATCTGATTGCAATACTGCAATGACAGCATCAATATCTTGCTGGTTAATATCTTGCTTACCATACGGGATCATGACTAGTTATAACTCGGCCAAACGGTCAAAATCTCGGATCTGTTTAATATCCAGAAAATCAGGGTTATTACCAGAATGATATTCATGACCTTGTGTTACTGCTTGGCCTTTTTCGCCTAATTGATTGACACTATAATCAATATCTTTATCGAAAAATATAATGGTCGGGCAGATCACATAGTGATCTGCAAATTCTAAGGTTAAATGCGAGTCATCTTTAGGGCACATGATCTCGTGTAATTTTTCACCTGGGCGAATACCGATGATCTCAGTTTCAATCCCCGGGGCGTAAGCTTCAACCAGATCCATAATATGCACAGAGGGGATCTTAGGAATAAATATTTCGCCGCCCTGCATACGCTTAAAGTTGGTCAGTACAAAATCAACGCCATCTTGTAAGGTGATCCAAAAGCGGGTCATCTCAGGGTGAGTAACAGGTAAGGACTGTGCGCCTTTGGCTAATAAACCTTTAAAAAAGGGCACCACAGAACCACGTGAACCAACAACATTGCCATAACGTACACAAGCAAAACGCGTTGGGCCGCTACCCACCATATTATTGGCCGCAACAAATAACTTATCCGACGCTAATTTTGTCGCGCCATACAGGTTAATCGGATTAGCGGCTTTATCCGTCGATAGAGCGATGACCTTTTCGACTTTATTAGCAATCGCCGCTTTAATCACATTTTCGGCGCCGTGAATATTGGTTTTAATACATTCCATCGGATTGTATTCCGCCGCAGGGACTTGCTTTAACGCTGCGGCATGGATAACAAAGTCGACATCTTGCATCGCTTGCATTAGTCGTTCGCCATCACGCACATCGCCAATGAAATAACGCATACACGGATCATTAAACTCCTGTTGCATTTCAAACTGCTTGAGCTCATCACGCGATAAGATGATTAAGCGTTTGGGTTTGTAATTAGCGAGTATGGTTTTGGTGTATTTTTTACCAAAAGAACCAGTACCGCCAGTGATAAGAATGGATTTGTTGTTGAACATGGTGATCCTTTACTTAGAAAGCTTGTTTAATCGTTTTCTGATGCTCTTACGCCACTTCGTTGTCAATTTTTGGATGAAATATGTCGGATGCGCGAAGTGCCACCTCAGCAAATGACGTCTTATAATGTTAAGACGGCTAGGAGTCAACTTTTGAGTCGGGTTACGCGCCATATAACTATAATAACGTTCTACACTACGTCGTCCCCGCATCGCTTTATTAAATTCAGCATGGTTAATATCATTCGCAATAAATGCCATCACAAGTGACTTTAAATAACCAATTTTACTAATTGTCTCAATAACCTGATGGCCAACACCATACAGTTTTAAATACTTAGTATGTGATGGATAACGTAAAGCATGAGATTTATCTTCTGGGCATAAGGGATCAAATATCAGCGTAATATCACCTTGGCATTGCGCACAATAATCAAACGCTGTCGGTATCATTAAATTCTTTGGCGGAGTCAGCGGCGTTATAAGCAACAGTCGATCTAACTGCAATTGCGAATAATACAAACTATGCGCAAATGCCCCCATGCTCGCACCATAACCAAGTCGCTCCGGAAATACAGTCAAGTGAGGGCTCAATTGTGTTAAATAATTTTGTAAGGCAGCTGAAATAAACCAGTGTTTATTTTTTATTGGCGCAAATGAAATGACATTAACACCCATTTTCTTGAAAAATTCAAACCCCCATGCAGAGGTCCCAGCTTCTGCTTCTGCCGTTGTTAACACATAACCAGCAGGTGAAAATGTGATCATCAGTGGTTTATCAACAGAGGCGATATGGTATTGAACTAAAATATCATCGACAATGAATCTCGTATCACGTTGTAATTCAAGCATCTTATTTACATATTAATGAGGGTGGCCTCATTATAACGAACGGTTGCATCATATAACATCAATTTTACTTTGTTCGTTATTGCTAGCGATAAAATTGTGAGCTAACAGTATCCTTGTATTTAACAATTCGTAAAATGTGTATGAAAAACACTTAATCATACGCTTATAATCATTCCTAACGTAGATTTCAGACATTAATTTTCTATCTATTGAATTAATCCATCTGATTAAGGATAATGCTCAGCTTACAAGCTGTAGCTGTTTACCATTAAAAACAAAAATACGATCTTTAGGGAATAAATGAAATTTATCATCATTAGCGCCGTGTATAACATGAGCGAGCAACTTAAGCACAACATTGACATGTTGAAAAAACAAACCTACAGCAATTTTGAGGTTTATTTTGGTGACGACATGTCTACCGATAACAGCTGTGAAGTGATAACCGAAAACATCCAATATGACCCTCGATTTCACCTAATCAAGCATACCGAAAAATTGTTTTCAATGGGTAATATTTACACATCAATCAAATACGCTGCCCCGGATCCTGAAGATATTATTGTGCTGGTTGATGGTGATGACTGCCTTGCCGATGAAAATGTATTAACTTATTTAGCAGAAACCTACCGCGCCAATAACTGCTGGATGACTTATGGCAGTTACGGTACTGATATTAGTCAGAAACATCAATTATGTTGCGCTTATCACCCACTGATTGCTAAATTCAGCTTGCATCGAAAAGTAAAATGGCGCGCTTCACATTTAAAAACATTTAAACATGCATTGTGGACTAAAATCGATATTAATGATCTAACGATCACTGCAAGTGAATTCAAAAGTGTATTGAATAATTTATTAGTACGCGGAAAGGTTTTTTCTTGGTTCAACTTAAAAAACATTAATCATCGCGATATCGTTACGAGTGATCAACGCTTTGTCCGTCGATGTGATGATAAAACATTCACCTTACCCATGTTAGAAATGGCAGGTGAAAGAGCGTACTTTACCGATAAGGTACTCTATATTTACCAACCTCAAGACAATATATTAAATTTTGGCTCAAGTGATAGAAAATGGGCACAACGCTTTATTCGAACGGCTGTTTTTTTAAAAAAACCGTATAAAAAAATAAAACACCTTTAATAACCGGACATATAACTACAAATGAACATAATACAAGTACAACAAAAATGGTCCATTTTATCCACACTTGGGGTTTGTCTTTTAGCGTTATGCCTTTTGTCTTTTGACAAAGGTTATATTATTGGCACTGTTGTTTTACTACTAATTACGATAGCTGCAGGATTAAATAAACAACTGACTTGGCATAAAAATTTAACACTATTAACAGCAGCCTTTATTTTATTAATTATTCCTTATGCTATAAATTCGATTCAGGATCCTGCTAATACTTCAGCTCTTATAAAAGCATCAAGAGGACTACCATTTATAATCATCGCAGCATTTATGATAAAACATAAACCAAAGCAAGATATTATTTATACTGCTTTTGCTATAGCACTTATCCTCCGTTTTATTATAATGTTAAACATCTATGTCACAGGTCTAACTCGCAATGACATACCCGGCTTTAAGATCAACTCTTTAATGATAGCGGTCATGGCTTTTACGGCATTTATTTTACCGCAAACCCTTACCAAAAATATTAAATTACGCACACTTATATATCTGGCTATCACTCTAACGGTTGCTACAACCGTCATGGTCGAATCTAAAGGCGCTTTTCTTGCTCTTCTCTGCATAATGTTTGTTTTCTCTTGTTATACGTTTAAATCAGCAAAAAAAAATATCATCATTTTATGGTGTTTAATATTTAGCTCCACAATCCTTACATCAGCATTAACTCAGGGTAGATTATTTGAGCGTGCTTTAAACTCAACTCAAAATACAATGAGATATATAGCTAACAAAACAGAAACAGAAACAGAAACAGAAACAGAAACAGAAACAGAAACTAATGTCTCTAAAATTAAAGCTACATCAAGTGAAATCAGACTAGAGATGTGGCATTCGGCATTAATATTAGCA
Organism: Moritella yayanosii; assembly: GCF_900465055.1. Taxonomy (NCBI): domain Bacteria; kingdom Pseudomonadati; phylum Pseudomonadota; class Gammaproteobacteria; order Alteromonadales; family Moritellaceae; genus Moritella; species Moritella yayanosii. The sequence goes on along the minus strand of NZ_LS483250.1, from coordinate 3,792,395 downwards.
AGCGAAAAACCTATTTTCGGTTATGGTAAAAGTGGTTCAAGCGAAAGAATAATTGAATTGGTCAATGAAAAAAGAATTGCTAATTTTATGAAAGAAAATAGCAAGAATCAGTTACATTCCATCTATTTTGATGCTTTAGGTACTCGAGGGTTAGCTGGTTTATTCACAACATTATTAGTACTATTCATCCCTGCTTACATATTTTTTAAACACCGTAAAATAGCTCCGGTAGCAGCACTCAGTGGTGGGTTAATCATTATCTGTTATTTAGTGGCAGGGTTATCAGAAGCGGCCTTAAACTCAACAACAGCTAGTTTCACCTATTTCTTTCTTATTACATTATGTGTATCTAAAGTAACTAGAGTCGATTCATAGGTTGGACCTTAAGCATTAAAAGGTTCAACTCCAAATTGTAAACGACCACTTTTTCTATCTTTTGAATGACTAGCCCTTTGGGCATATGTACTTCAATCGCTCAGTTCCATCAAGATGTTGGCTATACTTATAAGTGTAGTTAACCTTTTGAAGGTGAAAAAAATAAGAGCTAAAACATTCACATACCATTTGAATAGTATTACTCAGCTACTTTTGATCTTTCGCCCCAATGCCCACATTGTCATTCACTGCATTTTAATAAATAGGGTAAAGCGTGAACTGTACACACTAGATAAACGTATGCTAAAGGCTATGTTCCTTTTAACTGTTGCTGAAGACTTAACATCTCGTTTTCTGGGTTTGCACGTTAGTTTTTTAGCGCCTTTTTCAGAATAAGGAAAGAGCGTTTCATCCGCTTCAATTATACCTCCTAGTGTCAGGCGTTAAGGGTACTCGGCAGAATCAAAAATCGGTGTCGCCAGCGAAATGCTGTTTTGAGGTTAATACCACACTCTTTTGCACTTGTTCGAAGTACCTTGCTTTCCAACATACATTTCAAATAATGACCCCATTGTTCTTTATATCGGAGACGAGCAAGTGGTGTACCTGTGGTCGACATAAATGTTTTCAAACAATTTTTGCAGCGATAGCGCTGCATATTATTCACTTTGCCATGACGATTTATCAATGTGCTATGACAATGGGGACATTCTGGATTCATGACAATTCGGCGCTCTAGCTCTTTGATAATGTGAGAGCTGGGATCATCACCTTGAAGACGTTTTTCGACATGAGCAATTTGGCTGTCAGTTAGCTCAGGGAGCAGTGAAAGCAAATGGAGAAAGTTAACTTGGAGCATAAGCATACCCTCTAATTGTTACTTACTTTTAAGTATAGCAACAACTAAAGGGAACATAACCACAATAATAGCATTTTCTCTGTCAGAATAGCCGACGAAATTACCATTTTTGTGTTTATTTCACAACTATCATCCGCTCTCCAAACCCAAAACACTGCATAATCAATTCCAAATTAATTACTTGGTCGCAATATTCGCGCATCAGGCACTAATTGCCCTAACTTTTCCGCTAACGCCTGTTTCGCAGCTTCATCACCATGCACAATGCGTATCTCGCGTGGTTTATGCGTGATGTGTTTGACAAAATTAATGAGATCCAGTTGGTCAGCATGAGCAGAATAACCACTAATGGTATGAATACCGGCATTAATGGTGATGCGTTTACCGTTCAATTCCACATACCCACCCTTAGGGCCATATTGTTGAATAGCACGACCTGGGGTGCCTTGGGCTTGATAACCGACAAAAATCACATCGGCTTTGGCATCGGGTAAGAACTGGGTAAGGTAATTAACGATACGACCGCCACTGCACATGCCACTGGCAGCGATGACGATGGCGGGTTTGTTACGTTTAGACAGATATTGAACTACAGAGAGATGGTCTTGATGACTGTCGATGGTGTAAAGTTGCTCAAAATCTAGCGGATGGCGACCTTGCTTGATTTTGCCTAATGCTTCTTTATCCCACAACGTTTTGAAATCCCGGTATTTATCAGTAAAATTGGCCGCCATCGGCGAATCGACAATAATTTCAATGTTTTTCCATAAACTATTCTTTGGCGCAGCATAAATAAACTGCTCTATCTCGTAAAGTAACTCTTGAGTACGACCAATACTGAATGCTGGGATCAATACCACCCCATTATCGCTTACTGCATGCTCGATCACCGCTTGTAACTTTTTACTACGTTGGTTGCGATGTTCGTGCCGTTTATCACCGTAAGTGCTTTCGATGATTAAGGTATCGGCGCGATATGGTGCTCGGGGTGAGGATAATAACGGACTGTAAGACGCGCCAAGATCACCAGAAAATACCAGACGGTGACGGCTAATGGGTTTGTCGGTGGCAAGTTCAATTTCGACATAGGCGGAACCAAGGATATGTCCCGCAGGACAAAACCGGATCTTCTGGCGTTGATAGCAGACTTCATTCGGCTTTATATCCTCTTTGGGGATGTTCAGTACCGCAATTGTTTGCCATTTTTGATAAGGTACCGAGATAAGCTGTTTTTGGAGTACATCGAGGCAAGCTTGGATGAGCTTTTTATCACGGGTGACACCCACTTTAAGGGCGTCTTCAATAACAAGGGGAAGCAGTGCGGCAGTGGCTTCTGTCGCGTAAATAGGACCAGTGTAGCCTGCGGCTAATAAATACGGAATGCGACCGACATGATCGATATGGCAGTGAGTAACAATGAGGGCTTTAATGGTGCGGACATTGAAGTCGATAGAGAGTTGGTTTTTATTATTGTTACCCGCGGCTTCAGCGCCTTGAAACAAACCGCAGTCAATTAATACCGAATTATAGTCATTCATATACAGCTGATGACAAGAGCCGGTCACGCCATTAACCGCACCATGATGTAAAATACGCATTATTTCCGTCCTTGGAAGCATAATATAAGTTAAACGATCAATATAACCGTTAGTTTAAAATGCTTAACTCAAGAAAGTAATAGGTCGTGATACTGATTTAGGTATGGTTTTGCATCTGTCGCAGAACCTTTTTGGTATAGCTTTAGCCAATGCTTCGATAGGCCGATACACAGTTCAGTATAGATTTGTAACAAACGCTCTAAAGCACGGTAGTCTCGAGTTCGGAAGTTATCTATAACTAGGTCTGCTTTAAGTTCATCTAATTCTGCTACATATTGTTGTTGATGTTTTTTTGCTTCAGTTAAATACAGTGCCAGACCTTTATTACTCATTATTTTCACTCTCTTTTACATCAAATTCATAACGACTGTAAATACGATCTTGTTCTTTGAACTCTCGGCCGGTGTCTGAAGAATAAATAACCTTTCCGTACTCGACAATATTAAAAGCCAAATAGATAGGCACGGTATTTATATCAACAATACTAATAAGTTCGGTATTTACAGCCAAATCATCAGCCCAGTCAATGGCAAGCTCATTCGGTCTTAGCAATTTATTCATCGGTGACAGATTAAAGTTTTTGAAAGCGACAGCAAGATCATAATCACTTGATGCAACCTCGCGATCTTGCGCACGAGAACCATAGAGCCATAATGCATCAATATCATCATTTTTAGCGGCTAAACTCACTATGTTTTCTATCATCTGATCAAAAACCATACCATTACACCTTCACAACCCAGCCTATTACTTAATAGTTCGAATATTAACACATAATGCCTATTTCGCATCGACTGACATAGTCAATTAACTACAAGTTAAGCTTAATAAACGACATTACTAAGCTTAGCCATGTCACTATTTAACCGTATAACCATCTGGGTTATTTGCTTGCCAACGCCAGGTATCAGCGGTCATATCGCTAATACTGCGCTGTGCTTTCCAGCCTAACTCGCGCTCGGCCAGATCGGTAGCGGCATAACACTGGGCAATATCACCTGCACGGCGTGGTGATATTTGATAAGCGATGGTTTTACCCGATGCTTGTTCAAAGGCTTTCACCATCTGTAATACGCTATAACCTTGGCCTGTGCCTAAGTTATACGTCACCAACCCGGGATTAGTCATTAGCTTGTCTAGCGCTTTTAAATGCCCTACAGCTAGATCAACCACGTGAATGTAATCACGTACGCCGGTGCCATCCACGGTAGCATAGTCATCACCAAATACGCTTAAAGTTTTAAGTTTACCCACCGCCACTTGCGAGATATATGGCATTAAGTTGTTAGGGATATCATTGGGATCTTCACCAATCAGGCCACTGTCGTGTGCACCCACTGGGTTGAAGTAACGTAACCGGGCAATGTTCCAGCTGTTGTCAGACTTATACAAGTCGGCGAGTATTTCTTCGACCATTAACTTAGAACGACCATAAGGGTTAGTGGCCGAGGTTGGGAAACTTTCATCAATTGGCACCGACGCCGGATCGCCATACACAGTCGCAGACGAACTAAATACAAAGTTCTTCACATTGTGCGCGCTCATCACTTCTAAAATATTAATTGTCGCCGCAATGTTATTACGGTAATAAGTTAATGGGATCTGATTCGACTCTCCGACCGCTTTTAAACCGGCAAAGTGGATCACCGCGCTAATATCATGCTCGGTAAAAATACGGGTTAATACTTCACTATCCAGCACATCACCACAGTAGAACTTAACCGCTTTACCGGTGATTGATTTAACGCGAGTTAATGATTCTTCACTTGAATTACACAAGTTATCAACCACAACCACGTCTTGATTGCTGTTCAATAATTCCAATACGGTGTGGCTGCCGATATAACCCGCACCACCTGTGACTAAAATTGTCATGTAAATTTCCCTGTAGATTAATAAGTTTGATTTAGAGTAAAAGAGCACGGTTTAGTTATCTAAATACTGTCTTCCTTAAGTAAATTTACGTTTTTTATCATGTCGGTATGTACCTCTGGTAAAACTAACCGACATGACTTTAGCAACTGACACCTCAATAGATTGACGTAATCCAACAAATAATTTAATTTCATTACTCTTGGTTAAATAATCCAAAATACCGGCAGCCAAATGATCAATAATCTGCTCTGCATCGCGCATTTTAAAGTCACCGCATTGAGCTAATTTAATCAACTCCGCCTTATCTGGAAATACTTTACTGCCCGCTAATTTTAATGCCATTTTATTATCAATTGTGTCATAAATCAGCGTATGGGTAATATCAAAAGGCGGCGAGACAAACACCTTTTTCATATCAGGGGTATATTGCAATGCAAAGTTTTTAAGATGAGCATCACCATTACCAATAAGACAATTAAATACGATTAACTTATACATCTTTTTTACTTCATTTAAGTTGTCGGTATATAAATGCGTGGCTTTGAGTAAGGTTTCATAACTACCTGTATATTTGGAGTCCGGATTGTTTGGCTTTTTCAGTAGTGTTGTAAAGTCTTCATAACCTAACGAGGCATTATCCTCTTTATCGAAACGTTCAATGACAAAGGTTTCTAAATTTTCAGATAAATAGGTCCTTGGCGGATTTAGTCCACAATATTCTGCCGCTTGCATACATACAAATTCATTCACCGTTAACAAATCAAATGCTTCATCAAATGATTTCACGATAAGATCTTTTTGCTGCAATGTCCTATCTGTTCTTGGAATACTTACTTTTGGCTGCACACCCGACAAGGCATTGCGTAAATAATATTGATTCAATAACTTTGGGAACAAGGGCTCTGGACTTGAATAAGATAAAATCTCATCAATTGATACAGCATCGACTTGTGGTAACTGTAACTCACTTTTATAAGTCAGCATGCCCACACCATTAGCTTCTTGTAAAGCAAGTAAATACATATCATTGACATTGGCATAACGCGCCAGTTTTTCCGCTATATAACGACGGTTAAAACCTTCAGGTAAATTTTGACGAAATATGGGGTGTAATGCACCCGATTTGTAGCCATCTAAATGCGGTTTGGTCATTGTCAAAGATACGTGTTGTTGCGTTTGTATCGGTTGATAATGATGAATAGAACCCTGGGTTAATAGACCAAGTTCGATGTTATTCGCATAAATGTGGATGCGCTCTATTTTGGGCGGTAATTTTGATAAGATCATTATTCATCCCCAAACAAAGTATCAAGTTCATCCCAGTCCGGTAATTGACGTTTTTTAGGCTCTACCGTTAATTGTAAATCAAGCGCATCAAGGTAGCGCTCTAAAATATCCAAAGAACCACTAAACTTACCATTTTCAATTTGCGAGAGTGTCGATTTATTAATACCAGTTGTTGCAGCCAGCTGTTTCTGCGTTAAATTAAGCTCTTTTCTTGCTAACGCAATTTTACTGCCATTGTTCTTTCTTCGGCTCATTACAATCTATCCATCAGTATTACTATATACAAACCTAGGGTTTAGTATATAGCAAACAATTGGAGATACAAACATGGATATTACTATATAGTAAACAAATACAGTGCATACTTGTCAATTAGAAGGATAATAACCAGACTAGGCTACATAGCTGCACACGATCATCAAGAATTAGGTTACAAATATCATCTTTTGGCGCAAGCACTGGTGCAAGCAAATTTACCAAGTAGCCCCAACAAGTGCGTATCATGCGCAATGCGCTGGTTCATGATTATCTCAACATCGATCACGAAATTATTGAACATCTACTCAAAACAAAAAAATATCAGTCGTGATTGGTATTACATTACTCGCACAACATAAAGTCCTACCAATGGCATTAGCTGCTGGCTATTTAGAGCTTACGGTTTATAGCTTATAACCATCGGGGTTATTTGCTTGCCAACGCCAGGCATCAGCGGTCATATCGCTAATACTGCGCTGTGCTTTCCAGCCTAACTCGCGCTCGGCCAGATCGGTAGCGGCATAACACTGGGCAATATCACCTGCACGGCGTGGTGATATTTGATAAGCGATGGTTTTACCCGATGCTTGTTCAAAGGCTTTCACCATCTGTAATACGCTATAACCTTGGCCTGTGCCTAAGTTATACGTCACCAACCCGGGATTAGTCATTAGCTTGTCTAGCGCTTTTAAATGCCCTACAGCTAGATCAACCACGTGAATGTAATCACGTACGCCGGTGCCATCCACGGTAGCATAGTCATCACCAAATACGCTTAAAGTTTTAAGTTTACCCACCGCCACTTGCGAGATATATGGCATTAAGTTGTTAGGGATATCATTGGGATCTTCACCAATCAGGCCACTGTCGTGTGCACCCACTGGGTTGAAGTAACGTAACCGGGCAATGTTCCAGCTGTTGTCAGACTTATACAAGTCGGCGAGTATTTCTTCGACCATTAACTTAGAACGACCATAAGGGTTAGTGGCCGAGGTTGGGAAACTTTCATCAATTGGCACCGACGCCGGATCGCCATACACAGTCGCAGACGAACTAAATACAAAGTTCTTCACATTGTGCGCGCTCATCACTTCTAAAATATTAATTGTCGCCGCAATGTTATTACGGTAATAAGTTAATGGGATCTGATTCGACTCTCCAACCGCTTTTAAACCGGCAAAGTGGATCACCGCGTTAATATCATGTTCGGTAAAAATACGGGTTAATACTTCACTATCCAGCACATCACCACAGTAGAACTTAACCGCTTTACCGGTGATCGTTTTAACACGGCTTAATGATTCTTCACTTGAATTACACAGATTATCAATCACCACCACGTCTTGATTGCTGTTTAATAATTCCAATACGGTGTGGCTGCCGATATAACCGGCGCCGCCGGTGACTAAAATTGCCATAATACTTTCCTGTAATGTATTTTAATCCGATACGTCAATCAACATAATTTTTATCAATATTATTATTGTTACGCTGTGCTTTACGCCAAGCACGGTATTTGGCTGTGATCACCCAAACTTTAGAGAGTAATAATTGGTAGATAAAGAAGCATACTAAGAACAACGCCAGCATGATGTATTCAGGTATACCCACGATCTCGGCATAGATACCAAACGCCGCGTAGGCGATTGCAATAGCACAGATAGCACATAATATTTGGGTGTTGTTCAGACCCAAGCGTTGGAAAATATGGTGTAGATGTTCACGATCGGGTTTAAAGGGTGAGTCACCTCGGCGAATACGACGGATCATGATCGCAGCCATATCCATTAGCGGTACAGCAATTAGCCACAGCGCCGTGACCGGACGTAATAGCGCGTCACCTTGTTGTGATGACAGTAATAGAAACCAGATCACGGTAAAGCCAATCAACATACTACCCGCGTCACCCATAAATACTTTACGTTCACGGCCTAACAAACCTAAGTTGAACAGGACATAAGGTAGAATAATGACAATAAGCACCAGGCATAAATAAGCCAGATTGCTTTGTCCGCCAATGCTAAGCACAAAACCTAAGCCACCCAGGGTGACCATAGATAATCCACCCAGCAGACCGTCAATACCATCGACCATATTAAAAGCATTAATCGCCCCGACAACCGCGATGACAGTGACAAGATAACCCGCGACACCAAGATCAATATCACCAAAGCCCAGCATGTTACCTAAGGTATGCAACTGAATATCGGCCACAAACATCATCGCAACGGATAATCCAGCCTGTATAACAAAGCGAATTTTAAAACTCAGATCAAATTTATCATCTAATGCCCCAACCAGGGTAAGGATAAAAATTGACAGCATGAATAAACGGTGGTTGGGCAGCAATTCTGGATGATTAAACAAAAAATACATAAAGGAAATACAGATAGTAATACCACCGACGAGTGGGACCGCACCATTGTGGTGTTTTCGTTCATTGGGCTTATCAACTAAACCTATTTCTTTGGCTATTTTACGCATCATGAATAATGTAGCTAAAGAAAAAAAGAAAACAAAACCGAGTTCGATGAACATGTTTTTTATAACCTTGATTAATTCGAAATTTAGTAGGCATACTTGATATAGCAATATACCTGAATGAAAGTATTAATGAGTGGACACAGATATAGTTACAGGAAGGAAACGCGTACCGTAACCTGCCGCAGGAAATAGACATTTATCATCATGGCATTGACCTATTATTGAATTGTAATCTTTTTATTTAAAATAAAATATTACAAATTTGAGACAGTTCGCAGAACACAAAATGTCTCAGTTAAAAATTAAAGCATTGAAATTAAGTTACTATTAGAAATAGATCTAAAAACAATGACGATTGGAATTCAAAGGAAAGCCGTAGCGAGATTAATTTTATAAAAATAAGTGTCTAGCTACTTATTTATCACTTTGTAGCCATACTTCAATAGAGTGTATTATAATTAAGCTTTAACGCAGATTAAATAATGAATGCAGATGTAATTATCGTTCTAGGCGCAAAGATAATGCCTTCGGGAAGGCCAACCCAACAACTATACAACAGAGTTATAAAATCAGTGAGTCTATACAATTTAGGTTATGCAAAACATATCATTATGGCTGGAGGTATAGCTCAATCACTCACATCGGAAGCAAAAGTCATGAAGTCAATTGCAGTCGAATATGGAGTCCCTGAAAATAGTATTATAACGGATGAATTATCACTTAACACATTTGAAAATGCAGTAAACTCTGTAGATATAATGAATACACATAAATGGAATAGTGCCATTTTAGTTAGTGATTCTTATCATTTAACTAGAGCTATTCTACTCTTCAGAGTATTTGGTAAATCAGTAATAGGAATGTCTCAAGATGAAGGTAGGGGTAACATAAACAAATGGGTATGGTGCTACTATCACCTCAAAGAGACACCTGCGACTTTATGGTGCATAATAAAATTATTATTCTACAATATAGAAAATTTAATCAATCGAGCTTTTTGAATTAGTTAATTTTACTTTAGTCATTAAAAAACGAATAACACTGCTCACATGCCAATAAAAATGTTTAGAAAATATAGATCTATTTGCATGTTCAGCTAAGTGCTGCATTTTAATTTCAGGGTGAAATATTATTGGTTCACCCAACAGTGAACTTCTATAGCAAATATCAATATCTTCACAATACATAAAATATCCCTCATCAAACCCTTTCAAAAGACTGTAATGAGATGCTTTAAAAGCTAAGAAAGACCCCGCAGCCCAATCAACTTGAATCGGATTAGTTACAGTGCCCTTATCGATAATAGCTGAGTTACCAAGTCCAACAAATGATTTAATAAATTGTGAAAGACTAGGGAAATTACGGATAGAGTTATCTGGTAAGATAAACTTCTCATCTTTAAATAAGTTAACACTAGCCATTTTCACTTCATTTTTTGACATGTAGTGAACTAACTTATCAATCTGCTGTAGATCAGAAATAAGATCAGGATTAAAGACAATGAAAAAATCATGTTCATTCATATCTAGAGTTTTTTTACAATATGAATATACAACATTATTATTATGTCCAAAACCGATACCATACTGTTCATCAATATATTGGATCCGGTTCTGCTCTAAGTATGGGATCAGAGTTCGCTCTTCTAGATTCAATTTAACAACAACAGTAAATTTTTTAGCTAAAGTAGCTAAGCATGATAGCTGTTTGATTAACTCACCATGTCCATGTGAAACAACTGAAATGAAAACTGACATTAAATTAAAGCCCCACTGCGATACTAAATTTTACAGCATTAGCATCTTTTTTTGAAAGTAGGGGCTCAAGCGTGAGTGGCCATTCAATAGCTAGGTCAGGATCATTCCACAATATAGAATGTTCTGATTCAGGATTATAATAATCCGTACACTTATAGACAAATTCAGCTTCATCACTTGTAACGTAAAAACCGTGTGCAAAGCCCTCAGGGACCCATAACTGACGTTTGTTTTCTGCCGATAAATAAACACCAACCCACTGACCATAAGTAGCAGAATTTTTTCTAACATCAACTGCTACATCAAACACTTCACCTAAAGTAACCCGTACTAGTTTACCTTGAGTATTTTCAGTTTGGTAATGTAATCCTCTCAAAATACCTTTTGTCGATTTAGAGTGATTGTCTTGCACAAAAGTACGTTTAGCTATTTTTTCTTCAAACTCTTTTTGCTGCCAGGTTTCCATAAAGAAACCACGCTCATCACCAAATACGTTTGGTTCAATAATTTTCACTTCAGGAATATTGGTATCAATTACATTCATTTCAACTACTCTTATATAATACTATTGTTACGCATAGTGCTTAACGCGGCTTAACGCAGCTTGCCAATCACTAGCTTCAATCCCAAACGATTCAACCATTTTATTTGTGGCTAATTTAGAATTCGCAGGGCGTTTAGCTGGCGTCGGATAATCCGCTGTAGAAATACTGCTAAGAGCAGGGGTTTTATCAAATATGTCTTGTTCTTTTGCAGAGTTAAAAATTGTTTCAGCAAACTCAAACCAACTAACGTGCGGAAAACCAGAAAAATGATATATGCCATATTCAACAGGTTTATTTGTCTCAATTTGAGTGGCAATTTCAATTAAAGCCCCTGCGATGTCTCCGGCATAGGTCGGACCACCAAACTGATCGCCAACAATACTTAATGCATCTCTATCTTTACCTAGGCGAAGCATCGTTTTAACAAAGTTATTACCATGTTCACCAAATACCCAAGCTGTTCTTAAAATAATGTGCTTATCACAAGCAGCAACAACGGCTAATTCACCAGCAAGCTTACTATGCCCGTAGATACTTTGTGGTTCGGTTAGATCTTCAGGGTGATACTCACCGTCTTTATCTCCTGAAAATACATAATCCGTAGATATATGTAACATTGCAGCATTTATCTTTTGTGCTGATTCTGCCAGATACTTAGGCCCATCACGATTGATCTTGAATGAGAGCTCAACTTCTTTTTCTGCATTATCAACGGCAGTATGGGCTGCGGCGTTAATAATTACATTTGGATTAAATTTAAGAACAATCTTATTGACAGCCGCAGCGTCTGTAATATCCAAATCCTCTCGGCTTAATGCGAGTACGACTGTATTTTCTTTTATATTTAGCTGCTCAGTTAAACAATGTCCAACTTGACCGTTACAACCTGTAATCAATACCCGCATATTTCTAATTTACCTTTTCTGAGATTCGTCAATTAAACGTTTTAAATATTGTCCATATTCGTTCTTCATCATTGACTTGGCTATTTCGAGAACTTGTTCGTTACTTAACCAGCCATTACGCCATGATATTTCTTCTAAACAAGCAATCTTTAGTCCTTGAATATGCTCAATGGTTTGCACGAAAGACGATGCTTCATGTAAACTTTCATGAGTACCAGTATCCAACCAAACAAATCCTCGACCTAATAATTCGACATTCAACGAATTATCATTTAAATACATTTCATTAATACTAGTTATTTCTAATTCACCACGATGTGATGGTTTAACTTGTTTTGCGAAGTCTACCACACGATTATCATAAAAATACAACCCAGTTACGGCATAGTTAGATTTAGGTTCTAGTGGTTTTTCTTCAATTGAAATAGCTCGCATATTTTCATCGAATTCAACAACACCGAAACGCTGTGGATCTTTAACTTGATAACCAAATACAGTTGAGCCCTCTTTTCGATTCACTGCATTTTTCAATATATTGGTAAATGATTGGCCATAAAAGATATTATCACCTAATACTAAACAGCAATTATCACCACCAATAAAATCTTCACCAATAATAAATGCCTGCGCTAAACCATCAGGACTCGGTTGTACTGCGTACTCTAAGTTAATGCCAAAATCGGAACCATCACCTAATAAACGTTTAAAACTTTCTTTATCTTCAGGTGTAGTGATAATGAGTATGTCTCTAATCCCAGCTAACATTAATGTTGACAGCGGGTAGAAGATCATAGGCTTGTCATAAACAGGAAGTAACTGTTTTGATACACCACGTGTGAGTGGATATAAACGAGTACCAGAACCGCCAGCTAAAATGATACCTTTCATTATTTATTATCCTCTGTAAATACACCTAAACGTTCACCTGCATATGAACCATCAAGTACGCGAGACCACCACTGTTTGTTATCTAAATACCATTCCACTGTTTTGCGAATACCGCTTTCAAATGTTTCTTCTGGTTTCCAGTTTAATTCACGCTCTATTTTACTTGCATCAATAGCGTAACGCACATCGTGACCAGGGCGGTCCAATACATAAGTAATTAAATCTTGATATTTAGCAACCCCATCAGGTTTCACAGGTACTAATTCTTCAAGTAACTGGCAGATAGTTTTAACAACATCAATATTAGCTTTTTCATTGTGCCCGCCAATATTATAAGTTTCACCGACTTCACCTTCAGTCACAACCTTATACAATGCTCGAGCATGGTCTTCAACAAACAACCAATCACGAATTTGTTGTCCATCACCATATACAGGTAAAGCTTTACCTGCTAATGCATTTAAAATAACGAGGGGAATTAACTTCTCTGGAAAATGATAAGGCCCATAATTGTTTGAACAATTAGTGATGATTGTTGGTAAACCGTAAGTACGTTGCCAAGCTCGAACAAGGTGATCGCTTGAAGCTTTTGATGCTGAGTAAGGTGAACTTGGCGCGTAAGGCGTATCCTCCGTGAATAAGTCCTCTGGACCATCTAAATCGCCATAAACCTCATCTGTTGAGATGTGGTGAAAACGAAATGCAGCCTTTTTATCTGTATCTAATGTATTCCAATAAGCACGCGTAGCTTCAAGTAATGTATAAGTACCAACAATGTTGGTTTCAATAAAAGCTGCTGGACCATCAATTGAACGATCTACATGGGATTCTGCAGCTAAATGCATCACAGCATCTGGCTGGCACTCAGAGAAAATGCGTTCCAGCTCAACTGCATTACAAATATCGGCATATTCAAAAAAATATCTAGTATTAGATTCTATATTAGAGAGTGACTCTAAGTTACCTGCATAAGTCAAGTTATCTAAATTGACTACACTATGATTTGTATTATTTATAATATATCGAATGACTGCTGAACCAATAAAACCAGCTCCACCCGTAATCAGTATTTTCATATTTCAACTCTAGTTAATAAATAAAATTATAAAACATTTTTAATGGTTATAGCTAGCTCCACGGAAAAATCATGAATAACCCTAACTAAGGCTTGCGAGAACAAGTAAAAGATAACTTTCATTCATCGCACTCTTCATTCTCTTTCTTTTCACACTCGCTTTAAAACTCTTTTCATTTTTCAGCAAGTTCAAACTCATTTGTCTGATCCTTGCAAAGCTCTCCGCACGTTCGTCTGCTCGAATTCGTGAATCATCTTCTCTAAAAGCAGTATCAAGCGACCAATGCATCGATTCTACTAACCAATGAGAACGTGTCGATTCCAATAATGTTCAAACATCTAATTGCTTAGAGCTAATATAAAATCGAATCGCAAGGTCATCTTCTGTTGCGGCTTCAACACCTTTTTGTCTTATCGAAACAACAATGCCCATACTTTTTTAATTCTGGCCACCGCGAGGCTAAATCACCTAAAACAGAAAGGTCTTCGTTGACTAATGATAATCGGCGTTGTTGATCAAATCAGTTAGAGGTTTGATCATCCCCTTTTTTATTACATTCTAAATACTTGTGTTTCTTTCAGGCATACCCAGTCTAATGACTTTATTGATCGCTTTAACATTGGCATAGACTTCACCGACTTGAGCATTGTAAGACCGAAGTGATAACGTTCCGCTTGTGAGCATTTTATACCGATACATCGCAGTTTCCGATAACGATCTATCGTGTTAGCCAGTATCGACTTTCCACTGTTTCACTCCACCCGCTTTGAGTGCTATTACAGCTTCATTTCTCGCATGTCCAGCTTCCCACAATCCAGCACTTTTTAGTGGTGGGATAAGTGGTTTTATCTTTTTTTTATTAAGTATTTTATGACTCTCTTTTGTGTCGTACGTACCATCACCTGAGACTTCTGAAATACGTCGACGTAGAGGGTTGATCAACGAAGGTAGTACTTCACTGTCACCAACATTAACAAGCGTCATTTCAACAGAAATAATTTCATGAGTATCAACATCGACCGCCATATGTAACTTGCGCCACGTTCGACGCTTTTCACTGCCGTGCTTCTTAACCTTCCATTCGCCTTCGCCAAACACTTTTAAGCCCGTTGAATCGATGGCGATATGTCGGATAGCACCTCTCGATGGGTTACGATATTTTATTTAAACCGTTTTGGCTCGTTTACTTATGCTCAAACAATTGGGACTACGCAGTGGAACATTCATCAGAGAAAAAATGGAATCGATAAAGCCTTGTAATGAGCGTATGTATGGCAGAGAAAACACGCCTTTCACTATTAATGCAGTTTCAATCGCCACGTCAGAGAATTGAAATCCTCGACCACGCTTTCCGTGATGTTTAGTGCAAGTCCATGCCTCGATGGCAGATTCGTCGTAAGCGTTCACCAGACATACCACTCACAAATAATGAAGCTGAGCGGTGTATTCGAGGTAGCGTTATTTTACGTAAAATTAGTTACGGCACGAGTTCAGAACGCGGCGACCAATTTCGTTCGCGTGTATTATCAGTTGTTGAAACCTGCAAGAAGCGAAAGCTATCGGCATTAAGCGTGATCTCAACGATCGAGGGTGCAGTCATACGACGAGAACCTTATCCTGATGTCTTCGATTTTGATAAAACCTAAATACAACCTACCTCTGGTGAACGTGTATGGACACAACCTCTATTGCAAGTAAAATTTCAATGAAAATGAAGGTATGACTGCTCACGTGTATTCGGTTTCTTAAATAATGCTTTTATTTAGCATCGAACCTCAATGGCTTCATTCGCACACTAGATCCCAATCGCTTACACGAGTTATTAACTCTTCGCTCAGTTAGGGTTTTTCTAGTGATGGTTTAACCTATTTTCCATCTCTCTTTTACTTTTGCAATTTTTAAATAATGTGCTTACTATTTGTAACCTAAGTATTACCTACAACTTCGAATATGAAAATTATTTTAATACAATCAACCAGCGGCCAATGTTTCTGTGTATTCGGTGTCGTTAGCAACTAACGCCCATGAAATTCGTGCTAATTTGTTAGCAAGTGCAACGATAACAACATTAGGGTGTTTTTTTTCACTCAAGTGTTTTATCCATAAACTTAAAGGGTCTGTCTTATCTTTGACATGACGAAAAGCTGCTCTAGCGCCATGAACTAATAATTTTCTTAAATAACCATCACCTCGCTTACTAATGCCGAGTAAATTAGCACGCCCACCTGTGCTGTATTGCCTAGGAACCAAGCCTAAAGATGCTGCAAAATCTCTGCCTTTCTTAAAGTGCTTACCATCACCAAGTGCCATTAACAATGCACTACAGACCAAAGGACCAATCCCGATAATTTTCATCAACTTTTTTCCTATGGGATTAGTTGCAACATTATTTTTAATTTGTGCTGTCAGTAAATCAATTCTTTCATCTACAAGAATTAAATCTTCCTGGAGCGTGAGCAACAAAGCCCTAAAATCAAATGTTAAACCGTTGTCGGATTCTTCTAACCACATTGGTATCGCTTTTCGTAAATAAGCGATACCAATAGGCGCTACAATGCCGTATTCACTGACGAGCCCTCTGATTTGGTTTGATTTTGCAGTTCTGTGGCAAATTAATTCTTCACGAACACGATGCTTAGATTGAATATCTTGTTGCTCAACTGTTTTTATATTAACAAAGCGCATATTAGGTCGGCTGATTGCTTCACAAATGGCTTCAGCGTCAACTTTGTCATTTTTGTTTGTTTTAACATAAGGTTTAACAAATTGAGCGGCTATTAATTTAACACTGTAACCAAGTGCTGTGAGCTCTCTTGCCCAATAATTAGCTGAACCACAAGCTTCCATGCCGATTACCGCGGTTGTTGGTACTCGTTTCACAATCGCCTTCAACCAAGTGGTGCGATTGTATTTTCCTTGCCAAACTATTGTTTCATTCTCATCAATAGCATGAATATGAAACACGTTTTTTGCCAAATCAACACCAACTCTAATTATATTTTTCATAATATGTCACCTATGATAAATAAAATTCACCTGCTTACAGCCTACACCATAATCAACAGCGCGAAAGGGTGAGGCGGTGTCCATTCCATTGCTTACGTTTTTAGGACTCAGCATCGATATGAAAATAATCAATTAACTGCCCATCAATATCAAAGACGAATGCGTCGATTACGGCAAAGTTTCAATTTTTTATTGCAAAAAGGAATGAAAACACCTTGTAAACGTTACGTCGGTCGATGTAAATTTATCTTAAAGCATGAGCCGAGTTTATGGGTATTTTTATCATCCCCAGATATACCGCTTACAAATAATGAAGCTGAACGGTGTATTCGAGGTAGCGTTATTTTACGTAAAATTAGTTACGGCACGAGTTCAGAGCGCGGCGACCAATTTCGTTCGCGTGTATTATCTGTAGTTGAAACCTGCAAGAAGCGAAAGCTATCGGCATTAAGCGTGATCTCAACGATCGTAGGTGCAGTCATACGACGAGAACCCTATCCTGATGTCTTCGATTTCGCTAAAACCTAAATACAACCGACCTCTGGTGAACGGTTACCATAATTTACCCTAGTATGGCCAATTTATTCTATTAAATTTGCATAAGTTAATGCATAGCTATCTACCATTTTATCTACAGTAAGCTCTACTTGATACTTATCATACAAACACTTTGAATAATGGATCAGATTTTTCTCACAATGAGAAATCGCAAACTCTAATGATTCTAGATTATCTAAATCAAAAAAAGAGACTTCTTGTTCGGAAAATACCTCAACCGTTATATCTATTCGAGAACAAATACAAGGCAATCTAATAGAGGCAGCTTCAAGAAGAGCCAGAGGAAAACCTTCCCCTCTAGACGGAAGAATAAAGGCATCTAATTCCATCATAAATTGAGAAACATCACTGATAAAACCACTGAAATGAACCCTATCAAAAACCAACTCATCTTTTGCTAATTGAATCAAAGAATCATGTTCCGGCCCAGAACCTGCTATATAAAAATGGACGTGGGGGAGCTTAAAAAGAGTTCGAATAACTTGTTCAAGACCTTTTCTTTTAGTTAACAAACAGGCGGTTCCAATTTTAAATTTGGAAGTTGACTTTTGAGATGAGATCACAGGATGCAAAGAACTACTATTTTTAAAGTTTCTTCCATTGTAGATGTAAGAGATTCGTTTATTTATCAACCTCTTTTGATAAAAAGATTTCATCGCTTTAGATAAACAAACGACTTCATCGTGCATGGAGAGTCCAATACGCCAGCAAAAACTAACAACATAAGCCTTAAATATCGAATCATAATCATACCGAAGGTTTACTACATCTTTCTGATGAAGTGTAGTAATACATTTTGGAGTGTTATTAAATATATTTAATAATTTATAGCGAAAAACAAAAATATCTGGGATAAACATATGGCTGTGAATAATATCAAATGAAGATAAGTCACATGAAGAAAAAAAACTTATTTTTGTGGTTTTAACCGTTAAAGATATTTTATCGCAGTCAACATCCTTAAAATAAAAAACCTCTATGGAATCAAAAAGTTCTCTTCTAATAGCGGAAGTGATAATCTCAGCAGCAACTATGTTAGGACCTTTTTGCGCAAGTGACGGCAATATATAACAAACTTTCACGGATACACCTTTTATAAAATACCAAAACTAAAACCATCTAACATTTTTTTTATATATATATTAATAAATAACATAATAAAACAATACAAAACAGCCGGAAAAAACTGTATTCGAGGTTTGAGCTTTAAATGAAAAATAATATATGGAATAATAATTAATTCTAAAACACTTGTTATTGATGTAATCCTGGCTGCAAAGATAGCAATATCAGCAAACAGAATAAGCCAACAGGCTGAAAAAGATAAAAAAACATATGAAACATAAACAAGATTATTCTCTAATATAGATTGCCGAAAATACACATGAATGACGAATAAAATAAAAAGAAGCTTTATCAACATGGGGTTCATAAGCCCTAATGAATAGTTGTACTCATCCCAGTTAATGTAACCTGCGACAGCAGGAGGTAGAATTTCATATCCTAGGAGAATATCAAATAAAATTTTATGAAATGAAATCATGTTCAGATATAAACACAACACTAAGGAAAATAAGACAAACTTAACAATTTTCTTTCTACCTATAAATTTAATCACAATTAATGGAACAATTACAATAATCGCTGAAAAATGAGAACCAACGGCTAATAAAAAAGATAAATAACTACTCTTTTTCTTTTTATCCATCAAAAAACTAGCGCCTAAAAGGACAAAAGCAGTAGCTAATCCAGCTCTTATCTGAATTACTTCTTTATTTAAATACGGGTGAGCGAAATACAGCGCCATAGATAAAAATAATAATGGAGAACGCTTAAATAATACATATACAGTAATAGAAATTGATAGCAATGATATAAATGAATAAACAATTTGAACATCATCGAATAAACTATTTAAAAAAACAATTAACAAAGAGAAAACTGGTTCTTTGTAGTCCATATTTTTTGTATCAAAAAATTCATTTATACCACCGATACCATTAATCATATCGACATAATTTATATAATCTGGTGATGTAATGTTGAACCCCGCTAAAAAATACAAAATGTATATAACAGGCATTATAATTATAAGACGATAATTTTTATTTAGTCCAAAATAAAACTCATAGCTTGCGACTAACAATAAAAAAATTAAAAACAACATTAAAAACAACATAAGCTTACAAACTAATTTTTGATATAATATTTTGATAATGTTTTCTGTTATAGTAATCAGAAAACGCCGTTTCATAATCTACAACCAAATCATCTACTGACATTCCATTATTGTAATTAGTCATTATCGCTTTTACGATATTATCAATAGACGTCATATTTTCATAAATAACAGCATTACTTAAATTTAAACAAGACTCGAAGTCATGGATCACATTGGTCATTATAGGTTTAGTTCCAACTGAAAGATAAGTACTTAGCTTTGTTGGAGTTGCCACATTATTAACCACATTGTCATCACGCACTAAAAAACCATAATGGCACTTGGAAATTTTATAATCTATTTCTTCCAATGAAGACCTACTTATGGTTACATTCTTAACTCCTATATTTTTTACCATTTTTTTTGCTTCTTCGACATCAAAGGTGTACAAAAAAAATTGAGAATCACTGTGTATATCATTTAACCTTTTAAATATTTCAAGAGTCTGTTCTACACATTGCCATTTGTGTAGACTTCCGGCATAAACGAAAGTTAAGTATTTATACTTATCAGCAGTTTCATAAATGATATCTTTGTTCATTTGCTTATTAAAGCAAGGAATGATAGTTTTATTAGTAATATGTATACGATATTTCTTCTGGTAATGGGTAACCATTGCAGTAGAAACAAAAAAATTCCATGATGATAACTTTAAGGAAATAAATTCAAAAAAAGACCAGTAGTAATACCTAAACCTACTTTCAAAGACCATTAAAGCCTCCTCTGGAACGACTCCCTGATACCAAGTAATAACTCTTTTCAATGGATATCTAAGCTTAATAAAAACAAGACTTTTGGCATCTATAACCAGTACATTATCATGGTGTTTAATATCTTTTAATGAATAAAAATACCCGATAAAATCACAGTCTATACCGCCAATTAACATTTCAATGTAATATTCTGTAGCTTCATTTAGATAATCTTTTTTTGGCAAATATACGCTTATATTTTTCATTGACAATCCAAATCCACTTCAAATAAACCTTTAAACTTGATAACAATCTCACGAGCGCTTACTTTCATTTCTTCTCACTCTTTGCATTTAGCAAAATTTTATCTACAATATCGGACCAGCTTTCTGCCACCAAATTTTTACTCTTTATTTTATCACTCTGCATAATTCTGTCACTCAATGTATTACTTTCATCGTAAAATATTACACTATCTTTGTACTTAATGACTTCTTGAATAGGGGATGATATTACTTTTAAACCAAGGGCTACATATTCATGCATTTTTATTGGATTAACTGCATCTGTAATATTATTTTTAATAAATGGAATAATACCGACATCAAACCCATCAAAAATACTTGGTATATATTTGTAATCTACTTTACCAAGGAAGATAATGTTATTTTCACTCAACAGTAATGAAAATTTACTTTTCACACTAGGTGCAACGATACCAGCAATATAAAAAAGAGAGTCTACATTCTCTTTTGCGGCCTGCTCAACAGAATCAAAATCAAACCAACTATCAATAGCTCCAAAATACACTATTTTTTTCATTTTAATACGATTAGAAAAATGCTTTACATCAACAGAATTCGGAGAATAACATGAATTTTTGGCATTAACAGGCTTAAGGATATCTGCGCTGTATAGGCACAAGTCAGATTTTTTAATTAAATATTCATGATTATCTCGATCTGAAGCTTTTGTTTCAAAAAGAGAAAAGTCATCAAAAATATCATAAATTAAAAGTGCATCATGAAACTGATTTTTGAACTTTTCGGCGATACTTTTATGGAAGGGGTAACAGCTATAAATATATTTCACATTAGGAAGAGAAATGGGCCAATCTTTATAGTGGTTATATAAAAAAACACCTTCTTCAATTTCTTTTATACCATAGACTTCTTGATCAGGTTGAACACCTGAATATGGAGCGATACAATATACAACTTTAAATCCCTTCCTAGCCAATTCTTTGGCGAAGTTTTGAGGTCTCTGATGGAATATGGACCATGGAGTTTGCTGCCCAACAAATAAAAAAACCTTTTCATTTTCATCGAATGGCCAAGAATAACATCCCGACTTCCACTTTTTATCAAAAAAAGTCAAAAGTCCATATAACTTAAGCTTTCTAAGAATCCTAAAAAAAAGTTGGGAAAATTTATTTTTCATTCTACTTTACTCTGTGGTTAACTACATAAAAGAAGATTTATATTTCATTATAAATATAAATCTATAGCAAAAAGAAGACAAGTAAGCTAATAACGCGGCATACGCATAGATGAGCTCATTATTACCATCATGAAAAACGGCAACAAAAACAAGAGACAAAAGAAAACCTATGCAATTAGAGTACAAGTTATGGATAGGTTTACTAATATAATTTATCAGTACAGATAACGAACCAGAAAGCATTAAAAATGTCATTGCAACAACGGAATATAAATATACTGGTTCACTAAATAGGTTTATCTTCTCACCTAGATAATATGGCTTAATTAACTCAACTGAAATAAAAGTAACAAAAACACTCAGAATAATTATACTAACGGCTGTAAATAAAAATTTAATAAGTGAAGGTTGTTGTTTGTAAAACATATCCTGTAAGTACATATATATGATGCTACTAACTACAATAAAAAACATTAATACTCGGTAATTTAAACTATACAAAAGCATTTCTTGCTCGGAAGACTCGAGATAGCGAAAAAGGTTTAATATTAACAAGGAAATCACAGCATTAGGTATTAATGGTAAGGAATATTTTACAAAATAAATCGGTATAGTTACTTTAAAATAAAAATAATTATTTTTTGAAAAGATCAAACTAGTAACAAACCATACACCAGTATATGCTCCAAGAACAAAAACTAACCTTGCATTATAAATACTCAGAAAGAAGCACAAAACGAAGATTAAAACAGCAGGAATCAACTCTGACAATAAGAACTTACTATTATTCTCACATATCCGAGCATCCATTTTATTTAAATAAATTTTAAATTGTAACCAAGAAAAAATAATTACCAATAGATACTTGACATCTACAAAATCAAAAAAAACAAATAAACTGGAAACAAAAAATGAAAGGTAATAAATAAAATTAATAAAGTGAGATATAGAATCATAAGAAGCATCTTTATCCCCGCTTTTTATAGCAAAGTGATAAAATGCATCAACAAGGCACAAACTGATTAATGGTAGAGCAATTCCTGATGTTACCATTATATAATCGAAAAGCACATATTCATCGGAAGAGAGTGAACCTATAATAAAAGCTATTGAAAACATAGAGATAGCTTTTGGAGCAAAACCTCCTATAATATAAGACTTAAACATTGGGCTTCAAACCTATTAAAAAACGATTTCATTCATGATAATGGGAATTATTTAGTCAAAACAAGCACAGGCTTAGATTTGACTAAACATAATAATACGCAACAGAAACATCGATCTAAACGTACAATTCTAATTATCTAATTGCATTATTTATAGCTTCAAAGTTTTTATTAACGTAAGCCTCTACATCATAATTTGTCGGTTTTGACAATAGTTCAACAACTTTACTTGACGACTCCTCAGTAGACTCGTCATCAAGTTGAATAATATTCTCTTTGATGTCGAGATCATCAAACATTCCCGTCAATTTATGACCAATACCTTCAATATTAACACCAACAGGATTTACTCCGGCTAGTAAACCAAAAATTAAACCATGATAACGTGTTGAAATTAAACCTTTAGAATCTTGATAAATTTTGATAAGTTCTCTTTCAGTGAAAACTCGAGGTTCAACAATCACATCGCAATTATTTTTAAAATATTTGTCTTTTAACTCATAATGAATATTGCTATCAAACTCACTGTTTTTTTCGTCAAACGAGGTTACTTGACTCAATAAATATACTTTTGATTTTTTATCACTTATCAGCTTGGTAATTGTTTTTACAAAAAACTCAATCTGTTTCTTGTACATAACATCACTTACTTCGTAACCACCTGAAGCCAAGACTTTCCTTAAATTAACGACATAATAATCACTACTATCAACTGCAAGCTTATTTATAGGGGACGGATCACTATCCATAAAAAAAGCCATATCTATCGCAGAAACTACATCTTTATAGTGTTTTTTTGCTGACAATGCCGACTTTGATTCCCTTGTAATAACAAAATCTAATGAATCAAATACCTTTTTAATGACACGATCGGCTTTGTTAAAAGGTCCTACTGATTGACACAAAATACCTGTTTTTATCCCACATTTTTTAGCTTCAACTATTGGTTGGTATATATGTTGGAGTCGCAATTTATTTCTTACTTTCTCATGTAGTGAGGAATCTTTCGAAAATAGAAAGTGCCCGCCGATAGAAATAACTAAGTCATATTTCTCTTTTTGTAAGAATAAATTGACATTATGATCTCGCATAGTTATCAATCGAGAAAGCTTATTAATTTTATTTAAATTTCGACTGGGTATATCCACTACTTCAATACCATAGTTAGAATAAAACCCCCTAGCTCTGACGGAATAGTCATGATCAGAACTCAAGAAATTTGCAAATACAACATCTGCATCTGGATATATCTTTTCTAATAGCTTTTTGGCTCCCAGACATATTGCTGAATCGCCTTTGTTATAATCTGCATATGCGTACAGTGCTAATATTTTTTTCATTTTCATCCTAAATTGATTTGTATAAATAATCTAATATTTTCAAACATGCTTTCCCATCCCCGTAAGGGTTATGAGATACACTCATTTTTTTATATGCATCTTTATTTGTTAACAATTCGTTTAAGTTTGAAACTAATGCATCAACTTCAGTACCGACTAATTTAACAGTACCCGCTTCAACGGCCTCTGGACGCTCTGTTGTATCTCGCATAACCAATACAGGTTTGCCTAGCGAAGGTGCTTCTTCTTGAATACCACCAGAATCGGTTAAAATTATATTCGCGCGTCCCATTAAATAGATAAATGGCAGATATTGTTGTGGTTCAATTAAGAAAATATTATCAATACCAGCAAGGATACGATTAACCGGTTCGCGTACATTAGGGTTTAGATGCATTGGATATACAATCTGCGTTTCAGGATGTGCTTTTGCTGTTATAGCTAACGCTTTGCAAATTCGCTCAAAACCACCACCGAAGCTTTCACGACGATGGCCTGTCACTAGGATCAACTTCTTATTTTCATCTAAAAATGGGAACGATGCTGACAAAGTAATATTCAAATCAGCATCATTATCGACCTTATCTTTCATCATTAACAATGCATCGATAACGGTATTACCTGTCACTAAAATATTATCAGGATTAAAATTTTCTTTAAGTAAGTTTTCTTTCGACGTTTCAGTAGGGGCAAAGTGATACTTAGTCAAAGCACCCGTTAACTTACGGTTACCTTCTTCAGGCCAAGGCGAATAAATATTGCCTGTACGCAAACCTGCTTCAACATGACCAACATCGATTTGTTCGTAATAGGCTGCTAAACTTGCTGCGAATGTTGTCGCTGTATCACCATGCACTAATACCACATCTGGCTTAAATTCTTGCAGAATTGGTTTTAGCTCAAGTAAAATACGTGCAGTCACATCATTAAGCGTTTGTCCCGCTTTCATGATGTTTAAATCATAGTCTGGTGTAATTTCAAATAGCTCAAGTACTTGGTCTAACATTTCACGATGCTGGGCAGTCACACAACATTTCGCTTCAAATCGCTCATCAGCAGCCAGCGCATGAACCAGTGGTGCCATTTTAATCGCTTCAGGACGCGTACCGAAGACGGTCAAGACTTTCTTTTTTGACATGATAGACCTACGTTTATTTAAGAGTTAATAACTAAGATTTAATAACTAAGAATGGAAATACTTCAACAATAAAGCTCAGTAATATAAGTATTACTGAGCCAGTTTATATTCATAATGAGACAGATAGTTATGATTAACTATCTGTCATTGTTTGATTTGTTATGTTTTACTCTACAGGCTCCAATAGGTCCTTTTGCTTTAATCTTCCTTCCGAAACGCCCCACGCACTAACACAATCGCCACCGACAGCATTCCACCCAGCAACCCAGCCAACACCACAATCAGCGCACGTTTAGGTTTAACTTTATCTTCTGGCACTACCGCAGCATCCAGAGTTTTAAATACATATTCTTTGCGCACTTCGGCTAACATCAATGTTTTGGTTTGTTCTTCAATCAATTTATAAAACATTGTTTGCATGTCCGAAATCTGCGTTTTCGTTAATTGCGCTTGTAAAAATTCAATACTTGAATTCGTTTCTTGCAAGTCTGTCGCTTTCATCAAGGCATTAATATCTTGTACTAACCAGTCAACCCACTGCTTTGCCACAAAGGGTGAATAATGTTCAACAGCGAGTGTAATAAGGCCGGTGTCTTTTGTTTGAGAAAGACTAATTAACCCCTTAAACGCTTTATAAATTTGCCAATCAGTCGGTTCTAGTGTTTCACCATCATCATCTAACAACCATGTTTGGTTAACTTGATCATAAATTTCATCATCAATCACTAATGCGTTATTCGCTTCATCCCACTTAATTGCAGCCATGATCGGTAACGCTAGATCGTGTTTTTCGACAAACATTTTAACAAAACTGCGTGATTGCATAATTTCCATCGCGATCACACTTTTGTCGGCACTGCCACCACCAAGGTTGACCCCTGCGAGACTCGCAAGGCCACCAAACTGACCAGCTAAAGCGGCTAAACCACCGCCACCGCCTTCGCTTACAGCTGGAAATAATTTAGCTTCCGCTTTATATACATTCGGTTGCTTTAACGCATAACCTATACCTGCAATGGTGAATAACGCTGTTAATACGATAATTAACCACTTACCTTGCCAGATGGTGAGAAATAATTGTTTAAGATCGATTTCATCATCAGCAGGTGCAGCCATCTGTGGTGGATACATCACATATTGCATTTGCGGTTGCTGATTATCTTGCTGATTGTGTTGCTGATTAACTTGTTGAGTGTGCGGCACTTGATGGTTTACGTTATTATTAGCTGGATCAGTTGTATTATTAGCGTTCATTATACTTTTCCTATGGTTTGATTGCTTGAACAGCAACACCCATTTGATACAAGATTTCAGACGCGGCAGAGATAGTAGTAATACCGTCTAAGTATTCAGCATCGATTGGCAACACAATCGTATCACCTGGTTGTAATTCAACTGTACTACGCGTAAACCAAAATGAACTGTCTGCGACAGTAATGCTACCGTTGGCACGGATCACATACATGTGGTCGGTATCGGCTTGTGATTTAGAACCACCAGAACGCTGGATATAATCATGCAACGTTAGCTTATGGTTAAATACATGCGCGCTGGCGCTATACACCTCACCCACAACATTAATCACATTGCGCAGTGGTGGCACATACAAGATATCACCATCTTCCATCGCGACGTCGACACTCTCATCACCAGCCATAATGTCGGGTAAATCAATAATCAAGCGCCCTAATGCTTCAGTATTTGATAACTCATCGGCAATTTTCAACGCTTCTGTTGGACTACTTTGGTTACTCAATGTTTTTGAAGTTCGACGTAACGACATCGCAGAAATTTCTTTACGTAGGTTTTCAGCTAAGCGTGCATTACTTTCTTGTTCTGCAATTTTTAAACTCTCTCGTGATAACACCGCACCATCTGGATAAGCAAACTGAGTAAAACCGCCAGCCCGATTAATGACGTTTTCAATTGTTTCGCCGCGTTTAATGTTGTATTCACCGGGGAACATCACTTCACCCAACAACATAACTTTATTATTATCTGTCCAACCTGGTTTAGTATAAACAGTGGCAACGTCGGCATTATTTAACATAAAACGGCCTTGCGATAAGTTAACGTCTAGCTGTTCAAGCTGAACATGCGCAGTCGCTGTATTTAATCGACTGACTTCTATTTTGTCAGTATACGCTTTCGCCGACAAACCACCTGCAGCATCAATTAATTCTGTTAACGACATATTACTGGTTTTTGGGTATAGACCCGGAAAGCGTACATTACCACGAATTTCAACAATTTGAGGCTGCTCACCAAACTGCGCTTGCAGTTTTAATTTCGCTAAAATAGGCGCTAATAATATGTTTCGTATTTTCGCCGCTTGCGCCAATAATGACTCAACATTACCTAAATTGGTTTTGTCATTCGAACCAAAATTAGCGTTGTTATCCAACGTTTCAAACTCAAAATCGGTTACAATCTCATCTTGACGCACTGTTTCAGCGACTTTTTTATCAATTTGGCTAAAGATAATAATACGATCACGGGATTCTAGGCGAGATTACGAAGAACCGTTCCCAGTAAGGATCCGAGATAGGTACTCATTATTCCGCCCTGCCTTTGTTTGTTTTCTTTTTAGCCCTGCTTTGAACGATTTATCCGTGTTCAATAAATTTAATGTTGTATGTCTGACTACCGACAAGTTTTCACCACCTTCACCTCGTACCATCCTACATCTGTCTTCATTCATACCTACGTCTAGTCGCCAATGTAATTGCACTTCGATAGACCAATGCGAGCGTGTGGCTTCTAATAATTATTTTGCATTTAATTTGGCAGAACTAATGTAATATTTAGCGTGATATTTTGAGGGATAACATCTCCAACTTGACGTACGGAACCGATTATGCCTATCGTCGTTAACTCTGGCCATTCTAATGCTATATCACCAAGTACTGAAGTATCTTGTGTGACGGAAAGAAAATCGAGTTTCCTTCCGGCCATGACCTTTCTCTTGTGTACTGTAAGTATCTGCATCTGGGGCTTTCGTTAAATCAAAATGGAAATAATCATTAAATGCTTGCTCTAATCGACCTTGATTACCTTTCACTGCCAAAACATAGTTTGCGTCTTTTGATAAAATCTTACTTGCTATCTTTTTTTTGACAACCCATTGCATCCATTGTGACTAAACAACCACTAATATTCAATAGTTTAAGTAATTCAGGAATAGCCGTTATCTCATTATATTTTTCTGATGTTTTTACCTGACCTAACACAACTTGATTTGCAGCACTAAAAGCACTGACCATATGAATCAAACCCTTTCGCTTTGATTTATCGTAGCTGCCTTTAATTGTTTTTCCATCAATGGCTACCACATCACCTTTCGTAACCTTGTGACATTCTTTCATCCAAGTCGCAAAACAAGACTGCAAGCATTTGGCTATAGTGTCATGAACTGGAATACCACTTTCAAAGTCACCGTATGTCTTCAGCCACTCAAGATGATCAATTCCAAAATCTTCTATTTCTTCCCAGTCTTCTGCGCCACCAATAACTGCCGCAATGGTTAAAAACAGAATATCTGATAATTTATGCTCTATTTATCAAGCTTGGCGAGGGTCTCTTATGATTGATAATTGGCTCAAAAGGTCTAATCCATTCATTTTATTTTATTTTATTTTATTTTATTTTATTTTCAAAAGAGAGTATACGATCACAACCACATAGAACCGTCAAATCATTTAGAAAAATATTGCATACAATAAAAGATATCTATAAGATTAAATTAATTCCCATACTCTTTAAGCCTTTCCACATAAGGGTTTTTCATGATCTTGCCCTGACAAAAAAACACGCTACCGCCCTAAGGTTGCAGTACCCCAAGTCCGATATAATCCACGATTTTAATGTTATAAAAAATTAACTCATATAAAAAAGTATTAGGTAGTGACTTCACTACCTAATACTTTTTAGCACTAATGACTTAATTTCGAGGTGATAATCGCATAATCATTGGGGTCATTCAAGCAATAGGCGTACTCATAAAGCATTATTTTTTTAAAACTATAATGATACTAGGCAGTACATCCGACATTCCGCACCCCATTTTATGAATAAATCTGCTGATATGTCGGCCCCATACAATCAATAATTATTCGATGTCGCTCTTTAATATTCAGCACTAATTGCGGCTCTTCTGAGAGAGTTAAAATGTCGATACCTTGAAAGCAAAAGAAAACCCAACGGGCGGTAGGATTTTGACAGGGCTTATATTTTAAATTGGGAAAATATACGTCTTTAGTTCTCAACTCCTCTCGGATCTTATGCTCAAGTGCCGCGTATACCATCAAGCAACACGTCATGATCATCAGCAATGCCTCAATCCGCTCTGCCTTTTTTAAATATAATGACGATGTTAAAAAATCAGGACTTTTTAAGAATCTAAACCCTTTTTCCACACTTTGCTGTGACTTATATAGTTCAAGCATTTTGCTCATCGTTAACGTATCGCTACAATCATTTGTCGCTAACATGAATAACCCTTTTTCGGATAATTTACGTTCGCGAAAATTTAATTTTGAAGCAAGCAAACCGGTTACTTGATATTCATAACCATCCGGCTCTTGACCTGTTTTAGGTCGACCACTTTTAGTGAAAATTGGATGCTCAATAACGTCAATTTCACTCATTGACATACTGGCTTGAGATTTCATCCAGATACTCAGCATTTTCATTGCGTCAGCATGACAAGCAAAACGTTGTTTACTGAGTTTTTCCAGTGATTTTAATGCCGCAGTGGCGTCTTTTAGCATACGTTTATCTAATGTGTGTTGTTCACGTTTTTTTGCTTGTTCACTGAACACTAACAACCAACGCTGCTTAACATCACCGTAGTTTGAATCTATCCAGGTTGCGCTATAGCCATTTCCTAACTCAGTGAAATGGTAATTGTTTTGTTCTGATATGGCGTCTTTGACTAATTTTAACTTTTGCGGCGCTCTCGATATGAATAATTGGCCTTGTTCATCGAGAGATTGGATCGTTTCGGCGACATATAATGCAGCATCGCCAATGAAATAGCGGTTGTTATGGGCCGCTTTAAGACTTTTAACATGTTGCTTAACGATATTTTTAAAACCTTCATTATCGTTAATATTGCCACTTGCCGCCTGCATGTAGACGGGGATACCGGCCTGATTTTCAGTGATCAGGTTTAACACCACCTGATTCAATTCAGGGCGATGATCACGGCTGTAGCCTCGCACTAGTTGAATGGCTGCATTACCGTCTTCGTCTTTATATTCACCATCAACATGAATGCTTGTGGAGTCCAGATTAAGCCCTTCACACGGAAGCTTTAAATGTGAAATTGTACGGGCGGACAGTCCTTGAAATAGCTCGGAAACGCCAGTTTCATAGAGTTGGTCAAGACAGCGACCGAGTGCATCGTCATTAATATGCTCCGCTTTTACACCCTTACCAAGAAGGCGTTCGACAGGCCGTTCTGCAAAATATTCAGGATACATATGCAATGTTCTACCAACAAAACCGAGTCCATTTAAAATCATGGCTTCTACGAGTTGCCCGTATGAAATGTGCTTATCCTTACTTTGTTCGGGATGTGCGTCATCAATAAACTTGGCGATACCAATATCTTTGCACATGCCTGAAACTAAACCGAGGTGATCAAGACTCTTTGTTGAATATGATATGGTCATAATTTTCATCGCCCAAAGATAACTAATAGATCAAATATGGGGATCGCCGTCAAGCTTTTTTTTATTTCACGCGGGATTTAGCAATTTATGTATAACATCAACATTCACAAATACATCATGTCTACATTTGCATTGAACGTGTCGTTAAAAAGCGATAATTAATACCTATAATAGGGTGCGGAATGTCGGGTACATAGATTAAAATAAAATGAAATACTTTTACAACAAGATTTAATTATTACTTTATCGATTTTACCCAGAGCGATTATCACATAGCTGATTATGTTCAGCAAATATACCCATGATGACTCCGACCAGTTTGAATAGAGAACTGTCAGTTAATATAAAAAACTGGAATATAAGTAATGTATATCCTTGAATAATCAATTCGCTATCACAACTAATCGGTTAATTTTTATATTTTTCAACGATTAAAAATAGGCATAGAATTGAGCCTATAATTACAGTAAAATACTCAGCTTATATTTTGTGTTATCGCGTAATCGAACTGATGACAACTCATTTAACCTTTACCTTGAGATCTAAATGAACAAGCAACCCCAACAAGCTATGTCCTATGATAATAACGATGAGATAGATCTTTTTGAGCTATTTTCCACACTGTGGCAACAAAAGCTTAAAATAATTTTAACTACAATTGTATTCATGCTTATCTCACTTACTTATGCATTAAACGCCACGGAAACATGGTCAGTGAGCGCAACGGTCGATACGCCGACCTCACAACAAGTGAAACAATACAATCTTAATCGCATATTTGTAAATGCAGGTATTAGCACGCTCAATAAAAATGCGGAACTAAATACGGCAGAACAGCAAGTAATTAATATCTCGACTAACAACAACAACAACAACAACAACAACAACAACAACAACAACAACAACAACGAATTACCTAATATTAAAGAATTGCATGAATTATTTGTTAGTGAAGCGCGCATGACCACTAACCAGGTCAAGTTTTTCAAAATGCAGCCTCTGTTTAAAGCTGTTGTTACTGAAGAACAACTCGATCAGGTAGAACAGAATAACTTTGCTTACGATTGGGTTAAAAACAACATAACCTTTACAGCTGAAAATAAAAAGAAAGTTAACTTTAATGACAAAATTGGTACCAGTATAAGTATCAGCGCTATTAAACCCCAAGATGCACTAGCACTTAATCAAGCTTATTTAGATTTCATTAATGAAATAATGATGGACCGTATTCGCGATCAGATAAGTTCAGACCTAACATTAGCGATACAACAACTGGTTAATTATGAACAAAGTTATGTAAACTATGAGAGAGTTGCACTTGAGCAACAAATCTATACGTTAGAGCAGAACATTAACATTGCCAAACAAGCTAATATTAAAAACTTTGTCACGCAAAATATTTCATTACAATCGGCACCTGAATATGCCAAAGGTTATGAAATATTAGCCGCTGAAAAGTTGATATTTACACTACAACTCGAAAACTACGATTCTCATTCGGCAGCAATGAGCAGTAATGCATTATTGATTAAGAAATGGCGTAACTTTAACGAAATAATGCAACTTGATGACTTTAACTTCTACCGCTTTACTGACGAACCTAAGTTACCTAAAACTCGTGATAAGCCAAAACGAGCGCTTATTCTAGTATTAGGCACATTGCTTGGTTTGATGTTAAGTGTTGCTTATGTATTAGTGATGAGTGCGGTTGGTAATCATAAAAAAACAAAACAAGCGTAATATGTT
Source organism: Moritella yayanosii (assembly GCF_900465055.1). Taxonomy (NCBI): domain Bacteria; kingdom Pseudomonadati; phylum Pseudomonadota; class Gammaproteobacteria; order Alteromonadales; family Moritellaceae; genus Moritella; species Moritella yayanosii. The sequence continues at coordinate 3,759,506 of NZ_LS483250.1, read as the reverse complement.
ACGATTATAAATTCGAGATCTAAAAAGCCTAATGCAGATACATTAGGCTTTTTTATTCTTAATTCTTAATTCTTAATTCTTAATGCGAATTTTATAATTTAGCTAACAATTGCCAAGAAGTTTGACCACTTGCCCAGTATTTTCGTTCAAACGGTGTGGTTGCTTCCGCTGCCGTATAAGTCTGCAACTCACTAGCAACCTTCGCCAACTCCAGTGCACGTTGAAACTCTTGTAAATATAACGCCCAGTTACTACGCAGCTCTAATTCACCACCCAGTGCTAAAATAGACGGAAATACTGCAGCGCCATGCCAGCGGCGTTGTAAATGTTTGGCTTTTGGCCAAGGGTTTGGATATAAGATGTAGTGCTTGTGTAACTGCCAACCGGCATCCACCGCTAAACGCCATAAATCGTTTAAATCAACCTGGAATAAATGATAAACCTGACCATCGACCTGATGGGCATGACGGTGTTGGTCGTTACGATCTAACCGGTCTGCCGATTTATCCATACCAAACACTAAACAGTCGGGGTGCAGCTGCGCGATCTTGGCGGTACTTTCACCGACACCACAGCAAGAATCAAAGATGATTGGACGCGGGTCTACAGCGACAATCGCTTGCATCTGCTTAAACGCGTCCACGGTATGCTGGCGGTAGGGTTTACGGAATTTGTGCTTAAGATGTTTTAATACCACTTCATCCAAATGCTCGTTCAAGCCTGTTTGGTTGGTGGTGATCTCGCGGGAGTTGCCAGCGGCTTCGTCTGGTGTTGTTTGTTGCTGAGTGTTCATTGTTATTACCAATTTTAAATATTAGTGATGACCCCAGCTTCCCTTTCAAAAAAGCTAAGAGCCTCCCTTCTTATCTATTAATAAAAAGCAGGGGAGGGTTAGGGTGGGGTTTATATATTTTCAAAATTTACGTCTAAAGTTTTCTGCCATTATAGCTATTTTAAACATAACTTGATTATTTCTAGCCTGTTCATGAGCATTAGGAGATAAGACCGCGATTAATAAGTAACAATTTTCATCCACTCCACCTTGGCAATAGACTAGATGTGTATCACTGGTTTTATAAAATTGCAGCTTATTTACCTGCCATTTCATATCTTCATCAAGTAAATGGAGATGCCGTACATCTTCGTTCTTTAATGTCGGCATCGTATTGGGATGATCATAAGGAACATCACAGCCAAAGGTATCAGGTAACTGACCTGTTAATTTATAGAGCTTAAAATCACTGACAAGCGAACTAAGCTCAGATTCATTCAATGACTCAATTAAAGGTCTCGATTTAAAGATGCGAATATTATTCGATAAATTCATTTAAATCATCATCGCTAGCTGAAAGTAAATACTCTTCGTTTAATACTGCGAGTTCTTTCAACCTATCTTTAGATAAGCGGAACTTAGCTTGAATTAATTTACTATCAATCAGCTCCAGCATACTCTCAAACATGTCTTTACTTACCATATAACCAGCCGTTTTATTATTCGACAGTACTGCAACTGGCTCTTCGATGAAGTACTGACACGGGTTTTTTCTAACGTCAGTGACTGATACGGTTTTTTCAGCATAAATTGTTTGGATTGTCATAACCACACTCCCCTGTATAACATGTACTTAATTATGTACCAAATAAAACATTTGTAAAGGTATCGATGTGTTTTAACTTCTTAGCCCTACACCTTTACTGATCAAGCGGTATACCAATGCATAAAGTACAGCGATAAACCCGATGATGACAGCAAATGAATAGAATAATGGAATGTTGTCGATACCTAAGAAACCATTACGGAATGCACTGACCATATAAATGATGGGATTGGCGTGTGAAATGGTTTCCCATACCGGTGGTAACAGTGATGTTGAATAAAACACCCCGCCTAAATAGGTTAACGGCGTTAACACAAACGTGGGGATAATCGAAATATCATCAAAACTTTTGGCAAAAATAGCATTTAATAAACCCGCTAACGAAAATAAGATCGACGTAAGCAATAACGTCGTCACGATCACTACTATGCTATGAATTTGTAACGGTACAAAAAACAGCGATACACAAGTCACGATAAAACCAACCAGTAACCCCCGGATAACACCGCCACCGACATAACCGGCAATAATGATATAAGTCGGTACTGGCGATACTAATAACTCTTCAATATTGCCTTGAAATTTGGCGCTGTAAAACGACGAGGCCACATTCGAATACGAGTTAGTGATCACCGACATCATGATCAAGCCAGGCACGATAAAGGCCATGTAGCTAAAGCCTTCCATCTGCCCAACGCGAGAACCGATCAAGTTACCGAAAATGACAAAATATAACGACATGGTAATGGCAGGCGGTACTAACGTCTGCACCCAAATACGGGTAAAACGGGTGATCTCTTTATTCAGAATACTGTTAAACGCAATTAAATAATTTTGTTTCATTTTACTAACCCTCGTCCCTGCTCCACTATATCCATAAACAGCGCTTCTAAACGATTCTCTTTATTACGAATACCTTGTACCTGAATGTTCATCGTCGCTAATTGCGCAAATAACGAATTCAAACCACGACTCTTCGCCACATCCACTTCTAAGGTATGATCATCCAATAATCGACAGCTGTAACCCGCTAACTCAGGTTTAACTAATTGGCTGTTGATATCGAGCAGGTAGGTCTCACTATTGAGCTTAGATAATAGCGTTTTCATCGAGGTATTCTCAATCAACAGACCTTTATCAATAATACCGATATTACGGCACAGCATTTCTGCTTCTTCTAAATAATGGGTGGTCAGAATAATAGTAATACCCTGCTCATTTTTACGTTTCAAGAATTCCCACATGGTACGACGTAACTCAATATCAACACCTGCTGTCGGTTCATCTAGAATAAGCAGTTGCGGATTATGTACCAACGCCCGCGCGATCATTAATCGGCGTTTCATGCCACCCGATAAATTACGCGCCGTTTCATGGCGTTTATCCCATAACTCCAGTTGTTTCAATAATACTTCACAGCGAATTAAGGCTTCTTTACGTGGTACACCGTAATAACCCGCTTGATTGACGATAATATTCTCAACCTTTTCAAACGGATTAAAATTAAACTCTTGTGGTACTAAACCAATATGGCTCTTGGCCGCTTCCAGGTCAGTATCAATATCATACCCGAAGATCTTTACTTGCCCGGCGGTTTTATTGACCAGTGAGCTCATCACCCCGATAGTCGTCGACTTACCCGCACCGTTAGGCCCTAATAACGCATAAAAATCGCCTTTAGCTACAGTCAGATCTATACATTTAACGGCTTCAACACCGCCTTTATAGACTTTACGTAAACCTTTTATTTCAAGTGCTAACGTCATGTGATGAATAAATCCAGTAAAGAATGGGAGATGAATTATACTGGAATGGGGTAGGAATGCGAGGCTGAAGTAGAGACTCTGGCTTAAACTGGCCATGAAAGACTGATGTCTAGTATAAGGGAGGTAATAGAAAGCGTCGTTTAAAGTAAGATCAGCGGTTGCTGGCAGGGATGCCAGCCCCAGCCTACATGGCGGTATTTACGGCGCGCTGAACGTCTTTAAACGACTCGACCAACAAGTACCAGCGCTGGTCTTAGCATTAGAGTTTAACCTTCTAACGGTACCACTTTACCTACGTAAGGTAAGTTACGGTATTTTTGCCCGTAATCGATACCATAACCCACCACGAATTCATCTGGGATCTCAAAACCAATC